>JAFCCL010000017.1 GCA_017610205.1 Candidatus Iainarchaeum sp. | reverse complement strand
ACCCTTAGAAACCCGCTTAACAATGAATTTAATCCGTTTATTCGATAGTTTTGTCATTAAGGTAGTACCAGAAAAAGTGTTTAAATTAAAGCGAAAAAATATCGGGATACTACAGGAAAAACTTGGCTTTTAGGCTCATTTCTTCGCCGTTTTCAGTAGCTTTAGGATTATCTGCTCGTAGCTTTCCCCTTTCTTTCCCAAGTCCTTTAACTTGTTCCTTGTGCCAGGGGTCAGTTGAATAGTGGTTACTCCTTTCCTGTAAGGCATAGTTTTATATAATGGCAATAGGTGTTTATATTTCTTGCGATTTTTCAGCTACCCGCTCCATATGCGAATACCTATGTTGCCAATAGTATGGACAAAAAGGGACTCTTTTTTTGAACAGAATTGGATTGATAAAAAGTAAGGGGGGCAACACCCCCTCTAAAAAAAACAAAGTGAAGCTATCTGAAAAGATTTTCCATTTTTATTTCTTCTTTTCTTCTTTGCGGATTTTTTCTTCTTTGCCATTTCCTTAACCTCCAAATTTAATCACGAATATTTTTTTTCCTATTCTTCGTCTGGGTCTTTTTCATATTCATCCTCGTCGGCCATTTGAAGATTCCTCCCTTGTTTGTGTGTAGCACGGTACATCAGCAAAATGCCTTTAGAGACAAAGTAGTTTTTTTCACAATTTTTTCTGCTGAACACGCTGACGCCCAAGACCACAAAGAATCTTGCCTCCAATCAGCGTAACAAAAAATGACGCCTCTGAAGTATTTAATCTTTCCCTTTTCAAAAAAGGGTTCATTGTAACCTCTAGAAGGGCTGTAAGCCTTGAAAAAACATTTAAGTTAAGAAAAACCGTTATTGTTTTGAATGAATAAAGAGCATTATTCTCTTAGTTCAAAGGACTTGTTTGAAAAGCTTGACTCCTCCAAAAACGGCTTGAGTTCTGCCGAAGCCAAGAAAAGGCTTGAACGTTTTGGCTTGAACGAGATTGCTGCAAAAGACAAGAGAACAGCCTATTCAATTTTATTGTCACAGTTCAAAAACCCATTGATTCTGATTTTGGTTGCTGCAAGCATTCTTGCCGGCTTTTTAGGCGAATCCATTGAAGCGGCAATAATTATCGGAATCGTTTTGTTGAATGCCGCCCTCAGCTTCTACCAGGAATTCAAAAGCGAGAAGGCCTTGGCCAAACTAAAAAAATACATCTCATTCAAGGCAAAAGTCCTCAGAGACAACCAAAAAACGGAAATAAACGTCAAAGAACTTGTCCCGGGTGACATCGTCTTCCTAAACATCGGAGACATTGTACCAGCAGACATTCGCCTGATAGACACAGAAGAACTTGCAGTAAACGAGTCAGTCATAACCGGAGAATCCTTTCCAGTCCACAAGACAGTTGAAACAATAGCCCTGCAAAAGGCCCAGCCCTCACGGCAGAAAAACATTGCTTTCATGGGAACAACAGTATCAGACGGCCTGGGAAAAGGAGTGGTTATCGCAACAGGAAAAGACACAGAGTTCGGCAAAACAGCAACCATCCTAAGCGCCAAAGAACCGCCAACAGACTTTCAGAAAAACATCAAAAAATTCGGAAACTTTCTGCTAAAAGTAATTTTCCTGTTGACCATTGTTGTCTTTGCCTCAAACGCACTGCTTGGAAAAGGAATCCTGCAATCTTTCCTGTTCGCGCTTGCCATCGCAGTAGGCATAACGCCAGAACTCCTGCCAATAATAATCACAATTACCCTCTCCTCAGGAGCAATACACTTGGCAAAGAAAAAGGTCGTGGTCAAAAGGCTTGTTGCAATAGAAGACCTGGGAAACGTTGATGTATTGTGCATGGACAAGACAGGCACCCTAACAGAAAACAAGGTTGCCTTAGCAAAATACTTTGACGCAGATGGAAAAAAATCAAAACAAGTCCTTGAATTTTCCCTGCTCTGCAACTCCGCAAGCGTTGGAAAAGACGGAGCAAAAGGAAACGTCATCGATGTTGCAATATGGGAGTATGCAAACAAAAAAGAAAAAACCAAAATTGACTCATACAAAAAAATCGACGAAACAGAGTTCGACCACAAAAGAAGAAGAATGAGCGCAGTGATCGAAAAAGACGGAAAAAAGATTTTCATATGCAAGGGCGCACCAGAATCAATTCTGCCAGTATGCAACTCTGTTCAAAAACAGAACCAGATAATCCCAATAAAAAAGCACGAAGAAGAGCTAAGGCAAAAATTCGAAGAACTAAGCAGCCAAGGCTTCAGAATAGTGGCAGTAGCATTCAAGGAAATAGGGCCGAAAAAAGAGTACACGGCAGAAGACGAAAAAGACCTAACCTTCAAAGGTTTCCTCGCCTTCTTGGACCCCCCGAAAAAAACAGCAGTACAATCACTAAAACGATTTCAAAACCTAGGCGTAGAACTAAAGCTATTAACCGGAGACAACGGGCTAGTAACCAACGAAGTATGCAAACAAGTCGGACTGCAAATAAAAAACAAAATCATCCTAGGCTCAGAACTCGAAGAAATGAACGAAACAGAACTACTCAAAACAATCGAAGAACACAACGTATTTGCAAGAATCACGCCCGAACAAAAATTCAAAATTGTCACAGGGCTAAGCAAACAAGGCCACATAGTCGGCTTTTTAGGCGACGGAGTAAACGACGCACCAGCATTAAAAGCAGCAGATGTAGGCATAACCGTTGACTCAGCCGTCGACGTCGCAAAAGACAGTGCAGACATCATACTGCTAAAGAAAAGCCTTTTGGTCCTAGCCGATGGCATAAAAGGCGGCAGAAAAACATTCGCAAACATAACAAAATACATTTTCAACACCATAAGCGCAAACTTCGGAAACATGTTCACGCTCGCAATATCATCCCTCTTCCTAAAATTCATCCCACTACTGCCAAGCCAAATACTGCTAGGAAACCTTATCTCAGACGGCCCCCTAATGACCATCGCAACCGACAACGTTGACGAAGGCTACCTACACAAGCCAAAAAGATGGAGCATAAAAAAAATCACAAAATTCATGCTATTCTTCGGAGCAATCAGCGCAGTATTCGACCTCATAATAATGGGCATCCTGCTGTTCATAGTAAAAGCAAACCCTGCAACGTTTAGAACAGCCTGGTTCCTAGAATCAGTGCTCTCAGAAATAATCATAACATTCGCCATCAGAACAAAGAAAAACTTCTGGCAATCCAAACCAAGCAAACTCCTAATATACTCATCAATAGCAGCAACAATACTCACCATAAGCCTAATCTACTCACCAATAGCATTCCTATTCGAATTCGAACAACTCACAATACCCATACTAACAGCAATCGGAATAATCCTACTAGCATACTTCGCCTTAGCAGAGACAGCAAAAAAAAGATTCTACAAAAAACGCGAAACATAAAAAAACAAGCAAATTGAAATTAAAAAACACCTATAATTAACAGGAGGAAACCATTCAGTTTCCAGTCTTTTCTCGCCTGATGGGTTGTGCTACTTACTTTTGTAGCTTGTTTAAAGCCTACACCCCATCTCTGAATCGAATAGGGGAAGGATAATCTGTTTTGATAGGAAAGAAGCTGTTTTCTTGCTTTATTTTTTCGGACATTATTCGGACATTGGGACATTTATTCGGACACTAATCGGTCAAGAGTGTTTCCTTTTTTCCGGACATTTTCCGGACAAAATCACTCTTCTCCGGACAAGGCCGGCAGCTTTTCTTTAAGGGAGTATTTGCTTGCCTTGGTTTTGCCGGTCTTTTCAAGGTATCCTATCTCCACAAGCTTTTCAAGGTCTCTTCTTGCAGTTCTTTCTGTTATGCTAAACTTTTTTGAATGCTCTTCGCTTGTGATAAACCTGTTCTCTTGCAAGTAGGGTAGTATCTTGATTTGCCTTTGATTCAAGCCCAGTGTCCTCAAGTCAAGTTCGTTGCTTGGCTGCACCAAATCAAGGATTTTGTCTCCAGGCCCCTTGAAAACAACCTCAAAATACGCTTTGGTTACAGTGTAGCGGGGCCTGCTAAGGCCATGCATCAGCATTTCCTCATGCATTCTTTTTAGGCCTGTTCCAAGCTTTTCAATGTAGTCTGCTTTCCTGAACAAGTCGGTTATTGTCGTGTTTCTTGGAATGCTTTTTCCCTCAACCTCTTTCAGAGTTAAGCCGTTTGGAATGCTTCCAGGGCTGATTACTTCAATTCTGTCATCAAAGATGTTTACAAAAATGTTGTTTTGAAGGTCATAATCTCTGTGGCAGACGGCATTGATTATTGCTTCCCTAATCGCAGTGTAAGGGTATTCTTCGATGTCTATTCTGTTGAAGCCGTCCATTTTGAATGCAAGCCTTGTATGCCTTTTTACAAAATCTTCAGCTGCCTCAACCTGAGATATTAAGTCGCCGTAAAAGTCCTTTGTGTCTATTGCTGAAACCATTGTGTTGCCATGATACCTTACGCAAGTAACATAGCTTTGTTTCAGTCTCTTTTCCGGCTGCTTTGCAAAGAACAGCAAGCCAACATTGTTGATTGCAAAGTGATTGTCTACGAGCTCGCCGCAATCCAAGTCATACAAAGCCTGTTCTGGAACAAAATCCAGGGGCCTGTTTGCCTTTTCTGCAAAATTTCTCAGCTTTTGCTCGTCAAACTCAAGCTCAAAGCTGAAATCTTTAACTAGTCGCCTCTCAAAGCCCTTTTCTTCCTCTTTCATTTAACCAGCTCCCTTGCAATAACATTGCCGTTGCCCTCGGCTTTTAAAACATTGGCTTGTTTCGGCAATTGCCTGTCTGAATTAGCCCATTCCTCAATAAACTCGTTGAATTGCTGCAAATCAATTCCTTTACCCTGCAATTTCTGGAAATCCCTGAGAATTGACTGCATGACCCCCAAGGCCATGCCCTGCCTGTTCTCCCCTGCATCCATAGCAATTCTTGGATTCAAAGCTGCACCGCACCTTTTGCACAAAGAGAAATTGGAAGGGTTTTCCTCCTTGCACCTTGGGCACTTGACCTGGTGCAGCTTCATTTCTTCCTCTGATTCCTCAACTTTAATCCCATGCAGTTTCAGTATTGCACTATCTACATCCCTTCCTGAAAGGTGGATATAGCGTAAAGCCATGTCGCTTGCCTGAGTCCAGCCAAAATACTCTTTCAACTGCGCTTCGGTCAAATGTTTTGCAAGAATTGTTGCCCTGCTGTGCCTAAACAAGTGTGGATTAGGTCTTTTTCTTATTTCAGCTCTCTTGAAAGCAACCCGCAGCATTTTCTGGGCTCCCTTATAGCTTAATACACCCATGCTTTGTGGGTGCCATTTGTCAACAATCTTTGTCCACAATGGAGCATCAGGATTGTCCTTGAAAGGGTGCATTGAGAGCCACATAGACAAATAGGAAGTGGAAGAAATAAGCGGAACCATCCTCTGCCCGGTTTTGCCTGCAACAATAAGGGAAGTAACATGTTCCCCAAAAGAAACATTCTTGATTTGCAGAGTGAGCAGTTCGCCAATCCTGCAACCGCTTTCATACAAGGTATAAATAAATGTCTTGTCCCTCAAATACTTTGCAGTCTCAACAGCCTTGATTACTTCCTCTTCTGTCAGCAGTTCTTCTGGAAGAATGCTATTTTTCGGGTCTTTGAGCTTAAGCCATTTAATGCTTTGCGGATACTCTTCATCGCCATTCAGCCACTTGTAAAAGCGTTTTAAGACAAACAACCTTTCTGTCGTATTTTGTCCACTCGCTGTGGCTTTTGACGGAATCGATCTCCCTGGCAAAGCTCCATTAGATCTTTTTTTATCACAGGCTCTATAAGGTTTTTTTAACAGCCCAGTAATCTTCCTCAAAACATACAGCTGCTTCTTCAATCGAATTGGCTTTACTCCCAGGGCAGCCATGTCGTTCAGGAAATTGGTAATATCCTCAATGTTCTTTTTCCTGAAGCCGTTGCGTAGAACAAGTGTAGCAAACCCTTTTTCCAACTGTTCTGCTGAATGGTAAATGTCCAAATCAAGTGCCATAGCACCACCTATAGATACTATAGCAACCTATGTATTTATTAACCTAAGGGGGTGCTACTTGCTGGGCTAATCCCGCCTCCCGGATCTGCACCGGGGACCTCTCGGTAACTGCTTTTGCAAGCAGTACATTCAAAATGAATGCTTGCTCCCATTTTCTGGAAGTATTAAAAAAACTACAGCCGAGCGCTCTAACTACTGAGCTAAGGCGGGCGCCGTCACGTCCGGCAGGTACGAATGCTATCTTCGCTCCCTTCGGTCGCTTGATACCATGTGCTTGCTATTGCTTGCACTAATTAATTTATTCAGCGAATCTATTTTAAGCTATTGTTTTGGCTATAAAGGCTTTTTCAAACAGCATTGGCCAAAGCCATGAAATCCAAAAACCGCCAAAAGCGTATAATACGAATATCTGAGGAACTGTAAGAACAAATCCAATTGAAACAATTTCTTCTCCAACCAACCCAATTCCTCCCAGCAAAGCAAAGCCAACTGCATATTTTGCAGCAAGCATTTTTTTCAAAAGAATGCTTTGGCTTGCTTCCCTTTCTTTGAATAGGAAAAATCCTGCATAAAATCCAATAAACATGCCTGCCATTGGAAAGGACCTTAAAAACATTACACCCAAAACTGCAACCGCAATTAATGCTACCAGGGCAAGTTCGTCTTCAAGCTTGCTTGGCTTAAAGTTTTTGTGAAACAATTTGTTTCTTGCAACAAGATTGAGTTTTCCAATTACAAGGCCTATTACAATTCCTGCAATTACGTCTGTAAAATAATGCATTCCAAGGTACATTCTACTGTATGCAACCAGTACAACAACCATTGCAAAAATTACCTTCCAGCGTTTTTCAATCATGTTATAACAGTAGGCAAATGCTGCTGCAATTATTGTGGAGTGTCCGCTTGGAAAGCTATATGTGTTATATCCATCACCTGTCATTACATTAAAATCCGAAGCTGAAGGTCTTGGTCTTACAAAAGCATATTTTAGGCCTCCGGCTACGGCTGAAGCAAATACCACCAAGTTCATCATGAAAAACCCCCTGTTTTCCTGGCCTCTCCAATACAATGCTGCAGCAATCACAATCCAAAAAATAGGGTTTCCCAAAAAAGTTATTGCAAGCATTATTATGGTAAACAGTGGGTTAATGCCTGCCTGCACTGCCTGCAGAAATGCGTAATCAAATTGTTCTATTACAAAAAGTATGCTCATTGCAAAAACAAATCGCTTTTTTTCTATTTAAGCCTTTTTTTTCTTCATCATTCTCTTCATGCCCGGAATATTGACCGAAATGTAATCTACAAACAACTCGGTTTCATTCAAAGCCTTTCTCATTGCATAAACTTTGCAAAATCCAATCAATTCCTTTTGCTCGTTTTTCTGCAATTCGGGTTTTGAGCAAATTTCTTTTATAACAGAATTAACCTTCCTTCCGCTTACATCGGCAATTGCAGAGGCAATGTTTTCCTTTCCCTTGCTTAATCCAAGTTCGGCAATTGCAGCGTCAACCCTGTTCAATTCAACAATTTTTCTCAAATTGCCCTCTATTTTTCTGTCAATTCCTGTCTCCAAAGAAGCCAAAAATTCCATTATTGTTTTTGGCTCTGTTGCAGCTTCAATTTTGAGCTTTTTAATAGATTTCCAATCTGAATAATTTGCAATAAACTGAATAACGTCATCCATTTAACTCACCAAAGAAAAATATGCCCTAACTTGTTTTTAAAGCTTGTCCTTTTTTTACCAAACTTTGCTTTGCCAAAACGCTCTTAAATTCTTCCCACAATTATTAAAATCAAGGAGTTGCTTTTAAATGAGAGAGGAAATCAGAAAAACCACCAGTCTTTGCCCGGAATGCATTGATATCCTGCCTGCAACCATTTTTGCTGAAAATGGAAAAGTATTTATTGAAAAAACCTGCCCAAAGCATGGTTCTTTCAAAGAACTTTACTGGTCCAGCTACAAAATGTACAAAAGAGCCAAAAAGTTTGCAGCAAAAGGAAGTGGTGTTAAAAATCCAAATGTAAAAGGCAAAATAGAATGCCCTAAAAGCTGTGGGCTTTGTTCTTTGCATAACACAAACAGTTCTCTTACAAATGTTGTACTTACAAATAGATGTGACTTAAACTGTTGGTATTGCTTTTTTTATGCTCAAAAAGCAGGATATGTTTACGAACCTTCAAGGCAACAAATTAGGGATATGCTAAAGCGCATCAAAGACGAAAGGCCTGTTCCGGGAAATGCTGTGCAGATTACCGGGGGCGAACCGGCTTTGAGGAAAGATTTGCTGGATATAATTCAGGATATTAAGGCAATGGGTTTTGACCATATTCAGGTTAATACAAATGGAATAAAGCTTGCAACAGATCCAAAGTTTGCAGCCAGACTAAGGCATGCCGGTACAAACAACCTTTATCTTAGTTTTGATGGAGTAACAGAAAAAGCAAATCCAAAAAACCATTTTGAAATCCCAAGGGTTTTGGACAACTGCAGGGAAGCAGGGCTTGGCATAGTGCTTGTTCCAACAGTAATAAACGGTGTAAACGATTACGAGATAGGGGATATATTGCGCTTTAGCTTTGAAAACATTGACATAATAAGAGGGGTGAATTACCAGCCTGTTTCCCTTGTTGGTCAAATGCCAAGAAATGAACGGGCAAAATACAGAATTACAATTCCGGACGTAATCGAAAAAATTGAAGAGCAAACAAATGCCCAACTAACTGTCGAAGATTTTTTTCCGGTGCCCACAGCAGTTCCTGTTGCAAAATTCATAGAGCATTTAAGGAACAAACCACAGTATGAACTGTCCGCCCACTTTGCCTGTGGAATGGCAACCTATGTTTTCAAAGAGGGAAATAAAATGATGCCAATCACAAGGTTTTTGGACATTGAGGGTTTTGTCGAATTCCTAAACGAGCAAGGGCAGGAAATGGAAAACGGAAAAAACAAATACCTTGTTGGGGCCAAAAGTCTTTTTAAATTCAAATCATTAATTGATGAAAGCAAAGCTCCAAAAGGAATGAATTTTACAAAAATCCTTTTTGATGTACTGGTAAAACATGACTACAGGGCACTTTCAGCATTTCACCACAAAAGCCTTTTTATTGGAATGATGCATTTCATGGACTTGTACAACTATGACATTCAAAGGGTTCAAAACTGTGCAATTCACTATGCAACCCCCAGTGTAAAACACCCAATTGTTCCATTCTGTGCATTCAATGTACTTCCTGAATTATACCGTGACAAAATCCAAAAAGAGTTTGGAATGTCAATAAAACAATGGGAAAAAAACACTGGCCACAGACTCAAAAAGGAATTTTATAAAAGGGACAAAAATGCGTTAAAAGACGAACTATATGAAAAAACCTACAAAAATTTTTCCAAAGACAGTTAGCTGAAATAAATGGCTAGCGTAAGAAAATCAATACCTAAAACTACTATTTTTGACAAAACAAAATTATCTGTTTTCACATGAAAAATGAGACGTGTTGGAAGCAAAAGCTCACGTAGAATAAGCCGCTAAACTTTTTATAAAAAAAAGCCCTCGGCCGGATTCGAACCGGCGACCCCGAGTTTACAAAACTCGTGCTCTAGCCACTGAGCTACGAGGGCAAAAGCTTTTTTTCCAATAAAATAATTAGCCAACTTTACTTTTTTAATGCTTTTGAATTTCCTTCCAAAAGCTTTTTGTCAATTAATTCCGTTTTTTCCCTTACTTCTGCAATATTTGCCTTTGTATCCTTGCACCCGTCGTTTAACAAAAGGCACGCCTGTGTGTGAATTCCGGTTCCCTTAAAATTGTCAAATGCAAGGTTTGCCTCCTGATAACAGCACACTCCAACTGTTGCACTTGGCTTGTACTTTTTCACAAGCTTTGTAACCATGCTTCCTCCTGGAACAACAAAAGTCTTTGCATAACCCAATTCTTTTGCAATTTCAATAAGCTCTCCAATATCGCATTTTCCGCACTTTTTACACTGCAATCCCTCCTCACTGTATTTTGCTTTGCATTCCTTGCTGTTTCTAAGACAATGCGGCAAAAAAAGAATCCGTTCATTGTAGGGAGTTGCCTTAAACCCGTATTCATTAAGCTTGTTTCTTAATTCAACATGAGTATAATTAATCATTCTCTTATTCAAACCAAGCTTTTGTGCAATAACCTGTGTTGCGCCTGCAACATCAAGATGAGTAGTCCTGTCAATTGTGCCGGCAACAGATTCCTTTATCTTTGCAGTAATCTTTGACATAAGAAACAGTAAGATAATTATGGGGAAAGGGTTAAATAATTAAAGAAAAATTGCCCTGAATGGACTATAAACGGTTTTGTTTAATTTACTTGTTTTCTGCAGTGTGCATTGCAAATATTTTGTTTGTGGGATTAAAAGAAATTTGCCCAGGCTGGGCATCTGCTTCTGAGTTAAATTTCCCTGCTTGCTTTCTTTTGTACCCCCAGCAGAATTATTAACTTACTTGCACCAATTTGCATAAAAACCTATAGGCAGAAATAGAAATGGTTAAGTTGCAGTTTGACGGAAAACAGCGCGTTCACATAACTGTTCTTTCCTTGCTTGTTAGGTTCAAGCAATGGAACAAAGGCCAGCACCTTGTTTTTGTTGTATGTGTTGATAGCGACATTAAGATTAAAGAGCTTCCTTGAAGGTATCACTTTTTTCTTGGCTTTTCTCCAGTGGCTCCTTTGAAGAATTTTGGAAAAGGGGTTCTAGCAGGTTTGGCGGTTAATGCTTATACCGAGAAGCTTAAGGCTAGCCTCAAGGCTTAGCTAGTTCCTATATTTTTATGAACTTTGGGGTTTGCAATCAGTTGAGTTCATAATACGGCTTCTTTTCCAAAGGTTTTATGTGCTCAAAAGTTACGTGCTCTAGAGCCAACTCATTACTAGCTCTTCTAGCTTGTTTAATACATTTCCAGTCATTGCTGAAGAATTCTTTAAGCTCTTCTTCCAACGAGGTAAAAATAAATTCAACAAAAATGTCTTTATCTACGGAATCGGAGAATTTTACTTTGTCTTTGTTTTTTAGTCCCGTGCCGAGAGAAACCTGCCTGCTTTAGCGGGCAGATGAATCGAGGCAATTGGTAAGGGGTTGTTAAGGGGAAAAGCCAGATTTTCCCCTTAATGCAGCTATTTCTATAAGTTTAAACAAAAATAGTATTGAGAAAACAGAACCTATACGGCGTGGCTGCCTTACGGCGGCACACACTTTACTTATTAATCTATCTAGTGGTAGCTGTAGAAAAAGGTTTCTGTTTGCTCAGGAGTTGAAAAAAAATCATGAAAACAGGAATCAAGCTAACAAGTTATAATCATACAGTTGGTGAGTCAAACTGCCACC
>JAFCCL010000023.1 GCA_017610205.1 Candidatus Iainarchaeum sp. | reverse complement strand
CCAAATCTCCAAAAAAGTGAACGGAATTAATCTTAATTGCTCCGCCTGTTATGTTTTGCAATACAAGTTCTGCTGTGTTTTCTGTTATTGAGCTTCCTTTTAGCATGATTTTTGTTGGGTCTGAGCTTGAAAAACTGGCTGTAGCAGAAGTTGGGTTTATGACAAAAACAAGCACGCCAACAACTGTGGCAATTATTACCAGTGCCCAGCCGTATGTCATTAGGTATTCTAATCCGGCTTGTGCTTTTTGGTTCATTTGTTTCAATTAGCTTTAAACTCTTATTTATTGTTTTGCTTTGATTTTTTTGTGTGAATTTTAATTGTCTAATGGCATTCCGACATATCTTTCCTTGCATGTTTTTGAGCAGAATTTTTGATAGTACAATGGTGTTCCTTCATTTTCCAAAAGGCTTCCGCATTGAAGGCATTTTCTTTCAATGGAGTATTGGTTTGCATGCCTTGAATTGCTTTGCTTGATATATTTTCCCAAATTCATTAAAATCTCCAATGGAATATTTGCCGCAGAATTGACTTAAATATATCGCCGGCATTTTTCAGAAAATTGCCAACAATTGCTGGTTTTTAAAAATAGAGGAAAGAAAAAATAGAAACCCTTTCTTTCCTCCTTTGCCTTTTTGCCTTTCTATTACAGAATTCGGGGGTGATAAAACCCGCAATTAATATGTTCAACCTTGTATTTAATATAAGCGGTTTTGAAAAGCAAACAATGTCTAATTGGAAAGGGTTTGGAAAGTGAATTTGCCTGAAGGCATTTCAAGATAAGAATTCCGCTTAATTTGCCTTTAACAGGGTACAGCCAAAAGACCTTCTTTTCAGGCCAGCATTCCCAGAGCCTGCTACCTGTTTTGCAAAAGCTGCAGTACTTGCTTTCCTTGCTCTGTTTGGGCAAAGCCCTGGAGCAAGTTTACAGTGGTTTGTAATATGCGCTTTTTCACAACAAAGCATTTAAGTTTAATGCCTGATAATAATACTGGCAGAAGGCTATTATGGAATATAAAAGGAAAATGGCGGTTTCATTGCCTGTGGTCATAACCAGAGAAAGAAAATGGTTTGTAGTGGCTTGTCCCCTATTAGATATAGCTACACAGGGTAAAAACGAAAAGGAAGTCAGGGAAAACATGGAGGACTTAATCGAGGACTACTTTCAAGACCCTGATACACCAAAACCCACAATAAAGACAATGATGTCTACATCTGTTTCTGTAATAAACATGCCAATAAAAGTAATGGGTTAGCAATGCCAAAGCTTCAGTCGTTAACTCAAGGTAAAATAATAAAAATATTCCAATCCAATGGTTTTAAACAAGTAAGGTCGCGCAAGCACATCACATTTAAGAAAACAGATTTTAATGGCAAGGTCCGAACAACCTGGGTTCCACACCATAAAAAAATTACTTTGTTTGTAACAAAATATATTATTAGACAAACCGGAAAATCGAGAGAAGAATTCTATTAATCTGCTAAACTAATCGCTTTAAATCCAAACGCTCCTACGTAAACCTGTTTTGCAGCAGGCTCGCATACCTCAAAACCTTTACTTAACAGGGTACAGCCAAAAAAACCCCTGTTTTTTCAGGCCTTTATTCCCATTGCTTGTTGTGTGTTTTGAAAAAATTGCATTGTTTGTTTTCCTTGTTCTGTTTGAAAAAAGTCCAGTGCTGTGTTTAGGGCGGCTTGCAGCGAGTTTTCAAGGAGTTCCAGCAGCCATTTTCCTTCTGGTGTTTTGGCAAGTGTTTTTAGTGTGTTTATTGCTGTTGTTTGCAGTGGTTTTAGGAAATCTGGTATTTGCCTTGTTATGCTTCCGACTAGTGTGGTCATCATTGTTGGGGTTGGAATTGTTTTTGGGTTTATTTTGATTGTTCTGTTGATTTGTTTTATTGTGTTTCCTGATGATAGTGTTATCATCCAGCGGTATTCTCCTGGTGGCAGTTCTGGGAATTGTCTTGTGATTTTTTCTGATGTTTTGATTATTGTGTATTCGCTGTTGTTCCAGATTATTTCGTTTCCTTTGAGGATTACTTCTTTGAGTTTTACTGCTACTTTTTGGTCTTTGTTTGTGCCTATTGTAAAGTCAAGTGAAATTGGTTGTTTTGTTATTTCTGATGGAAATCTTGAAGCGTAAAAGTCCAGTTCAAGTGGTGTTTTTTCCATTATTTTGACATTTTTTTGTTCTGTTTTTGTTAAGCCTTCGCCTATTAGTTCAATTATGAGGGTGTAATCGCCTATAATGTCTTTTGGAAGAAGCAGGTTTCCTTCTATTTCTTTTTCTTCGCCTGCTGTGAGTGAAATTGTTTCTCTTTTTTCAACGATTTTTTCTCCGTTTTTTTCAAGCCGGTAGTTTGCAATTATTTCTGTTGCTTCATCTATTGGGTTTTTTGCTATGTAGGTGAAGTCAAGCCATTCTCCTTTTCCTATGGCTGAATCAAATCTTACAACTTCTATGCCAATAATTGGAGTGCATAAACCAGCAATGCATTTTTCTCCTTCTTCGCAGTGTGAGTCTTTTTCGCATCTTACTACTGCGCACCTTCCAAGCATTCCGCAAGTCAGTCCTTCGCAGCATATTCTTCCTGCTCTGCAGTTTCCTCCTTCCAGAACACATAATTCAGGGTATTTATCAGGGTATGCAGGCATTCCTGGAAAGCCTCCGCCTGTTGGGCCTGGGGTTGGAGCTGGTGGAACATAAGGAATTATTGTTATATTAACACTTGCTTCGCTGTTGTTGTCTGCGTTGTCCTGCGCTTTTACGTAATAAACATGTGCTGCAACACTTTGCCCTGTGAATGAATAAGTTAAGGCTGTGCTGTTGTTTATCCAGTTTCCTGAGTCTGCTTTGACCCAGTATCTTTTTATTCCACTTGTTGCATCGGTTCCAGTATACACTAAACTTACTGTTGTGCTTGTTTGGCTGCTTCCATTGCTCGGAGAGCTAATGCTTGCA
>JAFCCL010000016.1 GCA_017610205.1 Candidatus Iainarchaeum sp. | reverse complement strand
AAACAAACGACCTAAACACAACAAGCATAACAGCAGAAACATACTTCGGAGACGGTTCTAAATTAACAGGAATACCAACCCAAACAGATATCAACGCAAACTTCGTACCATACATCGGAGCAAACTACGACACAGACTTGGGAACATATGACTTAGAAGCATACGACATAAACGCCACAAACTTCATAAAAGGAGCAAAATTCATAAGCAGTGCAGCAACAGACGCAAGTGGAACAAACGCAGTAGCACTAGGAAACGCAACAACAGCTTCTGGAGACCAAAGCATAGCACTTGGTTCAGGAACAACCGCATCAGGAGACCAAAGCACAGCAATCGGACTTAATTCAGTAGCAAGCGGAAATTACAGCCTATCATTAAATGGCACTGCAAGCGGGATGGGAAGCATGGCATCAGGCAGTGGTTCAATAGCAAGTGGCCTATACTCAGTTTCACTCGGCAGTGGTGGAGCAGCAAGTGGTTCTTCTGCAAGCGTAGCAATTGGCTACTATCCAAATTCAGCAGGAACAGGATCAATTGCGGCTGGATATGGATGCTACGACCCAGGCTGCGGGTTTACATATAAATTCTTTGCAATAGGCGACGGAGCAGTAGCACTAGGATACAGTGATACAAACATGGTAGCAAGCGGACCAGGAAGCATAGCCGCAGGATACGCAAACGGCGGAACAATAAACTCAACAGGATCAGGAACAGTAGTACTAGGATACGCAGACACAAACTCAACAGCAGAAGGAACAGGATCAATAGCAATAGGAAGAAACGCAAGAGCATTCGGAGACACAGCAATAACACTGGGAAAAGATCTAAACAACTTCAACGATAACTCAGTAGTAGTAAACGACTTGAATGCACTAGGAGACGCAAACATCAACAGCCTAACAGCAACATACTTCGGAGACGGAAGCCAACTAACAGGAATAGCAACAGGATACATCCCAACAGAAGCCGACATAGACAACAACGCAATAGCAATAGACACAAACTACATGACAACAACCGACTTCAACTCACAATACCTAAGCATCTTCGACACAAACAACACAAGCAGACTAACCTACACAACAATAGCAGACCTAAACACACACTACTACGGAAAAACAGACACAAACGCAAACTTCGTACCATACATAGGAGCAGACTATGATATTAACACTGGCTTGTTTGGTTTTAGTTCTTGGGATGTAAATGCTTATACGGTTGAAGCTGACTTTTTGTTTGGAGATGGTTCTGGTTTGACCGGAATTACAACATCTGATTACATTCCAACTGAAGCAGATATTGACAATAATGCAATTGGTGTTGATTCTAATTTTATGACTACTGCTGATTTTAATTCAATGTATGCTTCACTATTTTCCTATGATTTGGATAGCCTTACTGATGATTCTATGGCTGATGCTTTGCATAGGCATTCTGAGTTGAGTGCGTCTGATGGTTCTCCAAATCCTGCTTTGAGTGTTAATGCAGATGGAAAAGTAGGCATTGGAATAACAAACCAAACAGCTCTTTTGCATGTTTCTGATACATCTACAAGTAGTGTTTATTTAACACTTCAAAACTTAGATAATACAGAAGTAGGGTCAAATGCACGATTACGAATTATGACTGGGGGGGCTAATGCAGGCGACCCTGTACTTGCTCTTGGAGTTAGTGGTGCTGGTTATTGGAATTTGGGAACAGATAACAGTAATGAAAAAAGATTTAAGATGGCTTGGAATGCTGATAATACATTGACAACTGGCACAATGTTTACAATGACAACAGCAGGGGACGTTGGTATTGGGACAGCAGTTCCACAAAACAAACTAGATGTAATTGGAGACGTAAACATAATGGGCAACACTTTAATAGAAGGAGATTTGAACATAACTCAAACTGGAACAGACAATGGTGTGTCAATAGAACCAGACTTAAACAGAATATGGTTTGGGGAGATGTACCTTGACTACAACGGCACTGCAATGGTGTTTGGATCATGATAAAATGAGGAAATTATATTGCTAGCCTTGTTTGCGGCTACAAAGCGCGATTGCTATAGTCAAAATCGTGTCATCAAGCCAAAGCGAAGATGGCACTCTGACCAGCCGGCAGTGGCGGCTCTCGCACCAGCCGGGCGTGGCGGCTACCAGTGAAGTTCGTCTCCGATTTTGGTGCCTTTGCTTTTTCCTGCAGGTAGTTCTATAAAGTATTTGCTTGGCTTTTTTGGAGTATATCCAAGCGAGAAGGGGAGAATGTTTTTTGCAAGGTCTGTAACTTTTTTGTTTTTGTCAAGGTATATTATGTCAATTGGAAAGAACACAAAAAGCATGTGAATTGTTGCGTTTGCAATTGATTCACGTGGCAGGCAGAATATCAGGCCGTAGTTGAATTTTTTTGCGTCTTCAAACATTAGTCCTTTCATTTTTTGCCAGTGGGTTTCTGCAAGGAATGTTTTGGCAATTATTTTTTTTTTGGTTGTTTTGTTTGAAAGCATTTTGAATCAGCCTTTTTTTGAATTTTTTTCGTTTTTTTTTGAATTTTTTTCGTTTTTTTTGATTTTTTTGAATTTTTTGAATTTTTTTTTTGAAGGGTTGGAATTTTGCTGATTTTTTTAGTGTTCTTTGAGAAGCTTTAGTGGAGGAACTTTTATTTCTTCAAGAATTTGTTTTGTTTTGCCTGGGGAAACAAGCCTTCCTTCCAGTTTGATTTTTTTTCCAAGCTCGTCAAGTTCTGCCATTTTTGCTTTGAGGTCGGAAACTATTTCAGCCATTTGTTCTTTTTTTTTCTCGGTTATTTTAGTCATTTGAAAACCGTTATATTAAGGCAATTGCATTATTTAATTCTTGCCTTGTAAAAAAACAAGGCAATTGTTACAATCATCAAATCGTACAGGGGACAGTAATTTTTTAAAGGAATTCAGTGTTTTAGTTAATAGATAAGGTAAGTCGTTTAACTGTGGAAGTGTATTTTTCAAATGCTTGAATCTATTGCATTTATTCCTGACGGAAACAGGCGTTTTGCAAGAAATGCCGGAATTAATTTTTTTAGTGCATACCAGCAGGGAACACAAAAGGCTTGGAATGTAATGCACTGGCTTGAGGATTATCCAAAAGTAAAAAGTGGAACATTTTGGATGCTTTCCCTTGAAAACATGCAGAAAAGAAAGGCTGAATTAAGTCTTTTGTTTAGAATTTTTGACAAAGAACTTGACAGGGTTAAAAGCTCTGGGTATTTTGAGAAAAAGCAAATAAGACTGCGTTTTTTTGGAAGGCTTAATCTTTTGCCAAAAAAGCTTTTTGAAAAAATTGGAAAGGCAGAGGACATTACAAGGGAATTCAAGTCAAGTACAATTAACCTTGCGCTTGGATACAGTGGAAGGGCTGAAATTGTTGACGCTGCAAAAAAGATTGCTTTGGACGTGCAAGAAAACAAGATTTGCTTGGATGACATTAACGAAAAAAGTTTTGAAAAATATCTTTACTCTGATTTAAGAAATCCTGACCTTGTAATAAGAACAAGCGGAGAAAAAAGAACTTCTGGATTTTTGCCGTTTCAAACAGGTTACAGTGAACTCTATTTTTGCAAAAGCTACTGGCCAGAATTTAGCAAAGATGATTTGGCAGAGGCAATAAACGACTTTGAATTAAGGAAAAGAAATTTTGGCAAATAGGCTTTTTTTAAAGCAAGTGACCTTTATGAAGTTAGAAAAGATTGCTGTAATAGCCATTGTTTGCTATCTTGCAATTGCCCTGCCAGTATACATTTTTAACCAGCAGATAGTTGAGAAATGCGAACCAGCATGTGCAAAAGAAGGATTTGATATAACAATAAGTGCGAGAATTTTGGGTGAAAAAATTGAATGCAGGTGCCTTGATTCAATAACAAGAAGTGAAAAAAGCATTGAAATTGAATGAAAAAAAAGCATTGAAATTGAATGAAAAAAAAAGCATTGAAATTGAATGAAAAAAAAAATGTTGAAACGGAATGGAAAAAAAGCGTTGAAATTGAATAATTCCAACAGGGTTTTTTTTGAAAATTTTTTAATATTATTTAAAGATTTTTAATATTTTTTGAAGCTTTTTAATATTATTTGTTTTATAAATTATATAACATGTTTCAAAGCCCCGTAGTGTAGAGGCCAAGCATACTGCGTTCTGGGCGCAGTGACGAGAGTTCGAATCTCTCCGGGGCTATTGTGGCAACAGAAACAAAAGATACGCCATCTTTTTCAGTTTTGAGTAGGTGTTGCACTTACAACAAGCTTTGTTATTACAAACGCCCCAATCCAGCCAATTGCCACGCCGCCTAAGAGTACTGACCAAAAGAATATTTCAAGCTGTGTGATTGGAAACAAGCTAAGCTGAACCAGTGAAAAAAGGCTGCTTAAAGGCGTGTACAAAAGCAGTAATTGTAAAAACAAAGAAAAGCCAACTGCGTAAACAAGCCACTTGTTTTCAAAAAGCCCAATATGCTCCTGTTGCCTTATTACTACAATTCTGACAAATTCGTATAAGATAAAGCCTGTGAAAAGCATTGTTTGGGCAAGAACAATTCCTCCAAAGGAAAATCCAATAAAGAAAACTCCTATTAAAAGAATTGTCATCCAAACCCCAATTCCTGCAATCAAATAAGCAAGCCTTTTGTTTATCACGCCCTCATTTTTTTTCTTTGGCTTTCGTTTCATTATGTCCTTATTGCCTGGGTCAATTCCAATGGCAAGAGCCGGCGGTCCGTCTGTTAAAAGATTAATCCAAAGAAGCTGGGCTGGAAAAAGGGCAATAAAGCCTCCAAAAGAAAGAAGAAAAACCACAAGAACCTCTGCAAGATTGCAGGTCATTAAATAATTTACAAATTTTCTTATATTGTCAAAAATAGTACGCCCTTCCTTTACAGCAAGCACAATTGTGCTAAAATTGTCGTCAAGCAAAATTATATCAGACGCCTCCCTTGCAACATCGGTTCCACGCAAGCCCATTGAAACCCCAACATCAGCAGCATGCAATGCAGGCGCATCATTTACACCATCTCCAGTCATTGCAACCACATGGCCATTTGCCTGCAATGCTTTAAGCACTTGAAGTTTTGCATCAGGAGAAACCCTTGCAAAAATTCCTGTTTCCTCAACGGCAAAAGAAAGCTGCTCGTCAGTAAGCTTGTGAACCTTGTTTCCGTCCAATGCCTTTCCCTTAATGCCAAGCTGTTCAGCAATCGACTTTGCAGTAACAATGTTATCACCTGTTAGCATCACAACTCTTATACCAGCACTCTTGCATTCTGAAATGCTTGCCTTTACCTCTTTTCTCGGAGGGTCAATCATTGCCTGCAATCCAAGAAAAACAAGTTCTTCCTCAAATTTTTTGCCGCCTTTCTTTTCCTTTTTGTATGCAAAACCAAGAACCCTTAAAGCCTGTGAAGCAAAAAACTTGTTTTTTTCAAGAATTTCATCAACATTCTTTTTGCACAACTTAACTTCTTTTCCCTGCAACAAAATTTTTGAACAATGCTCAAGCACAATTTCAGGCGCGCCCTTCATAAAAACAACCTGCTTTCCGTTCCCAGCATCATGCACTGTAACCATTCTCTTTTTCTCAGACTCAAATGGAATTTCATTAATTCGTGGCATTGAAAGCAAAATCCTCTTCTCACTAAAACCAGCCTTCCTTGCACTTACAAGAAACGCTATTTCAGTTGGATCACCTACAAAAATCTTGTTGTTATCCTCATCAAAAGAAATCTCAGAATCATTGCACAAAGCACCAGCCCTTAAAATTGGCTCAAACTCAGAAGCAGGAATTTTTATTTTACCAAGCAAAAAATTTCCATCAAGATCATGGCCTGTTCCGGTAACATTAACAGTTTTTCCATTTGAAAAAATTCTGGTAACAGTCATTCTGTTCTCAGTAAGAGTTGCTGTTTTATCAGTGCAAATAACATCAACATCACCCAAACCCTCAACAGAAGCAAGCTTTCTTACCAAAGCATTATTTTTTGCCATCCGCCTCGTTCCCAAACCAAGACTCCAGGTAACAACCGCCGGCAAACCCTCAGGAATAGCTGCAACAGCAAGGCTAACCGCAGTCAAAAAAACTATAACAAGCCTGTTTGCAAAAGAACCGTCAACATTCAGAAAAAACAACTGATTCAAAGCAACAAAAGCAACAACAATAACAACAAGAAAACCAATTCTTTTCCCAAGCCTGTCAAGCTCAACCTGAAACGGAGTTGCCTTTTGACCAGGACCATGCAGGCTTTCAGCAATCTTTCCAACCTCGGTCTTAAGACCTGTTTCAGTTACCATTGCAAGCCCTGTTCCGCTTGTAACAACACTATTTTTGAAAACCATGTTAATGCGCTCTGCCAAATTTGTCTGCTGTGGCAAAACCTTAGTACGCTTACTAACAGGCATGCTTTCACCAGTCAAAAGCGATTCATCCAAATGCAAATTCCTCGCCTGAAAAACACGCGCATCAGCAGGAACAAGCTCACCAGCCTCCAAAAAAACCACGTCACCAGGAACAAGCTCAACAGCATCAACAACCTGCTTCTGCCCATTACGCAACACAATTGCCTTATTAGGACTCATCTTCTTCAAAGCCTCCAAACTCTTCTCAGCCTTAAACTCCTGAAAAAAGCCAAAAACCCCGTTTGCAATAACAATCACAAAAATTAGAATAGCATTGATTAAATTGTCCTCATAACCAGGAAAAAGGCTTACAACAAAGGAAACAAAAGACGCAGCCAAAAGCACTAAAACAAGAACACTCTTAAATTGCTCGGCAAAAATCTTCAGCGGAGAAATTTTCCTCTCAAGCCTTATTTCATTTTTACCAAATTGCTTAAGCCTCTGCTTTGCCAAACCAAACGAAAGACCCTTTCGCCCGGACTCAAGCTGCTTAAAAACATCCTCCAAACCAAGACTATGCCAAAGCATTAATTCAACTCCAATATAATTCAACTATCCTGCCTGCATTCTAATATATATTTACACTCTTATATATTACACTTCTACCCGAACTCTATTATATTACACTCTTATATATTACACTTCCCTATATTAAAGAAATAAAAATAAGAAAGAACACCCGACTATTAAAGGTTTTGGTAAAAAAAAACCACAAACCAACACAATCAAAAAAAAATAAAATAAAAAAAAAAGGAAAAAAAACAAAAAAAAAATATAAAAATTTCAAAAAAAAAAATTGGAAAAACAAAAAATTCTATTAAAATTCAATTTCCAGAATTTTACAAAAAATTGGGAACATTTTTAAAAATGCAAAGCAAAAACCTTTATATATTAGAATGATGTTTGTATTACCAGTTCCCTTTGGGGGGTAAACGTTCAAATTCCACTGTAGGAGGTAGGATAAATTATGAATAAATTAATGAAACTCTTAGTGCTCTCGACACTTTTAATATTTATAATGTCAAGCGCAAACGCAATTTTTCAAGATTTGAATGCTTGGGACGTAAACAATTCAAGGCATGCAAACAAAGGAGAAGACTTTAATGTTTTATTACCAGAAGCATTTGCCACAGATATAAACAGTGATTTCAATTACCTTATTGCACTAAACTATGGTGGAATTTATGTGGATTTGAATGTAAAAGTGTTAGCATCAACCTCACAGGGTTCAACTGCAAGTTTCAATTCAGATGGAGTAATTGATGCAAATGTTGTCACAAGAAATTTAAGCGGAGAAGGCCCTTGTGCCAGTGCAGGAGATGTGAATGTTTTATCTTTTATAGCCGGAGTAGGGAATGATTTGAACACTTTTAATGTATCTGTTACAGTTCCATCAACAGGTCAAATAAACCACCTTGTTGGGCACGAAGTCATGGTGGAAATATGGCCACTTATAAATAATGGAAATAACGCTTCAAAATGTGGTGCAGCAAAAGTTGCAGACGGAAACTTTATCATTGGACCGGCGATACTTGTATACACTCCAAATACCAGTAATATAGTGGCAGCAATTGACCAAAACATTACAATTTTTGGATTTGGGTTTGCATCAGGACGTGATAATTCAGATAACAACGTGCAAATAAGCATTTACGATGCAAACGGTGAGAGGCTTAGCTCAGCATTTTTGAAATACCAAAACGATATGAATTTCTCAAAGTCTTACGCTTTTGGAGGAAAGTCGGTTCCATTACTTGGGGTATTTCATAGGGCAAGTACAGACTTGGACACAAATAGTATGGTAATTGACGCTGCAGATGTGAATGTTTTAGCAGGCGATTGGAACGGAATCAAAATTTGGGCAGACGAAAACGGTGAATTTGACGTAAACCTCACCATTCCATATGTAAGCAACTCAGCAGGAAGCACTATTGGAAGGTCAGACCTAAATACATTAAGGGCATATTCATCAGTAAACAAAGATGTGAATGCAGTCTTTGTCATAGCACCAAAAATCACAACAGCGCCTGTAGACATGAATGTAACAGTTACAATCAGCAATAACACATACGACCTTAACACAGCAATGTTCAGCCGCCTTTTCACAGACTTCAACGCAGTCAGCAACTTAATTGTAAGAATGGGAACAGCTATTGATGATATTGGAACAAGGGAAATTGAAGTAAAGTTCAATACAGGTGTAAACCTTAAGGAAACACCTGTTGCAGATTATTCAACAGACATGAACGGAAGGTCAGGTTATGTAAGCATAAATTCCACAAACCTGCCTGAATTTGCAAGAGAAGACGCAAACATATTTATGTACAATGTAAAAATGGAAAAGGCATGGATTCCATTTGTTCTCAAAGACGGACAGCCATGCAGTTCAAGCATATGCACAAACCTTGACGGAACAACGCTTTCAGAAAACTCTACTACGTGGGATTATAACAGCGATGTAGGCGACGGAAATCTTTCTTTTAAAGTAACAGAATTTTCAAACTATGAAGCAAGCCCGCTGACAATCCAAATGCTGGCACCTAACGGCGGAGAAAAAATAAGAAAGCCAAGAAATGGTTCCGACTCAAATTACACAATAAGCTTCAAATTCAAAGACCTGAACACAATGGACAACAATATTGCAGCAGCAGGTGCAATACCAATGGTTGCCGAACTGTACTTTTCAACAGTTTCAGGCGCAGGAACAGGCTTGATTATCAATGATACAAACCTGTTTGACACCAATGGAATAAGGTGCAATGAATGGGATACATTCGGCTACTTTGAAAGCACAGTGGATGATGACTTGAATATGGCAAGAACAGATTGGATAACCTGTGTCTATGACATGACAAGAAATGATTTGAATTTCGTAACAGGAGAGTTTTTAGTTGATGTCAATCTTACAGTTCAAAGAACTGACATAAACCAGTCTGTTCTTGATTCAAGTGACGCAAACGTCTTCTTCAATCCTCCATTGATTGAAATAACAGACACAAACTTGAACGCCGCAGATCATTTCCAGATACAGGGATATACTTTGGCAAATAAATATGGCCCAGCAAGTCTTGACATAAACTATGTAATAGATTTCAACATATATCTGCCTGATACAAACGTAGACAATAATTTCACGCTGGCAGACTACAATATCCACTTTTTCTTGAGTGAGTATCAAGGAGGACTGACAAACGACCTTAATATAGCATATGGTTCAGGACAAGGAAAGGACACAAACCAATGGGACCAAAATTTTGAACTACAAGACAATGGCCTCTGGGCAGCTGTACTTCCAGGCGAAGCAGCTCCAATGAAAATAGAATGCACAGAACCGCCTCGCAGCGATCCATGGCTGGACTACAATTGCAATGCACAATTTGATACCAACTTTGTACAGGAAGGGAAATACTACCTCGATGTTCGCATACTAAACACTACAAAAAAAACATTCGGAATGGGAAAAGGAAACGGAAATAAATGGTTTGCAGAAACAGTTGATGTAAACGAATTATGGGACATAAACAGTAGCACGCTGAATTTTACAGTAAACGACAGCAATGTTCCAAGAGCAAGATTCGGAACAAACTATGGGAATTCGGCTACAACAGTAAAAAGCAGTAGCTATAATTTAACTCTCTACTGTGACGACAATGTTGCCTCAAATATAGAAGGATACCTGTTCAAACAAAACACAGCAAGTGAATGGACCACTAATGCCACTGATACAATTACACTACGTGCAAGTTCATCAAAGGAAGAAACACAAATATGGACAGGCGGATGCCTTGATTATGCAGGAAACATCAGTGATATAAACAGTACAATCACAGTAACACTAAAACCTCCAACAAGCGGCAATGTTATCCCAGGAGGTGGCAGTCCAACTGGCCCAGGACTTCCACCAGCACCAGTTGAAGGAACTGAAACAATTTTGATAGTGGAAATTCAGGGAACCCCGGCAGTAGAAGACATAACAAGCACGCTTGAAGAAGCAGGATTCACAACAGAAGAAATTGCAACAGCAACAATAGTTGCAGAGAATACGGCAATAGACCAGACAGTTGCAGTTGACAAAATAACAACCGAAACAGGCTCAACATACCAAACCTGGATTTCAATAAAGGTGCATAATACCTCAGACAAAAAGTGGAGAAATGTAAAAGTAATTGCAGAAATTCCAAAAGGAATTGCATCAAACGCTTCACAAATAAACAGCGAATATTCAATGACAGTACTAAAAGCAGACCCAATAATTGAATTCATCATCCCAGAAATACAGGTTGGCGGAACAGCGGAAATCAGGTACACAACAGACAAAAGCATTTCCGATGTTACAGCAAGACTGCTTCCACTAGGAATGGTAACAGCATACACAGAGGTAGCCCCTTGCGATGGAGTAACATGCGAAATACAAATCTGTGCAACAGGCGAATGCAATCCTGCAACAGGAATATGCGACTACGAATACTACGAGGATGGAATAAGCTGTGGTGACAACAAATGGTGCCAGTCAGGCGCATGTGTTGAAAAAGCAACTACACCACCTGAACCACCAATACCTCCAGAGCCACCAGTAGATTATACACTGCCAATAGTTGCAATAATAATAATAATCCTGGTAGTAATTGGTGCAGCAGCATATTACATGAAAACAAAGGGAAAAGGCAAGTAACGCCTTTTTCCCAACCCTTTTTCTTTTTTTTAATTAACACAGGCTTAGCCAGCAAGTAAGCAAAAAAACCAAGCACCAGCATTACAAGACCCTTAGTTAATTGTCGAAAACTGCAAAAGGTTTAAATTGCAACCAAGGCATTTCCTTCATTGGAAGTGTAAAAGAAAAATGTCTTTGGAAACCGATTTTGCTGAAGAAAGAAAAAGCAAAGAAGACGAGGAAGACAAACGTAAACAAATAGAATTGAAAAGAAAATGCGAAGAAGACGAGGAAGACAACGAAGAGAACGAGGAAGGGATTGGCTGGAATATCCTTCCAGTGCAAAGCCAGTTGCAAGGCAATGAAAAAAGGTATTGTATTAACGAATTTCCCAAATTTACTGCAGAGGAAGAAGTTCTTTTGGCATCTGTTGCAAGGCTTTTCCAGAAAAAGGAAGGAAAAGCAGGAAAAAAAGATTTGAAAAAATTTTTCAAAAAATACTGCACACAAAACCTTATTTTGCTTGAAAAAAAACAAGCAACATATCTTTTTCTTGCCCTTGAAAGCAATCTTTTTGGCTTTGGGCCATTTGATTTCTTCTTAAAAGATGAAGAAATTGAAGAGATTGCAGTTGTTGGAACAGGAAAAAGCAAGCCATTGTACATTTTTCACACAAGACACGGTTGGATGGCAAGCAATGTATTTTTTAACAACAGGCAGGCAGTAACAGACATAGTAAACAAAATGGCAAGACCTGTTGGAAGACGGCTTTCAATGAACAGCCCTGTGCTAAATGCCACACTCCCAGATGGCAACAGACTTAGCGCAGTCCTAAGCCCGGTTTCTTTTTCAGGGCCAAGCCTTACAATAAGAAAATTCAGACAAGAGCCATTTACACCAACACAACTTTTGGAAAACAAAACATTTTCACACGAACTAATGGCATTTTTGTGGATTGCAATGCAATGCGATTGCTCTATCCTAATTGCAGGCAACACAGGTTCAGGAAAAACAAGCAGTTTGAATGCATTGCTTTCATTTGTTCCAAAAAATGAAAGAATTATTGTTGTAGAAGAAACTCCAGAAATAAGAGTGCAGCACAAACATTTTGTAAAACTCAACGTAGTAAAAGAACAATCTGTCGGAATGCAAAACCTCATTGTTGAAAGCCTCAGAATGAGACCTGACAGAATAATCATAGGAGAAGTAAGAAGCAGGGAAGAAGTTTCAGCCTTTATTGACACACTGCTTGCAGGACAAGGCAAAGGCTCTTATGCAACATTCCACGGACAAAGCATTAAAGAAACCTTAAACAGAATGCGGTCACTTGGAGTGCTTGAAATAGACCTTGCAGCAATAGACCTGGTACTTGTACAAAGAAGATGGAATGTTATGGAAAAAAAGGATTCAATTGACCAAAAAGGCAACAGAGAAGTAAGGCACATTGTAGAGGTTGCCGAACTATGTGAAAAAAACAGGAAAGTTGAATGCAATACCTTGTTTAAATTTGATTATGATAAGAGAAAACTTGTAAGAAAAGGCAAGAGTGTAAAGGTATTTGAAAAGGCAAAACAGGGATTTTGCTTTGGCAGAAAAGGATTTGAAAAAGAAATTGAACGCAGAGCAGGAATTCTTGCAGGAATGCAATGCAGCAAAATTAAAATGAAAGAATTTTTTGAAAAAGTGAACAAAATTTGAACAACAAACAATTGGAAAAAAATGGAAAAAAAGAACAATGAAAAAAAAATGAAAAGGCGAACAAATTTTGAAATTTAATTCAATTACAAAAATTGATACAAAAACAAGAAATTACGCAAGGCAGGCAATTGTTTTTTCAATAGCATGCTGGCTTGCCCTAGGCCTTTACTTGAACAATATGCTGTTGGGAGCAACTCTTGCAATTGCCTGCTTTTTTCCGGCATTTGCAGCCCTGCATTATTACCCAAAAATGAAAAGAAAACAATACGCAGGACTTGTAGAGGCAAGCATTCCATTTACCTTAATGAACATTGCAATAGAACTGGAATTGGGAGTGCCCTTCCTAAAAACAATAGAGCACGCATCAAAAGCAAGCAATTGCAGTGCAATCGAATTCAACATAGTGGCAAAAGAAGTAAAAGAACAAGGCGCAAGCATGCAGGATGCACTAAGACATTTTTCAGAAAGAATTGAAAGCAGGCTTGTAAAAAGAGCAGCAATACAGCTTGCAGCAGCATTTGAACAAGGAAGCAAAGGAAGCGAAGAGCCGGTTAAAAAAATTGCCTTAGAAATTCTAACAAGGCAAAAAGTTGAAAGCAAACTGTTCTCAGGAAAACTCGTAGTGCTAAGCCTCTTATTTATAGCAGTTTCAGCAATTGTACCGGCATTATTCCAAAGCTTTTCAATAGTTGGCTCAGCAATACTGCACATGAATTTTACAGCAAGCCAGCTTTTCCTGATAATTGCAGTTGGCTTTCCAATACTGGATCTTGCAGTACTCTTTTACATAAAAGGCAAAACACCTGTTTTTCTCAGAGGGCAATAAAAATGGAAAAACATTCCAACAACCAACTTGCTTTTCTAAGGAGGCAATAAAAAATGGAAAAAAACGTAAACAACCTGCTTTCATACTTCTTCAGCAGCAATTCATTAAACAGCTTTGGCGAAACCCTTGAAATGAACAACAGCAGCTGGCAAGGTTTTGCAAAACAGGCAGTGATTGCAGGATTTGCATTAAGCATTGCATCAATAGCTATAAGCTACACAACAAACATGCAAATCTTCTACATAACAATTGTTGCTGTTGGATGTTTTCTCGCCCCAGCAATGTTCAACTACTTCATTCAACAATACATTTTCGAATGGAGGAAGAGAAAAAAAGAATTGCTTGTTCCAGACGCCTTGCTGCAGGCAAGCATTTTTCCAAAAGGAACAGAGATAACAAAAATTCTTTCATATATTTCAAAACAGGACTTTGGCCTTTTGTCAAAAGAATTTGAAACTGCAATTGCAGGAATTGAAAAGGGCTCAAGCGTAAAAAGGGCACTTGAAGAGCTTGCCAAAAGAAACAAAAGCCAGATAATTTCAAGAGCTGTTGCATTGCTTTTACAGGGCTATGAAACAGGTGCAGACATGGGAAAAGTATTTAGGGAAGCAGCTTCAGATATTCTTGAAACAAACGCAATTCTTTTGGAGAGAAATGCCTCGCTTGTAATTGAAAAATACACTTTGCTGTTTGCAGGGGGCCTTATTGTTCCGGCAGTCCTTGGCCTTATTGCAGGACTTGTAAGCGGCTTTGATTTAGAGGCATTTTCATTGCTTGGAATTGGACAGGGCGAAGGAGCAAGGCAGGCTGCTTTGGAAGCAGTGCTTCTTGCAAACAAGATTTATATCGCGGAATACGCAATTATTGCCTCTTTTTTTATTGCAAACCAGGAGGGCAACAGCAAAAAGGCAGTATTGTACGCAGCAATTCTCCTCCCCTGCTCTCTTTTCACCTACTTTGTTGCAAGCGGGCTTTAATAAAAAAAATCAAAGCAAAACAATAAATAAGAGTTTAAAGCTAATTGAAACAAATGAACCAAAAAGCACAATCTGGATTAGAATACTTAATGACCTATGGTTGGGCACTGGTAATAATTGCCAGTGTTGTTGGAGTGCTTGTTTTTGTCATAAACCCAACTTCTACTACAGCCAGTTTTTCAAGCTCAGACCCTTCAAAAATCATGCTAAAAGGAAGCTCGGCTTCTGGGAATAGTGCCGAGCTTGTTTTGCAGAATGTGACTGGTGGAAAAATTGAGGTTAGTGCTATCGACCTTAGCGAC
>JAFCCL010000022.1 GCA_017610205.1 Candidatus Iainarchaeum sp. | reverse complement strand
GTGGAAAATTGTATGTGATAGAACTGATAGCTTGAAGCGTACTTTTGGCGCTTGGAGTAATTGGGTTGTTCATTTTAGTAGAAGCATGAAAGATGCAATGGATAATGTTTTTAGGGACTTGAAGGAAGTTCATAGGGTGGTTTTGTAGAATGGCTTTGAGGGATGACATTAAAGATATAGATGAGCATATTAGTGTTATTAACGAGGAGCTTGGTGTCATTAAGAACGAATTGAAGTGGCATCGTTGGCTGTTGTTTGCGTGCTTTGGCTTGTTGATGGGTTTGTTTGGCTTGCGGGTTGGTCAGCCCGCTCCTTTTGTTGCTGGTGGCTTGGCTGTTATTTTGTATGGGGTGAAGTGAGTGGTTAGTTGCAGTAAACTTGTGGATTTGATTAAAAGGTGGGGTTTTTTGGTTAAGGATGTCAGCGAAGGACCCGAGCATTGTGTTGTTGATTTTGTGCACCCAAAGATTAGGGTTGAAGAGCCAATTGCTTATTATGTTTCTTCTGTTGATTTTAATAAGAAAGCAAAGAGCTTGCATACTACGGTAAGAAGTAAGGTTGATGGCTTTAAGGAGCTTTATTTGGATTACTGTTGTGAAAAAGAGAATAATGAGTGTGTTCAGGTGTGCCGTCCTCATTTTCAGGCTGATAAAAAAATTGTTAGTGTTGAAGCTGTTTTTTTGGAGAATTCTTTGAAGAAGTTTGATAGGTTGCTGGAAGAAATTAGATAAATTTTGAAAAAGAAAAAAGGGCAATAGCCTTTTTATTTGGCTATTGCTTTCACGGTTTCAGTTTCTTCAGGTGTTTCTTCTTCTGTTTCTTCTTCTTCTGTTTCTTCTTCTTCGATTTCCATCATTCTTGGTGCTAACCAAAACTCTATGTATGCTGAACCAATTGTGCCTGTCAAGTGCATGGGAGTATTGTTCCCAAACCCTATGGTTGCTGTGTCCGTGTTCAAGTTCTTTGTTAAGGTTTCCAAGTAGTCCGTTGAATAAAAACTTTTACACTTGTTGCACTTGTTTTTCACACTCTCTTTGACTTTAATTATTTTTTTGTATTTCCCCTTACTTGACTTTGCTTCTGCAACCAGCCCTTCTTCTTCCACATATTTGAAGAAAATGCCTTCACTGAATACCTTTGCGTGTTTTATTGCTGTTCTTAAACCTAACCTACTGATTTCTGCGTGAAACAATGGCTCTATTGTTGGGTTCGGCAGTTCTTCGCTTGAAACAACGGTTTGCGGTATTCGTATGGTTTCACTACTGTCTTTGACTTCTATTTCTTCTTCAGTTGCCTTAAGTTCAACTGTTTCCCACTTATCAAAACAGTTTAAAGCGTCTTTGAAGTGGCTTAAATCAACTGAAAACTCGCCTTTTCCCTCATATTTTTTGAAAGAAGCGGCTGGCAACCCTATGCTTATCAGGGATATTTGGCTCGCATCTGTTCCCTTGAATGATAGCCCTCTTGCGTTAAACTGAAACCTTGCCGTGTGTATATCGTTGGCAAGCAAATAGTCCACTATTCCCTTAATTTCATTGGCTTCAATTTCAAACTCCAATTTTTTCACCCCCTTGCATTTTTGATGTCTTTTGGAACTTAAGACTTTTATACATAAAACAGAACGCCTTGTCTTTTCTTTAACTCTTTTTTGTAGCGGTAAAAACTGCTTTTGCTTAACCCAAACTCTTTTTTGAATAACTCCAATTGCTTTGAAGCGGTTTCACACTCGTTTTGTTTTATGAATGAAAGGCATGGGTTTGGCTTCAGTAAATCCGTTGCCATTTCCTTCCAACACTCTTTATCATAGCAATAAATGTCAAAGCATTTAATTAGAGTGCGAATTGAGAGGTTATCGTGTGTTTCGTTTGCTGTTTCTTTTATCCAATTCACTATTGCAAACCGTTCTTGTTTTGAAAGCCCTTTATATTCTTGTTTAGCTACCTCATAAAACAACTGTATTTTTTCTGGAAAGGAGAAGAAAATGCGGTAGTATAGTGTGCGGTTTTTTAATGCTTCAAGGGTTGGATTGTATTCTGGGAAATCGTTTAAAGCAAAAATAAAAGTGCTTTCAACCTTAAATTTTTCAGGCACTACAAGTTTTTCGCTTGATGAAATGTATTCGGCTGTCCTGTTCCCTGAAACTTCCCATAAAATTGGTAAAAACCAATTAACTATTTCCCTGTTTTCAAACAATAGTTTTGCGTCATCAAAAAAGAAAACCTTTCCGTTGTTACGGTAAACTTCCTCATGTAATTTGAGTGGAGTGATTTTCCCACACCTGTATTCAAATTCAATGCCCAATTCTTTTAGTTTTCTTAAAACCAAGTGGCTTTTCCCCAGCCCGCCCTCGCTTTCAAGAATTAGTGAAGAAGCGTAGCCCTTTGCAACCATTTCAATAAACCGTTCAGCGTTTTTGTAATACTTTGAAACCTCTGGGTTTGCGTTTTTTGTAATTCGGGTAATTGCTTTATTGAATTGCTGTTCTGCGTATTCTTCGGCTCTTTCCTTTTCTTCTCTAATTGCTTTTTCTTCCAAACCCTTAACATCTACCTCTTTGGCTTCTTTTCCTAACTGTTTTAAAATGCTTTTTTTGTTCTCCTGATAATTCAAGTGGCTGTCCCAGAACGCAAGCAAATCAATTGCATCTGGCTCTATGCCAGCTTTTTTAAGTGCCTTTTCCATCAGCAAACGGGTTTTTTCATTTAATTCCATTTCCAACCCCCCCATATTTTTGTAAAAAATATTGAAACCTTGTAGTAAAATCAGTAAGCAAACTCTCATCTACCTCATTAACCATTCCTTTATGCCAATACCCTCGCAGTTTTTGGCTTTGCTCTCGTCTTTTTTCAGGTGTCCAAATCTCTTTCCTTATTTTATTATAGCAATTATAACAGCGTTTGCCTGTGCAATCCCTACCACAACTAAAACAAGGGCGTATTTTTCTTTTTGGTGATTTAAGTTCCCTCATTTTCTTCCCTCAACATAAAAAACATAAGCATTTAATCCTGTTTGCCCTAATGCTTCCCATTTTTCAACATATTTCAGGGCTTTTATTTGGTTTGTGAAAACCCGTTGTATTGCTTCTTTGCCTCTGCCCTTTGTATTCACAACAATATAAACTTTCATTTTTTTA
>JAFCCL010000010.1 GCA_017610205.1 Candidatus Iainarchaeum sp. | reverse complement strand
TAATCCACCTAATCTTCTTCTTATTGAGCTTCCTCATATAGGGTTCCACCTCTATTGAGGAAGCTCTCAAACTTACTTTATTTCTAGAGGGAACCTTATATCGGGACAAGACAGGGGGAAAAATAACCAAAACAAGGTTTTTAAGCGTGAACACACCCGAAAATGGATTTGCTAAATTAAACAAAATTAGCCACTGTGAGCGCTTGCTTTCGCGACCCCCAAAGCATTTCTTGTTATTATCACCGTTGCTCCCTTCCGGGCCTGGCGGGATTCATAACAGCAAAAAATCTAAGAGGACAAAAGGTCATAGCAACAACGCAGTGATTTTGTCCAACTCAGTAAACCTCTTCCCGGGCTTCGGTTCCAGCATAAAGCGGATTTCTGGTAACAAGGTACCGCTGCCACCCCAACCTAGTCCACATAAATAATAATGTTGAAGCATTTTTTAAAAACTTTGCATTGCCATTATTTTTGGGAACTATGGAGTTTGACAAGCAAGATCAAGTAAAATGGCATTTTAATGTAAGGCGAAGGTTTTCCTAGTTTGTTGAATATTTTCAAATAACTGGCACAAACAAGGATATTTTTCAGCGAGTTTTGGGAATTGACTTTGCCTACTCAAATATGAAGAAGGATGCTGACTACAACGAGTTTACTGACCAGAAAGAGGAAGCTGCTTCAATTTCTTTGCTGAAGGAAAAGACTGCAGAAGATTTTGATTTTTTACAAATCCTTGCCAAAAAAAGCTATGATAAAAGCGAAAAAATGCTTTCAGTTGCAAAAAAGGTTTCAGCCACCAACTTCAAGGATTTGTCAAACACTGAACTGAAAATTCTCTTTAACGAAATTGCCTTGGAGTTCTTGGAGTACCAGGCAGTAATATTCTTCGTTTTTCCAGTGGAAAAGTTTTTGGAACAACTTCTAAAAGAAGAAATTACCAAGATTGCAAAAGCCAAAGGTAAGGGAGAAAAGCTGAATGACTTCTTTTTAATTTTTTCAATGCCAAAACAAGAGCTGGTTGTTGCTCAAGAGGAAAAAAATCTGCTTGAGATAGTAATTGCAAAAAAACACGGAAAGGAAATAAAGCAAATGCTTACAAAGCACCTGAAGAACTTTTCCTGGATTCCAACAGATGATCCAACAGGCAAACCTTGGGCAGAAGCTGATTTGGCGGAAAGAATTAACGTCTTATTGGAAATGGGCCCTGAAGAAAAACTCAAAAAGATGCTTGACGGGGCAAAAGAAAGAGAACAATTATTCAATCATTTTGTTCAAGAACTTGAATTGGATAACAGAACCTTAGATCTTGTCAGAATGGCGAGAGAATTTGTTTTTTTAAGGAATTATCGAATAGAATCATGGACTCAGGCCATGTTTTTAATAAGAGGCTTCCTTGAATTTGTTGCTTCAAAAGCAGGTCTTTCTCTTAACGAATTGTATGCTTTAAACTATAAAGAAATAAGTAATTTTTTGGAAAAAGGAAAAATTCCTTCTAAGAAAGAAATTGAAACACGGTTGAAAGCATATGCCTACATAAAACTTGATGAAGAATTTCAAGTCTTTTTCGGTAAGGAAGCAGAAAAGCTTGGTCACTTTCATCCTGAGGAACAAAAGGTGTCTGGTGATGAAATTAAGGGAAGTACTGCAAACAAGGGGAAGGCAATTGGAATAGTTAAGATAATCAAAGAATTGTCTGAAATTTCAAAGGTTGAAAAGGGAGACATTCTTGTCGCTTCAATGACTGTCCCGCAATACATTCCGGCAATGGAGAAAGCAGCAGCCCTTGTAACAGACGAAGGAGGCATAACCTGCCATGCCGCAATTGTCTCAAGAGAATTGGATGTTCCCTGCATTGTTGGAACAGGTAACGCCACAAAACTTCTAAAGGACGGCGACAGGGTTGAAGTTGATGCAAACAAAGGAACAGTAAAAAAACTGAAAAAATAAAGAAAGGAAACGTGCTTTTATTCCAAGTCCTCCAGCCCGTTCTCTGTTACTCTAAAAATTGCTTCCCCGTCTGGTAATGAGGGGCTGTCAACAAGTTTTGCAACTCTTGTGTCTGCCTTGCTTTTTCTTAAGTAAAGCCTTGTTTTGCTTGCGTGTGCCAAGATCTCGCCTCCAACAGGTGCTGTAGGGTCTCCGAAAAGAATGTCCGGCCTTTGCATTACCTGGTTTGTTACAAGAACGGCAATGTTGTTCATTTCAGCAAGCTTCATTAGTGTTCTCAAGTGCTTGTTTAGCTTTTGCTGCCTGTTTGCAAGTGTTCCTCTGCCAACAAACTCTGATCTGAATTGTGCCATTAGGCTGTCAACAATTATTAGTTTTATTTTTTTGCTTTTAACCATTTCGTCTGCTTTGTCTGCCAAAAGCATTTGGTGGTCTGTGTTATATGCGCGTGCAACAAAAATGTTTTTCAAAACCTTTTCCTGGTCCATTCCCAAATGGTTTGCAACCTGTATTACTCTTTCAGGTCTGAAGCTGTTTTCTGAGTCAATGTAAAGGCAGTTTCCTCCAAGACCTCCTTTTTCCACAGGCAGTTGAACTGTTACCGCTGTTTCAAAACACCACTGGCTTTTTCCTGAAGCAAATTTGCCGTAAATTTCCGTAATGCTCTGGGTTTCAATTCCTCCGCCAAGAAGAGAATCAACCTCCTTGCTCCCTGTTGTAATCCTTCCGACAAGCTTTCTTTTCTCAGCAAGCTTGTCAGCTGTTTCAAAACCCATTTCTAAAGCGTCACGTGCAGCTTTAATTGCTTTGTCTGCTGTCCCCTGACCAAGGCTTGCTGCTTCAATTAATTCCATTGGGGATGCAACAGCCATTGCTTCAAGGCTTTTGTATCCTGCCTTTATCAGCTTTTCTGCTGCCTGTGGCCCTACTCCTGGCAAATCTTCAATAGTCTTTATTTCTTTCTCTTTTCCCATGTTAATAACCTCCTGCAAACATTGGTTTTGGCAGCATTGTTTTTGGGGTGCAATTCTGTCATGCCAACTTGCGGTTCTAGAATAATTACAATTCAAGCTTTTTAAATACTTTTTAGAGTAGATTTCCGCTGAAATATGTTATCAGTCGAGTTCAACAACTCCTGCGACAAGTTCTGGTTGGTTGCTGTAGTTGCTTTGCTTTACTTTGCCAACAATCCTTATTTTTGTTCCGTTCAATTCCTGCAGTTCTTCAATCATTGATTCAGAACCCCTTTCGCTTCTTTGCTTTTTCAATTCCTTGTTACTAAGCCCGATTATTTTTTCAGCTTCTTTTCCATATGCAACTGCATCAACCTGTGCACTTCCATCATCAATTCTTACTGAAATTACTTCCCTTATATCAGGTTCTTTGACTTCCCCACATTTGTCGCAGACAATTCCTTCATCCAACCTATGCACTTTTCCTCCGCATTTTGGGCACACATTGTAAAACAACGCTCCCTTGTTTACTGTAATAATCTTTCCTTCAACAAGTACATTGCTGTCCCCTTGCTTTAATTCAATTATTTTTTTTCTTGTCGCAGAACCTTTTCTTATTTCTTCAGAGCTTGGCAATCCTGTTTCATCAACCTTTGAAATCCTTGCCTGCCACCCTAAATGAAGTTCAACTTCTTTAAGTCCAGGCTTTGTATAACCTTCGTCTATACTGACAGCTTCACCTTCCGCAAGTTTTTGTGCTTCTTCAACCAAATCATTCCAGGCTGTTGCCCTTACTGTACCTGTTTCGTCCCCTATCAAAAAATTCATTACCTTTCCTTTTTTTCCATTTCTATCAAACTCTGTTGCCGGAAAAATTCTAAGAACTCTGGCAACAATACTTACATCATTCATTCCCTCTGCCAACTCACCTGCTTTTACAATTTTACTTTTTGCTTCAGGCAGGTCGGCAAATATTGCATCAGGGTTTACTTCAAACCTTCCTTTGTATGCAAGGCTTGTTTGAACCTTTCCATTGAATTCTTTTGCATAACAGTTGTGCAGCAAAAGAATGCTTCCCCTCTTAACTCCTTTTTTGGCAATTTTTTCCACATCATCATGCCAGACAGTAAATCTTGCCTCCCCTGTTGAATCTGCAATAATAAGATTGCACAGTGTTCCCCGCTTTCCATTTTTTTCAAATTCTTTTGGTGAAAAAATCTTCATTACTCTCACAAGCAAGTCAACATTTTGCATTCCGTCTTTTAGTGCAGCAATGTTAATCCTTTTCACGCTTTCAAGACCTAATTCAATTCCAAGGTCTTTTGCAACCATAAACGAAGCGCCTGAATCAGTAAGAAGACCAGAGAACTTTTTCTTCTTTTCTTCAACAAGGTCTTCAATCTCACCAGCCTGCTTGCCTGACTTCTTGGCAATCTGCTCCAAAACACTTTTCTCAGCCAAAATAATTCTCCTCAAAACATTTCTAATAAGAAAAGATTTTAAGGAAAACAACAATTCGTTATGTAGAAGTTATTGGTTTCTTACTTAAATGACCTGTACCATCTTTTGTATTCTTTGTGGCCTGCAAAGCAATGCAGCGCATAAATAGTTTCTTCCTTAATATAGCAGATAAGTCTTGCCTGTTTTGTAACATTTTCAGTGAAGTAAGGCAAACCACTTTTCAGGTGTCTATTGGTTTCTTTTGAGGCGATTTTTTCAATATGTTTCCCGAATTGTTTGTTTAAGGGGTTGGCTATTTTTTCAAGTTCTTTTTCAGCGGTTTCAAGAATCTGTATTTTCATTTTACCACTTGAATTTTTTCTTGACTTCACTAAAGGATTTTGTTTTGATTTTTCCTGCTTTTACTTCGCCCATTTCTATTTTAATAGCTTTGGCAACAAGTTCTTTTTCTTCTTCGTCAATCATTCTCTCGTAATTGAGCAAAGCCTGCCTGACAACTTCTGTCTGGTTTCCGGCATAACCTCTTTCAATTGCCTTCTTTAAAATTGCCTCATAGGGCACACCAAGGTCAGCATTCATACAATCACCATACACAATAAATCCACATTAAAGTATATAAATAGCATCCGTTTAATGCGCATTAAAAGAACGTAGTTTGACTATCTACATTTGCTTCAGCAGGCGTTAACCTCATCATTGCCTACAGACATGTATAGAGATTATATGTTAAAATTAATGTTTTTTGAGGGAAAAATGGCCAGAAATACATATTGCTTTAACCAGTTGTCCCGTTTAGGGGTACAGTCCAATAAATGATGCTTGCTTACAATAATACTGACCAAAATACAAGACATAAGATTGAGAGTGACGAGCTTAGTTTCAGGAATGTAATAAGGAGCAAAGACGTACTCGAACTTATATTAAACCCAACTCTTTTGTGGCAAGAATAAACATTGCATGTGCCCAAGCTAAAGGTTTTACTGTTTGTTGTATATCGTTATCAAAAACTTGTTCAGGTATGTAATCTTCAAATTGTTTTAATGTTTTATTATACAATGACAAAGCGCTCTTTTTGTTTCCAGATTGATAATAATAAATTGCCAACCAGAAATTGAGCAAAGGCCAACTTCCTGCTCCCTTTCCTCTGTAACCACCTTCAATTGCCCAAGCATCATAAGTGTCATATTCATACCTCAATAGGCCAGTCTTGACCATAATTTTAGCTTCCATAATCTCAATTGTCTTAATCATTCTTTCATCGTTAGGTTTTACAATATCAAAAGGATATACTAAACCTATTAGCGATGCATCAATTTTTAGAAGCTTGATCTTTCCTGTTGTCCTTGTAAAATAATTGAGTTTTTGAGCATATCTTTGTTGGATTTGCTTTACCATTTGCTTTGAAACAATTTCCCATCTCTTGTTAGTTATAAGCTTATTTGCTAGATTAAGGCCTTGAGCGCAAGCTGCCAAGGAATAAGTATGGTTCTCATCTAAATCAGGGTAACAGTAATAGTATTCCCACAAACCCTGGGTCTTTTTTGTAAAATGAGTTTTGTCCCATATATTGCATAATCCATTTGCGAGTTTTTTTATAAGCGTGACATATTTTTTTGGTATCTTTTTTTTCTCAAAGAACTTATAAATTGCCCAAAGCATTGTGCCATTTTGGTCTGGTTGAAAACTCAACCAAAATTTTGTTCCATTTGTTGAATAGTTTTGGTAAAGAAGATTGGTCTCCTTGAAACCTTCAGATCTTTCTAGTACCCAATCGAAAAATGGCTTTTGTATGGTGTCAATGCCTGCTTCTTGTGCAGCTACACAGATATAGCCCGCATCTCTAGGCCAAATATATCTATAATTATAAGCATCTTTTGGGTAATAAGACTTATCAGAGTTAGCAGCAACAATTGCACCATTTTCAAGTGAGCAGTCCAAAATAACTTTTTTACTCGTTTCCCAAAGTGATTTTATTCTTTCTTTTGAAACCATATGTTCTAACAGAGTGAATACCTTAATAAAAGTTGCTATTTTAATGCACCCATCTTTTTTGTTAATTCCACAGAATCATCTTGGGCAGTTAGGTAGCCATTAATATCATTCTGTATGACTTCATATACTCCTCCACCGGAACATCCTATTATTAGGATCCTAGAATCTTTTGATACAATTTTGAATACTTTTGAGCCATACTTATTACAGAGAAATTATCCTGAACGTATTTCCGACATACACAAGGATCGATACTATCAATATGTTTTACTGCTTCAATCATACCACCAATGGAGTCTACGACAAATCCTGTTTTCCCTTCTACCACAATCTCTGTGACAGAACCTTTTCTAAATGCCAAAATTGGTGTACCGCACGCCATTGACTCGATCATTACAAGTCCAAATGGTTCACCCCATTGAATGGGGAATAAAGTAGCCCGGGCATGCAGATACCATAATTTATTTTGCTCTCTACTGATTTCTCCGATGTAGATAATCTGTTTGTCACAGTCCAATAATGGTTTCATTACCTTCTCATAATAATCATTATCAGCAGGGTATTTGCCTGCCTCAACACATAGGTCAATAGACTTTTTTAATTTTTCAAAAAACTTTCTATCTTTCGCTTTGTTCTGAACATTACCAGCTATAATAAGTTTAGAACCTGTTTTTCTTGCAACTTTTATGGCTATATCCTGTCCTTTGACTTTAGTTATTCTGCCGATAGTAAACAGATAGCTTTCTTTGTCCATCTCACTTTTAAACGGGTAGTTTTCCACATCAATTCCATGATGGATAACGTTCATGGTATTTGCTAAGCCATAATGCTGCCTTTTTTGATATTTGCTTATCGGGACAAAATACACCCTGGAAGAAGATGTCAATGATTTAGACCACTGCTTGAAAGATCCCCTGTCTTGAGCGGGGACATGTAGGGTCATCACGATTGGAACCGGGCTTTTGAATACCCCCTTATAAATACACTCTACCATTGCTGCATCATGCAAGTGGATTATGTCGATGTCACCCTTACCTGCCCTTTCCAATGCCTTAAAAAGGTGCAAACGTATGCTTTTACGCTTTTCTGGAGTATCCTCACTCCAGTACCCACCAAAGCTTCGCTTGACAGTCACTAATTGTTCGCCGGTAACTTTGGAATCACCTGAACAGGCAACAATCGAATGGTGACCTAAATTATGAAGTCCTTTATCAATATTATAAATGACCGTTTCTATAGGGGCATAACCAAGATCTGACCTGACCGGTCGATTAAGGGTTGCCACCAGCAAAACGTTTATCATTTTATCTTGTTTCATACCTTTATCTTTTCCCATTTTAGTTGACATCCTTTTCATTCTTCTTCACATCCATCCTTATGAAACTCTTTATAATGTTAAAAAAAAGGCGGGCTAAATGCTTTACCCTTAAAGTATGTTTAGTCCTCTTTCCTTCTCATCTTCCTTAGTTGTTATGTGATAACGCATATAACCCCGTTTTTTTGCTTGTCACTATATAGTTAGTTGAACGAAAAATGGTTTAATCTTAACTATAGCCTGTTGTTGTACTGTTTTTGGAACAATTCAAGTAGCTGGTTTGCGTGTTCAATGTTTTGGGTTCCAAACTTGTTTAGAAAGTATTTGATTTTTTTGACTACTGCTTCTGCTTTTCTGTTGCATTTTTGGGTTGGGAAGCCCCGCACTTTAGTGCGGCGAGGTTCAGCAATCGCTGAGAATGTACCGTTTAAAAGCTCGTCTATTCATGCCCTATTCACCTTAGGAGGCATTTAGGGAACTTAAATTAGTGTCATTCCTTATGCTTTTTCCGACAATAACCTCGCCATTGCCTAAAAAACGTAGGCGATAACCCCCCCCATTTAAACCTTCCGATGCCCCCTAAAATGTAAAAAGCTACCAAATAAGCTTTAGCAAAAAAGTTCTTGGCGAACAAATGGTAGTTTCGTATGACTCTGTTTTGTGCGCTTTGGAGAAGCCACTACCTATTACCACTGGGCAACAAGACTTAGGGTTAAGTCTCGTTCCAAGCGAAAGGTTTAACAGGTCTTTTAGAGCTGAAAAAAGGTTAGTTGAATAAAAATATTATGAAGATGCAGAAATATCAAAATTAAATAAATTTGGAGAAAAAGACTTCATTCTTAAATACAAAGAAGAAGACCGCTATTACCTAAAACTGTCTTTTGTTGCAAGAAACATTTTTGCAGCCATAATACTTGTTTCCGAAATAGAAATGCCTTCAGCAGATAAAGCAGAAAAGTACGCAGGGATAGTTTATAATAGATTAAAGGCAAATGAAAGAACGCAAACTTGTGAAAGCCAAATTCTTAAACCTGCATTGTCCGAGCAAATTAAATGTGCAATGGCGTAATACTTATAAAGAATTCGTTAATAGAGTAGAATTAAGCGGGGTTTTTGGTTGGAAATTTCAGATTCAGATGAAGGTGATGATCCTGACTCAGATTCTATTTGTGTAGTTGCGCATACTGTTTTTGCAGTCGTAGAGGCGACTGGATGAAAATCTATTACGCAAGTCAGTCTTTTTATCCGCATATCGGCGGAGTTTCCACATACCTTTTGAACCTTGCGAAAGAGATGAAAAAGAACGGCAATGAAGTTGTTGAGGTGCATTTAAGGCTTGCCGAGGAAGATTACGAGGACGAGATTAGAGGCATCGAAATACACCGGGTTCCAAGGGAACCCATTGATTTTGAAATAATGAAGGGATACAGCCTATTCAAGGAAACCGTTTATAAGGAATGCCACTACAATGTGAAGGAATTTGACAAGCCCCCTGATAAGATTGAAGGCTTTGAAGAGTACAACAAGGTTAACGAGTACTTTGGCGAAGAGTTGCGAGAATTGCTTGAGCAACAACCTGCTGATGTAGTGCATATCCATGATTTCCAACTTCTGTTTACTTACAAGTATGTGCCAAGGGGCATGCCCTGCATCCTAACTTGGCACATTCCATTTATAGAAAACATGTCAAAACACCTGGCCAAGTTTTTAATAAAACACCTTAAGGAATATGACAAGGTCGTTTTTTCGTCCCAAGATTACATAGAGGTAGCTGTAAAGCTTGGCCTTCCAAGAGAAAAAACTGAGCTGATATACCCTATTGCTAACACTAACCTCTTTAAGAAAATGGACATAAACAAGGCTGTTGTGAAGCGGAAATACAAAATCCCTGCAAATTCAAGGATTATTCTTAGCGTTCAAAGAGTTGACCCAAAATCAGGCCATGAACAGCTAATTAAAGCAATGCCTAAAATAATCAAAGAAGTGCCTAATGCAAAGCTTGTTTTTGTTGGCGGCAACTCGATGAGCAACAAGCTTTCAAAAAGCAGGCAGGCTTTGAAGCAAAAAGTGTTAAATTTAATAAAAGACCTTGGTATGGAGAATAGTGTGTTTTGGACAGGCACCATTGACTACCACATTTTGCCAGAGTTGTACAACAGCGCTGATGTCGTAGCATTGTGTTCAAAGAATGAGGGTTTTGGCTTGGCAATAACTGAGGGCATGGCCTGCGGCAAGCCAGTAGTGGGAACAAAGGTAGGCGGCATCCCTATCCAGATAAAGGATGGCGAGAATGGTTTTTTAGTTGATGTTGGTGACATAAAGGCCACTGCCAGAAGTATTGTTAAGATTATAAAAGGCGATGCAAGCATATTTAAGTTCTTGCGAGGGGAATCACTGAGCGAAAAGATGTCAAAAAAGTCCCTTGAACTGGTTGACAAAAACTTTAAGATTGAGAACGGTGTTGAAAGGCACCTGATGCTTTACAACTCGATTAAGAGAATCAAAGACGAATTTCATAGGATTGAATACCTTGACCTGTCAGATATCAGGGCAATTGTTGTTGACCTAGACAGAACTATAACTGACAAGCCATGCAAACGAAGATTTGACCCAACAGACTTTGATTCCAAGCTACTGAATGAATTGAAAAGCTTGAATGTGCCCTTGTTTCTTGCAACAGGCAGAAGCATTGGCTTTGTTAGAGACATGTGCAAGAAATTCAAGTGCTGGGCAGGCGTGGTTGCAGAGAACGGAGCAGTGCTCTATTTTCCTCTAACAAAAAAAACAATAGTAATCAATACAGAGCATATGAGAAAAGCAAGGGAAATGATAAGGGCACTTAAGCTTCAGGGAACCACTTTAGGCGAGGTTATAGCGAGTGTGCGTGCAAATGACGAGAGCTTGGTAAAGAGGACGCTTGGAAAGCTTGCCAAAGACCTGAATTTTATCAAGAACGTGGACGAGACCATGGTGCTTCCCACAGGTGTTGACAAGGGTCTTGGGCTAAGGCTTGTGATGAGGTATTTGGATATAGACCTTGAAAAGACTGTTTTGATTGGAGACGGAGAAAACGACGAAGACATGTTCTTGAACCCAGGCTTCAAGATTGCCCTAGCAAATGCCACCAAAAAACTTAAAAGGTTGGCAAACCAGGTAACAGCCAAGCCAGCGACAGAAGGCGTACGAGAAGTTTTGGAAAAATTGAAAGAATAGATGCTTCCAGAGTCTAAATGTTTATAAACAACCATCACCAAATAATATGAACATGCCGAACCTGAAAAAATATGAAAAGATTGCCGGAAAAGAAGCCATTGAAAGTATTCACAACAAAGCGGAAAGATTGGCAAACAAGCACATTGTTTTCATAAATTCCACGTATCAGGGTGGTGGGGTTGCAGAGCTGCTCAACAGCACTGTGATTTTGTTCAACGAAATTGGAATAGATTTGGGCTGGCGGATTTTGCATGGGACGCCGGACTTCTTTACAATTACAAAGAAGTTTCACAATGCCTTGCAGGGAGCGAACATAAACCTCTCAAAAAGAAAAAAGGAGATTTATTTTGAAACAAACAAGCGCTTTTCAAGCTTTAATCACCTAGACCATGACTTGGTTATAGTGCATGACCCCCAGCCTTTGCCATTGATTTCCTTTTATAAAAAGAAGCAGCCCTGGATTTTCAGGTGTCATATTGACCTAACCAACCCAAATACCCAAGTCTGGGATTACTTAAAAACTTTCCTTAAAAAATATGACCACTTTGTTGTATCAAAAAACGAATACAAGAAGCGTTTAAAAATTCCTCAAAGTGTTATCTGGCCAGCCATAGACCCATTGAGCGCAAAAAACAAGACTACAAGTGGAGAAGTAATTAGAAAGTATACAAGCAAATACGGAATAGACCTGAACAAGCCAATTATTTCACAAATATCAAGGTTTGACAAGTGGAAGGACCCAATTGGTGTTGTAAAGGTCTTTGAACAGGTTAGGAGCAAGCTGGACTGCCAGCTGGTTCTGCTTGGCGAGTTTGCCTTAGATGATCCCGAGGGCCAAAAACTCTTTGAAAAACTTGAAAAAAGAACAAAAGAAAGCAGATACAGCAAGGACATTAGGCTGATTTCAGTTGCAAACGATTTCCTTGTTAATTGTGTTCAGCGGGCATCCTCAGTTGTCGTCCAGAAATCCAAAAGGGAGGGCTTTGGGTTAACTGTAAGCGAAGCATTATACAAAGGAACACCTGTCGTTGCTTCCAACGTTGGGGGGATTCCACTTCAAGTAATTGATGGCATAAATGGGTTTTTGCACAAGCCAAATGAAACCAAGTGCTTTAGCAAGAGCGTAATAAAAATTCTGAAAGACGAAAAACTGAGAAATGAGCTTGGAAAAAATGGAAAAGAGCATGTAAAAAACAATTTCTTGATAACAAGACTGGTGCTTAACTGGCTCGATCTCTTCGAAAAACACTTAGGTAAATAAAAGAACTTTTTCTTAAAATAGCTACATCTTCTATATTGTGCTTTTGTCGTTAACCTCATCATTGCCTGTTAGACAATATAGAAGATAAATGATTTAATGTTATTGATTGGATTTTGTATTCGCTGTTTCAGTGCTTTGTAGGCATATAATGCAAGCCCTAAAATAAACAAGATTACACAGAGGCTGTATATTTCAAACCCGGCAAACATTGAGCTGTTATAAAATGGGTTGACATTCAATGGAAAGAATGGTTTAATATCAGTATAGAGTATGGAATCAAGCAGGATATGCAAGTAAATTCCTGAAAACGATGCAAGCCAAATGCTTCTTTTGGAATATTTTTGCCCAAGTTTAAAAGCGGACATTATTTTCTGAACTGGTTTATCCATTTTAATCATTGCAAGGGAAAGAATGATTACGATTATAGAGCCACCTAAAAAGGAATGAAAAAAACCATGCAAAGGTAAATCTAAACCTAAGAATAAAATCAAGAAAGGTTCAATATCAACAACAACGTTGGCAATCAAAAAAGCAGGCAAGTTAATTAGCCTAAAAAACAATAATCCAAAAAACAAAGCAGGCCCGAGATGAAACGGCGTTAAAGGCATTTTTCCACCTAATCAATGAAATAGCTGGTTCTTCCAACCGCCAAATCAATATAACAGTCGTCTCTTTCATTCAATTCAACGATTTTGCTGCATAAAATATCGTCGCCCGTGGCCAAGGCAGTTCTGTGGTAACAAACATCTTTACTGCTTTGTTGGGATACCTTATCACAAAGCTCTGGATTAGGGGCTCTAACATTCTGCAAACAGCCGCTAAAAAGAACCAACAAAACAACAAATGAAACCAAAGCAATTTTTTAATTACCATAAACATATTTATCCTTTAAATAATAAATAAATTTTGGTACAAAAGTGGTTGAAGAAAAAATATCAATTACCTATATCATTTAATTGTCTTAACCTCATCATTGCCTACAGAGATGTTCAGAGATTATATGTTAAAAGTATTGCTCGTACTATTTTTTATATTCCTTGTGTTTCCAAACAAAATAAGCCCTGACTTCGTTCTTTTTTCAAAAACCAGACATAAGATTCGTCATTGCTGTTGCAAATGGGTGTTAATGGCATTAAAAGATAATGTGGCCGATTTTCGGCCAAACAATGCTTTTAAATAGATATTCAGTTATTGAATTATTCAGTAGGTGAATATATTTGAGGTTTGTTGATAGGTCTGCTGAATTAAAAGAATTACAAGAGCTTGGAAATCTCTCTAGGAAAAAGCTTTTTGTCATTGCTTTGTTTGGTTTAAGGAGAGTCGGAAAAACTAGGCTCTTGCTTGAGTTTCTTCGCATAGTTGGTTCTGGGCAGGGATTTAGTGATGGTTCAGGGCAGGGCTATGGAAAAGATGGGCTATATTTTTTTGTCAATAAAAACAAAACTTCTGCTGATTTACTCAATGAATTTCAAGAAATAATGAGAATAAATGGGATAGTCGGAAAATTAGAGAAACTTAATTCTTGGGATGAATTTTTTGAAATACTGATGACAAGAAAAGCACCTCCTGTTGTTTTTGACGAGTTCCAGAATTTTAGTTTTGTAGATCCAGCTATTTTTGGCATAATGCAAAAATATATTGATTTGAATGAGAACAGGCCTGGTTTGATTATTCTTTCTGGTTCATTGATTGGTCTGATAAAGAATTTGTTTAGGAGTTCCAAAGAACCGTTGTACGGAAGAATCAAAAGAGGTTCCAAGCTTGAGCCCTTAAGTTTTAGCTCCTGTTTGGAGTTAGGCAAGGAACTAAAGTTAAGCAAAGAAGACCTGATAAAAATTTATTGTATTTTTGGCGGCTACCCCAAGTATTTTGTTGCAATTGAAGACTTTGGTTTGCAAACGAAAAAAGCAGAAGAAATCCTTAATTCTCTTTTGTTTGTAAGAAACGCGCCGTTAGAGGACGAGGTTAATAGTATTCTTTCCCAAGAATTTGGCGGAAGAAGCGGGGTATACTACTCTATCCTTGAAGCAATTGCTAATGGAAACAACACCTCGTCACTAATTGCAAGCACTTTAAATACAAGACCCACTTCAATCACTAGACAGATTAAAGAGTTAAAGGATTACTTTGAGTTAATTGAATTTGAAATGCCTTTTGAAGGAAAAAGAGGCATATACAAAGTTAAACACCCATTAATGCACTACTGGTTTTCAGAGATTTACAAAAACTATTCTGATTATGTTTCGAGGAAATACGAGTTTGTGGAAAAACTGAAGGGCAATTTGAATACAGTTTATGGTAAAGCCTTTGAAGAAGTTGCAAAAGAATTTTTAATAAAAGAATTAGATTTAAAGGAAGCTAAACGGCAATGGGGAAAAATTCAAGGCAAGAAAAAAGGAGAAAATGTTTACGAAATTGATTTGATTGCAAAGAAGGGAAAAGAAAGTTTTGCTTTTGAATTCAAGTGGAGTGAATTAACAGATAAAGAAGCAATAAACACATTAAGCGAACTTGAAAAGAAAACAAGTCATTTGTACAAAAAACTTCCAAACTTAAAGCTTGGTTTGGTTGCAAAAAAAATTAGGGGAAAAGAAAAACTTAGGAAAAGAGGATTCTTAGCATTTGATCTTGAGGATTTCAAACAATCAATATAAAGCTAACACCTAAGCAAGTAGAGGGTGCCTTAAAAAGATTACTATAATCCCTATACATCACTATAGTGATTTACCTCATCATTGCCTATAGCACCCAATGGCAATGATTGCTTAAATGTTATTGGTTTGCTGTTAAGTCCAAATGTGACTCTGTGATTGCTCTATGTCAGACAAACTATAATTATTAAAGGTTTGGGAAGCAGATTTTATTTTCATCATATAATAACAGGACTTAATTTTATAAACCCTTTTTGATTGCATACTTTTATTCAGCCTTGAATGTTCCGTAAGCCCAATCCGACCAGTCATATCCATCATAACACTTAACCCGCCAGTGGTATGTGGTGTCCTGCAATAGCTCAGAACCGCTATAAGTTACGCTAGGAATTAACTCCACGGTTTTTACTCCCGAATCATAATATAATTTAAGGTAGTCTATGTGCACTTCAGTATTCCCGCTTGTTTCAAAAGATATGAAAGGTCCTTTGGCTCCACCAGGAATTGGGGAAACCGGGCATGGAACATCTTCAGCCATTAACTGGTTAGTGTGCGTTGAATCAGTTAAATAAATATCAGTACTTGCAGTCATCCAGGTATCACTAGTAACCACAAATTTCCATGTCTGCCACTCGGCATTTGCCCCGTATTTAACAACTCCGGGAACAATTAAATTTAAAGTATCAAGATTTGGCACTTCTATATGCTCTTGGGTCACAACTAAACCAGTTCTCTTAAAGCCTGGTATAAACTGTAACGTAGCAGAATTGATAATATGGTAAAACATTTGTCCTTCACCAATCTGGTCAAAATATGTCTTAATCTCAAAAGTATAATCTTCAGGTATTTCCCATCCCTGCCATTTAATATTGCCCCAACTCTCGCCCCCTGCCAAAGCATTGTAATGCAATTGGCCAGGCGGGTCAATTTCTACAGACGCCTTGCCCGGGTTTGAAAAATTAATGTTATCCAAGTCATCAAAGGCTTCATTGTGCACAGCTCCCTCTAACTCTTGTTGTCTGGTTAAGGCATAATCCCATAAACTGCTGTCACTTTTTGAGGTGCCGACTTGAATCTGGCACTGTTCCATAGCATCATTATCTGCATCATAATAGTCCCAGCTAAGCGCTGGTGTTAAAGTTGCCAGATGCGTTGGATTACTCTGCTCTTCTGTTTTTTGGTTTTCAATAACTGGCGGACTATTGGTTTCCGGAGGAATGGGAATTATCTTCCCGCCAAACCCTACTACCCAGCCATTTGCAGGTGAGAGCATCTGAACAGAATAAAGAGAGTTTGTCGTGTGGCTCGCAACGCTTGACCATGAAGAACCATCCCACCTGATTATTGTTCCTTCATACCCTACTGCCCATCCGTCTGTAGGTGAGAGCATGTAAACAGATGCAAGGGAACCTTTTGTGGGGCTCGAAACAAGTGACCATGTAGAGCCGTTCCATCTGATTATCGCTCCATTGACTCCCACTGCCCAACCCTCATCAGAGGAGATCATGTAGACTGATAAGAGAGAACTTTTTGTAGGGCTTGCGACACTTGACCATGTAGAGCCGTTCCATCTGATTATCGCTCCATTCCACCCCATTGCCCAGCCGTCAGTGGATGAAAGCATGTAAACCGAATAAAAAGAATTCGCTGGAGGGCTTTTGACAGTTGACCACGAAGAACCATTCCATTTGACTATTGTTCCATGTTCTCCTACTGCCCAGCCGTCAGTGGATGAAAGCATGTAAATTGAGTAAAGAGAACTTGTCATGGGCTCGGCAGCGATTGACCACGAAGAGCCATCCCATTTGATTATCCTTCCGCCAGTTCCCATTGCCCATCCGCCAGTGCGTGATATTAACCCTACTGCCCAGCCGTCAGTGGGTGAAAGCATATGAACTGAATGGAGAAATTCTCCTGTGGGGCTTGCAACAGTTGACCAAGCAGAGCCATCCCATCTGACTATTGTTCCGTCATCCCCTACTGCCCAGCCGTCAGTGGATGAAGTCATGGACAACGATGCAAGGGCTCTATTTGTTGGGCTCGCGACAGTGTGCTTTTCTTCAGGCCCATATTTTACAAGCCATACATCCCAATTTTCATTATCACTAAAAGATTTTGTCTTTCCTGCAACAATATAACCTCCATCAGATATCTGGATAACTGAAAACATTTCCTCATCATCTAATCCCCCCAAATTTTTGCTCCATTCCTCATTTCCACTTGAATCAGTTTTTACAAGCAATCCATTCCAAACCCTGGAGCCATCCTCTCTTTTAGCTCCAAAAGAACGTGTCTTTCCTGTGAGAATATACCCTTTATCCGAAGTCTGCTGAACTTCTTTCGCTCCTTCAGCTTCTGTTCCTCCAAATGTTTTGCTCCACTCTTTGTTCCCTTTTGAATCAGTTTTTACCAGCCAGAAATCCCAGCTTCCATTTCCAAAAGAAGTTGTCCCCCCTACAAGAATATATCCCCCATCAGATGTCTGCTGAACTTTTTCTCCTTCTTCGTCCCCTGTTCCGCCAAATGTCTTAGTCCATTCTTCGTTTCCATGTGAATCAGTTTTTATGAGTAATACATCATGATTACCAGTTTCATCAAAAGCTATATTTCCTGCAATAATATAACCTTTATCAGATGTCTGCTGGACTGACTGTACCCATTCGCCATCTTTCCCTCCAAATGTCTTGCTCCATTCCTCATTTCCCGAGCTGTCTATTTTTATAAGCCATGCATCCTTTCCTCCAGCCCCAAAAGACCATGTTTCTCCTGCAATTACATAACCTCTATCAGATGTCTGCTGAACATAATATGCATAATCATCTTCTGTTCCCCCAAATGTTTTGCTCCATTCTTCATTGCCTGAGCCGTCTGTTTTGATTACCCATGCATCATACTTTCCAGCGCCAAAACAAACAGTACTTCCTGCAATAATATACCCTCCGTCTGATGTCTGCTGGACAGAATGCGCATCATCATAATCTGTTCCCCCAAAAGTCTTGTTCCATTCTTCATTTCCAGAGCTGTCTGTTTTAATTAGCCATACATCATGGTCACCTGCTCCAAAAGAAATCGTTCCTCCTACTAGGATATACCCCTTGTCAGATGTTTGCTTAACTAGCCATGCATAATCTGCTTCTGTCCCTCCGAATGTCTTGCTCCATTCTCCAACTTGCTTTGTAGTGGTGCTTTCAGCGGGCTTTTCTTTTTCTGGTTCTTTCCCGCCTTTGCCATTTTTTTCAAACAATGACCAAGACCCGGCAGCCAGAGTGTAACACGTGCCTTTTAATTTTGTTCCGCTTAGTACAGTTATGCCAATACCTTCAGTGTCTTTATGGTAGATTAGCATGCCTATTGTTATTCCAGTTTCAGGAATTTTTGTAGCAGGCTTTTCTTTTTTTAATGTCCAGCCTGTTATTTGGTTTTTGTACCAATTCATCATTTCCTGAACACTAGTTCCTTCAACACAATATCCTTTAACATCTGCTCCTTCAGGCATATCCATCTTTATCTCTGCGAACATTTCGCTTGGAATTTCCCAGTCTTGTGATTTAGAATACTTTGGCAGATCATTTTCGCCTCTTGCTGCTGTTCCATTTCCTGCTTCTTTTTGAATTTCTGTTTCAGTTAATTTTTTGCATTTTTCACACAATTTTCTGTCTTGCAGGCCAGATACAACACTGCAGTCTGCAGGCCAGTTCTCCCTTTTACATATTTCCCACAGCTCGGATTCAGGTATTTGTTCAATACCGTTCTCTGGTTTTTCCTCTTGAGGTTCTATTCCAGACAAAGTAGGTGACGAGGTTTTTGTCCAGTCCTGAACGCAGCCGCTAAATAAAAGGATAACCAGAGCAAAAATTGCAAGGGCGATATTTGCTGTTTTCATAATATCGTAGAAATATTAGTATAATTCAACTATTAATTCTTTTCTTATGAGGTAGTGCTCAGCCTCCCCAAGAAAAGGTAGATATTTGCCAGCTTTCATCGCTTACTATTACCTTGGTGGCTGCTACTTTTGTTCCGTTATTATCCCAAACCAAGTCATCATAAATAGCTGTTGGAATACCGCTTGCTTCAGGATCGAGTATACATTGAGGATTAGTGCCGTCAGAGTTTATAACCCAGATTTGAGGGGCTCTGCGCTGTTGATGTCTTGCAAATACAATTTTATCATCCTTATTCCAAGCTCGCTCCCTTACCAATTGCATGCCCTCCCCTGGCGCATAAATCATGTGTTTGTTCGAGCCGTCGCTATTCATGACCCAAATCTCATTTACTGCTTTCTCAGGCTTTAACCCACCCATTGTAGTAGTAAATCCTTTTAGATAAACAATCTTCGAGCCGTCATAACTGAAAGACGGGCCAGCGCAAAAGCCATCCGCTGTGGTAGTTAACTGGGTTTGTCCGCTTCCGTCAGTATTCATCACCCATATCGAAGAAGATTCGTATTCATTTGAAGAAGAATCATAATCTCTATAGACGTTATAAGCGATCTTTTTTCCATCATGGTTCCAACCTACATACTCCACTCTCTGTGAAGTTAGCTGGACTCTTTTTGTTTGATCTCCACTCAAGTCAACTAAAAACAATCCCTCGCCTCCTGGCCCCTGACCACTTGAGGGCCCATGGCAGGCGATTTTATTGCTGACCGGATTCCAGGAAGGATTGAAGAGATGGTCGCGTCCCCATTGGCCAGCAATTTTAGTAATCCCGGTTCCATCATCATTCATTGTATACAGTCCGCCTTCCGTCAAGTTTTTCTCCAAACCCAAAAAAACTATTTGGCTTCCATCAGGGCTCCAAGATGGATCAGCAGCAAGATTTTCTAAAAAAGTAAGCTGAGTTATGTCTTCTTCTTTTATTATTCCTTCTCTTGTTCCTTCTCCCGTTAGTTCTTTGCATTTTTCGCACAATTCTCTGCCTTTTGTGTCAGGAACCATACTACACTCCAGAGGCCAGGACTCTCTTTCGCACAATTCCTGTAATTCAGATTCAGACATTTGTTCAATATAATCCTCTGGTTTATCCTCCTGAGGCTCTGCTCCAGGAAGAACAGGAGGCGCGGTTTCTGTTCCCTCCTGAACGCAGCCACTTATGAAAACAAGCCCAATAATTAGTAGCACTAAAATTCCCGGAACATATTTTTTATTTTTCATTATGGCTAGTTATAAATTTAGTTACTTAATAAGTTTTCCTTTTTCCACAAATAGAACAATAGGCCCAAAATTGAGTTCTTCAGCATTCCGTTAGGTCAGCAGGTGTTAACCTCATCATTGCCTTACCATTTTCCTTTTTAGTTTCTTACTATTTAATTCTTTTAATGTTTTCAGAAATTTTTCCAAACATTTTTGCTTTCATTCCAAGCAATGGCGGAAGCAACTGCTTTTTGCTCAGGGGCAAAAAGGAAATTGTTCTGATAGATTCAAGTACACGTGACAATGTAGGTGCATTGATTTCAGGGTTTGAACGCATTGGCATTGAACCTGTTGAAGTAACATTAATAATTCACACACACGGTCACGCAGACCACTTTGGCTGCGATGCCCTTTTTCCAAATGCAAAAATTGCAATGCATGAATCTGATGCAAGAAAAATAAATGCAGGGCTTACTGATTTTGCATGCCTTCAATTTTTTCCAGAAACAGAATTGCCAAAGGTTTCATTTTTTTTAAAGGACAAACAAGAGCTTGATCTTGGCAAAATGAAGCTTAAAGTAATTCATTCACCTGGCCACACCGGCGGAAGCATTTGCCTTTTGCTTGAACCAGGCGAAATTCTTTTTTCAGGTGATTGCCTGTTTGTAAAGGGCTTTGGAAGAACTGATTTGGCTTCTGGAAACGCCCAAAAGCTTGTTGAAAGCCTTAAAAAACTGCAAAAAATAGGCTTTAAAGCCCTTTTTCCCGGCCATGGCGCTGTTTTGCTAGGAAAGGATAAAAACAGGCTGGGTCTAGAAAAAACTCTTGAAATGGCAACAAACACCTTTTTATAACTTATTAACTCAAGGAATATTGGGATGTTTTAAGTGATTGAGGGGAAAGTTTACAAAAAAATTCTTGAAAAAATAGAGCAGGACAAGGGTCTTACATTTATGCAATTGGACCCTCCAAACTACGAACCTGGAACATGCGGTGAAATTGCACGCATGGCAGAAGAAAACGGACTTGATGCCTTTGCCGTTGGCGGAAGTGTTGGAGCCCAGGGCAAGTCATTAAACGAGTCATTGAAAGCAATAAAGAAAAACAGCTCTTTGCCAACAATAATTTTTCCCGGAAACATTAACACCTTGTCAAAGCATGCTGACGCACTTTACTTTATGTCAATGCTTAACAGCAACGACCCATACTGGATTTCTGGTGCACAAACAGGAGCAGCCTTGCCTGTAAAGCAAATGGGTTTGGAGGTAATTCCAACATCTTACATTATTATAGAGCCTGGGGAAGCAGTTGGCTGGATGGGCAGAGCCCAGCTAATTCCAAGAAACAAAGCATACCTTGCAGCAGTAACCGCCCTTGCAGGCCAGTACATGGGAAGCAAACTTGTAATACTTGAATCAGGCGGTGGAGCGCCAGAGCCTGCTCCTGTTGAAATGGTTGCCGCAACAAAAAAGATTATTGACATCCCACTGGTTGTTGCAGGCGGAGTAAGAACCCCAAAAGCCGCGTATGAAACAATCAAGGCAGGCGCTGACATTATTCAGGTTGGTTCGGCTTTTGAATCGTGCAAAGGCGACTTAAAGGAAATGGGCAAAAAGTTCAAAGCAATTACAGACACAGTAAAAAAAGCAGGAAAGGAAAAAAAGTAAGGTCAAGCCAAAAAAGTAAAGGATTAAATTGCTTCATACCATTTCTTTTATATTGTAAAGAAAAAAAAGGTAAAAAAGCGTAAGCTGATTAGACGGTGAACAACAACTCTTAACCAATCAGCTAAATCAAAATCCAACTTCCAAACTTTTTTTGAAAGAGCTGTTGGCAGAGTAACCTCAAAGGAACGTACGCAAGCAAAAAAAGTTTTATCTAGATTTAGTGCCGAGTTAGTGGACTCTAATACTTCTTTGGAGAGAATTAAACAAATTTGGAACAGGCTTGCACCTCTTTACCCAAAAATGATACATTCAAATAGATTAGAGCAAGAAATTAGTAGAATTTCTTTGTTTGCCGACATAAATACAAGTGACAGAATTGTTTCTCTTGGTTCAGGGATTGCACTATCTGAAGTTTTTTTGGCAAAAAACTTTGTGCCAAATGGATTTGTTACCTGTGTTGATATTTCGCCAGAGATGAACAAGTTTGCTAAAAAAATACAAACAACTGCAGGCGTTGAAAACATGAAAATTCTCACTAAATCTGCAGCAACAACAGGTCTTCCAACAGACTCTCAAAACAAAGTAATTATAGGTCTGATAGGGCACCAAGAACCAATGCACCTAATTCCTGTTTTAAACGAATCTTTAAGACTGCTAAAAAAGAGCCCTACCTCAAAACTTATTTTCACATTTGGTTTAAATCCTGGAAAAGATTCCTTTAAAATTTGCAAATTACTGTCAGAGAGGGGTTTTCACATAGAAGAACTGCAGCCATATTATGCCCTTTTTGAAGGACCGCAACTTTTCATGTTAATTGCAAGCTTTAAATCAAATCTCTGGAAAAAAACAAAATTAGTTCTCATTTCAATCCTTCAACAGTTCTATTAACAGCCTCTTCCATTCCAACCTTTGCCTTCCATCCAAGCGCATTAATTTTTTCTGTGTTGTAGTTTCTTTCCCTTGCAAGCCTGTCAATGTGTTGTGTTGTAAGAATTCCTTTGTTGCCTTTGAGTACTGCAACAATTTTTGCAACCAGTTTTGGCATTGTTTTTATTTTTCCGCCTGTTTCAAGCTGTTTTCTGATTTCGGAATACAACTGCCTTAATGTTGGCTTGCCTTGTTCTGCCACAACAAATGTTTCTCCAATGCATTCCTTTTTGCCAAGTACAAACACAAGAGCATTAATCAGGTCGTCAACAAAGATTGTTTGCCAAACCTGTTTTCCTCCTCCGATAATTGGAAAGTCTTTGCCTGCAAGTTTGATTATACTTTGCCAGTATTTGTTTGGCCCAAGCACAAGTGCACTTCTTATAATTGTTATTGAAATCATTTCCTGAAAATCCAGAACAAGCTTTTCTGCTCTTGCTTTGCTTTTTTCATAGGGCGTAATTGGCTTAAGCTGGCTTTCTTCGTTTACAATTCCTTTCACTCCGGCGTTTACTCCTACTGTGCTTAGGAAAATAAAGCGTGCGCACCTTTGCTTTGAAGCTGCTTCCAAAATGTTTTCTGTTCCTTCAACATTTACTTTTTCAAGCATTTGGCTTTTTTCGTCCAGTACTGCTGCTAGGTGAAAAACTGCTTCAATGCCTTTGCATTCCTGCCTGCATTGCCTTTTGTCAAGCAAGTCATTGCCTTGGGCTGTGTCAAACCCTTTTACAGAATGCCCTTTTTTTTCCAAAGCCAAAACAAGTCTTTTTCCAACAAAGCCATTGCTTCCTGTTACCAGTATTTTCATGCTACTACCTTTTGGGGATTAGTTATAGTGAACTACCTCCAGCTTTCGCAGGAGGCTTCCTGTTTCGTTGACAATGCTTGCCATTGACTTGTACCAACAGTAGTGGCTTCGTCTCCATCAGGCTTCAATTTGGGCAGTTCCTGCCCTATCCTACCTATTATAAGTATGTTTCGTGCAGCGTTCAAGTCCCTATCTATTTCTAGACTGCAATTTGGGCATTTGTGTGTTCTTATGCACAGCTCTTTTTTCACTATCCTGCCACACTCACTACACTTTTGTGATGTGTTTTTTGGGTTTACTTTCACGACTTGTCCTCTGGCACTTTCAGCCTTGTAGGAAAGTTTTTGCAGAAAGTCCCCCAAAGAAACATCAGCTATTGCTTTAGCAAGATAGTGGTTCTTTTGCATTCCTTTTATGTTCAAATCTTCCACATATATTGTTCCATATTTTTTGATAAGTGTTTGGCATAGTTTCCAGCCAAAATCGTTTCTTGTGTTAGCTATTTTTTCATCAACTCTTGCTAATTTTACTCTTGTTTTGTTTCTGTTGTTGCTTTTCTTTTTTGTTTTGCTGAATCGTCTTGCTAGTTTTTTTCTTGTTTCCGTCAATTGTTTCATCGGTTTTGGATGTTCAAAAAACTCCCCTTCACTTGTGGCAACAAAGTTGTTTAATCCCAAATCTATTCCAACTTCTTTGTTGGTTGTTTTGATTGGCTTGTCTGTAGTTTTTTTACAGCAGATTGTAACAAAGTATTTTTCGCTTTTGGTTTTTTTTACAGTTAGTGTTTTTGCTACTCCTGTTATTTGCCGGTGGTATTTGGTGTTCAGCCAGCCGATTTTTGGAAAATAAGTTTTCTTGCCTATGTTTTTAGTATTGGTTATTTGTGGCAGTGTTATGCTATTGTATGTTTCATAATTTTTAAAGCGTGGAAAACCTTTCTTTTTTTCACCCCGCTTTATTCTTGTGAAAAAGTTTTGGTAGGCTTTGTTTATCCTGTCAGCCACGTTTTGGCTGGCCTGCGAATATATTTCTCTATTTCCTTTTACTTGCTTATATAAATCTTTTCTGGACAGGTCTACACCATCTTTTTTGTAGGTTTCTTTCTTCAAAGCAAGCAATTCATTGTAGAGTAACCTGCATTTTTCCATCGTCTCGTCAACAGCTTTTGCCTGCTCTTTTGTTGGGTATATCCTGTATTTGTAAGCTTTCATTCTTTCCATCCTCTTAATATACGTTCAGCTCTCTTTTCGCAAAAAACCTCTGATTTTGGCTTTTATCCTCCACTATCACAGGAATTGGAGGACTGTAATAATTACCTCTTTTCCTTTTTTAAACACTTTGAAAGAGAGTGGGTTTCCGATGAAAATCGCTTCGCACAGATTTCCGCCGAAAACAATGTCTGCTTCCGTTTAACCGCTTTAAATTATTTTTTTTTAGGTCGCAAAACAATTTCAAGACCCTACATTTGCAGAATCAGAGATTAAACTTTATGCCGTTTCTTCCTGTTTAAGATAATTATTTTTCGTGTTTTTGAGTGAGTCGAAACAGTCAATTATATTAAAAGAAATGCTCTTTCTTTTATTAAAAAAAGGCTTTTCAAATGCATCACCACACTCATTCATTTCTTTACACGAGAGTTCACCGTGATTTAAAAAAGATTCCAAAGGATGTTAAAATACTAATTTTTGGAATGTTTATTTATGTTCTTGCCTGGGGCATTATTGACCCGTTTTTTTCAATATTTGTCCACAGCATTGTTCAAAATTATTTTATTACATCGCTTTTTTACGGAATATTTTTTATTGTTGGAGCATTTTTTGACCTTCCTGCCGGTGCCCTTGCTGGCAAAATAAACAAGATAAAATTCACTGTCAGCTCAATGTTTTTATACCCTGTTCTTGGTCTTCTTTACTTTTCAATTCCGTTCCTTTCTTCAGCCGCAGGTCTTATAGTGCTTTTCTTTGCAAGGGTGTTTCATGGAATTGTAGGAATTTTCTGGGTTGTTGAAGAATCTTTTATAAGGGAAAAATCTCCAAAAGGAGAAACCTCTGCAACCTTTGGTCTTTACATTACTGTCTACAAGTCCTGTTTTGTTATTGCTCCGCTTATTGTAATTCCAATAGTTTTGTTTTTTGGTTTGAATTTGGGAAATATTCAGTGGCTTTTGCTTGCCTTGATTCCGTTTCCAATTTTGGGAGGTTTGATAATTTCAAGAATAAAATGCAAAGGAGGTCCTTTTGTAAAAGCGATTAAAGAGGTTGTTGTTCAGGACAAGGTTATTAAAAAAGAATTTAAAGATTTAAAGGAATTGGGTTTTGTAGGATATTTCACGCTTTTGATTGGATTTTTTATGATGTCAATTCAGGTAATTGTTGCGTTTCTTATTCCATTGCATGCGGTTTCGTTAAATTTGGGTCTTGTTGAAATTTCCCTGCTTTTTGCTTTGATAAACCTGCCGTTTCTTTTTTCTTTTTTCTTTTCCGAACTTGCAGATTCTTTGGACAAAACAAATGTCATTGCAGTTGGTTTTGTGATTGCATCCATTGCATTGGCTGCAATAGCCCTTGACAATTCCCTTTCAGTTGTCTTCTTTGCCGCTGCCTTTGTCCTTGGAATAATTGTTGCACTAATCCAGCCTGCTGTAAATGGTTTGATAACAGATATAACTCCAAGAGTTAATGACGGGGAAATGACCGGGCTTTTCAAGGCAACTTTGAAAATAAGCGGTTTTGTAAGCGTGCTTTTACTGGGCTTTCTTTCCGAATCCTTTGGTCTCCATTTGCCTTTCCTGATTTTTGCGTTTCTGATTCTTGCAATGGCGGGAATTACTTTTTCAATAAAGTCAAAAGTTGTTGTGATGATTTAATGGCGTGTTGTGAAAATTTAGGGCGTGATTAAAGTTGGATAAATTTATGCAGGTTGCAATTGAGGAGGCAAAAAAGGGGCTGGAGGAGGGCGGAATTCCTATTGGTGCTGTTCTTGCAAGGGACGGAAAACTGCTTTCCAAGGGGCACAATATGCGGGTGCAGGAAAACAATCCCCTGCTTCATGCTGAAATGACTTGCATTAGAAATGCTGGTTTAATGAAAAATTATAAGGATACAATTCTTTACTCTACTTTAATGCCCTGCTTTATGTGTGCTGGTGCAGTGGTTGAATTCAAAATTCCAACAGTTATTGCCGGAGAAAGCAAAACCTTTAAGGGTGCGAAGAAATTTCTGCAAAGGAACAATGTTAAGGTAATTAACTTAAATCTTTCAGAATGCAGGCAAATGATGGAATCATTTATTGAAAAAAATCCCCTGCTTTGGAAAGAAGACATTGGAGAGCTCTAGGCAAAAATCAGCCCAATTATATCGGGCCATATCATTGCCGCAATGCACCCCAGCAAAATAAATGGACCGAATGGCGGCATGTTTCTGTAAACAGGAACCTTTGTAACCCCAAGCTTTTTCAGTTTTGCCTTTTCCTCTTCTCCAAACACTCCCTTGAATTTCAATCCGAGCTTTTCCCTGACTTCTTTTTTCAAAAATTCTGTTGCAATTACTTCATCTTCTTCAAGTTTGCTTATGTGGATTTTTTTGAGAAAAAACTGCCGCCTTATTCCTTTTTCAAATGCAAGAAACAAGAGTGCAAGGACTAATGTAGTTCCCAGTATTCCCAGTGCAGTTATTGAAACAACCTGTGTAATGAAAACAATTCCAAGCCAAGCTCCAATAACTACCCCGAAGAGAATTGCTTTGCAAATTCCTTGTTTGTTTTCTTTCAAATCAATGCCTTTTCCTGCATATTTCAAAAGATAGTATACTGAATAAAACACTACTGCAAGAATGCATGCTGCAAACAATGCATTTAGAAGAAAAAATTGCCCTTGGTAAAATGGCAAAAGGAAAGCAATTCCTGTAAAGAGCTTTACGTCTCCGCCGCCAATTTTTCCCATGTAATAAACTGCATACCCTATTGCAAAAACTACTGCTCCAACAGCAATCCAAACCCACTCTTGCTGAAAAACGTTCAGCAAAATTCCTGCAGCAATCATTGTGTAGGTTATTTTGTCAAGAATAAGCCCTGCTCTTGCATCAGTATAAGCCGCTGCTCCGCTTCCTGCAAGAACAATTGCCTGCCTTATTAAAAGTAATTCAAACAACATTCAATTCTTTCCCCAACTATTGCCATTTTGCAAGGACTGAAGCAGGATCAATTCTGGCTCTGATATAATACCTTGCCCAACCAGCTTCTTCCGCCAAGTTTTTCTTGAAAAGTTCAATAAATTCCTTTCCGCCTGAACCACCAAGAACTTTCATTAAATCATTTATTTCCTTTTCAGTAAATTCAATTTTGGCCTTTCCTTTGAAGGAAATTCTTTCCTGCTTGTAAATTTTGTAAATAATTCTTCTCACCCTTGTTTTTCTTAACAGCTTTTTTGCCCCATTTGTTTTATTGTGTATTGATATCATATCAAAAGCCCTTTCAAGTGCAAAATTAAGCGGGGGTGTTTGAAGTTCTTTTGTAAGAACAACATCTGCGTTTCCATTTTCTTTCATTTCTTTCCGGTACTTTCTTTTAAGTGTCAGGAAAAGTTTACTGTATCCCATTTTTCTATCGTGTTTTGACCCCATTAATTTTTTTCTAATAGTTCTATTATAATACCTCATTCTTAGCCCGTGGTCTGGAACATTAACACGCAATTCTTTTATAAGTTCTCTTGATTTCCTTGGAACTTTGGCTTTTTTTTGCCTTGCAAATTTTTCCCTCCAAACCCTTGCCAGTGCTTTTCTGTGTTTGCGTATTGTCATTTGATACCACTTGTTGCCTTATTCTGAATTGTCACTTGTTACCTTATTTTGAATTTTTTCTTTTTCTTTTTGCCAAACATTCCTACAAGCTTTTGCATGTCAAGGCCACCGCCTTTTTTTTGCAGTGATTTTTCGTCAATGTTTTTGAATCTTTTAAACATCCCTGCCATTTGCTTATAGCTTTTGATTAGCTCTCTGACGTCAGACTCTGTTTTTCCGCAGCCTTTTCCAATTCTTATAATCCTGCTTCTGTTTAACACTTCTGGATTTTGTTTTTCCTGAACTGTCATTGAATCCATGATTACTTTAAAGCCGTCTAGTTTTTCTTCGGTCATGTCAAGCATTTCTTTGGGGACCTGCATTTTCAAGCCAAGCATTTCTGAAACTTTGCTTAAGGACCCCATTTTTTTTGTTGCCTTAAGCTGTTTGTAAAAAACATCAAGGTTGAATTTTCCTTTCATTAGTTCTTCTGGGCTTAACTCTCCATCTTCGTGAATTTCTTTTGCCTTTTCAAGCAATGCCTGCAGGTCTCCGTATCCCATTATTCTGCTAAGATATCTTTGGGCATCAAATCGCTGTAAATCATCAAGCTTTTCTCCTGTTCCCAAAAAATAAACCGGCGCCTTGCTTACTGCACATGCTGCAAGCGCACCTCCGCCTTTTGCACTTCCGTCAATTCTTGTAATTATTACTCCGTTAACTCCAACAGCGTTGTGAAATGCTTCTGCCTGCTTTTTTGCAAGCTGTCCAACATCTGCTCCCAGTACAAGCCATTTTTCATCTGGTTTGAATTCTTTATTAATTTCTTTTATTTCTTTTACCAGTTCCGGGTCAAAGCCGCTTCTTCCAGCGGAATCTGTAATAAGCAAGTCAAACCCCTTCATTTTCTTCAGGGACTTTTCAACAACCTTTGCTGCATTCTTTTCCTTTTTGTCTCCAAATAATGGAATTTTTGCTTTGCTGCAAAGCTGTTCAAGCTGTTCAACTGCTGCAGGCCTGTATGTGTCTGCCGCAATTACTCCAACTTTCATTCCTCGTTTCATATAATGTTTTGCTATTTTTGCGGCACTTGTTGTTTTTCCTGAACCAAAGAGCCCGACCAGCAGGATTTTTTTTGGCTTCTCCGGCGCTTTCTTTGCTGTGCCGCCAAGCAGTTCAACAAGGTTGTCATAGGTAACCTTTAGCACGTGCTCACGTCTTGAAAGCCCTTTTGGAAGCTTTTCCTTTACTGCCTCTTCTTCTATGTGGTTTGTTAAATCAAGAACAAGTTTTACTTCCACATCTGATGCAATTAATGCCCTTTGAAGCTCTTTTGATGCTTCTTTTATTGTGCCTTTGTCAAAAACTGTTGCCTTGCGCAGGCTTTCCACTGCATTTCTTAGTCTTTCTCCAAGAGCCATTTTTGCATCCCCCTTTTCCAATCAATTTTGTGTTTGAAAAGAATTAAATACTGTGTTTTTTTTGAATTGAATAGATTTTTATACCTCTTTGAACATAATTTACAATTAAGAGGGGACGTTCAAATGGTCGGTTTTGTTGATACAATATCTGAATCTTTTAAGCAAACTCTTAATTGGCCACTGTGGCTGTATTTTTTTCTCATCCTTATTATTGAGGTTCTTGTAACAGGACTTATTGCTCTGGTTTTTATTTTGCTTGGATTTGTTGCATTTCTTGGCCCAATAACTGCTGTTGGAGGCATTGAAAATATTGCTGTCCTTTTTTCAAACATGTCTTTTATCAGTAGTGCAATTGGAGTAATTGGACTTTTGTTCATTGTATTTATAATAATTGCAACTTTTATTGAGGCAATCTTTATTGGGCTAAGGTACAATCTTTTCAACGACTTTTTAAAAACAGGAAAATTTGACCTTGGAAAAGCATTTCAAAAGACAAAACCAAGGATTTTCACCTATTTTCTAATAAGTCTTATTGTAAGCCTTATTATTCTTGCAGTGTTTGCGCTTGCTTTTGCCCCGGCTATTTTTGTACTACCTGCTTTAATTGGCGGGGCAGCCATAGCAAATACCGTTCTTATTGCTCCCTTGTTTTTTGCAGTGCTTTTGGTCTTTTTGGTTGTGCTAGTGATTTTATTAATTTCTCCAATGCTTAGCCTTATTGCTCCGGCTGCCTTTTTTGGAAACCAGGGGGCTTTTGCCACAATCAAAAAATCCTTTGAGTTAATGAAGGCAAATTATTTTGGAAATCTTGCCTACGTAATTTTTTATGTTATAATAGTTGTTGCCATTAGAATGCTTTTGCAGGTTTTATTACTTCCGTTTACAATAATGGCCGGTTTTATGGAGTCTGTGGGCGGGGCAATTGTTGGCTTGCTGATACTTGTCGGAATAATTGCTTTCCTTGGAATGGTTGTTTACATTGTCTGGAGCACTGTTTTTGACACAGTTTGCTTCAGAAACCTTTACTTTTTGGACAAAAGCATTCTTTCAAGCAATGTGCCAAAGCACAGGGCAAAGCCAAAGCGCAGAAAGAAAAAGGCAAGAAAGAAAAGCAAATAGTTTTAAACAATGTAATTCCAAGTATTAAAGTTTATTATTTAATTTAATGGAGGTTTTGAAAAATGGATTTGATTTTAATTTCCGGAATAGTAATCGCGATTATTGTAATAATTCTTGCAATAGTTCTTATTGCAATTTACAACGGTCTTGTGACCAAGCAAAAACGCGTTAACAATGCCTGGGCTCAGATTGATGTCCAGCTTAAAAGACGTGCTGACCTGATTCCAAACCTTATTGAAACAGTTAAGGGTTATGCAAAGTTTGAGAAAAAGGTTTTGACACAGGTTACTCAGGCAAGAACTGCAATAATGAGTGCAAAAACTCCTGCGCAAAGTGCAAAAGGAGAAAACATGCTTGCAGGTGCTTTGAAAACAATTTTTGCTGTTGCAGAGGCTTATCCAAAGCTTCAGGCAAGCGAGAATTTTAAAAGCCTGCAGGAAGAGTTTGCAACAACCGAAAACAAGATTGCTTACTCAAGGCAGTTTTACAATGATTCAGTAATGCTGTTCAATACTGCAATTGCAGTTTTTCCAAATAATATTGTTGCAGGAATGTTTGGTTTTGGCAAGCCAAGGGAATATTTTGAAATTGCAGTAGCTGACAAAAAGGTTGTGAAGGCAGACTTTAGCGACCTTGGATAAGGAGGGGGTTTCTTGTCTTTCTACGACCAGATTAGTGCAAACAGGAGAACAACTTTTTTCCTGTTTGTTGTTTTCTTTTTCATAATACTGGCCTTGGGCACGGTTATTTCAATAATTTTTGGAAGCCTTTGGTTTATTTTGCTTTTTGGAGTAATTGCAATAATTTATATCATTGTATCATATTACAACAGTGGCAAAATTGTTACTGCAATTTCAAGGGCAAAGCCTGCTTCTAAACAAAAGTATAAGCAATTACATAATGTTGTTGAAGAAATGTCTCTTTCTGCAGGGATTCCAAAGCCAAATGTTTACATTATTGATGACAGTGCAATAAATGCTTTTGCAACAGGCCGTGACCCAAAGCATTCTGTTGTATGTGTTACAACAGGCTGCCTTACAAGGCTTAACAGGGCAGAGCTTACAGGTGTTGTTGCCCACGAAATGTCGCATGTTAAAAACTATGACATAAGGCTAATGACTATGGCAGCAATTCTTGTAGGGGTTGCGGTTTTGTTAAGTGACTTTTTGCTTAGAATGTTTTTGTTTGGCGGGGTTGGAAGAAGCCGCGGGGGAAAGGAAGGCGGTATGGTAATGATTGCAGCAATTGCTGTTGGATTAATTCTTGCAATTCTCACTCCTGTAATTGCACAGCTGATAAAGCTTGCAATAAGCAGGAAGCGTGAATATCTTGCTGACGCAAGCGCTGTACAGCTAACACGTTACCCGCAAGGGCTTGCTTCTGCCTTGAAAAAAATCGGGGCTGACAAAGAGCCTTTGGAGGCAGCCAACAAGGCAACTTCCCATCTTTACATTGCAAACCCTCTTAAGGGGCAAAAGATTTTAATGAAGGGTCTTTTTTCAACCCATCCTCCAATAACTGACAGAATTGCAAGGCTTGAAAAGATGTAAAGTGTTTACTTTTTTTTCTTTTTATGTTTCTTCCTTTTTACTTTCTTTTCTTTTTGGTCTAAGAAAACACTTTTGAAGCTTACAAGTCCTATTCCTATATAGAATACCACCAGGATGATAATCCATACAGGGACAAGTTCTAGTCTGTCACTCCAAAGGATAAACCAAAGTACAGGGCACCATATAATCAGGAAAATGGTTTGGCTTGCAAGATATTTTCTGAATCTATTGAGTTTTGCAGGTCCAATTATTTTATTAATCCAGAGTCCAAGTGCAAGGTTTAGTATAATAAATGCTATAATGCTCGGAACAATTAGTTGGTACGCTTTAAGATAAAGAATTGCAAAAATTGCACAAAACCAGGCAATTAGTATAACAAACTGGTCTATGCTGAATAAATTTCTTGCACCCTTTTTGCTAGACATAAAATCTATTACAAGTAAAGCCTTTGTAGTTTTTAAATCTTACTTTACCCTGCGCCTCCACCTTCGCCACCACCACTGCCTCCGCTACTGAAACCGCCTCCTTCTGAGGTTCCGGATGCAGAGGAAAAAGCAGTGGAAAAACTTCCTGCTGCGGTTCCAATTCCTGCAGCGCTAAAGCCAGCATAACTTCCGGCAAAGATATGACCCTTGTACTCTCCCTTCATTCCTTCAAAAGCGTGGTCCATCGCCTTTTGAACCTGCTTTGCAACACCCAAAGGAATGCTGTAAACAAGGTATTGCTCCCACAAGACAATTGCGTCAGGCAGCATTTCCTTCAAGTTGCTGAAATCCTGAAGGATTTTTTTTCCAAAAGGTTCCACTTCTTATAATGCAATGCAAAATAGAAAGTAGACTTTTTTCCACAGGTTTTTATTCAATTATCTTTTTGAGGATGAATTCCGGCTTGAATGTCTGCAAATCTTCGTACTCTTGCCCTGTTCCGACAAAGAGAATTGGCTTTTTCATTTTGTAAAGCAGTGAAATTGTGGTTCCGCCTTTTGAATCGCAGTCTATTTTTGAAAGAATGAAAGCGTCAATGCCTGCGATTTTGTCATATTCTTTTGCCTGCTGCAGCAAAGCCTGCCCTGTAAATGCTTCGCCTACGTAAATTTTCAAATCAGGCTGTATTACTCTTGTGATTTTTTCAAGCTCGCCCATTAAATTTTTGTTTGTTTCCTGCCTTCCGGCAGAGTCTATGAGAACAACGTCAATGCCCTTGCTTTGAGCTGCTTTTACTGCGTCAAATGCAACTGCTGCAGGGTCTGCTCCATACTGGTGCTTTATTACTCTAACTCCAAGTTTTCTGGCGTGTACTTCCATTTGTTCAATGCTTGCTGCCCTGAAAGTGTCTCCTGCAGCCCACAAAACCTTTAGTCCCTTGCTTTGAAGCAAGTGTGTCAATTTTGCAATGCTTGTTGTTTTTCCTGCGCCGTTTGGTCCCAAAAAAAGTATTTTGAATGGCTTTGGCTTTTTTGCCCTGACCTCTTTTAATAAATCGTATTCTTCTGTTTGCATCATTGAGGCAAGAATTTCTCCAATTTCTTTTTTTACAATTTTTTCAACACTTTTTCCTCTTGCAATTTTTTTGCCTGAAAGCCTTTCCTTTATTTTTCTGCATATTTCTTCAGCGGTTGTTTGTTCCACGTCTGCTTCAAGCAATGAAAGTTCCAGTTCCCATAATAGTTCTTTGAGGTCTGATTCCTTTAATTCAACAGAACCTGTAATTGCTGCTTTGAATTTTCCTCTAATTGAAATTTTTGGTTTTAATGTCCTTTTTTCTTCCAAAGGTCTGAGTGCAGGTTCTTCGATTGGTTCTGCTTCTTTAACAGGTTCTTCGGCTTGTTCTTTAACAGCTTCTATTTCCTCTTCTGCTTTTGGCTCAGGCTCTTCAATTACTTCTAGTTCGGGTTCTTTGATTTCTTCAACAACTTTTTCCGGTTCTTCAATTTCTTCTGCAGCTTTTGGTTCTTCAACCTGTTCTGGTTCTTTGATTGTTTTTTCAACAATTTCTTCAGGCTCTTCTTCAGCTGCAGATTCTTCTTCAGCAGGTTCCTCAGCCGGCTCTTCCTCCGCAGCAGGTGTTTCTTCTGCCGTTGGTTCCGGCGTTTTGATTTCTTCTTGTTCTTTAAAAGGTTCTTCCAATGTAACTTTTGTTTCCTGTTCTTCAGAACCAGTTTCGGTTTTTCCTTTTACTTTTTTGACAAATTTTCCAAGTTTTTTTTTGAGAAGGTCGAACAATTTAGCTCACGTCGCTTGCCTGCTCTTTTTTGTTTTGGTTTTGTTGCATCATTTGCTGTCCTTTTTGCAGCATTTGTGAAACCATTTGCAGGTTTCGCTGTGTTTTTTGCAGTTCGCTTTGTGTATTTGCAATTTCTTTTCCTGCTTTTTTTATGTCCTGGTCAAGGTTTTCAACAACTTTTTTTATGTCTGTGTCTACAAGTACGTTTCCTGCAAGGCTGCTTTTTAGAATTTTGGTGTTTGTAATTTTTCCTTCTGCATAAATTCCTGCTCCTAATGGAATAAGTGTGTTTTCACCGCTTGTTGTTTTTTCTATCCCTTTTACAGAATCTACTGCGGTAATCATTTCGTTGATTACTTTTTGCAGTGACCTTGCCTTTTTTTCTAATCCTTCTAATTTTGTCTGGTCGTTTCTGTAGGTGTCCATTAGCTGTTGGCCTGTTACCTTCATTTCTTTTGGTTGGCCTGTTGTTTGATTTTCTGTGTTATTAATTTCATTTTTCTTTTTTGCCATCTGCTTTCACCTCTTTTGTTTCCTGTACAAAAATTTTGTTTCTTTTTATTTTATTTTTGCTTCCGAATAGGCATATTGCTTTTTCGGTTGCAAAGGATGCGGTTTTTGCTTTTACTTTTTTTGAAAATGGTTTTTTGCCGCCTTTTTCATCGAATTCACCTTTTATTTCAAAAATTTTTTCTGTCATAAAAATTACCCCCTTAACCCTTCATCAATTCTTGCAAGTTCAAATCCTGTCGTGTTTCTTCCTGCAAATCCTGCCTGGCTGTTTGCTATAAGGCTGTTTCCTACAAAACAGTCTCCTGCGTTTACTGTGCCTTTTGCTCCTTGTATTCCAAAATGTTTTTCTATTTCTTCGCCTTCTTTGTCAGATGCCATTTTGTTTAAAATAAATCCTTTGTTTGTTGCCACAATGCTTGCGCCAATAAGGTCGGAGCCTGCAACTGTTGATTCTTTTAATTTTATTCCTAAAAATTTTTCTATTTCTTTTTGCTGTTTTTTTGAAAATGCACCTGAACAAACGCCTTTGCTGTCGTTTAATGCAATAAGGTTTCCAACTGCACTAATGTTTTCAATTTTTTTAATTTTAATTCCTATTTGTTTCGTTTCCTTTTCCTCTTTTTCGTCAATTATACTGCTTGCAATAATTCCCTTGCTGTTTCCTGCTGAAAGAACTCCTAAAAGCCCTGAGTTTGCAATGCTTGCTTTTATAATTTCTGTTCCAAAAAGGTTTGTAATTTTTTCTTCTTCTTTTGTGGAAATTGCTTTTGGTACCAGAACAAATTTTTCTGTTGCAAGGGCAAAAATGCCTACAAACGGCGTTTCCCTTACTGTTCCAAGTTCAATTTTCATTTCCTCTAGCCTCTTTTGATGGCTGATTTTTCTGCTGCCTTTTCCGCAAGCTTTTTTTCGTCTTTTTTCTTTTCTTTTTCTTTTTCTGCTTCTTTTTCTTCTTTTGTCATTTTTTCTTCTTTCTTTTCTTCCTTTTTCTTTTCCTCTTTTGGAAGCGTTGCTTTTTCACCTTTGAGGAAAACGTTTACTTTGCCTTCAATAAAAATAACTTTTACTTCAATTTTTCTTGGCACGTGTTCTCTGCCGTTCTTCCATAGGAATTCGTTGACTGCGTTGCTTATTAGCACGTTTTCTTTTGATGCTCTAAAATGTTTGAACATAAACTTTTTTAGGAGAAAAATTGTCTTTTCGGCTCTTCTTGGTCTTGGGCAATTGTAGGCTTTTTGAAGCCCGACAACAAATTCACGTTCAACCTTTTTAATTTCCTTTGTCTTTTTTTCCTTTGCCATTTTTTATTACTCCCTTTGTCTTCTCAATGCTGCCTTTTCCCTGTGCTTTCTTTTCCTAAAAAGCTTTCCTAGGTCTGCGTCTTTCCATGTTCTTTTGCTTTTTGGGTTCCAAATTCTTTTTCCTGCCTTTTGCAGAACCCATACAGGTGCGTTTGTAAGCCCTGGTCTGATTTTTTTTCTGCTGCTTATCAAAAATTCTTTAAATTCAGAATCCTTATTTTTTGCCATAAAAATCATTTCCTTGTAATTTTAATTTCCTTTTTGTTTCTTAATTTTTCCAACAACATTTTCAGCTCCTGTTCCTCAATTTTTCCCTGCAAATGCCCTGTACTTTGAAGGTACAAAACACTTTGCACTGCTTTGAGATACAATTGCCTGTTTACAATCTTTACATTGTTCAGCCTGTTTCTTGCTTCTTCGGACAGCAGGTTTCTTATTGCCAGGGCAATTTTTGCCTCGGTTCTGTCCTGCATTTCTTCTTCAAGCTGTCTTTTCTTCAATTCCTCCATTTTCTGCCTTTTAATTTCTTCATAATCCATTAAATTTCCTCTTCCGCCCAAGCTAATTCTGTCTTATTCGCCTTTTTTCTTCCTTTTTCTTTTCACTATCTTATTTCTTTTCTGTTTTTTCTTCCTTTTTCTTTTCTTCCTTTTTCTTCTCTTTTTTCTTGGCTTCTTCTTTTGCCTTTTCTTTGTCTTTTCCTGCCTGTTCCTGTTTTTTCAATTCTGCTTCAACCTTTTTTTCTTCCTCGGTTTTTTCTGAATGCTTTTCTTTTTCAGCCTTTGCAGATATTTTTTTTGCGTCAGCTTGTTTTGTAAATGCATTTGTTTCTTTTGCAAGCTTGTTCAAATAGCTTTGTCCCTTGCCTGTTATAATCCGTCCCTTTTTGTCTTTTTTAATAAACCCTTGTTTTTCAAGTTCCTGCAGGCAAACTCTGATGATTTTTCCTCCAGCTTTTCTAAAATGCGCTTTTTTTACGCCTCTTCTCTTTTTTCCGCCGTAATAACTTCTCAAAGACCCTGTTCCCAGAGGGCCTTCTTTGTAAATTCTGTAAAGTACGCTTGCAGCTCTTTCATAAAACCATTCAGGGCTGTCAGGTGCCCTTTCTCTGTGGCTTCCTGTTTTAACAAACATAACCCATTTAGGCTGCTTTAGCCCTTGTTTTTTCAAATCTGCTGCAACAACCTTAATCAAGGCAGAGGCAGGAACGTCAAATACACCCAATTAAATTCCTCCAATAGCCGGCAAATTCCAGCTGCAAATTATGCCATCTTCGCATCTTTTGATGCTCGATGCCATACTCCTTTCGGAGCAATTTTTCGCTCAACCCAAAAAAGGGAGTGAAAAAAAGCCTCTCAATAAAGTAAATCTTCTCTGAAACCTTTAAAAAGGCTACTTTTTCTTCTTTTTTTCCTGCTTTAAACTTTTTTTGAAGCAATAACCGCATTTCCTGCACTTTATTTCAACAAGTTCCCCTGCTTCCTTCCATTCGGAATTTTTGCCTTTTACCAAAAACGCTCCGCATTTTTTGCAAAACCTTTTCTTTAACTCTGTTGGAATTGTAGCCCTGTTTCTTGTGCCAAGCTTTCTTGCAAGTTCAACATAGCGTTTGCTTCGTTCAGGGTGCTTTTCAAATTCTGCTTCAGCCAATTCAAAAAGCCTGTAAATTCTTTCCAAAGCAATTTCCTTTCGCTTGTTCTTTCCAGCCATTTCAAAAAACCTAGTTCAGTCAAAAAACTTTGCCCAAAATTGTTTTTAAACAGGATTGAACGGCTTTTGTTCACTGATTATACTGCTATGGACAGAGCGCGGCATTCAATTTTATTTTACATGGATCACTGGCGTTGATTTCGGTTGCTACAACATTATTGGCTAAAAGAAGGTCACAGTTGTTCATAGATATTGTCATATCCCAATATCCTATTGCACTATCGCAGGAAACCACATTTTCTAATTCAACCCCGCAATCTGTAGCGTAAACCTCTAATCCATTGTAAAATCCGTTGCTTATGTTTATGTTTCTTAAACTGCTGTTGCATCCAGATACATTTATGCCTGCATAGTCAAAGCCGCTTAAGTTGCAGTTTGATATTGCAGCGTTTTGCCCAGTACTACTTATACCATATCTTATAGAACCCAAATCAATAGTGCCGCTGCTTATTGTATGACCTCCACAGTTAATTGAAACGTCATTTGCAGTTACTACAATACAATTCTCCAATCCAAAGTTGTCTGAATCGATATTCTGCTGCACAACATAGTTTCCTGCCCTTGCAAGGCTTGCATCACAATCTGTTATGTTTGCACTGCAGTTGCTAAGGCATGTCATGTTTGCCCCTGTTCCATCTGGTGTGGCACTTAAATCACAGGCTTCTCCGTTATCCAAAACTCCGTTTCCGCACAGGCTTGCTGTTGTGCCTCCTGGAATGTTTGCAATAATTGTGGCTTCCTGTCTAAGTCCTGAAAAATCTTTGTAGTGGATTGAAAGTGGTGTTAAGAGGTCTGTGTCGTCAACATCATTGCATTCTATCATAAATTTTTCGCCTGCTTCTAACTCAATGTTTGTGGTGCCTGTTTTAATGCCGTTTATTTCGCATGCATCTCCAAATCCGCTGAAGTCTGTTATTGTTATTTTTCCGCCTGTGATATTTTGCAGAGCCATTGTTACTGTTCCTCCTGCCCTAGTCCCGCCTCTTAGGCTGAGTGCTGTTGGGTCTAAAGAAGAAAAAGTTACTTTAGAGCTTGGTGTGCCTATTATAAAAACAAGTACGCCTACAACAGCGGTAACTAACACCAGTGCCCATCCATAGGTTATTAGGTATTCCAAACCTGCTTGTGCTTTTTGATTCATTTCTATTATTATATACCGGTTTCAAGTATTTAATTCTTTTATTTCGGCAGAAAATTTTTCTGCAGAAAAAAGGAAGAAAAATGCGCCCGCCGGGATTCGAACCCGAACTAATAGCTTGGAAGGCTATGATGCTACCATTACACTACGGACGCTTTAGGAAATTTTACCCTGCTTATTATTTAAATAACTTCCCCGCTCTTGTTTTTGCATGAACGGCAAACTTTTGGCAATTGAGGGGTGTGACAGCTCTGGAAAACATACTCAGGCAAAGATTTTGCTTGAGCGACTAAAAAAAGAGGGAAAGCAGGCAATTTTAATTTCCTTTCCCCGCTACGAAACTTTTTTTGGAAAGCTTGTGTCAAAATATCTTCGCGGAGAATTTGGCTCTTTGGAGGAAGTAAAGCCAGAGCTTGCTTCACTGCTTTATTCCCTTGACAGGCTTGATGCAATGCCTGAAATTGAAAAATTTATTGAACAGGAAAAAATTGTGGTGTGTGATAGGTATATTGCAAGCAACATTGCCCACCAGGCAGCAAAATTTGAGGGCGTGCAAAGGCAGCAATTTATTGAATGGCTTGAAGGAGTTGAGGGAAGACTTCCCAAGCCTGATTTGACAATTTTCTTAGACTTGCCTGTAAATGTTTCAGCAAATTTAATGAAGTCGAGGGCAAGGGAAAAAGACATTCATGAATTAGACAAATCCTATCTTGAAGCCACGAGGCAGGTTTATTTAAAGCTTTCAAAGCAGCCTGGTTGGATAACAATTGACTGCAAATTTGAAACAGGAATCAGGCCAAGGCAGGAAATTAGCGAAGAGATTTGGGGAAAAGTAAAAAAGATTCTCTGATTTTTTTTTGGTTAGCTTTTATTCCAAGCCAATTTGAGTTTTTATTTTTTTAATTGCCTCAATTGACAGTTCAAAAAACTCGTTTCTTGGAAGTCCTGCCTGCTCTATTTCATTTACCAGTTCTCTGTTGCAGTTTGCAGCAAAACGTTTGTCCTTGAATTTTTTATTCAGTCCCTTTACTTTCATGTCTGAGATTTTTTTCCCCCTCATTAAAGCGTATGCATAAATGATTCCTGTCAGGGTTTCTGCCGCAGCAAGTGAATGTTGTATTTTTGAGTTTCTTTTTTTGTCTTTTAGTATGGGGATTTCGTCATAGCCATATCCGTGGGATTGTACGTTTGTTACAAACTCGTCATCAAAACCCTTTGATTTCAGGATTTCTGCGGCTTTAATGCAGTGTTCACTCCAATCACTTTTTGTCAAAGCCCAGTCAACGTCATGCAGTAAACCTAACATTCCCCAGTAATCTGCGTCTTCTCCAAATTTTTTGGCCAGACTTTTCATAATAGCTTCTGTTTCCAGATAGTGGTTCATGTCTGATTCCAATTGTGGCATGCTTTTTAGCAATTCAATTGCTTCCTCTCTTGTTATAGGCAAACTGTTCATTTTACCATCTGATTTTTATTAACTTATTTAATAATTTGCGCCCGCAGGAATCAAAAAACCTTTTGCAAAACCTTTAGCAAAGGTTTGCGAAAATGCTTCGCAAGCAAAACCTTTACCAAAATCACGATTACGGCGGAACCCATTTCGCTGCGCTCAATGGGTTATGCGACCGCCGGGAATCGAACCCGGGCCCCGACCTTGGCAAGGTCGAATCTTAACCACTAGACCACGGTCGCTAGCTCTCACGTGGGGCTGGCGCGAGCAAGAATGCCATCTTTTCTTCATTCGATGGCACGGCTTCTCAGTTTATCTGCGTTTTCTAATTAAACCCCATTTGCCTAAAAAATTACTTTGATAACAATTCTTTTAAAAGAAACACAATTACTACAAGTCCTATTATTATTGTTGCGGCAATGCCTGTTTCAATTGTAAAAAGCCATGAAAAATCAGCATTGCTTTGGATTAGTTGTTCTGCAAGGTTGCCTGGCACTGTTTCCTGTGGTTCTAGTGGCAATGGCACTCCTTCATATACTTCAATTTCCGTTTCAAATTCAAGCCCTGGTCCATTTACTGCGAGTGAATATGCCCTATTTTCTGCTTCAGGAATTTTTATTTCAACAAAAGCTGTTTCAAAGCCATCTATTTCAAGGTTTTTTGAAGTTTTTTCAAGCATTATTTCAACAAGCCCTTGTTCTGCTCCCCTGTTTTCAAGTTCTAGTTCCACAACAAGACTGTTGTTTTCAACAGTTGGAATAATGTTTTCAATTACAATTTCTGCTTCTTCCTGAAAGTCTGTTCCTGGCAATACCTTTAGCTCTTTTTGTATTTCACCTCCAAGTGAAAGAATTTTGTATGTTCCTGAAAGGTATTCGTTTTCTTTGAGTTCGGTGTCAACTCTTATACTCCACACAATTTCTTTTTCTTCTTCTTTTTCAAAAAACAGCATTTTCTTTTTTTTCAATGCAGTAAACTCTGCAGGCAATGCAATTGAAAACCATCCTATAACATTTCCGTTAACCATATTTTTTGCGTTTATTTTAATATTGTGCCATTGGTTTGCAGGCATGGTTTCTTTTTCAGCTTCAATTGAAAAAATTCCACTAAATGGTCTAAATGCAGTAACTTCTACATCTTTCTCATTTTTTTCACTCATATTTATTAAAGCAGTTTTTATACTGGTTGCTTTTGAAATGCTTGATTCTTCAGGGTCTGGAAAAATCCCTCTTGTAATATGGGTTCCGTCAACAGTTCCGGCTTCTCCAAATGTTGGGTCAAGTGAAACCCACCCTGTGTTTGGATTGAATGCCTGAAGCCATGCATGGTTGTTCCATTGCTGGCCTTCTTTTGGATTAAAACTAAGCCCTATTACTACCCTTGTCGGTATTCCTTTTGCCCTTAGCATTGCGGCTGAAAGAACGGCGAACTCATCACAAACACCTTTTCGTTCTCTTAGTGTTGAAATCGCCGAATATGTTTCTGGAAAATATCCCAGGTCATATTCTACGTTGTCGTAAGTCCACTGTGTTACGCCAACAATTGTTTCAAGCCAGCTGTTGCTGTCAAAAGTGTTGAATGCAAATGTTCTAATGCTTTCGTGGTTGGATTCAATGTTTTCGCTTGGTTGTGAAAATTCTTCAAATTCGTTTATTTTCTGCGAAATGTCAAAGTCTTCAAGCATTGGTGGTGTGGAATTTGTTTCAATCAATGCCTCGATTTTGTAGGAAAAGTCACCTGTTTCTCCAACTTTAAATAATGCATAATGATTTTCCCATTCGTCTTCTTTTTCAACAGCATTAATTTTTTTCCCGTTTATTTCAAGAATTTCGCTCAAAGACAAAACCCTTTGTCCATATCCGTCTCTAAAACTTAAAACTTCTATATCTGCTTCTCTTCCCTGCAAATTTCCGGAAATCGTTCCATTTCCCTCAATTGTAATCATTACGGTTGCAGACTGCACTCTTGTACTGTTTTCAATTTCAAGTCCAAATGCATTTAAACAAAAAATAAGAAAAATAAAGATTGCAATTCCTGTTCTTAACGCCATTGTTACACCTTAATCTTTTTTTCACTTCCTGCTTTGAAAACATTGCGTTTTATTACAGGATTCCTGCTTGCCTCAATTAATTCCTTCAAATCATTTTTGCTTGCCTTAACTTCTTTAAATACAAGTTCGCCTCCGGGGCCTTCCATTAGAACATCAATTGAAATTTTTCTGCCTTTTTCAGCCATTGAATAAACTAAGATAAACCTTTTATTTAATCCTTTTCAAAACGCTTTTTTTTTGCCTGCTTCTTCAAAGTTCATTGCTTTGCATTTTGTTTAAAAACATCTTGTTCTTTTATTATTTTAATGGGAAGTTTTGTTGAATTGAATGACACCTTACAGATTACTGCCGAGCAGGGTTTTCCTGGCGATATTCTTGATTTAAAAAAACATCAAGAAAAACCTGTTACCTTGAACGAAGTTAGAGACAAAGTTTTTGAATTTCACGATAAATCAAACGCTAGAATATACCACCTTGCTCCAACAAGAGTATTTCTTGTACACAATATAGGTGGCAAGTGGCTATACTGGGGAACAATAATTGTTCTGGAACAAACAATCACTTGGAATGGGAAAGAACACAAAACTTCTGGAAAATATAAGATAACTAAAATCTATGATCCGGAATACCAAATACAGTTAACAAAGAACGATACAGCTCCTGGAAAAAGCTATTTTTAAAATCAAGTTGAACAAATTTTTGTTAAACAAAGCGAAGCCAGCCTATTGAATCCAAGCGAAATAGGCTTCTTGCTCAGACCAGTCGGCTGTGGCGGCTATTGGACCCGGCCGGGATCGAACCGGCGACCCTCACCTTGTAAAGGTGATGTCATACCACTAGACCACGGGTCCTTATAAAATTACTTTGAAGCCAACATTTAAATATTAATAATGCATTACTATTTCGAATGGCTTTCTTTTATTTTGGAAAAAGCAGGATTTTTCTGCCAAGACTTTTAGGCTCGTTTATTTTGCTTCTTGCAGTTGTAATGTTTGTTGTTTCCTCAGGTCACATGTTTGATTCCTGGGATGCAATGAGCAAATACCCTGCTTGTGTTTCGCAGATTGGAACACAGACTAATCAGGTTGCAATGCTGCAATATCTTGACTGCAAGGATTCGTTGTATAACATTACTGGATTGCAGCTGAGGCCTGACCAGCCCAGAATTACCGAAAGGCAGTTTACAATTACCTTGCTTTTGCCTATTGCTGAGCTTTTGTTTTGGGCAGCAATTTTTGTTTTGGGTCTTTTCCTTTACAAAACAAGGGTTGTAAAACCTGATTTTGCAGAGTCTGATTTGAAGAAGCCTGCGGCAAGGCATTTTAAAAAAAAGGGAAAAAAATAAAGGAATTAGTAAAGGGTTGAAACCTTTACTGTTTCCGAGTCTTCAATTCTGCCTTTTTTTACGCCGACAAGTTGCTTTATTTTGCTTTTTTCAGCAGCTTCAAGCAGCCTTTTTGTCACTATTCCGTCAAAGACTATTGCTTCTGTGGATTTTGTCTTTCCAATTTCTTTCAATAGTTCTCTTACGTTGACTTCTTTGAGCTTTTTCATTTTTGTGTCAAAAAAGCGTGCTTTTAGGCTTCCTTCAAGTTCCTGCATTGGTTTTGTGTATATCCCAATGTCTTTTGGTTGTATTACTGGCAGTTCAACTGGTCTTGCATTAGGTCTGTCAAAATTACTTCTGGGCTTTGGTCTTTCATAGCTTCCGCTTCTTGGCCTAGGGCTTCTTCCAGTTCTTTCTCCATAGCTTCTGCTTCTTGGGCTGTCTGTTCCATAGCTTCTGCTTCTTGGGCTGTCTGTTCCATAGCTTCTGCTTCCAGATGCCCTGCTTCTGCTTTCATAGCTTCTTTCTCTTGGAGCGCTTTCCCTGATTCCATAGCTTCTTCTGCCAGGGCTTCTGGTGCCAGGTTCTCTTTCAGTACTTCTTCCCACAGGTGCTCTTGTTGTCCTGTAAGGAATTCTTTTTTCATTTTGAACTTTTTCAGATTCTTCTTTTTTTCTGAGTGCTGAAAGAATTTCCTTTAATGTTAATTCTTCAACTTCTTTTCCGTCAGGGGCTTTTGCAATAAATTCTATTTTCATTGCTTGGCACATTTGTCTTGCAATAATATCCCCGCCTCTGTCTCCGTCAACAAAGATAGTTACGTTTTTTCCTTTTACAAGGTTTATAATTGTTCTTGAAATTTTTGCTCCGCCTATTCCTGCAACGTTTTTAATTCCGTGCTTTACAAGGTTTATGACGTCTGCTCTTCCTTCCACAAGAATTAATTCCCTGCTTGAGTCAACTTCTGGTCCTATTGGGATTTTATCCCTGCCTATTTCTTTCAAATCAGAGGTTCTTGCAAGTCCCCTTATTTCTTCCGCAAGCTCCTGTGTTTCAGGCATGTCTGTTCCCATTTTTAGCAAGAGTTCTTTTGCTCTTTCAGTAACTGTTTTCCTTTTTTCTTTTCTTGCGTCTTCAATAGAGGTTGTTACAAATTCGCTGTTGCAGGGTCCTACTTTGTCAACTGATTCAATTGCCGCTGCAAGAATGCTTGTTTGCACCCTGTCAAGGCTGCTTGGAATTGTTAAAATTCCAACAGTTTTTCCGCTTTTTACTTCTGTTTCAACTTCAATTCGGCCAAGCTTTCCGTTTTTTTGCAATTCTTTTAAGTCCATTTCTTCGCCTATTAATCCCTCGCTTTGGCCAAATATGGCTCCGATTATGTCATGCTTGTCTACTATTCCTTCAATTGTAAAGTTTGTTTTTATAACATACTTTACAGTACTCAGATAAGTTTTTGCCATTTTTTAAATCACCTTTTCTTTTTGGTGTAGAATCAAGTTCTTGCCTTCAAAGGCTGGAAAGGCTTTCTTCCACGCTTTTTTTCCCTGCGTGAACCAGCAGAATTTTTTCCCGCTGTTTTTTTCCTTTAACAATTTCAACTTCTGCGCCAAAAAAATTGCGCAGTTCTTTAAGCAATTCCTGGTTTGCCTTTCCTTTTTCCGGTTTTTCCTGCAGCCTTATTTTCAGGCTGCTGTTCCATTCATCAAAACCAATTACGGCAAATTCTTTGCCCTTTGGGATAACCATTACAGGCAACAAAATGCCTTGCTTGGTTTCCTTGATTTTCAAAACTTTTTCAACCATTTAAAGCAATTAACAATAAAATGCTTTTTAATTAATACTGGCTTTCTTAATTTTGATAAATTCTTAATTTCTTAATTTTTTAAAAAGCCTTTAAAGGGCTTTTGCCCAAAAAGACCCAATTCTACAAAATAATTATGTATAGTAAAGAATTAAAAAGCCTAGTTTTTGTCCCTGTTAAAGTGCAAATTTCTATTTTTTGAAGAATGTGGTTTTGTGAAGTTCTGCCGCTTTTCTAAGACCTTTAAGAATTTTTAGAATTTTTGCGCGTTTGGGGGCCTTTGCCTTTTCTAATTCTGCTTCAACTCGGGCTATTTGCATTTTTATTTTCGTTTCCTGCCTTTTAAGCTGCACGTTCTGCCCTACTTTTTTTGCATATTCTGAATCGTTTAACTTGCGGCTCACGTCTCGCAAATCTTTTCTCGGGTCTGGTTTTCGTTTCATTTTTTGTTTTCCTATTTATTTTTATGTCCTTCCTGCTTTTTAATATTTATGGTTTACCATTCCAAGGGTGCAAATGCTGAAAGGGAATTAATGCACTTGTTTTTTGACAGGGGCTTTTCTGTTGTTAGAATTGCTGGTTCTGGAACAAGCCCTTTGCCTGCTCCTGACATTATTGCAATTAAAAATAAGCGAATTGTTTCTGTTGAATGCAAGGCAAGGAAGGCAAAGAATCTTGCAATTTCTGTGGGGCAAATTGGTGAATTGAGGGATTGGGCAAAAAAAGCCGGAAGTGAGCCATGGGTTGCCTGGAAGATTCCGCGAAAGGGCTGGTTTTTTTTAAAGCCGGAACAGTTGAAGAACACAGGCAAGTTTTTTACAATTAATCAAAAGCATGCAATGAAAACAGGGGTTTTGTTTGAAGTTGTTGCCGGTGACGGCTTTTAAAGCTTTTTTAAGGAAGTATTTTTTATGAGACTTCTTGTTGATGACATGATTTCAGAGCTTAAGCTAAAGCTTACTGAAACAAAGGGAATTCGGAACAAGGTTTTGTTAAAGGATGCTTTGAATGCGTTGAAGGAATTTAAGGCAGCAAATGAGAAACAATTCTAATTTTGGAAAATGTTTTTTTTATATTTTTAGTCTTATTAGAAAAACCATTGTTGCAAGAATTGTGCCAATTGCACCAGCGGTTACAAGTATTTCGAATGGGACGCCGCCAAATCCTGTAAATAAAAGTACAATTGTTGTTACAACAAGTCCTATTTCAAGTGTTACCAAAATCATGCTTACAACGCTTACCAGTCTGCTTCCGTAAATTCTGTCCTTCAAAGACCATGTTTCCCTTTCGTTGTTTGAAACACGGCCTCCGAGGTTTGCAATCTGTTGCCTTGTTTCCTGGTTTAATTGCAGGATGTTTTTTACGCTTTGATTAACGCGTGCCTGAAACATTGTTGCCTGGTTTTCAATAAATTTTTGGTCTTCTTTAAATGCAGCCAAGGACCTTTTTTCAACCCTGTCAGTCATTGCTTTTTCTTCGACTTTGATTTCTTCCTTTATATGTTTTTCCAACATGGGTTTTTCCTTGTCAAAATATTCTTTTACCATTTTGTTTATTTCGTTTTGAAGCAAAGCAAATGTGTCTGCTTCTCCCAAAAGTAAGAGTTTTTTTGCATCCTTTTGATTTATGCCCAATTCTTTCAAAGATGCAAGAATTGTTTCCTCGCTTTCACCGCTTTTAACCATTTCTCTTATGATTGAAACAATACTTGCCTGTCTTGGACTGCTTTTTTCCACTGCTTGGTTCACCACAACTATTACTACTTTTCCGCTTATAAAAGTATCTTAGTTCTTTAAGTCAGTTTGTCAAATTTCTTTACTGAAAAAGCTTAAATATTCCTTAAGACATAATATTGGCTGATGGAATCTCAAAAAATAATTATTATTGCAGTGCTTGTTTTTATTGCACTTGCTGCAATTGTCTTTGTTCTTTACCAGGCTCAGGAAGCAGCTCCTGCTGAAATAGAATATGTTCCAAGCATTAACGAATTTGGATTTACTGGCGAAGAGCTTATTACTGTTGAAGAAGGAAGCATTTTAGACGAATGCGGAACACAGGATACACAGTATGTACGTGACCTTTGCTGGCTGTATGAAGCAGGAGATGAACTTGATGCATCAAATTGCATGAATATAGAGGAAAGGCTAATGAGAATTAATTGCATTAGGGCTGTTGCCTCAGTTTTTCAAACAGAGGAAACCTTTGCAAAGATTGAACTCTGCAATGAAATACTTTTAGATATTGAGAGCGAGAACGAGCTTGACCCCTTTAAAGTAACAAAATTTTACGAGTGTTTTGAGCCATTACATCCACAGATTAGGGCTGAAAAGATTGCAATCTGTGACACTTTTTTGGAAGATGATGAAACACAACGGTATATGTGCCATGCAACAGTTGCTGTTGAGCTTGAAGATGAGGAAATTTGTAACACGCTTCCAACACAGCCAACTGATTTTAAGCAACATTGTCTTTCAATGGTTGCCGGTGAATTTGACTACGCCTGATTTTTTTGCACTTGTGCAATTAAAGAAGTTTGAGGTCGTTTGTTAAAAGATTGAGATCAATTTCTTCTGTAGGCCCAATGGAAATACATGTTGGAGTTCCTGGTTTTACCTGTGTGTGACCGGCGTCCTTAATCAGTGCTGTTGGAAACTTCTTTTTTGCCTGCATGAAAAGGTCAAGAAGTTCTTTTTTGCTTCCTATTCTGAGAACGATTTTTTTCATTCCCTGGGCAACCCATGCATTGTATGCTACTGTTGTAACTTTTTCAAGTGCTGCAACGCTTGCGTGAGCGCTCTGTGCAGCTATTTTGCCTCTTCCCATTCCAAGGTCAGTTCTTATTATTATAGCCTGTTTTAAGGTCATTACATTATCGCCTGAATTACTTATTAATCAGCGCTTGCCTTTTTATTCTTATAGTCTTCAATCGCTTTTCTCAAACCTTCCATTGAAAGAACACTGCAATGCATTTTTGAGGGCGGCAGGCCACCCAGTTCCTTTGCAATCTTTTGCTTGTCAATTTTGAGTGCATCCTCCAAAGTCATTCCTTTCGCCATTGTTGTTAACACACTGCTTGTACTGATAGCGGCAACACATCCAAATGTCTTTACTTTAATATCTTTAATTATCTCCTGTCCCTTTTTGTTCTTGTTTACTTTTATGTAAACCCACATTACGTCTCCACAGGTTGGATTTCCTACCTTTCCAAGCCCATCTGGATTTTTTATCTCGCCGATGTTTTTCGGGAATCGAAAGGTTTCCAAAACTTTTTTTGAATACATTTTATTTGCCTCCCAAAGGGCTAATTTCCCTCAACCTTTTCACAATAGGTTTTAATTCCTGTAAAAAATAATTGATATCTTTTGCACTTGTTCCTTTTCCCAAACTAACCCTTAGCGAACCATGGCATTTTACTAGTTGCAAGCCAATTGCTCTTAAAACATGGCTTGGTTTAAGGCTTTTGGTACTGCACGCTGATCCAGTGCTTGCAGCAATTCCCTTGTCACTAAGCATTAAAACCATACTTTCTCCTTCAACAAAATCAAAGCCAAGGTTTATGTTGTTACTCAGTCTTTTTTTCCCAACTGGCGGACCGTTAATCCAGCTGTTTTCAATTTTCAACACACCTTCAACAATTTTTTTTGCAAGCTTTCTTTCTTTAATATTTTCTTTTTCCATTTCTTTTTCAGCAAGATTCAGTGCCTTTTCCATTCCGACAATTCCTGGCACGTTTTCTGTTCCTGGTCTTAATCCCTTTTCGTGGATTCCTCCCTGCATTAAAGGGTTGATTTTTGTACCCTTCCTTACGTAAAGAAACCCGATTCCTTTCGGGCCATAAAACTTGTGGGCTGAAGCCGAAAGCAAATCAATGTTCATTGCTTCAACGTCAATCTTTTCCTTTCCAAGGCTTTGAACTGTATCTGTATGAAAATAAACCCCCTTGCTTTTGCAAATTTTTCCAATTTCGGCAACAGGTTCAATAGTTCCAATCTCGTTGTTTGCGTGCATTACGCTGACCAAAATAGTTTTGCCAGTTATTGACTTTTCCAACTCATTCAAATCAACAAATCCTTCTTTGTCAACATCAAGCCAGGTTACTTCAAAGCCGTCTTTTTCCAAAAACTTGCAGGTGTTTTCAACTGCGTGGTGTTCTATTTTTGTAGTAATGATATGGTTTCCTTTACCCCTATTGGAGTATCCAATTTCCTGCAATGCCAAATTGTCAGATTCTGTTCCACCGCTTGTAAAAACAATTTCCTCGGATTTTGCATTAATTACTTTAGCAATGCTTTCCCTTGCTTTTTCAATGGCTTCCATTGCATCTGTTCCAAAAGAATGCAGGCTGCTTGCATTTCCAAACTTTTCAGAAAAGTATGGTTTCATAGCATCCAAAACCCTTTTATCCAAGGGCGTTGTTGCAGCGTGGTCTAAATAAACCTGTTTCATAATCAGCATCTCCAACATTCCCAGCTGTGTTCCTTATGGTGGTTTTCGAGGGCTTCAAAAAGGTTTCCACCCTCAATTTTTTTTAGCAAACTTTCACTCAGCCTGTAAATTGTTTTCTTTCCCTGTTTTTCAGATTCGACAAAAGAGCATTTCTTCAGCGCGGCAAGAGAGTGGCTTACCTTGCTTTGCTCTTCTCCAAGAGATTTTGCAAGCTCTCCAACACTTTTAGGTTCTTTTCCAAGTTCTTTGATAAGCCCTACTCTCAAAGGGTTTCCTAAAATTTCAAGGCACAAATGATACGGAGTTGAACCAGACTTCATATGAAATAGTATTCATATAATGTTTTTAAGCCTTATGCTTAATCCATTATTTCCTTTAATTTAATGCTTTTTGTTATGCCGTCTTCTCCCCATAAATAGGCAAAGTCAACTGCTTCGTTTTTTTCAATCCAGATTTGTCTGTTTCTTGGGTGCAGATGGCCTTTCAGGGTGAATTTTTCGCTGAATTCAACCAATGCCTTGTCTCCGTCACATTTAACAAGTTTGAAAATAGAGCCCTCTTTTGGCATTGTGTCAAAGCTTTTTCCCTCTGAAACAGTCATTTCCATTTCTGAAATATCCTTGCCAAAGGGCGGTCGCCATTTGCTTACAATGTTTTTTACCAAAAAACTTGCCTGCTTCATATAATTTCGCCTTAAAAAAATTCCCTTAACAAAATAAGACTGCCCTGATTTAAATATCTTTCTGTCTTTTTTAGGTCCTGTGTTGTCCTGAATTAATGTTCCCTCTATAATCTGGGTTGTCCTTTGTCATTTTAAGCTTTCTCCATGAAGGCTTGTAGAGGGGTTCTTAGTGAGTCGTTTTCGAGGCTCAT
>JAFCCL010000004.1 GCA_017610205.1 Candidatus Iainarchaeum sp. | reverse complement strand
AGAGATTGCTGCAAGGCTCCATGTGCAACTTGTTGGCATGGGGTTGGGACCAGACAATGCTCACATATTTGTTGCAGACTGGAAAAATTACAGCATAGCAGAACTCGCTCAAAGATTCAAGGGTGCAAGTGCAAGAGTCATAAGACAAAAACTTCCCGTCAGACTAACAGTTAAAGGCCTGTATGGTGACAGCATGTGGAGCGACGGATACTTCCACAAAACAGTCGGAGCAGTAACAGCAGAAACCATGAAAAAATACGTCAACGAAAGCCAGAAAAAACACTGGACAGCAAACAAACCAGTTCAAGCACAAACAACACTGTTAAACTGTAACTGATTTGGACCCGCGGACCCCTGCCCCTTCACGGGCAGGTAGTTCACTTCAGGGAATCTATATAAAGGAGGGTTTTAGAGGAAAAAAAGTCGCGACAAGACTTATGAGAAGAATTTGGTGGAAGGCAAAAATTGAAGGCATTGACACTGTTAGGATTAAAAAAATGGTAACTGCAACAGAGAATTTTCTTAAAAAGGAAATAGCTAAGATAAACTCAAGACGAACCTCTAGCAAAAAACAATTTAGCAAAACGAAGTATATAGATGATGGAATAATTACTGTTAAGAAAAGAAAACTGTTCAGATAAAAAAAGTTAAAAAGAAGTCGAATTCTCTTATTTAATTAGCTAACTGGAGTCTGAAAGGTGGTTAATTAGATTATCTTTTCCTGTTCATTTTTTTTACAATCTCTCCTGACAGCATCTAAGCCACTTTTCACTTTTTCGTAGGAAAGTTGGTCTTGCAAACGGTTCAATTAAGTGCTGTTTTGCAAGCAATTGCTTTAAATCCCTTTTATCCCTTATTTTTATTGCAATGGGTTTTTTTGGAAACATTTTTGGAAAGAAGGAAGCAGAACAAATTGAGCTAGAGCTTGGTCAAACAAGGGAATTTCTTGAAAAAGAGGCCTTGTCAAGGAAAAAAAAACTGCTTGAAGAGGCCGGAAAAAGCCTTGCTGAAATAAGGCATCTTTTGCGAGAAACAAAGGAAATGCTTGAAAGCCTTGGCGTTGCCGAACAGTTAAAAAAAAGTGGAAGAATTGACAGAATTGTAAGCACTGCAAAATCCAATGCATTAAAGCAGTTGTTTCCCTTGCTTAAAAAATTGGACCCTCCAAACACAGAAAACCTTGTAGAGCTAAGGGCTTTTTGCATAGAATCAATTCAGGCAATGCAGCAGGCAGGCCATTTTGGAAAAAACGTTGCATATGCAGGAATTTCATTTAAGGAAGAAATGAAAAGCATTGGAGAAAATCTAAAACAGGTAAATAACACCTTTCACAAACTTAAAAATTCGTTTGACAAAAACAGCGCTGTTTTTGCCGGAGAAAAGCTGAACAAACTGCTTGTTTTAATTGACGAAAAAGAAAAAACTTCTGCTGCTGCGTTGGTGTCAATTGCAGAATTTGAAAAAAACATTAAAACAATCACTGTAAAAAAAACAAGGCTTGAGTCTGATTTAAATGAGTTAAGGCAAGGCTCTGAATTTAAGGAAATTGCTTCTTTGAATGAACAAAAGGCAAAGCTTTTGCGGGAAAAACAGAATGCAAAAACAGAACTGCTTGACATTTTTGCAAAAATTGAAAAGCCGCTTCACAGGCTTGGAAAAGCCGTAAAAGCAGGCAAAATTTTACTGCCTGAAAAGCAGGCTTCTTTCCTAAGCAGGCTTTTGCTTAATCCTGTAAAAGCGTTAAAGCTTGATCCAAAAGCAGAAACTCTCAAATTAGTTTTGCTTGAAGCAAAAAGCGCGATTGATTCAGGCCTAATAGAGCTTAAGCCAAAGGAAAAAGAAAAAAAGCTTGCAGTCATTTCAGAACTTCTTTCATTTGATTTTTTTTCAGACCTGTTTTGGAAATTAAACAAAATTGATTCTGAAATTTTGGCAATTGAAAAACAGCTTTCCTGCTCACCAGCAAGTGAAAATGAATCAAAGCTTCTTGCTTTGCTGAAGGAACTTGCTGAAAAACAGCGCCAAACAGAAAGTGACATTATCGGGGCAAAGAATGGCCATAAAAATGCGCTTTCTTCTGTTGCAGATTCAAAGCTTGAAATTCAAACGCTTTTAAGCAGAGTTTTTGAAAAAAAGATTTTGCTCAAGAATTAATTTTCTTCAATTTTACTTGTTTAAGGATTACTATTTTATTCCTGTTTAAGGATTAATACTTGGTTCGGATCTTACAACTTTGTCGCAAAATTGTATCAACACATCCATTATTTCTGGTCTGGTTTTGCTTCGTATAGTAAAAACGGTTTTGAAACCAAGTTCCTTCATTTTTTCTCCAAGTCCGTGCACAAACTTTTCAACAGTTTTTTCTGCATTGTAAACAAGTAATGTTGAAAGGCTGTCCAGTACAAGAAAACTTTTTCCCATCTCCATATCTTTGGCAAAATCAATTATTTGTGCCTCCATTTCTGTAAGGTCCTGTGGTGAATCAACGTAGGAAATATTTTTACTTGCTTTTGACCTTGATTCCTCTTTTGAAACTGCATCAATAACAAAAAGTCCACTGCAACCTATTCCGTTTTTTTCCAGCATTCTAATAAGCTCTTCACTGCTTTTGTTCAAGCTTACAAAAATTCCTGAAAACCCTTTTTTGGCAAAATTCTTGACAACGTTTGCAATAAGCAGGTCATACTTATCTTTGTTTATTACAAGCAAAACAACATACTTTTCAGGCATGTCCTCTAACTTTTTTTCCATTTCCATTCCAATAGAACCGCCTTGTTCAATATATGCCATCAACTCGTCAATTTCTTCAGCCTGACTTTTCTTTTGCTTAACAAGTTCAGGCATTTACTTCACGTCCTCAAACAGTTCCTGTTTTGCCAAAACCTTTACCCCGGTACTGGTAATTCTTATAGGGTGCAATTTCTCGCTAATTTTTGTTCCCCGCATTTTTAAAATTCCAATGCTTCTAATAAACCTGTCCTCCAATTTTGTGTGGTATAACAATATTACTCCATCAGCTACATATTCTTCAAGACCAAAAAGGCTGCTTGACTTTTCAAGGCTTATTTCGTTTGTTATTATTGCTGTGCATCCAATTCTTTTCAGCATCCTTCCCAATGAAAGAATTCTTTTTCTTGCATCAAGCTCTCTGTCAAAATAAAGCCTAAAAACAACCCCTGGGTCAATAACAAGCCTTTTTGCTCCAAGCCTTTTTGCTTCGTCTTCAATTGTGTTCTTAAGCTTATCAAAATCATACAATTCAATCGTAATAATGTTAAGCAATTTTTTGTTAATAAGTGCCCTGATATCCCACCCAAAAAGCTCTGCAAATCCGATTATGTCCTCTGCTGATTCTTCAAGCGAAATATACAACCCTGGCTCATTATACTTTATTACTCCATTGTAAAGATATTCAATTACAAGCCCTGTTTTTCCTGAACCAGGGTCTCCGCTTATAACAACAAGATTATTTTGCGGTATGCCACCGTAAAGTATTTCGTCAAGACCTGGAACGCCTGTTTTTGTCCTAATTGGTTCAACCATCTGCCTGCACCGCTTTTTTAATTCTTTGAAGATATAGGCATTAACTTCTTTAAAAAGCTAACCCACTGCTTCAAAGCCAATTAAAAAGAAGATTACCAAAAGTTTGTTTTGCCTATTTTGCATCGCAAACATGGTTAAAAAGGTCAATATAGCTTGCACTTATTTCTGGCCAGTGCCAGCCCTTTGTATAATTAAATGCATTTCTTTCAAGCCTTAATCTGAGTTTCCTGTTTGAAAGTATTTTGTTAACTGCTGTTGCCATGCACTTGCTGCTTTTGAATTTCACAAGAGAACCCCTGCCATGCCTTAAAACATCTTTTGCGTAAAGGAAAGGCGTTGCAACACAGGCAGTGCCAGAACCAACTGCATATGCCAGTGTCCCGGAACTTATCTGGTTTGGGTCATAGTACGGAGTTAGGTACACATCGGTAGCCTGTATATATTTGCATAACTCTTCGAGGGAAAGGAATCTGTTTTCAAATTTGACGTGGTCTTTTAAGCCAAGCTGTTTTACAAGTGTTTTAAGATAATTCCTATACCTTTCTCCCTGATGCTTTCTAACTACAGGGTGTGTTTCGCCTATTACCATATACAATGCATTTGGATTTTCCTCTATTATACGAGGCATTGCTCTTATGGCAAAATGAATTCCCTTTCTTCTGTCCATCAGGCCAAAAGTTGACAAAACTTTCCTATCCTGGATTCCAAGATCTTTTTTTGCCTTTGCCTCTTCTCTGAATGGAATATGAGGAACTCCGTGTGGTATTACCGCAATTTTACTCTCTGGAATTCCGTATTTGTTCATTAAAATGTCCTTGCCGTAGCCACTTATTGAAACAACTTTTGCAGAATTCTGGCAAATTTTTTTTACAACATATTTGCGCTGCCTTTCAATATCCGGGCTTCCTGGCAGAATGCTGTGAAATGTTGTAACAACCGGCTTTTCAAGCTCTTCCAAAAAAGGAATAATATATTCTCCAAAGTCTCCTCCAAACAAGCCAAATTCGTGCTGCAAGCACACAACCCTGCTTCTCTTTCCCCTATTGAGTTTTTCAGCAGCAATTAAATACGACTCCTGGTCATCCTGGTCAATTTGCATAGTTACATTTTTTGGATAACTGTATGTACTGTAAAGGTTTTCATTCATTGCCGTAACTTTACATTCAAACCCGGTGTTTTTTTTTCTTTCAATTGAATTTACTATATCCTGTGTAAAAGTAGCAATTCCGCACTCGCGCGGCGGATAACTGCCGAGGAAATGAATCCAGTCAGTTTTTCTCAATTCCCAACACCACTAAAAAGGATTTTCTTTTTTCTTTGGCTGCCTTTCCTCAGCCAAATCTTTAATGAGCTTTTCGTAAAGCGCAATATGCTTTCTTGCAACAATTCCCCATGTAAGCTTTTTTGTAACATACTTTGCAGCATTTTTTGCATATCTTTTCCTAAGGGCTTCGTGTTTCATTATATGCGTTATTGCAACAGTCAACTCTAAATCATCTCCAGGTGGAACCGTAAGTCCTGCTTTGCTTGCTTCAACCTCTGCTTTAAGTCCCTCCATCGCAGTTGCAACACACGGAATTCCCAAAGCAAACGAATGTGCCAAATTTCCTGATTGTGAAGCCCTGCTGTAAGGCAAAACCATCAAATCAAATGTTGACAAAACCTCGTCATATTGTTCCGGCGAAAAACTACCTGTAATAACCTTAATGCTTTTCTTTGCAGAACTTTTTTCAATCGCTTTCAAAAGCTTTGGCTTATAAATCTGACCAGAACTGCTTCCAGGTCTTGCATCGCCTGCAACAACAAGCATTGCCTTTGGCCCAAGCTCTTTCTTAATTTTTGGCCAGACCTTTACAACGCGTTCAAATCCCTTGTTTGGTTCCCACCAACCAATAAGTCCAACAACCTTTTTTCCTGAAAGATTAAACTTTTCCTTTGCCCCTATAAACGGAACAATGTCCTTTGCACCATGCGGAATAACATAAACGTTGTTTGGAACCCTTCCAATATTAATAGGCAAATTGTTTTTTTGATATTCTTCATGCACAATGCATGCATTAGTCAGCTTTAATGCAGCATCCATATAAATTGCCTCAGCCCTATCAAGCACTGTGTAAACACTGTGGTATGTAACAACTGTTGGAATTTCGGTTTCAACCTTCCATTTAAAGAAAGGCCTCAAAAGTCCTGTGCTGTAATCGTCATCGTAAAGGTAAAGCCCATACTCATGCTGAATGTGAATAACATCTGGTTCAATTCTTGCAATGGTTTCAAAAAGTTTCTGGTCCCAGCCAGCGCTCTTAAGTTCCCTGTTCTTTCTAACCTTCAAAACAGGGTGCACAAACTTTTTGTTCTTTTTGCCCTTGCAATCAGAAAAGGTAACAATATGAACTTCGTGCCCCTCCTTTCTCAAAGCTCTTACAACATCCTGACTATATGTTGCAATTCCGCAATGTCTTGGCGGCCAACTTGTTACCATCACTATTTTCAATCAATCGCCTCTCGCAAAACAATTAGTTAATATATATCTAACGCGCAACTCCAATTTAAATGTTTTTAATCAACAGCGCGCGGTTTAAATTAACTTTTCATCAATTCATTTTGAATGAAATTGATTGCTCTTACAGGAAATATTGGTTCTGGAAAAACAACTGTCCTAAAATTTGTGCGTTCAATGCTCGTGCCGGTTGTTGACTCTGATAAGATTGTTGCTTTGCTTTACAAGGATATCGAAGTACAGAAAAAAATCCTTCTCATTTTCGGCACCTGCAAGCGAGACGAAATCGCTTCCATTATTTTTTCTTCTCCTTCAAAGCGAAGAAAGCTTGAAAAAATCCTTCACCCTCTTGTTTGGCGTGCTGTAAAGAAAAAGCTTTCGGTTTTCAGAAAACGAGGAGCAGAACTTGCAGTTGTTGAAGTTCCTTTGTTGTTTGAAGCAAGCTGGGAAAAAAGGTTTGATTCAGTTCTCTTTGTAAGGGCTTCTAAGAAAAAGTGCCTTGAAAGGCTTGCAGAAAAAGGACTTGCAAGAAAGCATGCCCTTCTGCGCTGGAATGCCCAGCTTCCTTCAAAGAAAAAGATTAAAAGAGCACATTACATTATTGATAATGGCAAGACTCCTGCAAATACAAAAAAGCAGGTTTTGCTTTTAATTAAGGATTTGATGAAATGAAGCGCGTTGTTGTTTACCCTGGAACATTTGACCCTGTTACTCTTGGCCATCTTGATGTAATTGAACGCAGTCTTAAATTGTTTGACAAAGTTATTGTTGCAGTTACTACAAAGTCCGGCAAAAAGCCTTTGTTTTCGTTGGAGGAAAGGGTTGCCTTGCTCAAGCAATGCACTGCCAGATTCAACAGGATTGAGGTCAAGCCTTTTTCATGCCTTTTGGTTGATTTTGCAAAAAAGGAAAAGGCTGGTGCCATAGTAAGGGGTCTTCGTGAGCTTTCAGATTTTGAGGTTGAATTTCAGCAGGCTATTGTTAACAGAAAGCTTGCGCCTTTACTTGAAACTGTTTTTGTTGCAACAAGCCCAAAATATTTTCATTTGAACAGCACTATGGTAAAGGAAATTGCTTCAATGCATGGAAAGATTGATTGTTTTGTTCCCAAAGTTGTTTTATCTTCTTTAAAGAAAAAATTCAAGTAAACACAGAGTGCAACTGCTAAAGGTTTTGGCAATATATTTAAATGCCTCAAGCCCTCAAGGAAAGCTTTTTAAACTAGAAATACATCTTATATAACGAAGAATTCGGTCCCAATGCAAAGCATAGAATGTTTAATTGGGATAAATTTTTGAATATTTAAAAAAATCAATAGGAGGTAAAAAAAGATGAACTCACGAGGACAAGCAGCATTAGAATACTTGATGACTTATGGCTGGGCATTGATTGTAATTGCAATCGTGGTCGGAGTATTGGTCTTCATTGTTGCAACACCTACAGGAAGCTTACAGTGTACAAGCAGTGGTCCTGGAAAAATCAACGTTGTATCAAACAACCTTGCAACCAACGTAGCAGTAGGTGGTACTGACAGTCTTGGTACTATAGTAATCACTAATCTGACTGGTGGAGTTGCACAATATGTTTCAATGTCAACAGACGGAACCGGTTTTATTAATGCCACTCCAAACGCCACCTACGATGGTACTGTGAATTTGCCTGTTGGAAACACACCAATTACTATATTGTCAAACACTAAGGCGCTTGGTGATAATACATCAACAGCAACAATCACTATCCAATATACTGACTCTGCGCAATTGGTTCAAACAGCTTCAATTACTTGCCAGGGTGCTACTGTAACAATGGATGCATAAAGCGGTTGAATAAATCGCTTTATTTTCTTCTTCTTTTTTTTATTTTTACTTAGGCTTGCCACTTGCCGCAGGCCATTTTCTTTATCTTTTTATGCAAATAGTGGTAAGCTTGTTCAAATAAGATAAGTTGGCTTATAGATTAAGTTGTGCTAATAAGATAGTTGATAGTTTAATCTGCACATTGGCATAGTTGTTTGCTTACTTTTCTTTGATGTTACATCATTCCTGCCATTCCGCCAAGCAACCCGCCTAGTACTATTCTTACTGCAAAGAATATGCCGAGGGCTCCGATTACCATTATTGGAATGTATTTAACCCCCTCTTTTTCGCTTCCTGCAACCATTGCTCCTGTTGTTAAGGATGCAAAAACTCCTGTTACAATCAGTGCAATTGTTGAAAAGCCCACAATAAATGATTCAGTAATGTTTACTGTTGGAAGCCCCATAAATCTTCCAACCTGGCTTCGTGAGCTGTATTCTGACATTTCTGTTGGTGTAATGCTAATGCTTCCTGTTTGTTCCACCATTATTCCTACAATAATGCTGCTTATTCCAAACAAAAGAGGAGCACCTATCAATGCCGCGGCAAAAATAAGGATTATGTACATGCTGACATTTGCTGAAATTTCGTCCTTCATTGCATTTTCTTCCCTGAGGTCTGACCCTAGCTGAAGCAAAAGCCCTGCTACCTCTCCCCCGCTTTTGATTCCCTGCACCAAAAGCCAGATTCCTCTTTCAAGAACCTTGCTTTTAATTCTTAAAGGAATTTCCATTAATGCATAATCCATTCTTTTTCCGGACATTATTTCCCTGCTTGCAGTTTTTAGTTCCTTTGAAATGGCTCCAAATTCAGGTCTTGCTGCTGCAAACAATGCTCGTTCAGTTGTAAGCCCTGATTTTACATTGCTTGAAATAAGCTCAAACACATCCGGCAAAATTCGTTCAACTGTTTTTCCTTCCTTTTCAGCCGCCTGGCTTATAACAAAATAGATTCCGCCAACAACTGCTGCAAATGTTATAATGAATGTAATTATTGGTGAAAACCCCCAAAAAAGCCATCCGTTTATTGTAACAGCAAGTGCCATTCCAATGCCGAATATTACTATAAACCCAACAAACTTTTTTCCTTCAACGTCTATTCCAACATACCGAAGCTCGCGTTCAAAAGCGTTTTTTATATTTAAGGGAACAAAAGTTGCAATTCGTCGGTATATGCCCATTTTTTTCACCCTATAATACTTGGTCTCCTGCTTTTAATAATGCCAATGTACATAAATTCCATTACTGCAACCAATCCCAAAAGCCCCCAAAAAATAAGGTGGGTTGGCTCAATTCTTGTTATTTCAATCTGGTCCTCTCCAAAGAGATTTTTGCCAATAGATTTTACCTTTAAGCTTTCTCCAAAAAGGGTTATATCGTTTGATGATTTGAATTCGTCACGCAAATTTAGTTCAATATCGTAAACGGTTTTTCCCTCAATTGTCTTGCCATCTTTGCTCATAAGAATAAGCAGTGCACTCTTTCCCTCAATTTTTTCAACCTTTATTTTAAGCTCTTCTCCTGAATAATCCTGTTTTCCTCCAAGGTTGGTTATGTAATTGCCTTGCATATATGTTTCTCCAGGAATAACATCCTGCAGTATTGCCGTAATATCATTTAATTGAGGCTGTCTTGCAATAGCGTCTCCAACCATTGGAAAAGTAAAAAGTATTATAAGCAGGGTAACGCCTAAAGCAGGCATTATTACTCCAATCATCATGTACATCAGGCTTAGTACTCTAAGCTGTGCACCGTATTTGTTTATTGCAATTTTTTGCTCTCTTAACATTGAGCTAACGGTTTCAGCCAAAATATCGCTTATGTCTGCGCCTGCATTCATTCCGTTTACAATCTGCCACAAGGATTTTCTCAAGAACGGGCTTGGGTTGTTTTTACTCATTCTTTCCAAAGCTTCCTGTTCAGGAGTTCCTGTGTTTATTTCATCCACTGCTTTTTGAAATTCTTCGCTTATTAATCCATAATCTCCTCTTGCAACCATTGTCATGCTCTCAAATAGTGAAATTCCGCTTTTGAGCTGTACCAATATTGCACGAAGAGCAAAAACAAGATTTTTTTCAACATTGTTAACCTTATTTCTTACAATCAGGGTTGGATACATTATAACCTGTACCAATACCATTGCGCCCATAAAAAGGCCCAGTCCTATTCCTAAAGTAATTCCATTTTCCGGCATCATTTTTCCCAAGACAAGGCTCAGCAGCCCTCCAAAGAAAATTGTATAAAATATAATGAGAAAAATCATTATTGCGCCGTATTCTTTTTCATTAAGTCCAATTTCCGCCTGCCTTAATTGAAATTTAAGGTTTGGAAACATTTTTCCTATATTTGCGCTAAAACGCTGAAAGGGTTTACTTATTGCATTGAGAATCGGAAGCGGTATTGGAGCTATTGGAATAATTTTTGCCATCATTTTTCACTCATAAACTTATTTCCATTGATTGCTTTCTTTTTTTGGTTCATCTGTTTTCTTTTTGAAAGGAGTTCCTTTTTGAACCATGTTCATAACATCTTCAGAATCCCTGTAATATTTTGCTATAATTCTGCCAACATCAATTACGTTCCTTACATTGAATTTAAGCATCCATTCAATTACTTTTTCTTTTTTCTTCAACTCTTCATTTATTTCGTTTCGGCTAAAACCAGTGTGCAATGAAAGCTCGTCAAACAACCTTATGCTTTCCCCGTGTGGCACAATCTTATCATCACTTCCACGCCATCTGTAAAGCACGTTTGCTTTTACTATTTCTTTGTCGCCCCTTCTTTCAGGAATGAATTCTGCAACCTGAAGTATTCTTCTAACTCCCAGTCTTCTGTTTCTGAACATTACAATGTTTAAGTGAACGGCTTCAAGCATTGTTGACGGCACGCTTACTGGCGGATTGATAAATCTTCTAATTGTTTCATCTGCAGTATTTGCGTGGAATGTTGTGTAAACGCTGTGTCCTGTGTGCATTGCTTCAAACATTACCTCTGCTTCTGCCTGACGCCTTATTTCTCCGACAATTATTCTGTCAGGTCTCATCCTAAGGCTGTTTACAAGCAGGTCAAGCATTGTGTCCATGACAAGTGTCAGGTTGTTTATTCCTGCAATGAAATAGGTTGATTTTTCCGGCGTAACATCATAGCTTGGAATATTTTTCAGGTTTTTGGTTATTTTCACACCTGTTATTTTGACAAATTCCAGGTCTTCTCTTAGGAACAATTGAAGGTTGGCAAGCTGTTTTTCTGAGAGTTTTGAGTGCATTAGTGTTTTTTGCAGATAACCTTTTGGGACGCTTGTTTGATTATCTGTTGTGTGGTAAAAGTGTTTCATTTTCTCTTCAGTGTTTAGTGGTGCCATTAGGCTTTTCAGGTAGGAGTGCAGAAGCATTGCCGGAATCCTGTTTCTTTTGGTGTTGAACCCATACTTGGTCTTTTTCACTTCGTTTGCCTTTGCATCGTTTTTTTCCAGCCTGAACGTAATTTCTTTGCATGATTTTGCCACATCTTCTCTTGTGCAAATGTTTACAAGCCAAGCCCTTTTTGCCTGCTGGATTCTACTCCAGATGCCCAGCCTTGTTAAGAGATACTTGAATTCTATTGCAGCTTCCTTGTTTCCTGTGGCCAAGGAAACGCGTCTTTTGCCAACTGTGCCATCTCCATCAATGTATCCTGCCAAAAACGATGCTATTGCCTTGTTTGGGCTTCGCATAATGCACTTTGGAACCCTTATTTTCTTTGATTTCGTTGCCCCGAAGACTTCAACCATTATTTTTGTGACAATTTGGGAAAGAATCCTGTAATAGTTGTACTCTTTCTTTTTGCAGATTAGCTTAATGCCAAATATCTTTTCAACAAGGCGTTCTATTTCTGGCAGTTCATTTTTTTGCGCAATGTGTATGCCGTTTTTGCCAATGGTTTTTTCTGCTAACACAAAACCTGCAAGGTATGCCAGGTCTTCGTCAATGAATTTTGGTATTGTTACTGTCTTTGCACCCCACCCTCTTGCTTTTAGGTGGGTAATCTCTTTTTCCAGTTGTTCTAGGGTCATTAGCTTGCTTTCTTCAACAAGTTTTTTCAACACACTTAGTCTTACAATTCCTGTTTTCTTGTACCAATTGAATGCCTGCCTTTTCATTCTGCATTTTTTTGCTATTTCCTTGAGGGTCAGGCCCTTTTCTTTTTGTTCTCTAAGCAAGTCCAAAAACAAGTCAAGCTTGCCAATAGCATAAAACTCGCCTTCTGCAAACAACTTCAACGTGTTTATTTCTTGAACGCTTCCCTCTACATCAATTTTTGTGAAAGCAGGTAAGTAATACTGCCCCTGCTTTATCTCTTTTGGCGTAAGCAATTCAATTTTTCCGTTTTTTCCAACAACCGGCAGCTTAGTGTTTTCTGTTAACACCATAGTTTCTCCGTTTTCGCATTCTACTCTGCAAACAAATTCCCTTTCTGTTACTCTTGACACAAAGCCGATTTTTTCGCGTTTGTAATCCATTTTTTTTGGGTCTCCTGCCAGAACAGTGTCGTTTTTTCCTTCTGCTGCCAGAACGTTTGACTCCATTTTTTGTGTTGGCCTGCTTTCAAGCCGTTTTTCCACGTATTCTGATATCTCGTTTATTTCACCATTGCCAGCAACAAACCATGTTCCAGGGTAGAGGCAGACCCCTCCTTTTCCTTCGGGATTAGGTTCTCTTGTTGTCAGCGGAACCCAGTGCAGAAACGGCGGCAGCATAAGCTCTCTTGTGTCTTCAATAGTTAGTATTCTGTGGTTTGGCTGGATAAATGGAACACAGACATTCAAAAAACTTGTTTTTCCTGAACCTGTTCCTCCTGATACAATCATGTTCATTTCATATTCAATTATGAGCCATATCAATGCCATTACTTCTGTTGTTGCTGTTTTGTTGTTTATGAAATCTGTTAGTGTCCATGGTTCACGTCTGAATTTTCTGATTGTGATTGTGTTTCCGGCACTTGAAATAGGGAACAATGTTGCATTTGCCCTGTCTCCTGTAACAAGGTGTGCGTCAAGTAATGGATTAAGTATTGTTATTTGTTTTCCAATTCTTCTTGCAATTATGCTGCTGTAGTTTTCTGTTTCCTCCTCATTCTTCATTTTTATGTTTGTAAGAAGCCACCCGTATTTTTTGTGGTAAACCCACACAGGTGTTTTGCTGCTGTTTACAACAATTTCTTCAAGGTTTGGGTCTGAAAGCAAAAATTCTATTTTTCCAAGACCAAGCATTTCGTTTAAAAGAATTGCAATAAGTTGATTTTTTGCGTCTTCAGGAATTCCATATTCTTTTCCAAGAAGTCTTTCTGCTTTTTCCCTGAATTTTTTCCTTGTATGCATCATGCTTTTTTTGCCGCTGTCTCTTGTAAGCCCTACTGAGCTATCGCTTAAAATGCTTCCTCTTAAATTGTTAAGCAATGCAGTTGTGCCAGGTCCATATGCCGGAAAGTTTAGGAAATAACGCCTTACAAATGCTTTTTCATCATCAATTATGTTGACTTCGAGGTCAACGTTTTCAACCTTGATTGCATATGTTTCAATAACCTTTGCCTTTTTCAGCTCTTCTTTCCTTTCAAAATCTTCAACCATTACAATCCCTTCTTCTTCTTTTTCATTTCGCGCTTTTTTTTCTTTTCAGCAATCTTCCATTTAAGGTAATCTGGGTAAATAAGTTTTATTGGACCTATTGGCGGATAATTTAGCTTTATTAGGTTGCTTCTTTCAAGAATTTCGGCACAGTCCTGCAGTTCTTTTTTCTTCATTCCAAGCTGTTGTGCAGCGTCCTTTACATTTATAATGCCTTTTAATTGAACAAGAGTAAGAACCCTGTCAAACGATGTTTCAATCCTTGCTCTTCTGATTTCTTTTTCTTTTCCAACAAGGCGTTCTTTTTTCTTTGAAATAACTCCTGCATTTATATCAAATCCTGTTGCAGGCTTTATAATTCCGTTTGTTTTCAATCCCTTTTTTGTTTCAATTAGGTTTATTAGCTTGTGAAAATCGCTTAAAAGCCTGTTGCTGTCAAGCGTTTTTATGTGTGCTTCCATTGTCTGCTTTGGAATATTGTATTTTTTAACCAAATTACTAAGCTTTTGCTCAACTTCGTCAACCTGTTTTTTGCTAATTGAAGTTGATGCATCAGAGATTTTTTCTCTTACTGCTCTATTAACTTCTTTAGCAACAGGTTTTTTTCCATAAGCAACCCTTTCCTTAAGTTTTCCTAAAAATCCTTTTTTCCTTACTGGCTCTTTGTCATAAAAATCAGCAGCAGGTTTTGGCATTCCCTTCATTCTTCTTTCTGGGTGTTCAAACTGTCTTTGATATGCTGTTTCTTGTTCAGCAGTGGCCTGTGGTGTAACTCCAATCATGGTCCTTTTACCTTTTACTTTTTTTCCTGCTGTTGGAACATATGCTGGAGGAGCGGGATATGGTTGAACTTGTCCTGAATATCCCTGGCCTGTATATGGTGGCGCACGTTGCATTGGCTGTGCTTTTGCCCCTTTCTTTTTGTTCCTGCCTTTTACTATAGTTGGCCTAGTAGTTATTGGAGCACGTGGAGCTTGTCCAGGTCCTACATAAACAGGCCCTGTATAAATAGTCTGTGGTTGTACAGGCCTTGCCTTTGAAACAATTTCTTTAGATTTTGCTGTTGGAATTCTGCCTGTTGCTCTATATGGTTTTTCTCGAACACTTCCTAGTTTGGTTGCAATTTTTTCAAGTGCTGAAGCTGTTTTTTTAACAAACTTTTTTTCTTCAGTTTCTCTTCCCCCTCTTTCTGTTTCTTTTTCAGAAAGCTTTTTTATTGCTTCAGCAGTCTTTTCTTCAAGTCCCTTTTTTTGCTTTTCTGTTGTCATCTTTTCCAGTGCTTCAGCAGTTTTTTGAGTCAGACCAACTCCTGTTATTTTTTTTTTGCCTGCGGCTTGTTCTTTCATTAATTGCCTTTCTTCAGGGCTCATGTTAGCAATTCTTTCGTCACGCATTTTTTTATTGATTTTAAGTTCGGTTAGTTTGGATTGGTAATCAAACATTTTTTCTCTGAACTGATTAAAGTCAATTTTTCTTTTGTAAAATGCCCTTTCAAGATTTTTGATGAGTTTTTCCCGGGCTTTTATAAGGTCCTCAATTGGTGCTGTTGCATCTTTTTTTCCAATTGTGGGAAATTTTTGGCTTGATGCAGCCATAGCCATTTCGCTGGCAATTTTTTTCATTACCCCAACAACTTGCCGCATGTCTTCTTTTCTTGTTGGAGCAACCTCTACTTTTTCAACACCCTTTATCTCGCCTTTTGAAATTTTTATCCCGACGGCTTTTATTTTTTTTTCAAAATCCTTGCTTTCCTTGTTTTTTTTCTTTGAAATCTTTTTCAAAGACTTGATTTTTTGGTCAAGCTCCTGTACCTTTAATCTGAGTTCTCTGTCTTCGTAAATAAGTTTTTTCTTTGCCTTTTTTTCTTTGGCTGTGAGTGGTTTAGTTTTTTCTTTTTTCTTCAGCTGGTGCAGTTTTATTTTTTTTCTAAGCCGCCATCCTGATACTGCTGCCTTTTTGTGTTTCAAAGAATCTCCATACCAGCCTCTTGCTTTTTTTTCAATTTTTTCATTATTTACCTCTTTTTTTATCTGCTTTGGTGTCAACTTTTTTATTTCTTCAACAGATTTTTTTGCAATGCTTGGTTCTTCCTTAAAAAATGCTTTAACAGTTTTTTCGCGTTCAGCTTCTTCCTGTTTTACTTTTGTTAAAGGAACAGCGTTGGTCTTTTTTTCCTTTGCTGCCTTTTTCTTTTTGACTTTTGGCATAAAGGAAATCTTTTTTGAAACACCGTATTCCTTTTTTTCTTTTTTCTTTTTTACTGTCTTTGAAATTTTTTTAGGAATGGCTTTTCCTGCCTTTTTCACAAACCTTTTTTTCTTTTCTTCAGCTATTCTTTTTTCTTCAAGCAGTTTTTCAAACTTTTCTACTTTCTTTCTTTCTTTTTGTTTTTCTTCAATTCTTTTTTCTTCAAGCAGTTTTTCAAATGTTTCTACTTTTTTTTTCTCCGCCTGTTTCTCTTCTATTTTGCTAATATATTTTTCCATTCTGCTTGGAAAACTTTTTTTATCAACATAACCTTTTTCAATTTTTAGAGCAGGTTTTTTTTCTTTTTTTTCGGAAATTTTTCCTTTTAGTTTTTCAAAAATTGGCTTTGTGGCAATTGTTGGTTTTTCATAACTTGGTTTCTTTTCATAAATGCTTTTTGCCGCAGGCTTGTCATAACTGCTTTTGCCAGCGGCTCTTTTTTTGGTGATTGCTGTGGCTGTTCTTTCTCTTGCTTCTTTTGCTGAAATTTCAATTTGTTTTTTTATTTCTTCTCCGCTGCCTTTTTTTGACTTTCCAATTCCAACCTTTTTTAGAAATATTTTGAATCTTTGACCTATTGAAACGCCTTTTTTTGCAGGTTTTTGCGGCTTTTTTTCAATGGATGAAAGATAGTTCTTCCAGGCGTTTTCTTCGCTATTTTTGTCTTTTTCTTCGGGCATTTTTTTAATCGGTGGCATTTTTAAAAAACCTGCAATTGTTCTACTTTATTAAGTGTTTATAAAATTTAAATGTTACTAAAGCTTCTTTGTGCAACTAATTGCAGCCTTCTTCTTCCGTTGCCCTGCATATCTTAAAACCTGGGTTTTTCACAGAAAAACCGAAAGAGCCCGGTGCAAGCACAACTTCTTCAACCGGCTCTTTGAAGATGATTTTTGAGTTAAATATTTCGACTTCATCATTATTCTTGATTATTTTCATTTTGTTGTTGTCAAATTCCAGCTTAAAGCTTAATCCACTATCAAAAACAGCCTTAATATAGTCAATGTCTGGTATGTTGTCCAGGTTTCCTGAAATAGTTCTCTTTCCTTCTGCATCAAATCCGTCACGTGGGCAGTTTGTGTATCTGTCAAGTACCAGAACTATTTTTGTATAAGGTTCGTTTTTCAGTTCAGGGTCTCCATTTTCTCCGCAGGGATTGAAAACTCCGCTGCATTCCAGTGGAGGCGGAGGTGTAAACTTGTCTGCATCCAAACGTATTTCGATTTCGTAGCCTTCAATAGAATTTGGGTCAAAATCGCATGGGTCTCCACTTGCTATGCTGCCGCCTTCAAATTCCATCATTCCTGGGATGCTTTCGCTTCCAACAGAAATTTTTAGACACTGTGGAAAAACAATATAGCTTATTTTTGGATAGTCCTCTTCTCCGTTCCACGCTGTGTTTTGCAGTACTTCATATATGTTGACATTGGTTCCTTCAGAGCCTTTTTCTTCTGCAAACACTGTAAAAAGGTTTAGTGCATCATATGTTTTTTCCAAAACTTTTCCGCTTATAGGAAATTTTTGTTCTATTTCAATCACGTTTTTGTCTACTATAAATTTTTCAAATGGCATGAATCTACCATAGGTTTCGCCTGCATAACCTTCTTTTACAATCATGATTTGCTGTTCCATGTTGTTGAATCTGTTGTTTACATTCTTAAAAGCAATTTCGTTGACAAGATTTCTTCCCTGGCCTATTTCAGTCTGGTTTACTAAAACGCTTAGGGTAAGCACTGTGCTTACCAGCAAAAAAGCCATGAAGGTTATAAATATTCCCTGCTGTCCAATACTTTTTCTCATTTTATCCACGCATAATAGTCTATGGTAAAGAATCTTAGGCGTTCTCCGCTGCAGATAATCCTGCCCTGATTGTGTAGCTGGCATTCACTAACATTGTTGTAGTGATTTTGATTTATTTCTGCGATTATTGTTCCTGTGCAATTATCATTTGGACAGCCGTTGAGAACAAGGTCATCTATTTTAATTTTCCAGTATGTTTCATCGTATGGAACTGTGCATAGGTCTTCTTTCCAGGAACAGGTTCCATCAACTACTGCTGTGCCTGGAATGGAAATTTTTAGGCAGTTGCTTGATATTTCTCTATCTAAAGTAATACTGCTTTTCTCTCCCAAGATTGCAAGAGGTAATGAAGCAGATTTTATTGATATCTCGTTGCCCGGAATTATCTCTTTTTTATAAAAGCAGACATCCAGTCCATTTCCTATAACTGTAGGTAGGTCTATATTTGTGTAGCCGTCGTTTCCTATTTCGAAATTAATTGTTACTGTTTCCGGCGGTCCTGTTTTCAGTAATCCATATGTGAAGGCTACATTAAGGTCGGCATACTTTATTTTTATTCTTTTGTGACATTTAGTGTTTTCTCCTACTCCACATTCCAGAGTTTCTATTTCGCTTCCATCCCAACTGACACTGCTTTCGTCAGCATTATCTATAATTTCTGTGTCAATTGGAGGAAAGAGAACATAGCTTTCTTCACAATTTTCTGCATCGCATGGCGATACCATATCAAATTCAGCCAGCCACCAGTAGCTTATTCCCTGATTGCTGTAAATAAGTTCTTCTCCACTAACACATGTGCTTTCCCCGCTGCTGCATTTTCCATAACACTCTACTTCTGGATCCAAGAAAACTTCTCCTGCCTCATTCCAAAGTCCGCATTTTTTCTCTGTTTCACTGCCATAATTGCTTAGTTCTATTCCTGCCGGGATGGGGATTTTTATGTCAATGTTTCCAACAACCCTTGCTATTTCAAACGAAATCAAAGTATACATTTCTTCAAGGGTTTTTGCATCTTCAGCATAGTAATATTTGCCGCACCTGCTTTCACTATCTATACATTCTTCAGGAAAGGCATCTTTGTCCTTGGCAATTTGTTTCATACTGTTTTCATCAATTAGTGACGGCTCTGCAAATCCAATAACATAAATTATTGTTTGATGATTGTCTCTTGCGTCATTGGCTGCTGCTATTGCCTCATCTATTGCCACTGCCTCATCGCATACGCTTCCGTCACTGCAAACATTTGCCCGTCCGTCTGTAAGCAATATAACAAACCTTGCTACTCCTGCTTCTGCGTTGAGTTCTAATTCTTCTATCGATTTATTTATTGCGTTGGCTATTCCTGTTTCATCACTTGGAACAAGAGCTTCTATTGCATTTTTTACTGCATCCTTGTCTATTGTAAGCTCTTGGTCTATTTCTGCTGTGTTTGAAAAAGAAACAAGGCCTATTTCGTCATCTGCCTGCCAGCTAGCATTATTCATAAAGTTGGTTGCTGCCTTTTTTGCTCCATCAATTCTTTGAAGAATCCATTTAATGTCGTAGCTTACATCCTCTTCTGCCCATCCTAAAATGTCATAGTCTCCTTTTGTTATTGGCGGCCCGTCAGCATGGTTGTAATATTCTTGCCCTGAAGGTGTGCTTGGCCCGTCGTTTATATAAAATGTTTTTGTTAGACTGCTTCCTTTCACCGGGGTTGGATAATGCCAGTTTGGGTCTGTTTCAAAAGCGTTTTGCAATCCCATTCCTGCTCCTTGGCATACTGCGTCTGTGTAATTTGTGTAGTCAAAGGTAACTTCTGCCTGCAATCCGTAGTGGTTTATAGAAACATTGTATGTGTCAATTGTTTGCGTGCCTGTTGCCCCTGGGAGCCTTGAATAATTGTAGAAATAAGGGTTTACGTTGCTTGTAATTGGACAGTTTGTATTTGCTGTTGTTGAAGGTGTTGTTTGATACTGGCATGTCGTATTGCTGCATGTGCCTCCGTCAATAAGTTCGGATTTAGTCCAGTCTCCGTAAATATAGCCCCATTCTTGGTATCCTCTGTATAATTCAACATCTGCTGATGTATCAGTAACTGTATCACTCCATCCCTCAACTTTGTAAGTCCCTTGCCTTAGAAATGGTCCGTAAGCACCACTCCAGGTATTTATTCCTGGAACGCAACCGCTGAAATCACCTGTTCCACAAGGGCCTATAATCCATTCCTGGTCAAGGACTGCTGTTCCATTGTTTCCATTTCCTGAGGAGTCTGCTACACTGTAGCCAGTGCTTTCATTTAGTGCCCAGTGTGCAACCAATGAGGTGGTTGCACCTCCAGCTGTATTGCTTGTGAAAAGTTCGCTTATTTCTTCGGTGGTAAGTGCTTTGTTGTAAAGCCTTACTTCATCAAGCCCGCCAAACCATGATCGATATAAGTAGCCTTCGGTGGCTTCTCTGTTGGTTCCAATCCATGCACTGCTGTTGGTGAAGTCAAAGCTTCGGTCAACAAATCCTGATTTTGGGGTGGCGTAAACTTCTCCGTCTATGTATGCTGTGAGTGTTTTGCTTGGCTTATCGTAGGTAAAAACCAAATGATGCCATGCCATGTCATACAAGTATGTATCTCCGCTAAAAAAGTATAAAAAGCCGTTAAGTTCAACGCCAACAGTATCCTCATTCCTGCTAGGTATTCCAATCCAGAGCTTGCTGTCTCCTGCGTCATTTTCCCAATTGAACATTGTTGGATAGTAGTCATAAATTACTCTTTCTCCTCCCTTAAACCATGTTGAAAAGCTAAAACTGTCTGTTATACCAGGGTTTACACCGCTTGGAAGTTCTATATAGTTTGCATTATCATTATTAGCCCATGTTTGTTTGTGTTTGAAATCCATGCCGTTGCCAAATTTTGCAGGTATCCATTCACTGCCATTGCTTTCATAGCTTACTCTAAACCTTGGCGTTCCACATGCCCCTCCAATTGAAGTATATGCGTCGTATAAGATTCTGAAGTATACATAGCGAAGGCTGTTGTAATCTGAAAAGTCAAAGCTTGTTAACTCATCCCATCCTGTAAAGTCTGTACACTCACTTTCTCCTGGATTATAACTGCCTGAATGTCCTCCGCCCCCAAAAGGCCTATCATATACATATCGCTTTAGATTTTGTACAAGCCTGATATCGTAGTCGACTGGTGCATCGCTCCAGACGTTTATTTTGTATACGCCGGTTTCAATTTGGCTATTATTTATTGTTTCGCCATCTCCTGAACTTTCACATTCTACTTCTCCATCAGGCCTTTCTATCCACAATCTCATCTCTGCAGGGTCTGTACAAATTCCTTCGTATAATGTACTATCTCCTAAAAAACTCAGGCTGTCGTATGGTGGAACAATCTTCTCAAAAAAGCTTGGTGTAATCTCGTAGGTTAATGCAATTTCCTCGTCTGTGAATTCTGCGTAATCGCATTTTGTTGCAGGGCAGTTTGTAACTGGATTTGCTGCTTGCCCTGCTTCCCATATGCACTCTGTTGCTCCTTCTGGATAATAGTGGGACCAGTTTTGAAGGGAGCAATTTCTGCCGTTTCCGCTGCTGTCTGCTGCAATCAAATTTTCTGTTTCATTAAATGCCCAGTGTGCAACCAAGGATGTTGCTGCATCTCCAACCTCTGTGTTGCTTGCGAAAAGCCCGTTTATTTCTTCAGAAGTAAGTACCCTATTATACAGCCTTATTTCGTCTATTATTCCGCCGAACCTGTCTCCATTGCTCAGACTTCGTTCCCTGTTTCCTATTTCTACTGGGTCTGCGCCACTTTTAAGGCTGCTAATTATATACCAGGTAGTCTTTTTTATTGTGTCAACGTAAATTTCGCCTGTTTCGTTGTCTATGGTTCCTACTATAAAATGCCATCCTGTGTCAAGGTCAACGCCTATGGCTTTTGCATAGGCGCCTCCGCCTCCAACAAGCCTTACTTCATTAAGGCCTGGGTTGTACAGCATTTCGTAGCCTTTTTCTTCAGTGTAATAGGCATATTTTTTTTTGATAATCACCATCCATTTGTCTTCGTCAACATTATCTATCTTTATCCATGCTGCAATTGTAAGCTGTCCCAGGATATTGAATGCTGAGTCGTTTCCGCAGTTAACATAGTTTGTTATGCCGTTGAATTCCAACCCATTTTCAAATCTTCCTCCAACCCAAACTGGTTCGTCGTTGCATGTTCCTGCATTGAATGTTCCTGTTGCTTCTTGGGTTAGTGCATCGTATGTGCTCATGCTTCCGCTTTCGTCCATTGCAAGCACTATTGCAACAGGGTCTCTGGCTTGGTTTCTTGCCCTTATGGTAACTTTTGCAATTTGGTCGCAGGAGAGTTCGTCTATTGGCGTGTCATCTGTGTCGGTTATTTCAATCCATGTTTCAATACCTGTTTCGCCTTCTAAAAACACAGCGTTTACTTTTTCTTTTATTGACTCTTTAAGCTCCAGATTTTCAACAGGAACACATTCTTTTCCTTCTGCAGTTTCGCCTGTTGATATTTCTTTCGTTATTGCAATTTTTCTGCCGTGTACAATTTCATTGTTTGGCAGGCTTTCTAGAGGCCATTCTACTTCTTCAAATGGAGTGCCTGTTGGTACGCCAAAGCAGTCGGAAAAATTTTTGGTTGCTTTGCAGGTGTCTAAATCCGTGCCTTCAGCTGCCAAGTACTCGCTTACTTTTACTTTCAAGCCAATGTTTTTCGGCAGAAGCTGTTGTGCTTCTGTGTAGATTCCTGGATTTTCTGGGTCGTCTGGATTAAAAATGCTAGTCTGGGTTAGTTGTGGGTCTGCCAGATATTTTGCAATAGTTCCACTGTTGTTAAGGGCGGTGAATGTGTCGTCAACAGTTTGTTTTATTCTTATTTCTGATGACGTTATTATGTCTTCGTTTGATTGCATTCCAAAGCCTATAACTGTAAGCACTGTTATTGTAAGCACTGTTGCAAGTAATGCATCAACCGCAATAGCAAATCCTTTAGCCGCCCCTGCCGGCTGGTCAGAGTGCCATCTTCGCAACCTTTGGTTGCTCGATGACACAATCTTCTGGTTTTTGGAAGTTTGCTTTGCAAAACATTTCTTTTTCATTCCTTATCTCCTCCAGTATGATGAGTATAATATCAGTTCAGCTATTGCTTCATGCTGACTGTTTGTATCTCCTTCATCTACTCCGTCTCTGTGATAGCTGTATATCACCGCTCTTTCGATTCTGATTTCTACTACATTGCCTGTTGGACTTTCTCCTGCGCTGATTATTTGTTCGTCAACATTTTCCCTTTTCGGATCCAAAATCCTAAAATAGTACTCGTTTCCTCCAATTAATAGTTTTGTTTTCAGAATTGCGTAATTATCTTCAAAATTGCTTAATTCTGCAAATTTTTCAACCTTTTTTTTGTCAAGAACCCTGTCTCTTCTTGCAAGTCCAAGCATTTTAATGTTGTTGGCAATCTCCTCTTCTGTTCCAATGTATTTTTCCCAATCTGTTGGCAGGCCCTTGCTTATTACTATTGTGTCAAGAGTCCTTTCAGCCATTGCAATTCTTTCATTTTCAAAAAGGTTTTCTTCCACTTCAAACGATTTGTCTCCCCACACAAACATAATACTTGAGCCTATAATTATGAATATCAGAACACCTGCCATAAGGTCAATTGCTATTCCTTGACCTTTTTTGTTCAAGTTATTCCTCCTCAACTAATTCAAACTTCACTTTTTCACCTATTTTTTTTATAAAATATGTTTGATTCTTAAGCAGCCAAATGTCTTCATTTTCAGCACTTTTATTACCAAACCACACATCTCCTTTGTAGCTGCATCCAACATTTCCAACAATAACGCTTCCTTTTTCAATTCTTACATCCTTTTCAAATCCTGTTACAATCATTTCGCTATAGCCTGTGTTTGAACTCAAACTTACTATTGCTGAAGCAATATTGTCGCATTTTTGTGTGTCTCTTTGAATTGTCGCAAGCCTGTTTATATCATTGCTTCTTTGCATCATTATGTACGAGGTTGCAAGCAATAATCCAAGGAGAATTATGACAATTAACATTACTTCGATTGAAACCTGGCCTTTATTTTGCATTTTTATACCCTCTCAAGTTGTATTAGCCCTGAGCTAGTCCAGCTTACTTTTACAATGTACGTGCTTCCAGAGTACTGGTTAAAGTTTCCATGTATGTCCATGTCGTCCATGCCGTCAAGTTTTTCTTTTATTTTTGCCTTGGTTCTCTCCATCACAATTACGTCCTCTCCAAGTAATTGCACTTCCATGGAAATTACGCTGAATTCTACATCGCCATATTCGCTGTCACCACAGCCTTCTGCATTGTCTTGTTGGGTTCCATTAAGGCATTTGTACACTATGCTAATGTTTTTCATTCCGTCAGGCCATGATATTTTTACAAACCTGGTGTTTCCTTCGCCTCTTGTATAAATGTCATCAACTGCGTTTGAAAGCTTTGAAATGGCTTCGCTTGTTTTTGCAATTCTGATGTTTTGATTATAGTTTATGAATGAAAATCCAAAAATCAATGCCACTGCTACAAGAATAAAGCCTGTTAGAATAAGGTATTCCATTGCAATTTGTGCCTTTTTTCCAGCCATTTAATTTCCTCCTTTTTTTCCTTTTATGTAGTCCTTTTTATTGGAAAGTTTACCTTATTAACGCTTATGGAAAACCCTGTAAAGTAAAACAGGTCCACTTTTGTATCAAATACCATATTTAAATCAATATCCACTGGCTGTGCAGGAATAAAGTTTTTTGCAACAAATGGAAACGGGTCGTTTGCACTTTCCATTCCAAGTTTTACTCTAAGCCATGGTTCTTCACTGCCGCCTGTATTACATTTTATTGTAAACCAGTCTTCTCCAGGGCCATAACTTTCCGGGTCAAAGTGGCCATAGTATTCAAGCTTGCCTCCTCCTGTTATTGGATAACTTGGGTTTGTTTCATTTACTGTTATTCTATACTCTGGGTAAGGTTTAGACAAACCTGTTAGTTCCAATGTCCCAAGATGAGATCCTGCTGTACACAGACTTGAGTCAATTGAAATGTTTATATCAATTATGTTAAGGTCTGTGTAATTGAATCCTTTTTCGCATCCAAACTGCCCTGCTTCAAGTTCCCTTAAAACCATTGTGCTGTCTGCGTTTACGTCGTACAAAAGGCATTGTGGCAGAATTGCATAATTGAAGTCTGGATAGTCTTCTCCTCCATCCCATGCTGTGTTTTGAAGTGTTCCTGTAACAATGTTAAGGTCTGTTGTAAGTCCACTTCCGGTAAAAATGCGGTAAACGTTTAATGTATCAATATATGCGTCAAGTACGCTTAATCTTATTGGAATCTGTTGGCTTAGAATAATTGAATTTTTGTTAAAGTCGTATGAAAAAGGAAGTGACCGAATCTGTATAATTCTTGCGTTCCCCTCCTTGTTTAGTGAAATAACTTCTTCGTAAACGTTGTTGAAAGCATTGTTTATATTGTTAAAGGCTGCTTCCTCAATATATTTTTTTTCCTGCCTTAAATCTGTTTTTTTTGTAGTATCATGCAATGCAATAACGCTTCCGACAAGCAAAAATACCATGAATGTTATGAAAATTCCTCGTTGGTTCATTTTTGCCACGCCCAGTAGCCGTTACGCCCGGCTGGTGCGGGTGCCATTTTCGTTTGGACTTGATGACACGGCCTAGTTGGTGCGAGAGCCGCCACTGCCGGCTGGTCAGAGTCCCATTTTCGTTTGGACTTGATGACACAACTCGCCTGGTCTGGGTGCCATTTTCGTTTGGACTTGATGACACAATTCGCTTTGGCTCGATGACACAGGCTTGCTTGTGTTTGTAATTTCATTTTTGCCACGCCCAGTAATCCATGGTGTATATATATGTTTCAGGAATGTCACAGTTTATTATAGCCTGATTGTTTTCGGCACATTCAACAACATCCTGTTCTCCATCGCCACGCGTTTGATTTACCCAGAGGCAAATATATCCGCTTCCACTTAGGTTTGTTTCTCCTGTTTCACTTGTTCTGTCTTCGCTTACGAAATCTGTGCCATAAGCTGCTTCAACAATTTTGTCAATCTGTTGTTCGCCAACTCTGCTCTCAGGATTGCCAATACATGCGGTTTCAGAAGTTTCTCCGTTGTAAAAGTTTACTGTCGGAATTATGTCGCCAAGGTCAATGCTTTTGTATCCTTCATTTAAAACATTGTATTTTACCCATGCATCACTTGGAGGAATAAATTTTCCTTCATCAAATTCAATGCCAAGGTCATTGTAATATACTTCTTTTTCAACTTCAAACTTGTAAGGCCATAGAATCGGGTCCTGTTCAATTCCGTCAAGCGAGTATGAAATCATAGTGTCTTTCGGAGGAAAGCTTATACTGCTTCCTTCAACAAATTCTTCGCCGCATCCTACATAATCGCATGCTATTGTTGCTTCAAAACTGCCTTCCCACCCAAATCTTATGTCGATATTTTCAAAGTTCAGAATGTTGTTGTCAGAATCCCAGTTGCCTGTTTCAACCGGTGTGTAATCTGTTATCTTCATTCCGTTTCCAAATCTGTTGAACTCAAGAGCTATGTCTGTTGTTGCACCGTCAGGAAGCTTTCCTGAAAGTTCAGCAATTCTCTGTGCAATAACCTGGTATACTTCACTTAATGCTTCCGGGTCGCTTATATGGTGATAGCTGCCGCAATCCGAGCTTTCTGTAAGCACAAAGTCAGTGCAGTCTGCTTCAGTATCAGTATTATCAGGGCAGTAAGCACATTTTGAAATGTTTTCCAACTGCGTTGTGTCAACGTCTCCTCCAAATCCTATTGTGAAAATATATATCTCATTGGCTCTGGCATCATCGTATGCCACGTTCAAGCCGCCTTCGTCGTTTTGTCCATCTGCCAGCAAAACTATAAACTGCATTGCATCCTCGCTTCCATTTCCTGTTGGCGGAAGCTTTAGCTCGTCTACTGCTGTCTGCAAGCCGCTTGTCATAGGAGTTCCCATATATGCCTCTATAAAGTCTATCTTGCCGTTTAATTCTATCTTGTTTTCAGTACTTGCTTCATTCAATTCGCTGTTTAAGTTAACATCAGGGCTGCCTCCGTAGCTGACGATTCCTATTTGGTCTTCCGGTGACTTCCAATCTTCAAACATGACAAATTCTTTTGAGGACTCCTTTGCAATGTTCATTTTGTTGCCAAACTGTCTGCTTAATGTCATTGCACTATAATTCTCAAAGAAGTCTGGGTCATATTCATTTGCCAATGCCATCCAGTTAGGGCTTACATCCAATGCATATTCATTTTCTCCTGCAATTACAAATTGTGTGTAAAATGTTTGCTGCAGCACAGGGTCTGCAGGAGTTGTTATGTCAATAACATGCACTCCGTAATTTTTTGCCCCTCCTTCAGGGGTATTTGCATTTACATATATTTTTGTTCCATATAGGGCAATGTCGTCAACTGTGCCAAGTCCGGTTATTGGTGGAGCAATCAAAGGGTTTGACTTGTTTGTTACATCAATTACCATTACTCCGTTTCCGCCGTCTGTTACATATGCATAGTTTCCTGAAACTTCCACTGAATTCGGGTTGCTTGCTTCTACAAATCCTTTCATTGAAGGGCTTAACTTGTCTGTTATGTCAATTATCCAAAGGCCTTGTGTACCGTCTCCGCCGCTTCTGTCTGTTAAATATGCATAATTTCCTGAGACAACAACATCCTGAGGTCTGTCTATTAATCCGATTCCTGTGTTATACATATTGCTTAAAATATTCCAATTATTTGGGTCTGGGTCGCTTTTGTCTATTATTATTAATCCTCCTACAATTGAAGAATAGTAAAAAGTCCTGAATCTTGCGTCTTCATACTCGTTAGGCTCCCATCCTTCGCCTTCAATCCATTGCTCTGTGCAGATTCCGCCTGAGGTGCATGCATAGAGTGCTCCTTCGCTGTATGGGTCTGGATTGATTAGCCTGCTTCCCCATTTATAGTAAGGCCCTATGCCTTCTGTTGTTGTGGTAAGTGCAATGTAATAGGTTTGCTCAGGCGTTACGCTTACTGAAGGATTAAAATTGGCTGTAATCCATTCATCCCAGTTTGTTGGAATATCCCCTGCTGCAATTTCCACTGTTCCGTTTGTCAGGTCAGTTCCTGTTTGTGTTTGCCTAATGTGAACTGTCAGGTTTCCAGGATTAATTCTCCCGGCAATTTTTTTTACCTCAAGTTCTATTCCGTTTATGTCATGCACATTTGGTATAAACGATTGTGCTGCCCAGCTTCCTGTTGAGCTATAGCCTATGTTTATATCTTCCTGATTTCTTTCCGCGTACATTTCAGCGTCATATTTTTTTTCAGTTCCGGGTATGTAGGTTCCTGCTGCTGCAAGGTAAATGTAATCTCCTTCAACAAAGACGCTTTTTGCTGTTGTAATCTCTTTCCCGCTGTCATTACCCATTATTCTTACAATGCTTAAGTCGTCTTTGTCCAGTATTGTAAGCCCTCTTTCATCATCGGCAACATATACATAGCTGTCATCAACAAAGAGCCCTTGTGCGTCGTCTATTGAACTTGTATTTGTAAGTGTTGTAAGGTCTCCTGTTTGGTTATTTATTCCAAATTTGTATACCTGGTTGTTTGTTCCAAAGTATGCAATATCACTTGCTCCGCTTGAGTCAATAAAAATGCTTTTTGCAAGTTCGGTTGTGTCATCATTGAATCCAAGCCAGCTCATGCTTCCGCTTCTGTCCAAGGAAAGCATTATGTCAACAGGTTCCATCCTTTCACCTGAGCTTCCGGAAATGCTGAAATCTATGTCGTATGTTTCTCCGCACTTGTATTCTGTTACTTGTTCTTCTCCCTGTGTTACTTCTGATTCAAATACAAAGCATGGCCCGCCTATTATTGCAAGAGGGCTGTTGGTGTCAGCTCCCCAATCCCACGGGTTTGGACCATCTCTTACTCTTACAGAGCATTTGAACCTTTTTGCGTCGTCAGTTTCGTCAAAATCAAGTGTTGGCAAATCTGCGCCTGTCGGTTCCCACAAATCTGTGTCCTCATCATACATATACCATTTGTATTCAACACCAGTCTCTGGGTTTTGTGGGATATCTTCATCGTAATATGTATAGCAGCATCTCATCTGCCCTTCTTCTATTGCAGGGCAGGGGTTTCTTTTTCCAGGGCATGAGCCTGCTGTTGTAATGTTTACATCCCTTGCTTCTGGTAGGTTATCCCCTGCAAATATTAATTCCAGCCATTTTTTCTTTTCTTCAAAACCGGATACAATGCTGCAGTCGCCTGATTCTTTTTTTATGAATATTTTTTGCCCGTGAAAAATGTCTTTGTCTGTTGGCCGTTCACTTCCTATGCTGTAAACATTTGTGTCGTATGGAAAGCATGTTTCAAAATCTTGGCCTAAATCAATGTCTCTGCAAGGCTTGTCCGGAGCCTTGTCCAGCGGTGACTCATATCTTATAATTTCAATATTGTAGTCCATGATTTCTGGCAGCATGGCTTCAAGTTTTGTTTCCATTTCCTCAAATTCACCATTTTCAATGCACTCCATTATAAATCCTGTTCTATCCATTGCAGCAATTGCGTCGTCAATCAATTGATTTGTTGCAAGCGTTGGTTGTATTGTTGTTAGGTTGCTTGCAGGGTCTGTTGAAATGAATGCAACCATTGCTACAAATATTATCAGCGCAAGCAATGCGTCAATGGATATTGCCATTCCTTTTTTATTGTGGGTAGTATATTGTGAATTCTGCAATTGCTTCCTCTCCGTTAAAATTTACAATTCTTTTTATTCTTACTGCTGTCATATCGTTCCAAATAGGCGGCTTTGCTTCTGGGGCTTCAAGTCCGCCTATCTTGAAATGAAAGTCGTAACCACTTAATAATAATGTTTTTACCATGTTGTAATCACTACTGCTGTAAGTTTTTGACCATGTAATAAATGTATTAACCTTGTCGTTGTCAAGAACCCTGTCACTTTTTGCCAGTCCGATTATGACTGCTTCGTCAATACTTCTGTTTTGCCAGTCTTTTGGCGAACCCTCTGTTCTTACAAGTGCGTCAACTGATTGGCTTGTAGTGGCTTGAAGTTCGCCTATGAGGTTTTTGTCCATGGCTGTTGAATTGTTGCTGTCAATCAATGTAAGGCTTGCATTGAGTACAAGTAGGAATATCATAACTGCAAAAAGGAAGTCTATTGCAATACCCTGGCCTTTTTTATTCAAGTGCACTCCCCCGGCGTTATTACAATATTTGTATCAGGGTTTTTTTCAAAACACCAGTTGCCTATAGCAAGAGTTATTCCGTCAGTTCCTGTATCGTCTGGGTTGCTGTCTTTTTTTCCATCTTCTGGATACATTGCTACACTTCCAATATAACTGCAGCTTACTTCTCCTACATTTATTCCGCCTTGTTTTCCTTCCACTCTCCTAAGTCTTGCTTCTAGTTCAAGGTTTAATGTTTCTTGTGTTGTTGCCCGGTTGTTGTACAACCTTGCAATTGTAGAAGCCATTGCATTGCATTGGATGCTGCTTTTTCCTGCTATAAGAACTCTGTCTGTTTCCATATTTCTACTCATTGTTGTAGTAAATACAAGCAAAAGCAGGGCTACAATAATTACTGCAATTGCAATTACTTCAATGGGCGTCTGCCCCTTTTCTTTCAGACTGGACATATTAAGCACTCTTCAAGCAGATTTTGTCGTCGCACCATTCAATTTTTATTCTGTACACTCCTGCATTTTCCGGAATTCGTTCATCTTCAGGAATTTCTCCATCAAGTTCAAGTTCTGTTTTTGCCCCTCTCATGATTGATGTTTCTCCGCTTAAAAGTTCCGCTGTCATTTCTATTGCACCAAAATTTACTCCGTCCTCTTCTGTACAATCCTGATTGTAGTTTTGTATTCCGCTGTTGCATACTGTGACATCTTGAATTTCTGTAATTCCCTGTGGAAATGTTACCTCAATATATTGAATGTTTCCTGGGCCAAGTGCGTATACAAGGTTTGCGGCGTTAACCATTTTGTCCAAAGCTGTGCTTGCCTGGTTTACTTTGATATTTTCGTTGTTTGAAATATATGCATAGGCAAAAATGATGGTTACTACCGCCAGAATGAATCCTGTTATTATAATATATTCTGTTGCAACCTGTGCTTTTTCATTATTCATGTGCTATATATAGAGTATCTTTAAATAAAACATTTCGCTTTTTTTCCAAAAGCGGTTTTTTTTTACTAGGTGCCTAGTACAAGATAAATTATTAGGGCAATAATGCTTAGGATGTAGAGTCCAAGAACAGGCTTTTCATTGCAAGTTTTCCTGTTTATTAGAATAAATTGTATTATAGCAAGAATTACAAGGGTTGGTAATGCCCACCATTCTTTTACAATTGCAGTAAACGAAAGGTAGGTTGCTGCAAAGAAAATTCCTGTAATAATTTTTGCGTTTCTGATTCCAACCAGAACCGGCAGTGTTTTTATTCCTGTTTTTTTATCTCCTTTTGTGTCTTTTAAGTCAATGAAGTTTATTGAAAAGGTAAAACCAATGAGAAAAATTGCTATTATTGCGATTGGAAAGTCTGCAAGGTTTCCAGTTATGAAAACGAATCCAAGAAGGATAAGGATAAGGGAATTGAAAGAAATTAATGCCTTTGAAATTATTGGAATTCTTTTCAATCTGAACGGAGGCATTGAATAAAGGAAATAGTTTCCTGCAAAAACCAGCATAAAGAAAAATGTTTCAAAGCCTGCCATTGCCGCATAAAAAAGCCCTCCCAACAAAAAAGCCAGCGCCATTTTCTTATATTTGGCAATCTCTATAGATTTGCTTACAATTGCCCTTTTTTTGTTTGAAACAATGTCAATTTCCCTGTCTGCAATATTGTTTGAAAACATTGCATAAAAACAGGTTAATGCAATTGCAATTGTAGTGATTGCAAAACTAAATGCCTGTTCAGCCTGCAGCCTAAACATAATGTTTCCATAAAGACCAAGTGCAATTCCCAAAACAAACATTGCTTCAAAGTGAATTAACCTAAGCAATTGCCTTTCCCTAATAATTGCCTTGAAATAATTTTTGTTAGCAACCCATGCCAGAACTATTGCCTGAAGTAAAATAAGAATAAGATAAACATATGGCGGAGCAAATCCCACTGTGTCATAATTAATGCCTGCAAAGTCAAAAAACCAGGTTATTGGAAAAAGGATTGCACTGTAAGAAAAAATAAGAACATACAATACAAAGGTCCAAAAAACACCTTTTGCAATTTTAAAAACAGGCGCAGCCTTTTTGCTTTTTGCAAAAAAGTATACAAACGCAGCAACAAGAACTATTGCTCCCTCAACCTTTATCCCTGAACTTATCCCCCACTTCCCAAATTCGCCTGTGAATGTAAAAAAACGCAGTAACAGATTTTCATGAATTCCCGGAAGCAAATATGTAATTTGCTGCCCTTTTCCGCCTGTAACCAAAAGGTCCACTATTGGCACAACAATCAGCACAATAAAAGAAGGCAATACAACCATGGCACTTTTTTTTATTTTTTCACCTGTTGCCAGCCAAAAAAGAATAATTACCGACATTGCAACAGAAACGTAAAACAGAAAAAAATGAGACACGATATTTAAGCTGATTGAAGTGTGGGCTGAAAAGCTTTCCAAAAAAATTCTTAAAACAACCGCAAAAAAGAACGCCGCAGCAAAATATTTAAAAGAAAGCTTGCTGTTTTCCAAAGAGGAAATTTTTTTTTGTGCAAAGTCCTCAAACCACTTAAAATTCATGCAATTATTACCTATTTTCCCAAATAAAACATTTTCCCCTTTCAAGCCAAAAGCATCTTTTTTAAAGCAGTTTTAGGCACAATAATCAAAAATGCCACCTGAAAATGAAGAAGTGTTTTTTGAAGAAGGAGAAGACCCAGCGCAAGCTGAAGAATCATCCGTCAAAGAAAAATTAAACCAATGCAAGCTATACAGACTTTTACTTGAAAAACATGCTGAATTGATAAATGAGAAGGAAAGAAGGACAATAGGCGAAATAAAAATTCTAGTAAACAAAGACGACCTAACAATTCAAGCAATTCTCTCAGACCTAAAACCGCAGGAATACGCCTTTCCAAAAGATTACCTTGCATCAGCAGAAAAAGCAATTTCATTTGTTCAAAACAAAATAAGCTACGTTGAACCAGAAATAAACCTAAACTACTGGCTTTCACCAAAAGAAATCTTTTCCTCAAAAGTAGGGGATGACGAAGACCTTGCAGTATTTCTCTGCTCCCTGCTTTTTGCACTGGGAGATGAAAAGGCATCGGTAATAATTTCCGAACTCGACAGCCTGAGAACCCACGCATTTGTTGCAACAGAATTCAAGGGAAAATTTTATGCCCTTGACCCAAGCCAAAAGCATTCATTTGCAGACTTTTCCGGAACAAAAGAAGAGGCCCTGCAAAAATACGATTTCAAAGGCTCAAAAATAAAAAAATTCCTATACAAATTCAACAACACAATTTATGAACAATTCATATAGCAGCCGTCACGCCCGGCTGGTGCGGGTGCCATTTTCGTTTGAACTCAATGACACAATCTCAACTAAGCCGTCACGCCCGGCAACCCACACGCGGGGCTGGCGCGAGTACCATCTTCACATCCTTCGGATGCTCGATAATACAGCAGGCTGTTCAATTCCCTTAAAATAATTTTCCCCCTTTTTTTATCTAAATGGTCAAAGAAAAATCAGTAGGATGTGCTTTGTTCAGAAAAAAGGATTCTGGAAAAGAATTTTTGCTGTTGCATTATAAAGCAGGGCACTGGGGTTTTCCAAAAGGCCACGTTGAACAAGGCGAAACAGAGGAACAAACCCTAAGGCGCGAGGTACAAGAAGAAACCTTCCTGCAGAACATTCTTATAGCCAAAGGCTTTAGACAGTATACAAAATACTATTTCAGAAGAGGAAAAGAAACAGTATTCAAAGAAGTTGCATTCTACCTTGCAGAATCGCCTGCCGGAAATGTGGAAATTTCACACGAGCACAAGGGCTTTGAATGGCTTTCCTATGAAAAGGCAATGAAAAGGCTCTCCTTCAAAAATACAAAAACAGTTCTTAAAAAGGCAATTGATTTTTTAAAAGAAAAAATAGATTATGTATAAGCCATTCTGTTTTTTAGTGGGCTTTGTAAGTCATTCTGTTTTTTTTAACTTTTGTCCTGTTTGTTTCATGCTTTTCAAGGAATTCTTCAATTCCGTGTTGTGTAAGCAATTTGTTTTTTGCACCAAAATGCATTATTGTGCTTGTTGCATTTGCAGTTCCTGCATTCAAGGCCTTTTCAACGCTTCTTCCTTTTACTATTTGTGAAACAAACCCTGCGTGGAATGCGTCTCCTGCGCCTGTTGTGTCAGCAATTTTTGCATTTAATGCAGGCTTGTAGTAGTAAAAGCTTCCGTCAAATGCATGCGCGCCCTTTTTGTCTTCTGTTACAACAACAAGTGGGACAATTTCCTGAAGTTTTTGCAGTTGTTTTTTCACGTTCTTTTCTTTTGTTAAAATTTTAGCTTCCTTTCTGTTAAGCAGAAGAATGTCAACTTTTTTTAGCAACGGGATTATTTTTTTTAGTCCAAGGCTTATTTCGCTCATTCCTGGGTTGAATGAAACACTTATTCCTTTTTTCTCGGCAAAGCCAAGAATCTTTTTCATAATTTCCAGTTTTGCATGAAAACTTGTTATATGCATCCACTTTGTTTGGCTTAGCCATGACCAATGCACCTGTCTTTCTTCTCCCAAATGCCTTATAGCCCCTCCATAAACCAGGATAATTCTGTCGTGTCCAAAACCTGTTAAAATTGCACTGTAAGCTGTTTCATAATTTTGCAGCCTTGAAATAAGCCTTGTGCTAATCCCCTCTTTTTTCAACTCACGCAGTACAATTTTTCCGCCTGGGTCATTTCCAACCGCCGCCAAAATCCCTGTCTTTAATCCAAGCCTTTTGAATCCAACAGCAGTGTTTGTTGCTCCGCCGCCTGTGCTGTAAAAAATGCTTTGTATTTCTTTCTTTGAACCAACAGGTAAAAGCAAATTGCCTTCTTTGACCTTTCCATCAACGCAGATAAAAGCGTCAATTGTTGCATTTCCAATGCTTACAATGTCAAAAGCCATAATCAAAACAAGTAACAGTTTCCCTCTTTTTATTCCTTTTGCCTTAGACAATAGCCGGCAATTCCGTGTTTTTATTCTTTTTGGAGTTGGGCAAGATTTAAATGCCCTTTCCGTATTATAATTGCCTTAGTGAGCCATTAATGCACGAGCTTAGAAAGGATTATATTTTTGACAGATGGGTGATTGTCAACACCGAGCGGGCCAAAAGGCCGCGTGATTTCATCAAACAACATCCAAAGATTAATGATTCAGGCCCCTGTCCTTTTTGTCAGGGAAATGAAAAAATGACTCCTCCTGAGATTGCCCGCGTTGAAGAAAACGGGGAGTGGGTTCTAAGAGTTTTTGAAAACAAGTTTCCTGCGGTTACAACTGAAGGAAAGCCGCAGGTCAAAACCGAGGGCGAGTTTTTTACTAAAGGAGACGCTTTTGGAAAGCACGAAGTTATTGTTGAAACTCCACGACACAAGCAGCAATTTCATGAATTGCCTGTTGAAAGAATTGCAAAGTATTTGAGCCTTTTGTTCAAAAGGCGTGATGCCCTGTATAAAATTCCAGGCATAAAATTTGTGGCAATGTTTAAAAATCACGGGCTTGAAGCAGGCACTTCATTAGTGCACGAGCACACGCAAACAATTGCCTACAACAAGCTTCCTGCAAATATTGAAAGGGAAATAAAGGCAATTGCAAAGTATCATAAAAAGCATAGGAAATGCCCCTATTGCAAGGTTGTTAGTCTTGAAAGAAAGGGGCCTAGAAGAATTTCTGAAAATGATTCATTTCTTGCATTTACTCCTTATGCTTCGATTTTTGAGTTTGAAGCAGGCATTTTTCCAAAAAAACACGTTAACCATTTTTCAGATTTGAACAATGACGAGATATTGCAACTTGCAGAGCTTTTGAAAAAAACTCTTTCAAAAATTTCAGAATTGCAGGCTCCGTTCAATGTTTACTTTCACGAAGCACCTCCTGGAAAAAAACACCACATTCACGTAAAAATTGTACCGCGTTTAATTACCTGGGGTGGTTTTGAAAACTGCACTGGCTGCATCATAAACACCGTTTCTCCAGAGCACGCTGCAGAATTTTTTAGAGAAGAATCCGAATAGAATTTTCTACTCAAAAATTTTCAACAACTGTTTGTCCAAAAGGCCATTGCTTGCAATTATCTTCCTGCTTTCAAACAAGTTAATCTTTCCGCCTTTTTGGTCGCTAATTTTTGCACCTGCTTCCTGTGCAATAATTATTCCTGCTGCAATATCCATTATCTTAGTTGTATTGCCGCCAATGTAGGCATCATAACCGCCTAGTGCAAGATAGCATAGTGCAAGTGACCCTAATCCAAAATCCCTTATTCTGTAAACAGATTTTTGCAGGCTGTTTACTTTTTCCCATTCATTTTTGTCAAGGTTGGATAAGTTTCCCTTATCAAAATATACCAGAGCATCTTCCAATTCAGAAATTTTTGAGACCTTCATCTTTTGTCCATCTACAAAGGCACCTTTGCCTTTCTCGGCATAATACATTCTGCCTGTTGCCGGCTCAAAGACCGCCCCAAGAATTATTTCGCTGCCTTTTGCCAAAGCAATTGAAACAGTGAAAATAGTCATGCCCCTAATATAGTTCTTTGTTCCATCTAATGGGTCAATTATCCATGTAAATTCTGATTCCTTTTCAATCCTTCCCTTTTCCTCTGAAACAATGTTGTGTTCTGGAAACTGCTTTTCCAGAATTTCAATTATTTTCTTTTCGGACTTCAAATCAGCGTCAGTACAAATATCCTGCCTGTCTTTTTTTTCCACAACAACTGCTGTCTGCGCACTCTCGTAAAGAATTTTTCCGGCTTCCTTTGCTGCCTTAATCGCGGTTTCCAATTCAATGGATTTCTTCATTTCATCCTGTCCTCTATTTCAATGAATCCAAGTTAACGCATAATTGGTCTTTCCAAATCATTTCAGGATAGCTTTCAAGCATTTTTCTGACATAGACTTTTCTTTCGTCATATGTTTTTTGGTCTTTTGCCTCAAATTTAATTGTAATATAAGGGCCGTTTTGTGAGTGTCTAAAAATAATCATTCCGTCATCGAAATCAGCTCTTGTTCCGTCATCGTCTGGTATAATGTTTTCATCGGTGATTGTTGCGTTTGGAAATTTCTTTTTGAATTTTTTAGACACATCCTTTATTATCTCAACCTTTTTGTCATCTGGGCAGCCTATTTTTATTTCAGGCGAAGAAATATATGCCGGAAAACTTTCATACAATTGGCTTAGTGACTGGTTTTTTTCAGACAAATATTCCATTAGCCTCAGAGCGGCGTAGGTGCCGTCATCATGGCCGTAAGCGTTTTCGTTGAAAAAGAAGTGCCCTGATAATTCCCCGCCAAAAGCGGCGTCTTCTTCAGCAATTTTGGATTTAATGAATGCATGTCCTGTCAGCCACATAATTGGAATTCCGCCATTTTTTTCAATGACTTTTTTAACAACCTGTGAACAAAGCGTGTTGTAAATTATTTTTGATTTAGGAAACCTTCCAAGTATTTCTTTTGCAAAAATTGCTACAAGCACATCGTTCCACAAAATCCTTCCTTTTTCGTCAACTGTGCCAATTCTGTCCCCGTCTCCGTCAAAAGCCATTCCAAAATCGGCTTTTTCTTCCACAACGCTTTTAGCCAGTTCTTTCATAAAACGTTCGTCTGTAGGGTCAGGTGTTCCATCAGGAAAGCTTCCGTCAACATTGGCTCTTTTACTAATTACTTCACAGCCAGCCATTTTGAACAACTCAGGCACATAGAGTGCAGGTGTACCGTGCCTAAAATCAACAACCACTTTAAACTTTTTTTTAATCTTCACTCTTTTCAGGACATCATTGTTGTAATCGTCTTTGATGTCTTTTTTTACCACTGTTCCCTTTTTTTCGGATTTGAAATAATTTTCAGTTTCCACAGTTTTTCTTATTTCCTCCAATTCCTTAATTTCAGTGGTTTTGGAAAAACCAATGCACAGTTTAAATCCATTAAAATTATGCGGGTTGTGGGATGCGGTAATCATGGTTCCTCCATTAGTCTGGAATCTGTATTGCCCATAGTAAACCATTTGAGTCATAACCATTCCAATGTCTATGACATCAATTCCAATTTCAGTCAAAGCTTTGATGAATATTTTTTGAAATTTTTTTCCGCTTAAACGGCAATCCCTGCCTACTACTGCCTGCAGTATTTTTCTTCTTCGCAAAAAGGTTCCAAAAGCCTTTCCTATGGCTTCAACTTCTTTGTCATTTAATTCGTCTGGAACAATGCCTCGAATGTCATAGTTTCTAAAAATATACGGGTTAATCTTCAAAAAAAACACCTCTTCAAAAAGAAGTTCATTAATGATATTATTATTATTATAAAGTTTAAAAATAGCTATCCTTTGAGCAATGTAATAATTAAATACTTCTTCCTGCTTCTCTTTTTTTGAATGCAAAAAAACCCCAGGCAAGGCCTGTTCTTGAAACCTGTTTATTGTTTTAAATAATTTTTTTCTCAAAGTTTGATAAAATAAGCTTTTATATATTAGTTTGCTTTTTATATTTTAGCTATGGTTTTAAATCCCCTTAGTTCAAAAGCCCAGGCTGGTCTTGAATATTTAGTAACTTATGGATGGGCGCTTATAATAATCGCAACAATTATAGGGGTCATGGTTTTCATTATTTCGCCACCAACAGAGACTCTTTCTTTTTCATCATCAGTCCCTGGAAAAATACTGGTCAAAGGCAACAGTACTGATGGAGGCCAAGTAACTGTTTTGCTTCAAAATGCTACTGGTGGAAGAATTACTGTTACCGATGTTGACCTTAAGGGAAGTTTTGGCTTTAGCCCGTCGGTTTTTTTGAATGATGTGTCGATTAGTGATAATGGTGAATACGATATTGTGATTTTGGCAGGTGGTGAATTGTTGTTTGCAGGAATCAACTATTCAGGCAGTGGTTCAGGAACAATTAACATGGACTATACTGACATTTTTGAACTTGAACAATCTGTTGTGATTACCGGATTATCTTCTGGTGAAGTAGTTTCTCCCCCATCTCCAACAGAAATCTGCAACAATAGCATTGATGATGACGGTGACGGTGATATAGATTGTGCTGATGAAGACTGTGACGGTCTAGCTGGTCCTGGTGGTGGAACCTGTGAGTATGGAACTGAGTATAATTGTTCTGACTCGTTTGACAATGACGCTGACAGTCTTCCTGACTGTGATGACTCTGATTGTTTTTCGGATTATTCTTGTGACGTCTATGGTTATCCTTAATATGTTCAATTGCCAGTGGTGCAAATAAAGATGAAAACTGCAATAAAATGTTTTGGTTTTGATTATTAACAGTTTTCAAAAGGTAAATACTCATGCTTTCTGTTGTTGTTCCGGCATTTAATGAGCAGGATAGAATTGTGCCATTTCTCAAAGAGCTTGTTGATTTTGCGGAAAAGAATTCCTGGGTTGGCGAGCTGATTGTTGTTGACGACGGAAGTTCTGATGCAACATTGCAGATTTTAAACAGTTTTAAAAAACAGGTTAGGATTTTGAAGCATGAAAGAAATCTTGGAAAGGGAGCTGCGGTTAGAACCGGAATAATGGCTGCCAAAGGTGATTTTATTGTGATTGCAGATGCTGATGGGGCAACGTCTGCTTCCCAGCTTCCAAAGATGCGTTCTGCTTTAAGAAAATTTGATGCAGTGTTTGGTTCAAGGAACCTGCCTGATTCTAAAATTATTTCAAAAAAGCCTTTTGTGAAAATGGTTTTAAGCAAACTTTTTAATTTTTATGCTGATTGGCTTTTTGGCTTTGGCTGCAGTGATTTGTTATGCGGCTTTAAGGGCTTTAGAAGTGAAATTGCAAAGCATGTTTTGCCTTCATTGGTTTCAGACAGGTGGATTTTTGATGTTGAATTGCTTGCAAGATTAAAAGCAAAAAATTCTTCAATTGGCGAGATTCCTATTAACTGGAGCTATGTTCACGGAAGCAAAATGAAGATAAACATGGAAACACTCTCGTTTGCTTTTTCTTTGTATAAGCTGAAGAAAATGCTTCAAAAAGAAGGTTTGGTTTTTTGATTTTGCTTTTATGCCAAGTCTTTTTTTTAAAATAGGATGCTTTTTATTAAACTTAATACAAGAGTTAATGGTATGTCTTGTGGAAAAAATAAAACCCTTACACTTGTTTTTTTTATTGCGGCTGTTTCCATGCTTGCATACAGCCAGTTTTTTGGAATGCAGCTGATGGAGTTTGATTCTGTAATAAAAATAGTTTCTCATAGTGGCACTGATTTTGGCGAGGTGGTAAATATTTTTACCCAGCCTGAGGAGAATTTTTTTTTCATTAGTGTGAATTACAGGCCTGTTGGAAGCCTGCTTTACTGGTTTGTTTTCATGCTATACGGTCTGAATTTTTCAGCCTTTCACCTGCTTTGCTTTGCTTTGCATGCGTTAAATAGTGTTCTTGTTTTTTTTCTTGCAAGAAAACTTATCAGGGACAAAAGCGGTTTTTTTTCCCTTATTGCAGCACTTGCTTTTGCTCTCAATCCAATTAACCTGAACAGCGTTTTGTTTATTTCAAGGCTTCATGAACCACTTATTCTTTTTGCTTTGCTTGCATCTTTATTGTTTTTGAAGAAATTTTTTGAGGAAAAAAAGCAACGTTTTTTCCTGATTTCAATTTTTTTCTGCGGGCTTGGCATTTTTTCAAAGGAAACAGGCTGTCTGATTCCGTTTGTTCTTTTTTCTTACTGCTTTGTTTTCTTAAAAGAAAAAACCATTTTAAGGCGTTTAACCAGATCTTTAAAACTCTGCGTTCCGTTTTTTTCCCTGATTGCATTGTATTTTGCCTTAATGCTTTTTTCGCTTGGAAGAATAGGCGGTTACACAAACCAGTTTGTTCCAAACAATGCAAGGGCGTCAATTATTTTTTTCAAACTTCTTTTCTATCCGGTTGGTTTTCTCAAAATTGATTTACTAAAACCGATTTATGCCCTGCTGGTTAACCCTTTTGCATTTGTACCGGTTTTAATTTCTGTTATTGCAATTACTGCTTTTGCTTTGTGGTTTTTTTCAAGGAAAAAGAAAGACAAGCCTGTACTGTTTCTTTTCCTTTGGTTTTTCATTTTTCTTTTTTTCTTTTCAGCTTTTGGCCTTATGATGCCGTGGTATTCTTATGTTCCACTTGTTCCGTTTGTTCTTCTTTTGTCAATTTTTCTTGAAAGGAATTGCAAAAGGTTTTGCAAAAGCAATTTGTCAAAAATTCTTTCATTTTTTATTGCCTTTCTTTTCATTTCCTTTTTTTTGTTTTCTCCGCTTTTTGTAAGCTATGAACAGCCTTTGGCTGCTGGAAAAATGACTCAATCTGTTTTGAGTCAGACAGTGAATGCTGCTGAAATGCTTCCGGATGAGAGTACAATTTATTTGGTAAACTATCCTGCAATTTTATTTTTTCCTGAAAAGGGTTTTGATTACCAGTTTTTTATGGTTAACTGGGCTTCTGTACAGGCAATGCTTGATTTTAGTTTTCCTCAAAAAAATTTGGATGTCTTTTCCCTGTCAAGTTCTACTATTTTGGATTTGGGTTTGGACGAAAACCAGTTTTCTTTCAGCCAGAAAGACAATTGTGTTTTTTTGCTGGAAAGCAAAAAAGACCTGTATAGAAAAACAGCAAGGATTTTTCCGGCAATGTTTTGGGCAAGGGGCCAAATTAATTCAAGGGAAATAACCGTAAACTTTGACCATACTTTGGAGTTTGAATCAATTGAAATAACTTTGCCTGAGCAAGATTGCAAAAATGCATTTTTACTGTTTTTTGACGGGAAGGATGTCAAAACATTTAAGGCAAGTAATTTTAGTTAGCTGCTGCCTTACTTTACTGTCCTTGTATTTGCTGCAATTGCAGCGGTTAGCTTTTGCCCTGGTCAATTATTTGTTTGCCAAAAATGACTAGGACTATTCCAAAAATAATTATTGAAATTGCTGCAATTAAAGAAAATGTTTTAAATGACTGAATTTCCAGTTCTTTTTCTTTAATGTTTTCATAACATGTTGAATTGCATTCTCCTGAATTGAGGCAAATTTGGCCTGATTGGCAATCTGCATCTGCAATGCATTTTGCCTTTGTGCATTTGCCTTCACAGCACAGTTCTTCTTCCCTGCATTCGCTTTTTTTAAGGCATTCTCCGAGAAAAAATTCGTTTCTTGAATCGCTTTTGAATTCATTCAGATATGGCGAAAAGGTTTTTACCCTGATTCTGTTTTCCCCTGGCAAAAATTCCATTATTCTAAGCCAGCCATTTCCGCCATTTTTTTCACTCTGGTAGTCTGATAAAATCTGGTAAACATCTGTTCCGGCAATGTTTGGGTCTGTTCTTCTTGCAGCACCGTGAACATGTCCGCTTAAGACAAGAAATATATTTTCGTTCGGATAAATTATTTCGTCCCAAATGTATTGAGTATTTTCTTTTTCGGAACCACATGCATTGTCGTTTCTGTTGTGAATATGCCTTTCTCCATTATATCCAAGGTAACCGTGTGTTGCAACAATTGCCTTTTTGTCCAAATTGCTTTGAAGAATACTGTTTGCCCATCTAACCGCATTTTCATCAGGGCAAAACTTTAGGCTTATTGTTATGTAATCTTTTCCTCCTGCAGAAAAAAACTGGTAGCTGTTGTCATTTGTTCCTTCAGGATAGCTTCCTCCGAACCATTCAGAGTCCTTATAGCGTTCCAAGCCAAAGTACTGGTTGAATTTTTCTGTTTCTTCTTTGGAAGACATATCATGGTTTCCTGGCAGAACTGAATTGGGAACATTTCCGTCAAGCACACCAATGCTTTTGCTTGCATTTTGCCACTGGCTTTCGTCATTCCAATCCTGAACAATGTCTCCTAAATGCATTACAAAAACAATGTTTTGGTCACCTGCCTGGTTCGCAATCCAATTTGTTTGAATGTCAAATATTTGTGGAAATGATTCGCTGTATTTTTGGGTGTCTGGCAACACAATGATTGAAAAGCCTGTTTCGCTTTTGCAAAACCCTGAGGTGCTTAATGCTGCAAATGCAAGCATTAATCCAAGTACTATTGCTGTTTTTTTTACGAATGTTTTTTTTGTGCCAAGTAACAAAAAAAGCGCCTCTTTTTTTAGGTTGTATTGTTTAGGTTATTAAAAACCCTTTTCTTTTTTTTCAAAGCAAGCTTTTTTATTATTTAAAGCTGTCAATTTTATAGCATTATTTTTTTGCGGCAAATGCAGGGGATGGTTTTATGGTTAGGGTTGCAATTAATGGTTTTGGCAGAATTGGAAGGCAGGCATTTAAGGCAATGCTTGAAACAAAAGGAATTGATGTTGTTGCAATAAATGACTTGACCGAAAACGAAACTCTTGCAAATCTTCTTCAATTTGACAGCGTTTACGGAAAATTTGACAAGGATGTAAAATCCGACAAGAACAGTATTACTGTTGGCGGAAAAAATGTTGCTGCCTTGGCAGAAAAAGATCCAGGCAAGCTTCCTTGGAAGGCTTTAAAAGTTGACGTTGTTTTGGAAAGCACTGGAATTTTTAGGAGTGCTGATCAGGCAAGAGTGCATGTTAACGCCGGTGCAAAAAAGGTGGTTATTAGTGCTCCTCCAAAAGGCCAAATTTGCAACCAGTATATTTTGAATATTAACACAGCAAATTACAATTCTTCAAAAGAAGATGTTGTAAGCATGGCTTCCTGTACAACAAATTGCCTTGCTCCAATGGTAAAGGTTTTGCACGAAAATATTGGAATTGAAAAAGGTTTTCTTACTACAATTCATGCTTATACCTCAGATCAGAATCTGGTTGATGGCCCTCATTCTGATCCAAGAAGGGCAAGGGCTGCTGCAATAAATATGATTCCGACAGGTACAGGTGCTACAAAGGCAATTTCAACAATTTTTACTGATTTGAAGGGAAATCTTGATGGAATGGCTGTTCGCGTTCCTGTTCCAACAGGCAGCATTACTGACTTTACCTGTAGCATGAAAAAGGAAACAAGTGCTGAGGAAGTCAATGCATTGTTCAAAAAGGCTGCTTCAGGTCCTTTGGCAAGAAATCTTGAATATAGTGAACAAGACCTTGTAAGCACTGACATTATTGCAAACCCCCACGGGTGCATTTTTGACAGCAAGCTAACAAAAGTTAATGGACGGCAGGTAAAAGTACTTGGATGGTATGACAACGAGTGGGGTTACAGTTCATTGCTTGCTGATTTTGTGCTTTTTCTTGCAAAAAAGGGCTTGTAAAGAGCAAATAGCTTTTTATTCTCATAATCCCTTTTCTTATTGGGGCATTTGAAGAAATTCCTATCGGGAGGCGTTAAAAAATGGGAGATTACAAATTTTTAAAGGATGAAAACATTTCTGGCAAAACAATTGTGATAAGAGTTGACTTAAACAGTAATGTTGAAGACGGAGAGCTGTTTGAGAATGCAAGGCTTAGAGCCTATTCCAAAACATTAAAGGAAATGTCTGAAAAGAATGCAAAGCTTGTTGTGCTTGCCCATCAGGGAAGAAAAGGGCAGGATGACTGTGTTTCCCTAAAGCCACATGCCGAAGAATTGTCTGAGATGGCTGAAAAAGAAGTAAAGCTTTTGCCGTGGGATTCAAATTACGAAACAACCATTAAGGAAATGCAGAAAGGTGGCATTGTTTTAATGGAAAATGTGCGCTTTCATGACAACGAAGAGCAGGATTTTACTCCGGAAGATGCTTCAAAGATTGAGTGGGTTCAAAAGATTGCTTCTGTTTCCCAAATGTTTGTTGAGGATGCCTTAAGCGTTTGCCACCGAAGCCAGCCAAGTGTTATAGGATTTATTCCATTGCTTCCGTCCTTTGTTGGCCATGTTCTTGAAGCAGAGCTTGAAGCATTAAAGCACTTTGATTCAAATGAAAAGCCCTGTGTTTTTGTTTTGGGCGGTTCAAAAATAAAGGACAGTATTTATTTGATAAACGAGCTTTTTGGAAAACAAAAAGCTGACAAAATTTGTGCAGGTGGCTTGCTTGGCGAGCTGTTTTTGAAAGCAAAAGGCATTGTGCTTGGCGAAAAAGACAAATTTTTTGAGGAAAAAGGATTCAATGAATTGGTTGAACCGGCAAAACAGATTTTGGAAAATTACGGCGAAAAAATTATTTTGCCTGTTGACGTTGCAATAATGGATGATTCTGATGAAAGGGAAGAAATTTCAATTTCAGAGCTTCCAAAAGAAAATTCTATTTTTGACATTGGAACAGAAACAGTTGCAGAATTCAAGGAAGCATTAAAGGGAGCAAAACTTGTTGTAGCAAACGGGCCAATGGGAATATTTGAAAGAATGGATTTTGAAATTGGGACAAAAAGGGTTTTTAATGCAATAAGCAAAAGCAGGGCATTTTCCATAATTGGGGGCGGTGATACTGAAACAGCATTGGAGCAGGTTGATTTTTCAGAAAAGGATTTTTCACACATTTCCCTTGCAGGCAAAGCACTGTTGCAATACCTTAGTGGAAAAGAACTGCCTGGACTTGTTGCACTTCAAAACAAAACCTCTAAATCTAAACCTGCACAGCCTGACACTGAAGAGCGTAAAGTTGAGGAAGCTCCTGCTAAAGAAGAGGCAACGGAAGAGTCTGTGGCTGAAAAGCCTGAAGCTGAGGAGCCTGCTGAACAGCCTGTGGCTGAACAGCCTAAATTGCCACAGAAAAATTAATTTGTGAACAGCATGAATTATATCATAAAAAAAGAAGACCTGCCAAAATTTCTCGAATTTCTTCAAAAAAAGTTTGACCAGGTTATTGTTCCGGCAAAAAACAAAACAGATGCAACCTGCTTTCAGCAATATAGCGGACAGGAACTTTTTCTTGAAACAAGAACTGATTTTTCTGCAAAAGAATTCTTCAGACCTGCAAAGGAAAAAATGTTTTCCTTTAAGAAAAAGAATTCTTCCTTTAATGTTGAACCTTGTTTTGACACTGCAAAGCGTGTTATTTTTGGAATAAGGCCTTGTGAAACACATGCATTGCATGCGCTTGACGTACTTTTTATAAAATTTTTTGGAGAAGACCGATTTTACAGCATTAGGCGCAAAAATACAGTGGTAATTGCATTACAATGTTCCAAAGCATGCGAAAATGGATTTTGCACAAGCCTTGGTACATCGCAGGCAACAGGCCACGATCTTTTATTTTTTGAAAGGGGCTCGGATTTTTTTGTAAAAGTGGAAACTGAAAAAGGAAAGGAATTAATTGACAGCAAATTTTTCAGACATACAAGTGATGCACTTCCTTCCGCTGACATTTCCTGCAAAAATTCACTTGACACCGAAGACATTGAAGAAAACCTTTATGCTAATTTTAACCATCCTGTTTGGAAAGAGGAATCAGAACGCTGTCTTAGTTGCACTTCCTGCACTCAAAGCTGCCCAACCTGCTATTGCTATACTACAAAAGACGAATTTGTTTTTGGTTCAGACACTGAAAGTGAAAGATTCAGATTTTTGGACAGTTGCCAACTCAAACGCTTTACAGAGGTTGCAGGAAACCATGTCTTTAGGCCTTCAAGAGAAGGAAGGTTAAGGCAGTTTGTTTTGCACAAGCTTTCCTATTACAGGGAACAATACGGTGTGCATTTGTGTATTGGCTGTGGCAGATGCATTACTGTTTGTCCTGTTAAAATAAGCCTTGTTGAAATTGCAAACAAGATTCAAAAACATGGTTTGGGGGCTAAAAAATGATTATTCCTGAAAAGCCAAATGTTGCTGAAATACTTTCGGTTTCACAGGATACTTCTGACACAAAAACTTTTGAAGTTGAATTTTCTGACAAAAATCTTCAGAAAAAATTCAAATTCAGGCCAGGCCAGTTTATGATGGTAAGCGTTTTTGGATTTGGAGAAATTCCAATAAGCATTTCTTCCTCTCCCTACAAAACCAATTCAATAAACTTTACCATTGTAAATGTTGGCAATGTCACAAATGCACTGCACAAGCTCAAAAAAGGAAACAAAATTGGGTTAAGAGGCCCTTTTGGAAACAGTTTTCCTTTGCAAAAATTCAGAAAAAAAAACATCCTGTTTGTAAGCGGAGGCTGTGGGCTTGCACCTTTAAGGAGTGCAATTTATGCTGTTCGGGAAAAGAAAAGCGAGTTTGGCAAGGTTTCTGTTTTATTCGGATGCAAAGCTCCTGAAAATGTTTTATTTGACGAGGAACTGAAGCAATGGCAAAAGGAAGATTTCCAAGTGCTTTCAACAGTTGACAATCCAAACAAAACCTGGAAAGGAAATGTCGGTCTTGTAACAGCCCTTTTCAAACATGTTGAACTTCCTTCTAAGAACACAGTTGTAATGATGTGCGGTCCGTCTGTAATGATTCACTTTTCTTTAATTGAATTGAGAAAAAAAGGTTTTAAGGATGAGCAGATGTTTGCGTCTTTGGAGAGGCTAATGCAATGCGGTGTAGGCTATTGCAGCCACTGCAATATTGGAAACAAGTATACCTGTATTGACGGGCCGGTTTTTAATGCAAAAGATTTGAATAAACTGCCTGTAAAAGAGGATTAAAAAATGTCTGCAAAAAAAGTTAAGGTTGGATTTTTTTCACTTACCTGCTGTGAAGGCTGTGAGTTTGCCGTTCTTGACCTTGAGGAAAAATTGCTCAAGGCATTTGATTACCTTGAAATAGTCGAATCCCGTGTTTTGATGGAAAAAATAAAGCCAGAGGCATTAAAGCTTGATATAGCATTTGTTGAAGGAAGTGTAATAAGCAAGCACGATCTTAACAAGCTGAATTATATTCGTGAAAAAACAGGTTTTCTTGTGGCACTTGGTTCCTGCGCTGCAACTGCTGGAATAAACGGTATTAGGAATGCTTTGCCTAAAGAGCTTCAGGAAAGAATAAGGCAAAAGGCAATAACCCCTGTTAAAGAAAAGGCAAGTCCTTTGTCAGCCTTTGTAAAAGTGGACTACATTCTTAACGGCTGTTCAGTCAACGAGCTTGAATTCCTTGACTTTTTGAACAAAGTATTGCACGGTGTTATTCCAAGGCTTGAAGAGGTTCCTGTGTGTTTTGAATGCAAACTAAAAGGAAATTCCTGCCTTTTGTTAAAAGGAATTCCATGCCTTGGCCCGGTAACCTACGCAGGTTGTGATGCACTCTGCCCAAGCCAGAACGTGCAATGCATTGGCTGCAGGGGCTTTACAAAAGACGCCAATTTTAAGTCATTGGACAATTTGCTTAAAGAAATGGATTCCGGCAAAAAGGAAAGATACAATTTTTTCACCTATTTTAATCAACTGCCAAAAGAATTGCGTCATTTAAGGGGTGAAAACTGAATGCGCAAAACATGCAATTTTTCAATAAAGGAAATTACAAAAATTGAAGGGCATGCAAACCTTGATGTTGAATTAAAAGACGGCGTGGTTGAAAAATGCGAGTTGAAAATTTATGAAGGGCAGAGGTTTTTTGAAGACATGCTTAAAGGAAGGCATTTTTCACAGGTTCCGCTGATTGTTTCAAGAATCTGCGGGCTATGCAATGTAAGCCATTTAAACACTTCAATTGAAGCGGTTGAAAATGCGTTTGGCATTGAGGCAAGCAGGCAAACAAACATTCTTAGAGACCTTGCAACAAACGGAGAATTTCTAAAAAGCCATGCACTTCACCTGTTCTTCCTTGCCCTGCCGGACTATCTTGGAAGGGAATCCGTTCTTGAATTCAACAAAGAAGAAAACAAGTTTCTTCACTGGGGGCTTAGCCTAAAAAAGTCAGGCACTGACATTATAAAGCTTTTGGGAGGGCGAATTTATCAAACTGTTAGCATAAGGCCAGGTGGCTTTACAACTCTTCCAAAAAAAAGCCAGCTTGACAAATGCCTTCCATTGCTTGAAAATGAAAGGAAAACAGCAATTAATGCAATAAAACTTTTTGCTTCATTTTCAGAAAAGCTTTCTTTTGAAAGAAAAACAGATTACCTGGCACTTGTTGATTCAAACTACAGTTTTGTCAAAGGAAAGCTTCATTTTGCTTCAGGACTGGTTATTGAAGAAGAAGATATGCTAAAGCATGTTGAAGAATTTATTGTCCCCTACAGCAATGCTGCGCAAACAAGTTTTGAAGGAAAATCTTTCAGAGTTGGTTCACTTGCAAGAATTAACCTAAACCAAAAAGCGCTTGAGCCTGCAGCACAGGACATTATCAAAGGCCTTGGCTTAAGATTTCCAAGTGACAAAATTTATTACAACAATATTGCACAGGCAATTGAATTGCTTCACTTAATTGATTCAAGCATTAGGCTGATTAAAGAACTGAAGCTTGAAAAGGAGGAAATGCAGAAAATTAAGCCAAAAGAGGCTTTTGGAATTGGTGTAACCGAGGCTCCAAGAGGAACACTTTACCACCAGTATTCTTTTGACGAAAAAGGTTTTGTAAAAAAGGCAAACATTGTTGTTCCAACAAACCAAAACAACCACCCAATTGAAGAAGACCTTGCCGAATTCATTCCAACTCTTTTGGATTTGCAACAGGAAAAGGCAAATTTGGAAATAGAAAAGATTGTTCGCGCTTATGACCCCTGCATAAGTTGTGCAACACATTTTCTAAAAGTTAATTGGAAAAATGCAAAATATAATTTATAAAAATGCAAACCATTTTTAATAAAAAAACACTTATTCCCTACATATGTTTTCATCAAGAAAAGCACAGGCTTCTTTGGAATATTTGATGATTTATGGATTTGCATTGGTAATAATAGCAGGCGTTATAGGCATACTTGTTTTTGTAGCAGACGCCCCAATACCGGAAGTAACTTTTTCTTCTTCCGACCCTACAATATTTCCTGTTAAAGGGGTAAGTATTGATTCATCCAGCAAATTGTCTGCAGTTTTGAAGAATTTAACAGGTGGAAGAATTTCTATAAAGTCAATTTCTTTTTTTGGGGGCTTGGATGGTTCATCTTCCGGTCTTCTAAATGCTGAAAGCCTATCCTCATTTCCAATAACTGTTGGCACAGGTGATGAAATGCGTTTTGAAAACATTAATCTTTCAGACAACTGCAGCACAGGTGGTGCAATGGAAATTGATTACACTGATGCCGACGGACTTAACAGGAGTGTTAAGATAAGTTGTAGTGCTAATTAACTAGAAATAGCAGGACTTTCTGTGTCATATTCATTAGATAGAAGTGTAGCAGACAACAGCGACAGGCAGGGATTTGGCTAAAAGAGAAATCTGCAACAAGTGCAAGCGTTACGCTTCCAATCCTGTTGTCACCTGCAACTGCTAATTTGATTCAATTAATGTTTTAACTTCTCCAACAGCATTTTTTAACTCGTACTCTGCCGGAATCGCAATTATTCTAACCTTGCCCAATTCTCCGATTTTCCGCAAAAGCTTCAATTCCATTGCCAAATCAAAATCATGCCCTGAAACAGGCTGCTTTGTTTGCAGTTTATTCAAATCCTCAATCAATTGCACTTTTTCCAAACCAACAGCAACATCCATTATGTATAAGTCTTGCCTTTTTTTTATTGTGTCCAATGACTCAACCGCTTCAAATTCAATTCCTTTAATCTTTCCTTTCAGCTTTTTTGCAACCTTTAATGCAAGGCTGTCTTTTTCAACCAATTCATTTCCAAAAACAAAAATTTTTGCCACCGGTCTTCACTTACTTACCTTTTTAATCCTTTAAGCCTTTAATCCTTACCATGAGCCAAAGAACTGGTTTTATCCTTGTATTGCTTACTGCACTTGTTAGCGGGGTAAGCATTTTTGCAAACAGCTTTGCAGTCCAGGGCTTTAACACTTTTACATTTACGTTTCTCAAAACCGCTGTTGTGGCAGTTTTCCTTTTCTCAATAATCATTTTGCTCAAAGACTTTAAGGCAATCAAAACCATTTCAAAAAAGCAGGCTGGCCAGCTTGCAGCAATTGGCTTAATAGGCGGTTCAATCCCCTTTCTTTTGTTCTTTTATGCATTAAATCTTACAAACGCATTAAACGCAGGTTTTTTGCACAAAACCCTTTTCCTTTGGGCCTCGATTTTTGCCTTTTTCTTTTTAAAGGAAAAACTTGACAAAAAATTCATTGCAGCTGCATTGCTTTTGCTTGCAGGAAATTTTCTGCTTTTTAACATCAACGCTTTTGGTTTGCCTGAGTTGCTTATCTTAATCGCGACCATTCTTTGGGCTGCAGAAAACACCTTATCAAAGCATGTACTAAAAGATTTAAGCGGAACAATTGTTGCATTTGGAAGAATGTTTTTCGGAAGCATTTTCATTCTTGCATTTCTTGCATTCACAGGCCAGAGAGTTTCAATTCTTGTGCTTTCAATGCAGCAAATTCAATGGGTTTTGATTTCTTCAGCCTTCCTCCTTGCCTTTGTTTTCACATTCTATTCCGGCTTGAAGCGCCTGCCAGTTCACAAAGCAACAGCTGTACTGCTTCTTGCACAGCCAATTACAGCCCTCCTTTCCTTTGCCTTTCTTGGAAAACAGGTTTCAATCCAGCAAGGATTCGGCTTCCTGCTGATAATTTCGGGAGTTTTCCTTCTCTTCGGTGTTGGCTTTTTCCTGCATGCAAGCAAAATAAAAGGTCCTTCAATTGTCCCAAGAAGAAATTAATGCATTAAAAAGAGCCTGCTTTTACTCAATTCCTCCAAACAAACTTGGCTACTGTGGTCCTGTTGAAAGCCGGAAATTGCTTCAAGAATTCATTTCAAATCCGGCTGAAGAAAGTGCAGAAATCGCAAAAGAACAACTAACGCATTTCACAGCATTATTTCCTTACCTTGAACTGATTGCAACCGAAAACAATCTGCAGCCATTTGATTCTGAAGTAATTGAAGCCTATTGGATTGGCAATTCCTTGCTTGAAAATGTTTCTTTTAGAGAAATTCAAAAAACAATTCTTTCCTTTCAGCATTTTGGCTTGCCACACAGCATTGCGAAAAAAAAAGCAAAAGAGCTTCCAGATGGAATAATTCCACATCACAGCATGCATGTCCTTTACGTAAATTTTATTTCACAAAAAGTAGATCCTATTGTGAAAAACCTTTCAAGCTGCCTTGTGCAGTGGGCAAAAGTGCTTGAGGAAACACCTAAAGGAATCAGGGCAAAAGGAATTGAGCTTTTTTCAGAATCAGGTGAATTAAAGCTTAGGGAAAAAGAAAAAACACTGCAAAATTCTTTTGGTTTGAAACTTGCTCCAGGTGAACTTGTGTCAGTGCATTGGAACAATGTTGTTGAACAAATTTCAGAAGACGAATTAAAGCGCCTGGAAAAATATACAAAGGCAACCCTTGAAGCAATCAGGCTGTGAAATCCATATTTTGACCAGGCTTTTGTCCTTTTTTGTATATCTGCCTAGCCATTTTACCTATTGTTGGATGTATTCTTTTCTTCCTTTTAACTACTACTGGTATTGGTTTTCTTTTGTCCAATTTCTTTAATTTCCTTGGCTTAGTCATCTGCAAGCGCCTCAAAAGTTTCCCTTGCTTCTTTTTCTGAAATTTTTTCAACGGCAAAACCCTGTTGAACGAGAACATACTGGCCTTTTTCTGCCTTTGCCATATTAAGGACTTCTCTCCTTGTTTCACCCTGTTCCACAACAGCTTTTTTGCCATCGTTCCTTAATTCAATCACTTTTGCAGCTATTGCCAGACACATTTTTCTTTCACCTATACAAAAAACAATGGTTTAAAATGTTTATTAACCTATTTTTTTTAAAGAGTTAAAGACTATGACTGCTGTAAATGACCGAAACAAGTGCTGTTATTGTGCAGGCTGTCCCATTGTTTGCCCTGTTGGGGCAATAGAGCTAATTGATGGAATAGTTGTTATAGACAAGGAAAAGTGCACAAATTGCGGTGCCTGCGTAAAGGTATGCCCTGTTGGCGCAATGAGTATTAAGAGGTGATTAAAAATGCCGGTTGTAAAAATTGATTTGCTGGAAGGAAAGACTGCAGAACAAAAGGAAAAGCTTGTTATGTCATTGTACAAGGCTTTTGAGGAAAACAACATTCCAAAGGAATGGGTTACAATAGTTTTCAATGACAATCCTGTTGAAAACTGGGCTGTTGGAGGCGAAATGCTTTCGGAAAAAATAAAAAAAGAACAAAAGAAGTGAATTTTATGCAGGAATTTGACGTAATAATTATTGGAGCAGGTCCTGCTGGCCTGCGTGCTGCAAAGGTTTTGGCTGAAGGAAAAGCCAAGGTTTTGTGCATTGACAAAAAGCAGGAAATTGGCGTTCCAAAAAGATGCGGAGAGGGCTTTGGTTTAAGCTGGATGGAAAGGCTTGGATTAAAGCCTGACAACAAATGGTGCCTTCAAAGCATAAATGGCGCAGCTTTATATGCCCCCAGTATGAAAAGCGTTAAAATTGATTTCAAAAAAGTTTCAGGCTATATAATTGAACGAAGGGTTTTTGAAAAAGAGCTTGCAAAAGAAGCAGCCAGCAAAGGTGCAATGATTAGAACAAAATGTCACGCTTCCGATTTTGAAAGAAAGGGCGGAAAAGTAATTGTAAGCTGTGCAGAGCAAGGTGAGAATGTGAAATATGCTACTCCATTAATTATTGCGGCTGACGGAACAGAAAGTCTTACTGCAAGAAAACTTGGCTTTGACACCAAAATTGGTTTGAATGACATTGATTCAGGTTACCAGTATGAAATGGCAAACATTTCTTTTGAAAACCCTCACTTCATTCACTTTTTCTTCGGAAAGGAAATAGCGCCAAGGGGGTATCTTTGGTTATTTCCAAAAGGCAAAAATTGTGCAAATGTTGGAATTGGAATTGCCGGTTCGGAGCCAAAAACTGCAAAGGAATACCTTGACAAGTTTGTCAAAGCACACCCTGGACTTAGAAACGGAAGCATTATTGAGGTAAATGCAGGAACAATTCCTGTTGGAGGATTTTTGGACGAGCTGGCTGCAGACAATTTGCTTGTTGTAGGAGACGCAGCCCATCAGGTAAATCCAATTCATGGCGGAGGAATCGGAATTGCAATGGAGGCTGCAACAATTGCTTCAGGAATTGCCCTAAAAGCAATTGCGGAAAAGAATTTTGGAAGCAAATTTCTAAACCAGTATACTGTTCAATGGTATGAAACAAGAGGCAACAAACTGAAAAGGATTCTAAAGCAAAGGCATATGCTGGAGGAATTAAACGACAACAATTTTGAAACACTTGCAAAAAGCATTTCCGGTTCAGACATAATGCTTATTGCGGAAGGCGACTTAAAGTCTTCTGCGAAAATGGTTATCAAAAAGCTTGTAAAGCACCCAAAGCTTGCAAAAGTAATGCTAAAATATCTTAAATGACAGAATTAAATACTTGATTGCTCCTTTATTTTTCAATGCACAACAAAGCTCAAGCTTCTTTGGAGTATTTGATGACTTATGGCTGGGCATTAATACTAATAGCATCTGTTGTAAGTGTATTTGTTTTTGTTGTAGGTACTCCTAGTGAAACAACCATTTTTCATTCTTCTGACCCTGCAAAGATTTTATTCAAGGGAAGTACCATTTCTGGAAATGATATTGATATAGTGATGCAGAATATTACAGGTGGCAAGATTTTAATTAACGCAATTACTTTTTCAGGTGATTTTGGTGACAGTCCTAAGTTTAAGTTTAATAATCAAGTTTTGGATGAGGCAAGTGATTTTCCTGTTAACGTGAATGCAGGCGGTTTGTTACATTTAGAGGGCATAACTATGTCAAACAATGGTGAAAATGGCATTATAGAAATAGCTTATTTGGATGCAATTGGTTTGCAGATGAATACAAGCATAGTCAGCGGTTCAGGAGGAATTACCGGGCTTATTGCATCCTACGGTTTTGAAGAAAATGCTAAAGATGGTAGTGGAAACAAACTTCATGCTATCACCTTTGGCAGTCCAACATTTGTTTCAGATTGCCCACATGGAAAATGCCTTCAATTTAACGGCTTAACTCAATATGTTGAATGTAATGGCACAACTTGTGACCCTGACATACCGCCTGCAAATGGCAGGTTGGACAACTTAAACGCTTTCACTTACACTGCTTGGATTAAGCCAACTTCCCTTAAAGCCTATAACTCAATTTTTGCAAAGAATAGCTGGAATAATTTTTTTTTCCTAACAACGACTGAACTAAGAGGTTATGTGTACTGTAATACAGTATCTGCAACAAGCACATCTAACGGCGCAGGTTTTGAACCAAATAGCTGGTATTTTGTTGCAATGACTTTTGACGATGCAGGAGATAACCTTATTCACTTTTATAAAAATGGAGAGGAACTAAGTCTTTCTACAGCGATTCCCTGCAGTGACGGTATATCTACTAACTCATCATATCCATTACACCCTTTACTTATTGGAAAAACCATAGCATCTGATGGCGAGTATTTCAGTGGGTTCATTGATGAGTCTAAAATTTACAACCGTGCCTTAAGTCCTAGTGAAATTTGCACTGAGTGCAATCGCTTTTCTTCAAATGTTGGAGTAGCCTGCAATTGTTGAAATCACACAATTTTAAACCATTTATGTCTTAATTTACTTTGGTTTAAATGCACATTCCAAACATTTCTTTGGCGTATATTGTGGCAGAATTAAGCCCCCTAATTGACGGCTGTATTGTGCGCAGGGTACAAGAGCTTGACAATGGCTGGCTAAAATTCAAGCTGCAGACAAGGCAGGGCACAAAGGACTTGATAGCAGCGCCTGATGCATTGTTTCTTACATTCTTTTCCATGCCTGCAAGGCAGACAACGTCAGGTTACGGGGCGTTTCTTCGAAAAAGGCTTTCAAACAAAAAAATTATTTCCTTCAAACAGCATGGCTTTGACAGAATTATTGTAATAGAATTGGAGGGTTTTTTCCTGATTTTTGAACTTTTTGCAAAAGGAAATATAGTTTTGCTTGATGAGAAAAAAATAATTCTTTCCGCTTTTAGAAAAGAGCGGTGGAAGGACAGAATTCTTAAAAAAGGAGAAGACTACAAATTTCCTTCGTCAAAAGGAATAAGCCCTGCAGGTCTTGACAGCAAATCTTTGGAGAACATTTTAAAGAAAAGCAATTCAGACCTTGTAAGAACCCTTGTAAAAGACATAAACATTGCTCCTTCATTTGCAGAAGAAGCCTGCCTTAAAGCCTCAGTTGGAAAGGAAAAACAAGCCAAAGAAATTACTGAAAAAGAAATTGCAAAGCTTGTTTCAGCAATAAAAGAACTTTACTCTGTTGACCTGAAAAAAGAGGCTGTGTCAACTGCTGAAAAAGCCGGTTCTGAAATACTGCTTCCATTTGAACTTAACTGCCTTCCAAAACTTGAATCCTTCAATTCTCTAAATGAGGCAATAGATTTGGCATACGGAAAACAGTTTTCTGAAGCAAAAGGCGCAGATGAAAGAAATGCAGTTTCAAAGAAAAAAGCAGAGCTGGATTACAGCATCCAGCAGCAAAAAGAGGCTTTGGAAACCTTTCTTTCAAAGATTGAGTTAAACGCAAAAAAAGCCAAGCTAATTTATGCAAACTACTCCAGGCTTTTTCCACTTATTCAATCTCTTAATTCTGCAAAAAAGGAAAAAAACTGGGAAAAAGAGATTATGTATAAGATAAAAAATGAGTTTCCTTTTCTTAAAAGTTTTAACCTAAAACAGGGTAAAGTAGTTGTATCATTAGAATAATTAGAAAAAAGACTAAAAAAAGCTTTTCAAATTTACTTTTCAGGTGCGGCTTCAGCAGTCTCTATCTCACGCTCATCAACTATAAATACGTCACTTACTGCAGTTACAGCGCTGTAAGGGATTTTTATTATCCTGTCCCTTCCTTCTGCCTTTTTTATGAATTTACTTTCCCTGTCAAGTTCTACCAGCAAATGCTCTATTTCGCCGCTTCCTTCGTCTATCATAAGGTCTGAAAGCTTTCCAACCTCATCTCCTCTGTTGGTAATAACCTTTTTTGTTGCTAATTGCCTTGCGATTGTGTACTTATACATTATTTTTCCCCCGTTAATAAATCAACTTGTACAAATAAAAGACAAACTTCTATTTAAATGTTGCTTTTTTCTGCTTATACATAAAAGCCTTTTTTTAAAAGAATTCCCTTCCTTCTTCTTTTTATGCATTGTACAGAAGACTATTTGCCTAAAGAAACAATTGAAATGCTTGCAAGGCAGCACTACAAGCTCTTTGGCCATAGCGCAGTAAAACTTTGCCATTGGACCAAAGCCTCAATTTACAAGAGTGAGGTTTGTTACAAGCAAAAGTTTTACGGAATTCAAAGCCACCGCTGCCTTCAAATGACTCCGGCTGTTTCCTGGTGTGACCAAAACTGCCAGTTTTGCTGGCGACCTTTAACAAAGTATGTAAAGTTTCCAAAAGAGTTTGACGAGCCAGATGAAATAATTGACGAGGCAATAAAACAGCAACGCATTCTGTTAAGTGGCTATGGTGAATTCAGAGAAAAAATTGGTGAAAAAAAGCTTTGGGAGGCAAACAACCCAAATCAGGTTGCAATTTCTTTGGCCGGTGAACCTACACTTTACACAAAAATTGGAGAATTAATTGAAGAATTTGACCTAAGGAAATTTTCAACATTTCTTGTAAGCAATGGCATGCATCCAAAAACTCTTGCGGAAATGTATTTGCCTACACAGCTTTATCTTTCACTTGAAGCTCCAAACAAGGAAATGCACAAGACAATTAATGTCCCGCTTGTTAAAGACAGTTGGCAAAAGCTTAATCAAAGCCTTGAGCTAATGCCTTCATTGAATACAAGAAAGGCAATCAGGATTACTGCAATTAAAGGCAAGAACATGTCCCGCGAAAACGAATTTGCAAAGCTTATTGAAAAGGCTTCTCCTGATTTTGTGGAAGTGAAAAGTTACATGTTTGTGGGATACAGCAGAAAGCGCCTTGCCATTGAAAACATGCCCTTGCATGAAGAAGTCAAAAGCTTTGCTGAAAAAATCAATGAACATTTGGGATATTACCTAATAGCTGAAAGCAAGCCAAGCAGGGTTGTTCTTTTAAGCAAAAAGAAAAATCCTAAAAAGATAACAGCAAAAGAATCCTAAAAAGATAACAGCAAAAGTATAAATACTAAAATTGTCATTATACTTTGTGGTTTTTTATGTCTGATGAAGAAGAAGATGTTCCAAAGCGAAGGAAAAAAAAGCGAAAGGGCTTTTCAAAAAAGCAGGTCCTTGTCTTGGTTGCAATTTTTTCCCTTTTAATTATTGGAATGGGCATTCAGCACTTTGTGGTAGAACCGATATATGGTGAAACAGTTGAAGAAAAGTATGCAAGGTGCCTTACTCAAAAGGATGTCTTGGATGACCGTTTTGTTGAATGCAGCAATGTACTTCAAGCCTGTAAATTCCAATTAACCCAATGTATTGAAAGCTAGCTGCTATTTATTAGAGGATTTGACAATTACTGGAAACACTAGTGAAGTATTTTTCACCGGAAACCTGTTGTCTCTCCAAAATTACTTAAAGGTAAAAACTGATATAGTTGCATGTGCTTTGATATACTTAAATTACACGATGACAATATTGACAAAAATATGCAAGGATCTTGGATAAAAGCAAAAGGACCAGTTCTAAATAAAGAAATAAAGGAGTTACTTCATTGTCTTTATCAGGAGCGCAATCAAAACAATTTTGCAAAATTGTTGTGTTCTCTTCTGAATTGTTCTTTTAGTACCTCAAAGAGGCATCTTATAAATATAAACAAAGGGCGACCTTGGGTTTCCTTGAAAATTATAAGCTTGTTATTGGATATATGGAAAGATTTGTATACTGTTAATGAAAGAGATTTCAAAAATAAAAAGTGGAGAATTATTAAAGGAATACAATTTTTAAAAGTAGGGCAGCAACAATCAAAACCTGTTAAAGCACCAAAATTTTTGACGCTAACTCTTTGCAAAATTGCTGGTGCTCACGCAGCAGATGGTTCGCTTAGCCCTGACTATGGGCTTCGTTTAATAGATTCAAGCAGGGAATCAGTAAAGAAATGGGCTGATTGGTTGAAAGAGGAGTTTGGCATAAAAATTGAGGTTAAAAAATCTAAACGAGAGAATGCGTTTAAGGCAGATAAATATAACAAAATAATGGCAAGATATTTGCATGTTTTCTTTGGTTTTCCTTTTGGGAAGAAAACAAGAATTGTTAAAGAACCAAAAATAATAAGAGAAGCGGGTCAAGATTTTCGTAGGGTTTTTGCTCTCGGAGTTTTAACATTTGATGGAAGTGTATCCTTAAGTGGTTGTGTTACTCTTGAGTGTCGTAGTTTTCAGTTGCTAAAAAGCATTCAAGAAATTTTGCTAAAGGACAGTATTAACAGCAACATTGTCTATTCTAACAGCAAACACATCTTAAGGGTTAATAATACTAAAACAAGGTTTAACTCTAATATGTTAAATTATCTTGAAGTTGATACCCCAAAGCACAGACGACTAGAATTTTTCAAAGGCAGTTTAACAGTAAAAAATCCCCTGCAAACCTACAATGATTTATTTCCAAAAGCTAAAGTATCTTTAAGTGAATTGAATCTGGTCTGTAAAGAATTAACCCTGTTCGATTTTCCAATTCTATTAAAAAGTCTGTCTCCACGCATAAACTCTGTTCAAAGTCTTTTGCCCTACAAAGACTTTCTTGTAAGAATAGGTCTAATTAAAATTTTAGACTCTGTCAATGCAAGTCAATTAAAAACAATCCGATTTGGTTCTAAGGGCGGCATTTTTATTGAATTAAGTGAACTGGGCTGTAAACAAATTTCAAATCATTTAATTGACAGGTACGCCTCTCTCAAAAATGCTTGCTTTTGCTGTGGAATGAGCAAAAGCACCTTGTGGAATTGGTTGTCAGGCAATTATAGTGCGCCGTACAAATCTCTAGAGCGTTTAATCAAAAAGAGTGGCATAAGGGCAGCTAAGGCCGCAATGGATTAAAAGTGTTCTTGTAAAAAGAAAAGAAATCTATTTATTTAATAATTCTTGCAAGTTTATCTCCCTAATATCTCTGCCTGGTGTTTCCTCGCAAAATACTTGGGCTTGAAACTTGAACACCTGTGTGTCTGTCATCCTCCAAGCAGTTTCAGGCAACCCTGCTTTACGGCACGTTTGTTTCAAAAAATTTTCAGCATCCCATTTAAATTCAGCTCCCACAATTGGAAGCAAAAGGCCGGAATGCCCTCCCCTTTGGGCAATCAATCCATCTTCGCCAATTTTGACAAATTTCGGAAGCTTTTTCCTTTCGCACAAAATTTCTTCAGGTTTTGTTAAAACACTTATTTCAACAATAGTATTTTTCATTTCGTCCGAGGTCATTGGCGAAAATCTTGGGTCGTGAATTGCGGCTTCAACAGCCATTTCCAAAACAGCGTTCCACAAAGGCTTTACAGGGTAAGGAAATCCAATGCATCCCCTGAGTTCTTTTCCTGGAAAAGAATGCAATGTAACAAAAACGCCTCTTTGCTCCAAAAGCTGTTTGTCGTCGCATGCTTCTGCAAGTCTGAGTCCTGAAGCAAGTGAATAGTCTATGCTTTTTCTTGCAACCCTTGTAAGTTTTTCGCCCTGTTTTAAGGAAAGTTTTTCTCCCATAAAAATAATTAGTATTCCAAGTTTTTTTAACTTTTCCGCTGAGAACTTTTCTTCTAAGAGGCAGGCTAAAATGTGATATGTTTATCGTGTGAGCAAGAAAATCAACCGCTTTAGCAGTTAGATGAAAGCGAACCTAGCTTCAGTGGAAATTTCTGTGGAGTAATTTTTACCGGAAGTCCACTCTCTTTCAGTGCCTTTAAAAAGAAAAAATAGTAAAATTGTAATAGTTCTCAAATTTCCGAGGAGTTAAGAAAAATGAAAACCTATAAATATAGAGTTTATCCAACAAAAAAACAGGCAAGTGAAATAGACTTGCAAATAGAAAAATGCAGATTATTGTATAACAAACTTCTTGCCCTGAAAAAAGATGCTTATAAAAATAAGAGTGTTAGACTATCAAGAAAAGACCTATATAGACGAGTAAAGGGAAACAAAGAAATGTACTCACAAGTCAGCCAGAATGTGGCTGATAGGATTGACAAAGCATACAAAAACTTTTTTGCAAGAATCAAGAGAGATGAAAGAAAAAAGGGCTTTCCAAGATTTAAAAAATATGGAACTTATAACAGCATCACACTTCCGCAAATAACCAAACCAAAGAACATAGGTAAGAAAACTCGTTTCCCAAAAATTGGTTGGCTGAACATAAAATACCACAGAGTACTACAAGGAACCCCAAAAATAATGACAATCAAGAAAGCGAAAAGCGGAAAATACTTTGTTACGATTTTTTGTGATAATATGCCTAAAGAAAAAATAACGGTTGGAAATGGTGAAGTTGGTATAGATTTTGGTTTAAATCATTTTATCACCACAAGCAATAGTGAATTTTTTGATCATCCAAAGCCACTTGGGAAAATGTCAGAAAAAAGAAAGGTTCTGGCAAAAAAGTTTAGCAAAACAAAGAAAAAAAGCAACAACCGAAACAAAGCGAGAGTCAAGTTAGCAATAATGGACGAACAAATAGCAAACACCAGAAACGATTTTGGCTGGAAACTATGCAGAAAACTTATTGAAAAATATGGAACAATATATATTGAGAATTTGAATGTAAAAGGAATGTTAAAAAATCATTATCTTGCAAGAGAAATAACAGATGTTTCTTGGAGTGATTTCACAAGCAAACTTTTTTTCAAGGCTGAAAGTGCTGGAGGAAAAATAGTGAAAATGAATCCAAAAAACACAAGTCAAAAATGCAGTGGATGTGGAGAGATTGTTAGAAAAACATTAACAATGAGAATACACAAATGTCATCATTGTAGTCTAGAAATAGACCGAGATATAAACGCTGCACAAAATATACTCATAACTGGGATAGGGTTGGAACAACCCAAATCAACGCCTGTTGGAGATGAAACCTCTACTGACGGCATAAGCCCGAAGCAAGTATTGCCGATGAAACAGGAAACCCCCTACAATAGCCGGGGATAGTTCATCCTTCGTTTTTTGCCGAATTTTTTGCTTGTTTTAAAAGCTTTGCAGGAAGCAGTTTTCTTTATGCTAAAGCAAATACTGCCCTTGCTTGCAATTGCTCTTTTGCTTGCATTAAGCGGCTGCATTGATTCATTAAGCCCTGAGCAAAGGTTTTACTGCCTTGACTTAACTGAAAAAAGCTATGCGTTTGTTCCGGAATGCGATAATGAAAAGGAATGCTTTTCCAAACTTGAAGCAAACTTTTTTTCTTTTGACCAAAGCGTTTTCAGCAGCGAAGTAAGAAACAGGCTTTACAGTTACAAAAACAATGCCTCATTAAGCTGGCTTTACTTCAACAAGGCAAGAGAAAACATTTCAGCCATTCATAGCATTTGCAGCAAAAACAAAAGTCTTTCAGGTCTTATTTTTCAGTTGAATGAGTTAACTCACAATATGTCAAAGGCCTTTGAATTCAGTGACTTGGCAAACAGGGAAAGTTTTGCAATCATGTTTTTGGAACACGAAGATCTTGAAAAAGAGGACTTAAATCTTGCAAAAGAAGAGCCATTGTTTAACGATTTTGCACTGCTTTCATTAAACATAAGCCAGCTTTCCAGCCCTGAAACCTGCCAAAGCAATGAAAGCTATTCTTGTTTTTACTTAACTCAAACATCAAGCTTTGTCTCTCTTACAAATTCAACAGGTTTTGGTCAAAGCATTGTAAGCGAATCAAATATTTTTTCAATTTTAAGCCAACCTTCTTCATTAATTGCAAAATATTTCAACAGCGAATTTGGCATTCCATTTATTGACCCACTGCTTCCATCCTTTGTGTCATACCTTGCAAATCTTTCAACTGCAGAAAATGCCGTTGGTGAACTTGAAAAGGTTCCTGCATTTCAATTTATCCAAATTTACAGCAACTTTATGGGAACAGACAACACCTGCCTTGCCAAATTTTCTGTTTTAATTGAACAGAATGCATTGCACAGAAAGCAATTAATGCAAAGGAATGCAGAACTTGAAGCAAGCGCTTCAAAGGCAATTCTTGAAACCGAGAAAGAAATCAATGCCCTGCTTTCAGAAAAATATTCGGGCTTTGACAGTGAATTTTTCCAAAAACTCTACTCTGGTTTGAATCAGGAAAGCATTGCTTCGTCACAAAAGTATGGTATCAGAGACTTTGGCGAACTAAGGGAAGAATCCAGTGCAAAACTTTCTGAACTAAAACAGGAGCTTGCCTTGCTCCGGCAGCAGGATTCCTTGAACAACCTAAGTCTTGGCAAAAAGGCAGAATCCTTAAAACAATTAAACTCAGACCTTTCCTTTCTTAAAGAAAATTCAGAATACCTGAGAAATGAGGTTCTAGGCGGACTGCTTGTACTTTGCAACGAAAGAGCAGGTTTTATTGAACAAGAGCTTGAACAGGCTTCACTTCCAACTGATTATATTTCAACAGCATCAGACCTAAAAGCAAGAGCCAAATTTAAGCTTTCTTTGTTTAGGCAAGCCAAAGAAAATGAACAAAAGCTTTTTCAATGCGCTGAAATGGTTGACGAATTTTCAAGATTTTCTCTGGCATTGCAAAACTTTAAAGAATACCAATTGCTTGAAGAAACAGCACTTGAAGAATGCCTTTCGTTTATCAACAAAAGCCTTGAAAGCAGCAAAGCAAGCGGAATTTCCTTTGACGATTTTAACCTAAGGTTTCTTCAACTTAAAAATATTGAACAGCCTTACTCCAACCTTGAAGCCGTTAAAAGAATCTGCACTGCACTTGAAACCGACCTTAGGACATTTCTTCAAAACCAGCCTGCTATAATAGAAATTGAAAGCCAATTTTTTCAAGCCAATCAAATGCTTTCAGCTCTAGAAATTGCCGAATCTAAAGACCTTGTTTCCAAAACAAAAATGAAAAACATTGAATCGCAAAAAGCCTATTTTAAAAGCTTTTTTTCAAACCAAAACCTTATTTTTGAAAAATCCCTGCCGCTTCTTCCTGACCTTAAACAAAGCCTTTCAGAATTTCTTGCATTGCTTGAAGAAACACTTAACACAGCAATTCATTCCTTTGTGCAGGAAAATGCTTCAATTATTGAAACAAACCAAGACATTGAAATAGAGCTTGACAACACTTTTCCATATTCAATTACAGGGCCTCTTACAATACAACTTCCCTTTGACAAAAATACAGCAACAGTTACTGCCTTTAGCCCAAATATTCTTTCATTTAAAACAGATGGAAAAACAATTTCCCTAGACCTCAACGGCCTCCCGCAAGGCAAAACAGTGCTGCGCTTTTCAAAGAGTACAAGCAACAGCCTTCTACAGCCTCCAGAACTCTTTTCTCAAACCATTGACACCAACACCATTGCCCTAGTTTCCAATTTCCAAAACACTGCACAGCAAATTCAAAATATTGCCGAAACAATAAAAATTTCTGAAAAAATCAATTCCATTCAATCCAATCTTTATTCTGCAGAGGAAAACCTTGGACTGCTTGACACAATCTTCTCAAACATTTCGGATGAGCAAATAATTTCATCAAAATATCCCCTCCCAATAACAAGAGAAGAGCTTGACAAGCTAAGGCTCAATATTAACAGCCTTAAATCATTCCTTGGAAAAAAGCAGGTGCAGGATTTTCAACAATTTGCAGAACAAGGCGACATTGACGCAGCCTTAGAGGAATCAAATCCATTCTCAAAACAGCTTGACGAAAAGCTTTTGGAAACAGAACAAATTTCTTCACGCCTTTCAGACTCATTTTCTCAAATCAAGGAAGATGCTGTTGTTTCATTTAACAGTGCTGCAGAAATATTCAACAGCAACCCTGACAACACCACGGCAAACGAAAGCCTTGAAAAATCCAAAAATCTTTTGCTTGACGGAAGCTATCTTGAATCAATTGCAGAATCAAAGAATGCAACAGCATTAATGGCACTTCCATCACAGCCAACTGGATTAAACCTGCCAATCCTTGCCATTCCACTGGCAGCCTGTGCAGGTCTTGTTTTGTTTATAAGGCTCAAAAAGGAAAAGGATGGAAAGCAAAAGGAAGAGCTTGTAAAAAAGATTGAAAGCAACTGGTGATTTTTGCCTGCTTGATTGCCCTATTCATTCGCTTCAAAAAGAAAAAGCACCCAAAGCAAAAAAAAGCTACTGTTCAAAAAAATAGAGAAAAGCTGAAGCACCAAAACAGGCTAAAAAAAGCGCTTAAATAAAATCCACCGCCTTTAAATATAACAAAAAACAAATGTAGGATATGAAAAAAATCTCGTTTCTTTTTGCATTGCTATTTTCTGCACTGCTGTTTGCAGGCACTGCAAGCGCTCTAACCACAATTACAGACTGTGCTGGTCTGCAGGCAATGAATATCAATCTCGATGAATACTATGTTTTGGGGAAAAATATTGATTGTGATGTTTTTCCCTTCAACACTGGCACAGGGTTCACGCCAATAGGCAAACTCTCCGACAAGTTTACAGGCAGCCTTAACGGCCAAGGCTTCAAAATAACCGGGCTGTACATTGACACAACAACAGTTTCTGATGGCATTGGCTTGTTTGGAAACCTCCGCCGTGCAACAATAAAAAATGTGGTCCTTGAGAACGTTAGCATAACAGGAAACAGCACTCTTGGTCCCACCGGAGGGCTTGCTGGGGCAAGTAGTCGTTCAGTTATAATAAACTCCAATGTCACCGGAACAGTAAAAGCCAACAAGCGGGTTGGAGGTCTAATTGGGAATAGCATGCTTGATACAATAATTGACTCAAGCTTTAATGGCGTGGCAAAAAGCACATCTTATGCAGGATGGGTTGGCGGCATAATAGGAACTGCCAATTCAACAAAAATTTGCCGCTCTTTTTCCAGCGGAACAGTGAACGGGCCAGCATTTACAGGCGGATTAGTTGGATCAGCTCTCAACACCTTGATAGATTGTTCTTTTTCCACAGCAAACATAACCACTAATTCTTTAATAGGCCAGAGTTTTGCCGGCGGCCTAATTGGGACTGACCAGTCTTCAACAATACAAAACAGTTTTGCAAGAGGCAGTGTTGGCGCAGGGGTTGGAACTGGCAGTTCATGGGTTGGAGGCTTAATTGGGAATGCCGAGGCAACTACACTAACAAACTCTTTTGCAACAGGTCAACTAAGCGGGTTAAGGTTAAACTGCCTCATTGGCTGTGTCTATGGACTGGCACGTTTTGGCAATCTGCCTGGCAGCAACTGTAACAATTGTTTTTGGGACACGGACTCTTCCGGAGTTAGCACAAGTGATTGTGGAACAGGCAAAACAACACCTGAAATGAAACAACAATCAACTTTTACAGGATGGGATTTCACAAGCACCTGGGGCATTGATATAAGCAAAAACGATAGCTACCCTTACCAGAAATGCATGGAAAACCCGGTTTCCCTAAACAATGCTCCTGAATCAACAATCACCTCTCCTTTAAGCAATCCCCTGTCAATACTTGAAAGGGAAAGCATAACCTTTCAGGGTCAAGGACAGGACGATGACTCCTGTGATGCAATCCAGGCAAACGAATGGGCTTGTGAAACAATTAACGGAATCTGCCCGGCCAGCTTTCCCTCAATTCGGCAAAACCCTGGACTTATAGTATTCAACGACAGGGGCAGTTACACAATTAAATATCGTGTCCAAGACAGCACTGGCACATGGGACCCAACCCCTGATACCAGGGTTATCACTGTTAATAGTGCTGTTGATAATCCTCCTGTTGCTGTTGCTGGTGTTGATCAGTCTGTGCCTTCTGGTCTTTTGGTTAGTTTGGATGGTAGTGGTTCTTTTGATCCGGAAGATTGTCCTGTTGGTGATTCTTCTGGTACTTGTTTGACTTATTCTTGGGCTTGTAATGCTTCTTCGCCTGATCCCTGTCCTGTGTTAAATGATTCTTCAAATTTTCAGCCGACGTTTACTTCTGGTAGTGCTGGTGAAATTTATATTTTTCAATTGATTGTTGATGATGGTGTTGCTAGTTCTGCTGCTGATTTTGTAACAGTTACAGTGGTTGCTTTGCCAAATGTTGCTCCTGTTGCTGAGGCTAATGGTAATTATTCTGGTGCAAGTGGTGCTGTGGTTAATTTGCTTGGTGGTTGTTCTGATTCGGATGGTTTTATAGCTGCAGGTGGTTGTGGTTGGATGTCTGATTATTCTGATGATTGTACAATAACGTCTGCTGATACTAGTGATGGTAGTGGTGCTTCTGAGACAAATAATGGTTCTATTGTTTGTAATTTTGCTGTTTCTACTGATGTTACTGTTTCTTTGACTGCTACTGATAATGTTGGTGCTATTGATTCTGATACTGCTACTGTAACTGTAACAGTTACTCCTTCTACTCCTTGGGATTTCCATATTGCTTCCTTTGATATTTTGCCAAATTCTGTGTTTGTTGAAAGTGGTTTTAGTGAAGTAGTTGAGGCTACTGTGACTGTTAGCAACTGGGGTGTTTCAGATTTTGCTACTGTTGAACTTGATGTAATTAATCCAGAAGGTGTGTCAAAAATTACTAAATCTACTTTGCCAAAGGCTGTTGGCAGTTCTCCTGTAGTCTTTGGTCCAACTCCTCCGGATAATCTTTTCTTCAATGTTAATAGCGATTGGGAACCAGGTCGTTATGCATTATATGCCAGAGTTTATGATGCCTCTGGTGTTTTGCATGACAGTAGTAGTGTAAAGTATCTGACTGTTGCCTTGGTAAAACCTGCTCCTGTTCCTGATTTCAATATTCTGATTTTGCCTTTGCTGCTTGCATTTGTAGTCTTTATTTTGAGAAAAAAATAGTCTTTTTTGCGCTAGTAAGTTACCACCCTTCTTTTTACCCTGTTTTCATAATGTATAGGTAAATTCCGATTGCGATTATGATAAATGCAATTGCTATGTAAATTATTGGATTTATTTCCGGCTGTACAAATTCTGCAAAGCTGTTTTGGCATTTGCTTTCAGAAACATTGGCGTCAGTATATGTTATTGTGCAGCCTATTGGGAATTTTCCTGGCTTGCTGCTGTTAATGGAAAATTGCAAATATTTTGTTTCCTTTGGCTGCAATACCTCAATGGTTTTTTCAAGCTGGCTTATTTCTGCTTCTGATTCAATGCTTGTGCTCAGGCTGTAAAGCGGGTCGTTTCCAACATTTTTTACAGCAAGCTTCATTTCAATAGGGCTTCCAATACTGCTTGTTTCCTCCTCTTTTACAACAAAGGCCTCTATTTTTCTTTCAGGTTCCCTTACATTCAATTCAACAAGGTTGCTGAATTTTGATTCAGTTTCCCCAAAAGGATTTTCAAAATAAACTATTGCAGGAGGCAAAGTCATGTGCACTGCCCTTCTTGGTTTTACAACATACTCTAATTTAATTTCCTGGTCAGGGGCTATTTCGCCTGTGTAATATGTATTCCCTTCAACAACTGAAAAGGCATTTTTGTCCTCTGCCAAAGGTCTTGCAAACTCTACTTTTACATTTGTTGCAGCACTCCCTAAGTTATGTAGAAGTATTTTTATTGTTGTTTTTTCGCCTTTTACCAAATCTGTTTTTTCTGCAGCTGTGCTAAACGCGCTTTCTTCTGAAAAATCTGCTGCTTTGTAAAGTCCTATTCCTGAGTTCTTGTCAAGCATTATGCTTGTTATGCTATTGCCTGTTCCAAGGCATATCTGCAATGAATTTTCTTCTTCAAGCAGCAAATCCTTTGGCAATGCAAGTCTTTCCCAGCATTTTTCTTCACTGCATTTGAAATCTTCCAATGTAAGGTTTGCAATTTCTTTGCTGTTCAAAAAGGCATTTACATCTATTTTTCCTTCCTGTACAGGCCCTATTTCCATGCCAATTGATGCAATTGGGTATATTTCATCGCTTTCTACTGCAATATCCTTTGGATATAAGAATTCTGCTTCAAAACACTCTGTTTGGCGTGGGCCTTCTACAAGCAGGCTTTCATAACCCATTTCTCCAAAGCTTCTTTCAAAAACAGTTTCTCCTGAAACAACAGGCACTGAAAAAAGCATTAATAATGCAAGAAAAATCCACTTATTCATAACTTTGCACCTTTTCCAAAAATTCAAATTTTGGCTTCTTTTTCCTTTAGCCCCTTTATTATTCTGTTCAATGTTTCTTTTATAGTTTTCCCACTTTCCACCTCTATAATCCTTTTTTTGGGGTAATTTTTTAACAAATGTTTTTTGCAGTAATCAATTCCTTCGCAGAAAACATTGTCCTGAACCTTTTCCTCTGAATAATTTCTTAAATGCAGCCTTGTTTCAAGCAGCTCTGGATGCACTCTTAGTAAGACCACAAAATCTGCTTTTGTCTTTAATTCGCATAAAAGATGGCCTTCAATTATTACATTTTTCTTTTCTGAAAAAAGCCTGTTTAAGGCCTTTGCATATGGCATCAAGGGAATGACAAGTTCGTCTTCTTCAGGGTCCCATTTCCCAATCTTTTCTTCCAGAGCAAACTGCTTTTCGTTAAGCACTAAATAGCCAAGCTTTTTGCCAAGTGCCTTTGCAACGCTTGTTTTTCCAACACCTGGGCTTCCTGTAATTATAATGCACATGCAAAAGAATTTGCCTGGAAAAGGAATTTAAAAGGGAGTTAAAAAGCTTGAAAGCGCAGCTAAGGCTTTAATAGGGGTGAAAGGGCATTACCGCCGACACCTTTTGGGAAAAGCAGTTTCGCTATCAGCTTTGGTAATGCCCCCTTTGCTTAGAGTCTTGCCTAGCTCAGATGCCTTTTCCGAACTTAATTCTGCCACTTCAAAGTGGCTTTCATTTATTTTCATATTGATCCCTTCGCAAAGCACTAGTATTATACGCAACCCCATATAAATACTTTTCGCTTCAAAAAGCCCAATTTGGGCTTTTTTTTATGTATATAAAAAAAATTAACCTTGTATCGTGAAATAGAGTTCAATTTAGCCTTTATTTTTATGTATATTTGCTTTTTTTTTTCTTTTTTCAAATTCTGAAATTTTTCAAAAAAAGGCCGTTATGTATATGTAGTTTTTTTAGGGTGGCTTTGCTATTAGAATAAATTACTTTAGCCTTACTGCGTCAAGGTTGCTTATTGATCTTGCATTGAGCTTGAATCTGCTGCTTAGTGTTCTTGCAAATTCTGCTGCCCTTGTTTTTTCACCGTGGTTTACCAAAATCTTTTTTGGCTTTGGCTTTAGGTTTCTTACATATGCCAAAAGCTGGTCTCTGTCTGCGTGTCCTGAGAAGCCGTCAATTGTTTCAATTCTCATATTTACGTTTAGGGCCTTTGTTCGCCCATTTTCGTCTGTTCTTGGAAGCATTTTTAATCCGCCTTGAATTTTTCTTCCCAAACTTCCTTCTCCCTGGTATCCTACAAAAACCATGCAGTTGTTTGCATCTTCTGCCATTCTTTGGAAGTAATCCAAACTTGCTCCGCCTGTTAGCATTCCGCTGCTTGCAATTATCATTACTCCTTTTTCCTGTAGTACTTCTTCCCTTTTTTTGCCGTTCATTGGTTCAAATATTTCTGCAGTGAAGGGGCTGTCATTTTGCAGAATTCTTCTTTGAACTCCTTTTCTTAAATATTCAGGGTATGCTGTGTGGATTGCACTTGCCTGGTTTGTCATTCCGTCAATATAGCATTTTGTATCAAGTAATCCGTTTCTGTAAAAGTTTTCAATTACCAGCATTATTTCCTGTCCTCTTCCTACTGCAAAGACCGGAATTAAAATGTTTCCGTCTCTTTCAGTTGTTTCTTTTATGACTTTTAGTAAGTAATCTTCGCAATCCTGCCTGTTTGGCTGTATGGCATCTTTGCCTCCGTAGGTGCTTTCAATTATTAGTGTTTCAAGCCTTGGGTAGTGCATGTCTACATTGTTAAACAGCCTTGTAAACCCGTACTTTATGTCCCCGGTGTATACAAGATTGTGTCCTCCTTCTCCAACATGCATGTGAACTGATGCAGAACCCAGAATGTGTGCTGCATTGTGCAGTGTAAGCCTCATGTCTGGTGCAATGTCTGTTACTTCCCTGTATTCTCTTGGAATGCAGTATTTTAGCATTTTTTTGACATCGGTTTCATTGTATGGCGCTTCCTTTCCTTCTTTTGCCAAAACATCAATGTAATCAAATTGTAACAGGGTCATTAGGTCTCTTGTTGGTGGCGTGCAGTATACTGGTCCGCTGTAACCGCTTTTGAACAAAAATGGAATAAATCCTGAGTGGTCAAGGTGTGCGTGTGTTACAACCACTGCATCTAGTTCGTTTAATGGCATGTGCAGTATGTTGAGGTATGGGAAGCTTTTCAGCGGGTCATTTGCGCCTGCAACATTTATTCCGCAGTCAAGCAATACTTTTGTATGCGGTGTTTCAAGAAAAACACAGCTTCTTCCAACCTGTTTAAAACCGCCTAATGCCTCTATTCTAAACCAGTCTTTTGGGCTTTGGTCTATGTCCGAGTAAATTTTTTCAGCTGTTTCCTTCAAAATCTTTTTTCGTTCATTGCTGTATTTGTGAAGCTGGTTTCTTATTCCTCTAAGTACTTCACAAGGCTGTGTTGGTGCCCTGATTATGTTTGGGGTCCAGCCTGTTTCAAGAATTATTTTTTTGCTTGTTTCGCCGCCCTTGCCTATTACAAGCCCTGGTTTTATTGACTCAATTGTTATTTCTGAAAATGCCTGGTCAAAATATATTTCTTTGATATCAGCGTCTTCTGGAATTATTTCTTTTGCTTTTGCCACAGCGTCTTTTTCATCCATCAAAAGGCTTTTGTCAGTTCTGATGTTTACCCTTTTCTTTAGTTCAAATGCGGTTTTTGCCACAAAGTTTTCATTTTCAAAAAAAGCCGAAGGGTTTTTTGTGTAAATTGCAACCTCTGGTCCTTCCATTTCAATTTTTGTAACCTGGCATTTTTCAGGCAAAATTCCGTGAATTGTGTCCTTAATTTCGTCTATTGTACTCATTTAAAATTTCTCCGCAAGCCGTTGGATTGCTTTTGAATTTTTCTCAAAGGCAAAAAAATTTCTTAAAATTCCCATTTTTTTGGGAGTTAAGCCTTTTTTAGCAAGTATTTTTCTACTTCTGCTTCCTTTAGTTGTTTTATTCCTTTTCTGTCAATTACCATTACAGAAATGCTTTTTCCGCCTGAATAAATGTCCCTTTTTCTTCCTGCATTAACAGCCTTTATTGCAACAGCTATTCCTTCTTCTTCACTCATGCCCTTTTTGTAATTCTGGTCAAGTGTTGTCATTGCCGGTTCTGTTCCTGAACCTGAAACAGCAAACTTGTCCCTTTTCAGTATTCCGCCATATGGTGTTAGCTCAAAGAGTTCTGGCCCGTCATTCAATCCTCCCAAAACAAACTGGGCTGCAAAAGGATAATACCTGTTAGCATTCAAAACATTTGAAAGATATGTTACAAGTGCCTTTGGTGTAATCTTACTGTCTCTTTCAATTTCATACAATCTTGCCTGGCTTCTTAAAAATCTTATCAGTGCTAAGCTGTCTCCAACAGATCCTGCATTTGTTACTGCAATTCTGTCAGTAATTTTGTAAAGCTTTTGGCTTTCTTCGTCATATGCAATGTGTCCAAAGCTTGCTCTCATGTCGGCAGCTAAGATTACCGATTCTGTTGCAATTAATCCAACTGTTGTGGTTCCTGTTTTAAAATCTTTAATAGAATTTTCCATTAACTACCCACCAAAAAATGTGAGACAAACAGTAAAAGCCTCTGACAAACTTTTGCAAGAAAACCTTTATAAAGCTACTTTTGAGGCTTCTTTAATGTCTGTTCTTTTCCTGTTTTGGAATCTGCTTTCTTTTCACCCTTCTCTTTTTTATCTTTTTCTTCAGGCTTTCTTTTCACGGTTTCCTTTTCTTCAATTGTTTCCTTTTTTTCGGATTCCTCTTTTTTTTCAGTCTTTTCTTCTCTCTGTTTTTTCCCTGCGTCCTTTTTTTCAACAAATTCTTCAACAAATTTTACTTTTGAAAATCCCTTTACGTGCTTTGTAACAAGATCGCTAAAAGCCTTTTTTAACGGAGCCAAATTTGCACTCCACCTTGGGCTTAAGCTAACTTCAATTTCACCCTGCCCTATTTTAAGCTTTCTTTCAGCGTCTGGAACCATGTAAAAATACTTTTTGTAAAGGGCTTCAACCTGTTCTTTTGGTGCAGTAATTTCCCTGACAATTTTTAGCTCATACTCCAATTCCTTTCCTGCAAGAGGGTGGTTAAAATCAATCCTTACTCTTCCGCCGTTTACGCTTTGGATTTTTCCCTGCCTGCCGTTTACTTCAACAACAAGCCCTGGAAATGGCTGCATTTTTTCTTTCTTAAACTGCTGTAGTGGAACAACTACAATATTGCCTGGCTTTCTTTCACCCCATCCTTCTTCCGGCTTTACCAAAACCTTTCTTTCCTCGCCTTGTTTAATTTCTTTCAGGGTCTTTTCAAGCCCTGGCAAAACATGGCCTTCTCCGACAACTACAACCATTGGCTTGTACTGGTTTTTTTCGCTGAAAATTCCTGCAGCAATTGCCTTTTTTTCAATAGTTGATTCAAAAACATTGCCTGTTAAAATTGCCTTTCCTGTATAATCTATTTCAATAATGCTTCCGTCCTTCAAAAAAATCACCTTAAAAAAAATTGAGAGAAAAAAAGTATCTCCTTTAATTTCCCCTTACAAACCTTCTAAAAGCAAAAATATTTAAAAGAAGGTTTTTGGCAATTATCTTTAATTACAGCACTTAATTTTGTATTTCCTGCAGCGTGTTATGTCACCGCATAAGCCCTCAGCACAACCTCTTAAATCAAAACCGGTCATAACTTCTCCTATAGCACACTCTGTTATGCCCATTTCATCCGCACTGCATGCCGTATACCCTGTCCAATAACAAGTGTCTCCTGCAGAGCCTCCTCCAATCAGTGGAATCCAGTAAATATTAACCGGGCCGTCACAATACCCATCGGTTCTCTTTCTTTTTACTCTCCAGAAATCATTTGCCTTAACAGGCATTGTAATGCCTGCTCCGCCAGTATCAATGTAGCCACTTCCATTTTGAACTCTTAAAGTAGTTGGATTGCTTTCGCTGTCAGTATAACCTTCAATCCCCTGTCCACAGTGGCCTGCAATCATTTCAGCTACAACAAAACCGTCTCCAATTGCCTGATATATAGTTTCACGAGCCAAGGTAGTTCCTGTTCCTCCAACCTGTCCTAAGTCGGTTGAGTCCCATTCTCCAAGGCTTGCTCCGGCTACTCCGATTAAATCAGCACATTCCCAGCTGTCTGATGCTGAATTATACTGGAGTATTTGCCCATTTGCACAGCTATCAGCGCACTCCCACTCTCCTGCAACAGAATTATATTGGATGAGCTGGTCGTTAGAGCATGGTGGAAGTGATGTGCCGGAACTGCCTTCGCTTTCCCCTCCAATTAGTGGAATCCACCAACTTTTAGTTGTATCTTCAACTCTCCAATAATCCCCTTTTTTCACAGGCATAGTAAAACCTTTTTTCCATCCATTCAAACCAGATATTACCCTAGTTGGAGAACTACTGCTATCAGTATATCCTATAGGGTTACTATCACCATCACTATATGTAACAACTATCCCGTCTGTTGCTACAGGTCCGTGATTATTTGAAGCAGATCCCATATCAACCCAGTCACCAAAAAATCCACCGCCTGTTCCAAAGCAGCCGTTGTCTATTGCTTCCTGCAAACCCATGTCTCCTGTGCATAGTGCGCCGCCTGTTAGCAGGTCATCAAGGTTTACTACAACGTCTTCAGAACTGTGTCCAACTGTTCTTCCTGGTAGTATGTCTGTTGTTGGTGCTGCCAGTTTTAGAATCATGTCCTGGTTTGCTGCAACTAATCCTGTTGTCAGAATTAAGCAAAATGCTGCAATTATTGCAAAGTGTTTTTTTTCAAGATTTATTTCCATTTAATCAGTAATTTTAATGCTTTTGTTATTAATAAACTTTTATTTTTTTTTTTGAAATTGCTGCTTATGGCAATTTTTTGCCTTCGGGCCTTTTTTTTTGTATTATAATTAACCTTAAATATAACAAATCACTAAATAAAGTAAATGAACAAAATTGCTTTCATTGCATTGCTTGCACTTTTTCTTTTTCCCTCAGCTTTTGCTGCCTGTGCAGGATTGCCTGGTGACGATTCCCAACTTATAATGAGAATTAGCAGTCCAACCAACGCACATGCTGAACTCTGGAACGGTGCAGGAGGTTACACTACAGAAATATGTTATGACGACATCTTTGGCAAAGAATACACTGGAGCAAGCCCGCATGCTAGCACTGCAACTAACGATGTTCTTACACTTTCAGGTCAAACCAATGCCCATGTTGCAACAGCTGGTTATCCTACAACTGTTTATTATGGTGATTTGAAATGCAGTTATCGTGCAAGCTGTAATGCTGATGAAGAATGCATTGCAACAATTTCTGATACAACAAATGCCCATATTGCAACATGCACAGATGCACCTTATGCAACAAAAGTATGCTGCAGCAGTGCTGAGGTTTTGAATACTGCTCCTGTTGCTGATGCAGGTGCTCCGCATGTTATAATATTGCCTAATGCTGTTGATTTGGACGGTTCTGGTTCTATGGATGATGAAGATTGTGGTGTGGGATTTACTAATTGCTCTATGCTGACTTATGATTGGGTTATTGCAAATGACCCGGCTGTCGATCCTGGTTGTACTGTAACTGCAACTGGCATGAAGCCTTCAATTACTTGTAGTGATGAGGGCATTGCTGACGTTACATTGACTGTGACTGATTTAGGTGGATTGCAGGATACTGACACCACTACAATATCTGTTAGCGTTCCAGGGACAGGTGTTTGCGGAGTAGGTTTTTCTCCTTCAGAGATTGAAATTGAAAGCGGAATTGTTGGTGTTACTGTTGCTTATGCAGGTTTTGATACAATGCCTCCTGATTATTTATCAATTAACTGCGGAAGCGCTGGTGTTTCTGCAGCTGATTTTTCATGCAGTGGCGGTGCAAATGGAATATGCACTTTTACCTGCGGTCCCTATGACGCGCTTGGGCAAATGGGTCCAATTGTTGTTTCTCTTCCTAATGGTGTGGCCAATGTTGTCTGCAGTGTTCCTGGAGCGCGTGTTTTTGTTTTTGGCACAAAGGTTTTTGCTTCTCCGATTCCTTTGCCAAGGGGAAGCGAGTTTTCAATGGCAAGGGCTGATGTTGCTGTAAGCAGTTTAACAGCTTACAATATTTATGTTGAGGCAGAAATACCTACTGTTGGCATTCCAATTACTACTGGAGCACAACCCATTCTAGCTGGAACAGTTGGGTCTTTTGATTTGATTGCAGCCGGTGGTCTTGGAGAAGAAATCCTTGACATTGATGATTATGTAATAAGTGCTGAAACATTTGAATTGGTTGCTGGCAGCAAGGGCACTGTGACAAAACCTTTCAATGTTGTCGCTTCCACAGGTCAGGGTGTTTTGAATATTACTCAATTGTTTGCAGAGCCTCTTGCACTTGATTCTGCAACTCCAAGTTTTACTTCATTAGATATTGCTGTTTTGAATTCTGGTGATAATACTGTCAATGCTGAAATAAAGCTTTCTGTTGTTGATGCTGTTACAGGCTTGCCTATAGTTCCTGAGGTTAGTGTAAGCGGAGTCCATAAATCAATTGCTTTGGAAGGAACAGAAGTTTGGGATTCAGCAATTCACGCCGATTTAATACACAACCTTGATGTTTCTCTCCTTCCTTCCGGTTCCTACCAGCTTATTGTAGAGGCTTATGAGGTTGGCAAGTTTGATCCTTCGGATACGGAATCAGTATTTTTCACAGTGGGTCAGCCTGCTGCAGTGCCAGAGCTTGACCTTGTTTTTATTCCGTTGCTTGCCTTTTCAGCTCTTGCAATACTGTTCTTTTCAGAAAGGCGAAAAAGTTAGCTGTAAATGCAAAACCTAAGCAATGGAAATTATGGAAAAGTTAAGTAATGGCAATTTGTGCAAAATCTAAGCAATAGCTTACCTTATTATTTTTTTTCCTCCTTAATTGGCTTTAAATTAAAGGTTTTTTTTGTGATTTTTGATGGAATTTGACCTTAAAACAATTTTTTCAATTTTTATTTCCGTTCTTTTGATTGGTTCAATTGTTGGAGTTACTGCCTTTTACAGCTTTCCTGACCAGAAGCCTGATTCTGACAATGGAGACAAACCTGTTTTGCCTGCAACCTCAATTGATTTTGTTGCAGAAAATGTTGTTGTAAAGGTTGACCAAATGCTTCCAACAATGAGAATTCAGGCAGAAACAACCGAAACAGACATTATTGCAGTAAACAATAGTATTTATGCAATTGAGGGAATTAAGAGGCTTAATGCAGGATTTGAACAATCTCCCTACACTTTTCTTGGAAAAGGCTATGTTTACGTTGCAGAAATAAGTTTTGACACTGATTTAAATCTTGATTTTGTAATTGAAAGGCTTGGGCAAGAAACCTCTTTGGAGTACATTGACGGCTATACTTTTGCTTTGGTTGAATTTCCTTCGGAAATTGAAATGCAAAGCCGTGATTCTGCCCTTGGACTTTCCCGAACTCATGCTTTTTCTGAAAACATTAGCGAAGCCCTTGTTGGTTTTGATGCAATGGAGGGTGACCAATTAACTGTGTCGGTTTCAGCAACTTTTGTTGGAGCTGATGCCACAAACATTATGGCGGTTGAAGAAGAAAATCTTACTGCTGCACCTGTGCAAAAAAGCTCTGAAATTGAAGCAGAAGTTGTTTCTCTTGAAAGCCTGTTGCTTTTCGAAGCAGGTTTGCCTTACAGTCTGCTTGACTCCCTTGTTTTGCTTGAAGAACAAATTGCAGAAATTGCTGATGTAAACAACGCAGTTGTTTTTATGTCCGAGGTTAGGGAAAAAATTTCAATAAACGGTGAAGAAATTGGGGAAGAAAAATTTTCAGAGCTTGAAATTTTTCTAAACGACATCAATGCATCCGGTGTTTCTGTTGAAAACCAGCCTTTGGCTGCAGAAATTTCCTTTGAAGAAATTACAAGCAGCTCTTTTTCAGAAAAAAAAGAATTAATTAAATCAAAGCTTGAAGAACTTGAAATTGATGCAACACTTGAAGAGGAAGAGGGTCTGATTTCCGGACAGGTTGAACTTGTTTTGGAAAACTCAACAATTCCTGCTTCTGATTTGCTGGCCTTGCTTGAATCAGAGGGTCTTGTTGCAGAACTAACCCAACCTGGAGAGCTTGCCATACTTGAACTCTCCGACCCTGACGATTTAAACAGTACTTATGCTATTGACACAGGTGTTGTTCCTGCTGTGCTTAAAACAGGACATTCAGTTGGTGACACAGTTAATGTCAAAGTGGATTTCGTTCTTGTAAGGGGCTTTGTTCAATCAGCACAGGCAGTTGAAGAATAGTTTTGTACAATTTGAAGAATCAGTCTGGTGTATTAAGGGTAATATACTTTAATTTTCGTTTCAGTTCGCCCTTTCAAAGCCTTCCAAACTCTTTTATCATTTCTTTTGTGGTAAGTGTTTTTATCCTGTTTTGTGTTTTGAATCCTTTGTCTTCGCTCCAGACTATTGTGTCTTCTTTTAGGGCACATGCAAGATATAGCCAGTCATCAGGGTCTTTAATTAATGAAGCAGCTGCTGGCAAAAAGGGCTTTAGCTCTGAGTCTTCAATCAGGAAAACCTGTGCTGTTATTTTGTTGTACAGTGTTTGAAACTCTTCTTCACTGCCTACAAATTTTCCTTTTAAGTAATTTGCGTATTTTTTGAATTCTTTTAAGAGAAAATGTGGTGCATAGAGTTCTATTTCTGGTCCAAACCACAGTTCCCTTGTTGTTCCGCTTTTTAGCAATGCAGCAAAGAGAATGTTTGCATCAACTGTAACCCTCATTTAATAGCCCCTTTGCGTGCTTTCCCATTGCTCTGTTAACTTTTTTCGAGAGGGCCTGAACATCTTTTTCAGTCAGCCTGCTTTTTTGGGCTAGTGCCTCTGCTATTCTAAAGTCGTTGAGTTTTCGCTCAATAATTACCCTTACTGCATTGGACCAACGCACTTCAGGGTGGCTTTCCATTTTGTTTTTTGTTTCATCTGTTATTGACAAAGTAATATTCCTCATAATTTATCACATACTAATTATGTGCCTATCAATATTTAAAACTTATCTATTGCTTGCCTATTCTTTAAACCCTTTTGTATGATTCATACTACTTGCCGATGATGATCTGACAATTGTACTGAGTAATCTGCAGTAAAAGATGTTTGGGCTGGGTTATGTAAACAAATTTGAAGAATTTTTTTTATGCAATTTGAAGACTTTTTTCCCACATTTGAATTGCTTTAATTTTTTACTCATCGCCTTTTAGTTCAAGAATTGCGGCTGCAATGTCTCCTTCGTTTTTTTTCAAAGCGGCTTCCGCTTTTTTTTCGTCAACATTTGCCTGTTTTACAACCATTTCAATGTCTTCCCTGCTTATTCCTTTTTCCTGCTCTGTTTCGTCTCCCATTATGGTGTAGGTTTTTTTTCCCTGCATTACCACAATGTTTACGCTTGGATTTTCAATAATTATCTTTTTTGTCTTTCCTTCAATTACAACTCGTTCGGCTTCCATTTCTTCGTTTTTTATGCCCATTTGTTTCATCATTCTTTGCATTGCTCTTGGGTCCATTCCTTTCATTCCTGGAAACATTTAATCAACTCCTGTTCTTTTTCAAAATTCTTCTGGTAGAAAAAGCTTTTTAACCTGCGCCACACATAATTTTTACATGAGAAAAGATCTTGTAAGCTCTTTTGGGCAACTGCAAAAAATGCTGCCTGTTGACATTAATATTGAAAAGGAAGCTGCAAGGGTTGCTGCCTTAAAGCACTATTTGTCAAAAGGCGGCGTGCTTCACATTTCTCCAAATGAGGGCGCATGGCCAAAGCTGTTGTATCCAACCAAAACACATCTTAGGAAAAAAATTGAGGAAACAAGGTCATTGCACCATAAGTACAATACAAGGCTTGAAAGCTGGCAAAAGAAATTCAGCGGTGCAAAAAGCTATCACAACATACACCACCTCAAAAAATTGAAGGAGCCATTGTACTGGAAACATTTGGCAAAATGTGCGGTTGACAAAGATTACAGGGCTGATTCAGAAAAGGTAAGCCTGCCTGTTCACCTTGTTGCTGATTCAAGGTGGAAGCCAATGGTCAAAACATTTGTTTCAGACCTTGATTACAGGAAACAGCTTGTGCAAACTGTTGACGAAAGTATTGTTTACAAAAAGAGCAAAAAGGTTGCACAATATGCTGACCTACTGCAAAAGTTCAGAATGGAGCAAAGCAATCGCAAAATCACCGAATTGAAAAAAAGGCTTGCAGCTCTTGACCAGGATATAAATGCAATGCAGGAACTTGCAAGATGGTCAAGCTTTTGAATTACTTTTTGTCTTTACTTTTTACCGTTTGTTGTTCCAGGTCTTTGTAATGAAAGGTTTCTTCGTTAGTCTTGGAATTGTTCTTACCTCATTAATCGTATCTTTTTCTAATATTATAAACTTATATTTTTCACGCAAGCGCTTTTAGTTTTTCTGGCTCAAGTTTTTCCATTGAATTTTTCATTAACTTGTTGTCCAGCTCAATCAGCTGCTGCACCACTTGGTTTTTTGTGTTGACCTTGTACATTTTTGCCTTGCCAACCTTTCTGGTGTAGGTTACAACCCCTGTTTCCTCCAGCCTACTCCAAAAATTTTCCAGCGTGTTCCAGGAAACGTCGGCATTCCTGCCAATGTCTTTTTTTGAGTAGTCAAAAATGTCATTTTCTATCAGGAAGTCCAGCACCCTAATTATTGGATAGTCTCCAAAAAATTCCACAAACAAGGATTTGTCTTTAGTCATTGCATCATTCACCTTCAAATATTTATCTAAATCTATATTTTACTAGCCACAATTAAGTTTAAATATTTTACTCTTAATGTTTCAATAAATGAAACTTTCTTCTTTTGGGATTAGAAGGCGAATTTTGCGCAAAATGGTTAGGCACAGGTGGTGGGGCGGAAAGCACACTGCTTTTGACAACATTCCCAAAGGCTTTCCAAAAGAGTTGTGGAAAGAGGTCAAGAAAGAATTGGAGCAGCTTGCAAGAGAAGGAATAATTGTGAAAAAGCCCACTGGCTATGGCCTGCATGTTTCACTCAATGTCAAAATGAAGTCAGAAATTGAAAAAATAATATTTGAGTAGATTTTTTTCTACCTGAAACCAACTCCTTGCCTTAATTTTAAACCCATTTACAAACCAATTAATTACACGAATGTGAAAAAAAAGGTTCTTGGGCTCTATGGCATTTCATGGTTTAATCCAATGCAAGTCAAGGCCCAAAAAAATGGCAGGTGTTCAAAAAGTAACCTGGTTTTGGCTCATGCTCTTGACCAGGATATAAATGCAATGCAGGAACTTGCAAGATGGTCAAGCTTTTAGGGCTTTGTCAAGCTTTAAATACTCCTTTTGCCTTTTTTTATGTGAATGAAATTATTGCATTTCCTTTCACTGCTTTTTGTTCTGTTTTTTGCAGGCAACGCTTTTGCCCAAGCCGAGTTCCAGATTTTTTCCTTTGATTTGTCAGATACTTTTGTTTCTGTTGGCCCTGCAGGTTCTGTGAATGTTGATGTTGATGTGGTGATTAGGAATATTGGCGACACTGATGGCAGTACAACTGTTGGCCTTGTTGTTAAGGATAGTGCAGGTGTCCAAAAATTTATTGCTAGCAGCTTAAGTTCAATTCCTGTGGCTGTTGGTAACACTGATAATCATAATTTTACTGTTAATGTTCAAGGAAACTGGGGACCTGGCCTTTATTTCTTTTATCCAACTGTTGGTGATGGCATCCCTTCCCTGCATGCGCAAAAGTTCAAGACTTTAACTCTTTTCATTTCCAAACCGCCTCCTGTTCCGGAATTTTCCGTTCTTTTGCTGCCTTTGATTGCCTTTTCAGTTCTTGCATTCCTATTTTTTTCAGGGAAAAAACAATTTTAACATTTTTTTTTAAATAAGGCAAGTTTTAAATACAATTTCGGTCTTTTTTTAGGTTATGAAAAAAGGAATTTTTCTTGCATGTTTTTTTCTTGCAGTTGTTGCTTTCAGCGGATGCCTTGGTTCTGCGCCAGAGCCAATTGAGGAACCAAAGTCTTTTGAAAAATATGGCTTTAGCATGATTGCACCTGCAAGCAGTGAATGGATTGACTGGACTAATGCCCCTTTAGGTCAGGCGATTTTCAATGCACTGGTTTCTGATACTGGAAGTGAACCGGTTTTTTTGCTTATGAAGAACGAAGGCGATGATTCGGAAATGAGTTTTATAGGAATTTTAATGGCTGACAATGAAAGGGGATATTCCAACGTATCTGAAATTCCACTTGATTGGATTAATGCAACAGAAATTTCAGGAATAAACATGTCCAGCCATCCTGAAATAAAAAGAATAGGGCAGCTTGACTGGGTTGTGCTTGAATCAGAAGCATCGGACGAAGAAACCACTGTTTTGTCAGATATTGCAGTTACTTTTTGCAATAACAAGATTGTTGCAGTGCTTTTAATGAATGACAAGGAAAATCGCCCGGAAAACCTTTCTTATTTCAACCAGCTTGTTGAATCATCTGAATGTTCCTGAAGTTAATTCTTTCAACCAGCTTGTTGAATCTTCAGAATGTTCTGCGAATTAATTTTTTACCGGAAAGCTACCCTGCTTTTCCTTTTAAAGCCATTCATGGAAAATTATTTGAATGGATGCAAAAAAGCAGGCGTTAAAGCTTAGTGGAATTTCCAAATTTAATCCAATGCAGGCTAAGGCATTGAAAAAGGGTTTTTTTGAAAAAAGCGTTGTTGTTTCTGCGCCAACTGCGTCAGGAAAGACTTTGCTTGCAGAAATTGCTTCACTGGATTCAATAATGAACAAAAAACGAAAAGTAATTTACACCTGTCCTTTGAGAGCCCTTGCCTCTGAGCATTTTTCTGAATTCAAAAAAAAGTATTGTTCTGAATTAAAAATAAGAGCAGGGCTTAGTACAGGAGAACTTGATTCAAGCAGCAGACACTTGCAAAATTATGACATCATTTTCTCAACTTATGAAAAGCTTGATTCATTGCTTCGCCACAGGGCTGACTGGCTTGTGTCTGTTGCACTGCTTGTAATTGACGAAGTTCACATGCTTGGCTCTGACAGGGGTCCGACAATTGAAATGACTGTAACAAAATTGAGGCATCTTAATCCACGGCTAAGAATTCTTTCTTTGAGTGCGACAATTCCAAATGCAGGAGAGCTTTCGGAATGGCTTGGAGCCGAATTGGTTGAAAGCAATTACAGGCCAATTCCTTTAAGGGAAGGAATTTTTTTTGATGGTGAAATAGATTATGGAAAGGGAAAAAGAGAACAGCTTGATTTGAAAGAGCCTGTAAAGGCATTGGTTAAGGACACGTTGTTTGCTAAAGGAAAGCAGGCAATGATTTTTGCAAACACCAGAAAGAGGGCTGAAAATATTGCTGCACAGCTTGCTCCGCTTGTTGAAAAAGAGCTGAAGGATGAGGAAAAAAATGATTTAGGAAAGGAAGGTGAAAAAATTCTTTCGGTCTTGGAGTCTCCAACCGAACAATGCAGAAAACTTTCCAGTCTTGTTTCAAAAGGAGTTGCCTTTCATCACGCAGGATTGCTTTCAAAGCAAAGGACTTTGGTTGAAGATGCATTTAGGTCAAACAAAGTAAGGCTTATTGCTGCCACGCCGACGCTTTGCGCTGGCGTCAACCTTCCAAGCCATACTGTGATAATTCCGTCGCTTTACAGGTACACTGCTGCTGGAATGGTTCGCATTCCTGTTGCTGAATTCAAACAACAAGTTGGACGTGCTGGAAGACCGCGCTATGACACGGAGGGAAGAGGAATTATTGTGGCAAGGTGCGAAACCGAAAAAGACGAGCTTTTGGAAAAATATGTCAACGGAGCAATAGAGCCTATTGGGTCAAGGCTTGGGGTTGAACCAGTTCTTAGAATGCACATGCTTGCCCTTGTTGCAAGCAATTTTGTTTTTGACCTTGCAAGCATTGAATCCTTTTTCAAAAAAACATTTTATGCAAAACAATTTGGAAACATGCAGGCTTTGTTTGAAAAGCTGCAGAGTGTGCTTGAACAGCTTGAGGAAATGGGCTTTGTTGAATCTGATGAAAAAAGAATTGAGGCAACTGCTTTGGGCAGGCGCATAAGCGAACTCTATCTTGATCCAATGAGTGCTTTTGAAATGATTAAGGGAATGAATTCCTCTTCAAAATTTTCACCACTTTCCTATCTTTTCCTTTTATGCAACTGCAGTGAAATGATACCCTGGCTTTCTGTTCCAAAGGCAAGGGAACCAGAGCTCTGGGAGCAATTGCAGTTGCACAAGCTTGAAATGCCTATTAATCTTGACAGCGAAATGTTTTTTGACTTAAATCTTTTGCGAAAATTTAACACTGCTGAAATGATTGGACTGTGGATTGATGAGGCAAGGGAACAAACAATTATGGATGACTTTAAAACACAGCCTGGAATTTTGCATGCAAAACTTAATCGCTGTGACTGGCTTTGCTATTCTGCCCTTGAGATTGCAAAACTTTTGAATCTTGAAATGCATTTTGTTGCGTTGTCAAAGCTTAGGAAACGGCTGAAGTATGGTGTAAAAGAGGAACTTTTGTGCCTTACAGAGGTAAGAAATATTGGAAGGGCGAGGGCAAGAAGGCTTTGGCGCAGCAATGTAAGGTCTGTTTCAGATTTGAAAAAAATTGACAAAAAGGACCTGTCAAGAATTTTGGGTGAGGGTGTTGCAAAAAAGGTAAAGGAAGCAATTGGGCAAAGGAATTAGGTTGCAATTGGGCAAAGAAGCTAAAAATCTGTTTCGTTAAAAATGCATTATTCTTTTTTTGTGAATTGGCTTTAGCTCTGTTGCGCCATTTTTTTTAAGGTATTGTTTGCATACTCCGTCACAGTACTGGTTTGCTTCACACCTGCTGCAAAACTCTGGCTTTTCAACCCGTTCCTTTTTTCTTCTTTCTTTTGTTGATTTGCACACTTTTCCAAAATCAAAGTCAACTTTTTCCTGTTGAAAAGCGCAAAATTTTTCAAACGTTTTTCCAATTGTGCACAGTGGCATTCCGGCAATTCCTATTCGTTCATCAAACAAAGCTTCTCTTACAAAAGGGGCTGCTTGGCTGAGTCTTGGCACAACTGTTTCAAAGTTTGCCAGTGCTGCACCGCTTGCTTCAGGCCATGTAATCTGAACCTTTGCAACGTTTAGTTCAAGAAGCATTTTTGCAATTTCTTTCAAATTTTGCATGTTTTGTTTTGTTATAACGGTATTTGAAACAATTTTGTTTCCAAGCAATGCAAGGTTTTTGATTCCCTGAATTGTTTCATTAAAAGAATCTGTTCCTGTCAGAATTTTGTTCAATTTTGCATTGTGTGCGTGAATTGAAACAACAAACAATTTAATTCCAAGAGCTGAAATTTTTTCTGCAAATTCTTTTTCAGAAAATTTTCTGCCGTTTGTCTGAATTTCAATTTCAAGCCCTTGTTTTTTTGCATAATTGCATAATTCAAAAAAATCCGGTCTAATGCTTGGTTCTCCCCCTGTAAAAATAACAGTTTTGCATTTAAGGGATTTTGCCCTGTCAATTGCCTTTTTTGCTTTTTCAAAAGAGAGTTTGCCAAGGGGTTTCATATGTTCATTTAGGCAAAAAATGCAGTTATTATTGCATTCGTATCCAAGTTTTATTTCTGCAACTTCAGCACCTTGTTTTTCCTGCATTATCAACAATAATCTTGCCTGCACAAAATTTATTAATACTAAAACTATTCTATTAATGAAAAATATAAGCCTCCTAAAAGGCTTTTTAGCAGAGTGTTCTTAATGGGCAATCCCTTGGAAAAAATTGTTGGCTATTTCAAGAAAGGATACTATTTCCTTGAAGACAGATATTACCATATTTTGGACAAAATAAACCAGCATATTCCTGTTTATAAGATAACTGACCCAATTGACAAGATAGTGCCGTCGTTTGCACTTTTGATTGCATTAGCATTTTTGCTCGCAGTTTTTTTCATTGTTGTGTTCACTTCAGGCGGTGTTTTGACCGCAACAATTAAGGTTGTTGACAATCAAAACCAGGTGCTTGACGGAACATTGGTAAATTTGGTTATGGACGGGCAGACTGTAGAGTTTCTTACCGATGGCTGGGGTGAGGCAAGGGTTGATATTCCTGAAAAGGAGATTAAAGCAGAAGCCTTGTTTTCCAAGGATGGCTTTCAAGACCTTAAAAGTTCAATTTTTTTACTAGCTGATGAAACGGTTTCGGTTACAATGCAGCCTGAAATTCCTGCAGTTTCTCTTCAGGATTCTGACAGGACAATTAAAGTAGTTGATAGCAAAACAAACAGGACTATAAGCAATGTCACTCTAAGTTTTGTGTGCACCAATGGGGGCTTTGCCCCTCCATCACAATCTGGCAACACAGGCGAGTTCAAGGTAGTGCAGCCAAGCAACTGTCCAACATTAACTGCAACAGCAGATGCTTCTGGTTATGACAAGGCAAGCAAAAGCATTTCTTCAAGTGTAACTTATATCAGAATGACTTCCAAAAGCACTACTGGGAGCATTACTGTAATAGTAAAAGACGATTCAGGAAACAAAGAGCCTGATGTTACTGTAAGGGCATTAGATGAAACAAGTAACTCTGAGAAAGCAAGTTCAAGCACATCATTAAGTGGTACAGCGCTTTTGTCAGATCTTGCTCCAGGAAATTACACGGTTTCTGCAAGTTCGCCTGATGGAAGAACAGGTCAAAAGTCAGGAATTCTGGTTAGTGTTGGTGAAACAACTACTATAACAATTACTTTGCCAAATGCAGACCAGGTAGATATGAAAAAAATTTACTTAAAGCTTATAGAACAAGGCACTTCAAACCCTGTTTCAAATGCACAGGCTTTTATTTATGAAAATAATGTTTTGATTGATAGCACTGCAAGCACCAGCCTTGGAATAGTTGAAAAAAATCTTTCAAACCCTGATTCATCCTATCTGGTTGTGTTAACCCACTCTGATTTTGTAACAAAAATCGAGTCAAACATTCCTCTTAAAGAGCTTTCAGATACAGAGCCAATAAATGTTCCAATGGCACGTTCAACACTGGAGCAGCCAAATCCAACAAGTGCTAAAATAACCCTTACTGTTTTAAACGAAGCCCTTGAGCCTGTTCAAGATGCTGAAGCAACCCTTTACGATGTAACCTATCCTGAAATTCCTCTTAACACTCCTCCTGGCCAAACATTGGAAAATGGAAGTTATACTTTTACAAATCTTGCGCCTGGAACATATTTTGCAAGAGCAACATTTAATCCTACTGGGGTGTCTGGCCAAATAACTGTTGTTGCAGGCGAAAGCGCGCTTTTGGAACTTATTCTTGTTCTTGGTGAGGGCGCTGTAGAAGTTCTTGTATTTAATCAGGAGTCTTCCTTACAAACACCTGTTTCCGGCGCAACTGTTAACTTTGTTGACGCAAATGGTTCAATGATAGTTATTGCAAGTTGTCAAACTGATGTTGATGGAAAATGTGAATCAAATCCAATTCCTGCTGACAGAGAAATTTTGGTAATGGCAACCGCAGCAAATTTTGTTTCAGAGTGGTCTGTTTCAACAATTGATATAATGGACGGTGTTACAGCCGATGTTTCAATAGGCCTGATGCCTGAAATAAGCATTTCGCCAGAAATTGGAAAAATTGACACAATATTTGAAGGCCTTTATGAAGATTCAGATGCTGAAATCAAAACAGCTTGGGTTCAATCAGATAAACTTGGAACACTTTCATACTATGCAAGGTTTGAACTTCTTTTTACCGAAGATATTTCCTACACTGATATTGTACAGCATGTAAGAGCTGGATTGGACTCTGAATTAAATCTTCCTTTGCCAAATGGGTACAAAATTAAAATAATGGGAGTAACAGGCCCGCTTTTTACCGCAGCTCCGATGTCAAGCTGTTGGAATAATTCCGCTCAAGACCCTTTTATTGATCCGCTTGAATGCCCTGATGGCATGCAGCCGTCTGTTGACACCAGTGCAAAGCAGGTAAATTTGTATTATCCTGATTTGGAGGGAATACAGGTTGTTCCCTTTGTTGTAAAGTTTAATGTTGAACCAGGTCTTGAAGATGGAGAAGAACTTAAACTGCATTACATTGCCAAGGCAACATCAGGGGAAGAAACAACTGTTACTGCCAACAAGGTTAAAATTTTCCTTGTTGATGCAGCCTTGTGTGAAGATGAAGAATTTGCCTGGGCTTTTAATCTCACCAAGCCTGACGGTTCAATAGAAGTAATTGACACTGCTCTGGGTGCAATAAACCAGCTTTCAATGAATGAAGCATATACTCTTTCATACAGAATTTACAATTGCAGTAACCGTGATTTTTTCAATGCAACAATATTTGCGGAAAACACTGCTCCTGTTCCAACTTCAGTTTCGTTTGTATCATCAGAACCATTTGACCACGGGCCAAAAGCTTTGACTGAACAATTTTCTTTCCAAAAAGATACTGAAATTTCAGGAGAGGTTCAAATCTATTCTGTTTTGGAAACAGTTTCAACAGGACTGCAATTCACTTTGGATACAGAAGACGGTCCTTCCTATAAGAAAATAGGCTTTGCAATTGAAAGCAATTTAGAGCTTAAAGTTACTCATACTCCTGACAAACTGAATCCAAATATTGGAAGCCAAACTCTTTACGGAAAAGTTATGGATTCAGTTCTTCAGGAAGCTGCTCCAATAGAAGGGGCAACAGTGTTCCTTGAAGTAGCTACTGGTACATTAACTACAATTACTGGAAGTGCTGGAGAATTCATGATAAGTGGAATTGAGCAACTGGCCGGTCTTTCAAGTGTAACGATTACTGTAAGAAAAGCAGGCTATAAAACTTTTGAAAGTGAAATAGAGGTTGGCACAAGTCCTCCAATTCCAAACCCAAACCTTGAATGCATTTCAATTGAAAAAAATTCTTCAAGCGATGTAAGCATTCGCTTTGAAAAGCCTGCTCTGGGAGCAACCCCTCAAACAGACACCTTTGCAATAACAAATGGCTGTGATTCAACAGTTGTAATTCAGCTTAACTCTGAACTAAGGACAGAAAACGGAATTGATTCTTCCGAACCATTTGATTTAAATCCAAGCTACTCTGAAACAATAACTGTTTATGCTGAAACAGTGGAAAATTCGCCTTATCCAATTTACATGGGTGAATATGGCATTGGGTTAATGGCAAAGCTTGCATCTGATGATTCGGCCGCAGGATTTTCAGGTCCGCTTGCAGTTGCAAGAGTTTATGTTACTGACCCAAACAGCAAATTCAGGCTTGCTGACCCAGAATATCCTAGCGACGATTCTGCAATGAAGTCAAGTTTTGACCTTAAAGCCGGACCGTCAGATGGGCTGATAAGAAACAAGGACTATACTTATTTTGAGGACTTGATGCTGCCAATGGTTGACAAGGTGCATGATTATAGTGCAGTTGAAGAGCTTTTTTCGCTGATTTATACTCCTCTCACACAGCCAGGGGTTGAAAAGCTAAAGCAAAAAGTTGACTTTGATTCGCAAACAAACCTTTTTACCAACCAAGCCGATTTTGATGAAGGAGGAAATCTCTTTATCAACATTGTTGACAGTGGAGGATATGTTTTCATAAACTGGATTGATTTTTTAATGACTGATGAAGAACACAATGGCGGCAACAGGCACAGGGTTTGGGCACAAACAAGCAGGGACTCCTGGACAAATGTGACCTCTGAATTGCCATACACTGCTTCAGCCGAAGCCAAAGAGCCAGAAATTGAAAAAATTATTGTAACATCCGCGGGAGATAAGGAGGAAACATACCAAATAGCACTTGCTTCGGATAAAGCTTTTGGAGATGGCTGGCACAAAGTTTATGTTGAAGGAAGCACAATTGCCGACCGAAGGCTTTCCTTCCCTGCAATTGACAACGTTGGCTGGGTTGACACAGAAACATATTATTTGCAGGGCACTAAGTTTTTGGAAGACGTAACAATTAACGCAATATGGCAGGGTCAGCACAATATTTGCAATTTAAACCTTGACGGTCCTGACAGCACACTTGCAGGCTGTGCAGTTGATGGCTATCGTTCAAGTGCTGTTTCAATGCCTTATTCAATTGGCCATATAGCAAACACAATTGCCTTGGAGTCAAAGGGAGATCCTGAATTACTTACCAAAGTCACTTCTGCAAAATGGAGTTATATAAGCACAGATAAAGACCACAAAGGCTGGATTGATTTCACAATAAGGAACAATATATTAATGGGTGAAGAATATGCCTTAATTGAAGTTGAAGACAGTACAGGTGTTGCCGATGTAATTAGTGAAGGTGCAGATGCAGAGGGTGACATAACTTTAACCTACCAAGTTTTTAAACGGGGACTTCTTGTAACAAATACGCAGACAACGCCTGTTAATCGAAGTTCAAGTAACCCACTTGAACTTGATGACGGAGACATTTTGGCAATTTCGGTTGAAGGAAGTTCTAAAATATTTTCAGGAGAAAGCCTTGAAAATATTTACTCCGAACTCAAGCCAGACAACCCAAAAAGGGTAACTGCAATAACATTTACTTCAAACAGCGATACTAATGAATTTGAAATGGATAGGCAGGGAAATACAGTTGAACCGCCTTATGTGAAATATTACATTTATTCCGATGGAAGTTGGAGCAATGCGTCATTTTTTGATATAGGACCTGACGAAGTTGGCGTAGACGACAAGTTTTGGACATGGACTGCAGGACTTGACCTTTTGCCGCAGGCTGAAGTAATTGCTTTTGAGAACAACAGCAATACAACTGTAAAAATAGACAAGATAATGCTGGATTACATTTTAATGAAAGAAAATGAAATTTTACTTGACACTACTACAACAACTATTCGTTCAGGTGAACCATTTCTTACAAATGAATTGCCGCCAAATCAGGACTTGGTAGGAATTGGAGATTATCAGGATGTAAGATATGTTCTAAGCGAAGATTCACAATTTGCAACAGTAACATTTTCCGATACCGGTACAACAATTTCAGAAGATCCTTATAGTACAGGGGCTAATATTGTTGTGTCTGTAAGCACACCTGAACAGGAAAGCCAGCATGGAACAGAGAGATTTCACATAAGGCTTATTGGTCAAAGCCAAGACCAATGTGTTGGCAAGGATGGCCTAAGAGGCAGTACTGGTCCAGGCGCAGAACCGCGCATTTTGCTTAACTGGGATTGGGATTCAATAAATTTTGACAGTTGTGATTCCACCAATCCTGATTTTATTTATTGTGACCCGACACAATTTACAATTTCTTTAATTAAAAGGCTTGAAAAAATGAGGGAGCTTGCCGAAGACGACCTTACTGAGAATCTTCCTACTCTGCGTCAGATGCAGGAGTTTAATGCATATCTTATAGAGGATGCTTATACAGATGACTTCAGGCATGATTTTGTTGATTACTACTCTGACCAGTTATTTTCAGCAGATGTTTTAAATCATATAGAGCACCCTTGGAAAAAATACCTTGTTGACAACACAGGCAGGTTTGAATTTGACACAACCAATGCAAGTTCTAACGGAGGTCAAGATACAGGGCTTGTTGACGCAGGCATGCATGAGATTTACATGGGCTTGCTCTTTGACAATGACCAGTTTAATTTCTTCAACGCCGATGTAAACACTGATTTGCTTGCCAACATAAAAGTTGAGATTATTAAAAATTCAGATCCAATAACACAGAATCCGTTCTATCACCTTCCTTTTAACGGCGAAATTGGCATATATGAAGGTGGCGCCAGGGACGATTACGGCATTGAGTTTAATAATGAAAACCAGCCTTTGGCAGTTATAAAGTCTCCGCTTGGCGCGTCTTTTGAAACAGATTCTTCAAGCGGAAGAAAGAGTATTGACACTGCAGTACTCTCAGATTTTGGTGCTGTAAACAACACTGATGCAGGATTGCTTCTAAATGTTTTGCAAAATCAAACAAGGATTGTTTTTGCACCGTCAACCGCAACACCTGTTCTTTTGCAAATGGCTCCTGACCAGGGAAAAGTTGAAGCCTACTATTGGCTTAGGGATGTGTCTGGAAATATACTGCTTTCAAGTACAACCTTTATGAACTCTTGGACAGGAACCGGCTCTACAATGAAGCCAGATGGTACCTGCGTTGACTACTATGGCAGCAATCTTGCAAACAGGATTTTGGACAGCTCTGTTGTTGACGGAACATGTGCTGCTTCCGTTCCTGGTTCTTACGGCTTTGTTTATGGCCCTGTTCAGGAAGAACAGCTTTACTTTGAAACAGTATTCTATGTTCCTGAAAGTTATGAACTTAATCTGCGAAAATCCTGCCAGAACAACAGCTATTTTTATTCACCTAATGGGCGTACAGAAACCACAAACACCCCTCTTTCACTAACTTATACTGATAGCAGAACAAGAGCTGTAACACTGGAGAATGTGCTAAACCTAATAACAGACGAGTATGTCTGTGTTTCGTCAGATAATAAAGGATATTATTTCTGGTGGAACCCGCAGAAGGTAATTTCAGAGCTTGACACTGTAAAGTCAACAATTCCTGATTGGCCTGAAGCAAGTTGTAATATTTCCTAAGTAGGCAGTTAAATTGGTTTTTTTAATGCAGGCAGTGTTTGTTTCGCTGAATATTTTGTGCATTTGCCTTGTTGGCTTTATTGTTTCGTACACTGACTTAAAAAAAGGAATAATAAAAAACAACATTGTCTTTCCTGCAATGGCTGCTGCTTTTTTTCTCAACTTTTTGAACGGGTTTTCTTTTTCGGAATTTTTTCTAAACGGCATTCTTGCATTTTTACTGGGTTTTCTTTTATGGCTTTCAGGGCTTTGGAGTGCTGGTGACTCAAAGCTGTTTCTTGCATTTGCATTGCTTTTTCCACTTCCGTTTTTTTCCACAGCCTCGCTTTTTCCGGCTTTTACAATTTTAGTAAATTCTTTTGTACCTGCCTTCCTGTTATTGATAGGTCTTGTTTTATTCAAAACTACTTCCAGCCAAAAAATTGATGCCTTAAAGCAGACGTTCAAACCAGCTCTTGTTCTGTCAGTTGCAATTTTTCTTTTTTCATTTTACTGGATTCTTTCCATTTTCCTTCCGCTTCTTCCAATTCGTCTGGATTTTTTTACGCTTGCAATTCTGCTGTTTGTACTGGTTTCGTGCGTTGAATTTCTTTTGCCAAAAAAATCAATTTACTTTTTTTCCGCAATTGCCCTGCTTTTTCTTTTTCTCAAAGCACCGGAAATTTTAACAATTGAATTTATCTCATTTTTCTTATTGTTCCTTTTCTTTGTTCTCATACTCCTGTTTTTTGTGCTAAGGCTTGGCATTACCTGTTTTGGAAAACCGGTGTATATAAGCAAGCTAAAGCCTGGAATGGTTTTGCTTGAAACAGTTGTCTTAAGATCCGGAAAACTTTTTAAAAAAAAGCCACTGTTTCCGTCTTTTGTAAACATATTTGGTGAAATAAAAGAAAAGCCGTTTATTGAATCAGGTCCCAAGGGACTTGACAAAAAAGACATTGCTCTTTTGAAAAAGGCAGTTAAAGAAAAAAAGCCAAGTTTTGATTTTGTGCTTGTGCAGGAAACCCTTCCTTTTGCCCCGATAATTTTTGCAGGGACAATTTTGTCATTTTTTACCGCCCTGTTTTTGTTTTTTTAGATTTTTTTACCGCCCTGTTTTTGTTTTTTTTAGATTTGTTTAAATAGACTTCTTCGCCTCTTTTTTTTAGGAGTTTTCAATGACTACGATTGATAATTTTGAATTGGACAAAAGCCAAAACATTGTTCTTGTTTCCGTTAATCCAAAGGTCTATTCCTTAAACGTGATTTTTTCAGCTTCTTACCTTATGATAGATCAGGCCTTTGTTGTTGTTGACGGTGATCCCCAAACAGAAATTGTTGTTTCACTAAGGCCAAGAGCAGGGCAAAAGCTTGAAACAATTGCAAGAAATTTTAACGACCAGCTTCTCAATTACGCAGTAAATACTGCTGAAAGCAAAAAAACAGAAAAACTCAGGGCAGAACTGATAAAAGACGCGTTTGCAGGGCATGTGCAAAGTGATTGAAAATGTATCAGATAAAAATTGATAAAGTAAAAAATTTGGAAATTCAACAAAGTGATTGAAAATGTATCAGATAACTTTTGATTCAGAAAAGAATTTGGCAACAATTGACCTGAACAGATTTTTTTATCCGCTACACCTGGTTCAGCAGGCTGCATCAAAATTTAACAATATTGCAGAAGTATCTGTTCGTGAAGTCCAAGGCCGGGTAATTGTAAGCCTTGCTCCAAAAGAGGACAAAGAGGCAGAACCCATGGCACTGCATTTTTGCAATTTTGCCCTTGGCCTAAAAAGGGAGCTTGGAGAGCATGCCTGAAGCCTTGCCAAAATTTGAATTCAACAAATATTTTGTTCACCGATTAAATGACGGGCGGGTTTTGCTTATCACTTCTCTTGGAAGAATTGCCCGCCTTAACAAAAATGAATTTGCTGCCTTTCAAAAGCAAAAGTTTGACAGGGCACTTTTTAAAAAACTTGAACAAAGCCATATCATTATCACCGAACAAAACAGGCAGTTGGCAGTGGATGATTACAAAATAAGATATAGCCATGTCTGCGAAGGGGTTTCGTTGCACATTGTTAACCCTACAATGAGGTGCAATCAAAACTGCCTTTACTGTTATGCAAACAGTTCTGGTTTGGATTCAACTGGCTTTGATATGGGTGAAGAAACCGCAAAAAAAATTATTGATTTTGCCTGGCAAAGCCCGAGAAAAGAAATTACAATTGAATTTCAGGGAGGAGAACCTCTTGCAAACTTTCCAATAATAGAATCAATTGTCAATTATGCAAAAACCAAGAAAGGAAAGAAAGTCCACTGGCGCGTTGTATCAAATTTAACCCTGATGGATGAAACAATTGCTTCATTTCTTCAAAAAAACCAAATTTTTGATGTCTGCACTTCAATTGACGGTCCAAAGAAATTGCACGACAAAAACAGGCCGTGGTCTAAGGGGAGCAGTTTTGACAAAGTTGTTCAGTGGATTAATTGCTTAAAGCAGGATTATGGCTTCAAAAGATTGGGTGCTTTGTGTACTGTAACAAAAAACAGCCTTCCTTTTTCAGAAGAAATTGTTGACACCTACCTTGAACTTGGCTTTTCAGACATTACCCCTGTTCCTTTGAGAAAAATAGGCCTTGCCGGAAAGAACTGGGAAAAGATTGGCTATTCGGGAAGTGAATATATTGATTTTTGGAGCAAAACACTTGATTACTGCATTAAAAAAACCAGGGAAGGAAAGCCAATAAGTGAACAGTTTACTGTTTTGAATCTTGGCAAAATGAACAGGGTTGAACCAAACTATCACACCTGCTTTTCAAAGCCGTGTGGTGCAGCACTAATGCAGTGCAGTTACCAGCCAAACGGTGATATTTTTACCTGTGACGAGGCAAAGGCAGTATCCTTGTTCAAAATAGGCACTGTTGAACAATCCTACAAGCAGGTGTTTACTTCCAAAGAAGCCCTAAACATTGTTTCACTTTCTTCCTCTCTTGGATTTGCCTGCAATGAATGCAAATTCACTGGGTTTTGCAGGTTTTGCCCTGTTCTCACCTATTGTACTCAGGGAAGCCTTGTGCCAATGCTTGCACTTGACCAGGAGTGCAAAACAAAAAAGGCCCAGTTTTCGCTCATTCTTGAAAAGCTTTTTGGAAAAGACAGAGAAATCCTGCTCAAATGGCTTGAAGAAAACAATTAAAAACAAGGACTTGCTATTACTATACGAATTTATGGTCAGCAAAATTCCTGAAATAAAGAAAACAATTTCCTCCTATATCAGTGAGGAAAATGGTAGAATAACAAAGCAAACAGTGCTTACTCTTGGAGCAATAATGGTTGGTGCAGCTCTTGCCACTGTAAAAATCAAAAGCGCTTCTGCTGAAACCCTGCATACTCACGCTCACATGTCTGCCAAGCCAGTATATGAACACAGTTCCCACGGCAGCTATTAGTGTCCAGTTGGAACATTTTATTAATTTTCTTGCAGCTAATTAAGATATGGCAAATGCTAGGAAAGCAAAGCCCTCCCGACTTTGGAATCAAAAACTAAAAACCTCTTTAGAAAAACAAAAAGTCATGATTAAACAATTACCTCAAAGATTCCAACGTGTTATGACAAGAAGAATGCCTGTTGCCTTGAGAGCCTTGCATGGATTTAAAGGCAGGTTAGCTCAATGGGGTGAAAATAAAAAGAATGGTCCAGTACAAATGAGCTTTAAGCCAGTACTCGGTTACAAAAGCCTTTGGTGGGTGGAATACACCCTAAAGAATAAGGCTGAGCCTATTTCCATATATCGCCCTGCTGACTTCATTCTCGGTTTTGAAAAAAGGATTGGTTTGCCAATAAGGTTTATGGCTTACCCCTCGAAGACAGAGCTTAAAAAATTCAAGGCTCTTGAAAGTCTTCAAAAGATTGGGTTTCCGTCAGACTTTGTAACAGTTGAAGCGAACTCTCTTGGGAATATTGGCGGCACAATTAGTTTTGTTGGAACAGAAACAAAACCTACCTTTTTCATTCATTCAATAAAAATCAGAACAGAATACTATCAACTTCCTAAACAAATCAGGAGAAGATATAAAGGCTGGCACAATCGCTGGATTGCAGAAGTTGAAAAACAATGCAGACGCCTTGGCTTTGAAAGAATTGCATGGCTTTCAAGTACCGACCATTATTTCAATCGCGAAGAAGTAAAGATTAAAGCTGATACAAAGCAAGCTCTTTATAAGACCCTTCCAGAAAAAAGAGGCTATAATCGTGAAGTCCTGTCTGTTCCAACCGGGATGGAATAAAGAAAGTGACTTATTACAGTAAGAGACTGCAGGCAAACAGAGATTGAATTTTTACTTTTAATCCATTTTGACAACAGCACACAGCAGCTAATTTTAATCCATTTCAATACCAGCAATTGCTTTTTATTAATTTCAACACTTTTCTTTTCCTATGGGCTACAAAAAGCCTCTTGAAATAAAGATTCAGCTTACAGAAAAATGCAATTATAACTGCAGTTTTTGTTTCAACAGCCAAAGCAATCAATCTTTTTCCAGAGAACTTCCATTTGAAGACGCAAAGAAAATAATTTCCAACGCTGCGTCTGATGGAATTGAAAGAATAAGGTTTACGGGCGGCGAGCCCCTGCTTTATTCAAAGCTTTCGGAAATTCTTTCCTTTGCAAAAAAGAAAGGAATTTACACAATGTTAAATACAAACGCTTCCCTTTTTGACGAAAAAAAAGCAAAAGAAATTGGAGGAAATGCTGACAATGTTCTTGTTTCACTTCACTCTCTTCCCTTTCAAAAAATAGCAAAATCTTCAGTAAAAGTTCTTGAAAAGCAAGGCTGCTTTGTAAGGGCTGCAACAATTCTTACAAAAGAAAACATTGCCTCTCTTAAAAAATTCCAGCAGGAAATTTCGCCACTTCCTTTTTCGCAATGGGTTTTGCTTAGGCAGATTCCAAATGCTTTGAACAAAAATCCTGTTTCAGGAAATGACATGCGCACTGCTGTTGAAAAAATTGAGTTGTTTAATTCTTCAAGAAAAAAAAAGGACTGGTTTTTGATTGAAAATGCCCTGCCATTCTGCTGTTTTGAACCTGAAAGGGTTGACAAAATCGCGCTTGGGGGAATTCATGAAGACGGTCACAGCAGTTTGTTTGTTGACACAAATGCAACAATAAAACCAAGCTATTTTTTTGACATAAATCTTGGAAATGCATCGAATGACAGTTTTTTGGATGCCTGGAAAAGTGATTTTGTGGTTAGAATGAATTCCCTTGAATTTATTCCTGAAGTTTGCCACAAATGCAAATATGTATTGAAATGCATGGCTGGCAGCAGGTTTTCCGCGTTTCTTGTAAATAAGTCACTTTATGCTCTTGACCCTCTTGCAAAGCCAGATCTTTTCCCCAACGAAATAAATAAATAGGGCAAATCCCTTTCTTATATTAGATTATTTTGTAGGAGTGTCCTTTTTGGTTAATGAACCCACGCAGAAAGAAATTCAGGGAATAAACACTGTTCTGAAGAATATTGATTCAAAACAAAAAAGAAACCAAACTCTGTTTGCAGCAATTATTGTTGTTGTAATTATTGCAATCGCCGCATTTTTTCTTTTTTCCACTCCAACTGAGCCTCTTCCCCCTCCAGTAGACCTCTGCTTAAACGGCGTACAGGATGCAGGAGAGGAAGGAATTGACTGCGGAGGCACTTGTTCTGCTATCTGCTCAGAGCCACCGTTGCCTTACATCGACCCGGCTTATGTTCTGCCAACCTCTATTTCGGACATTGCTCCAGACACTGCTGGTGACAGAATTTATGTTATTGACGAGATGAGGCACAGGCTAATGGCTTATGACAGCGAATTTAATCATATCTCAAATTTTGGCGAAGACATGGGTGAACTTCCAAACGGAGGCTTTGGCTATATAAGCGGCGGCACTGGAGACAACCAACTGCTTTTTCCTGCCTCAATATATGTTGCAAACAACAAAATTTATGTTTTAGACAGGGCAAAAAGAATTCAGGTTTTAAGCAAAGATTTGGAGTATGAAAAAACCCTGCGCTTTTCAGATCAAGCAATTGAAAACCTTCCAAAGCTTGAAGACACTCCGAATGCAGATGGTGGCACAAGTTCAATTGCTGTTGCCACAAATGGAAATATTTATGTGTCAGATGAAGTAAGTAATGCAATAGCCCTCTTTGATTCAGAATTAAACTTGTTGAATGCAATAGAGCCTGAGGAAGGAAGTGTAAGTTTAAATATGCCGCGGCAAATTGCCATTGGTCCAACTGGTAATGTGTTTGTTGCAGACAGTGCCAATGGCAGAATACAGGTTTTTGATTCAGAATTGAATTTCTTGAAAAGCATAACTGGAAATTTGCTAATTCCTGTCGGGATAGCTGTTTCATCTGCTGGAAAAATGTTTGTGCTTGACAATGGTGACAGCAAGCTCAAAGTCCTTGCTTCTGACGGGGTGTTAATTGAAGAAATTGGCGGGCTTGGAACAGCCCAAAATCAGTTTTATAATCTTGCAACAGTAAAGCTTGACTCGCAAGAAAATATTTATGTTGTTGAAGAAGGAAATTCCCGTGTTCAGGTTTTTGACCAAGGCCTTAATTTTGTAAAATCCATTAAAGGTCTTGACAGAACATTCAATGTGTCCTTTGCCCCGTTTTATCCTGCAATCAGTCCCAATGGCGACATTGCCCTGTCAGACCCGATAAATTGCAAGGTCTTTATTCTTGATTCTGATTTTGAACTAAAGAAAGTGCTTGGAGGAAAGGGCTTTGGAAACAACGAGTTAAACACTCCCAAAGGGCTTGCCTTTGACTATGATGGCCGCCTATATGTTTCCGACTCAGGAAACAGGCGTGTTCAGGTCTTTTCAAACGATTACAAATACCTTAAAACAATTACAAACAACAAGTTGATTTGGCCGCTTGGAATAAGTGTTTCAGAAGACGGAAAAGTTTATGTTGTTGACGACAAATACAAAAATATTCTGATTTTTAATTCAGACAACGATCTTATTGGAGAAATAGGGGCAGAACAGGGCATAACCCTTCCACTAGGCATTCTTGCAAAAAACGGAAAAATTTACATTACTGACGACCTTGAAAAAACAATTGAAATTTTTGACTTGAACCTAAGAAAAATTGAAAGCATTGGAGGCATAGACCCCAAGGTTGGTGCACATGTTGAATTCAACGAAAGTTTGGGCATTAACAATGAAAGGCTATTGTTTTGTGACAATAGAAACAGAACAGTTGTTGCCCTTGGCCTTTCAGCAAATGAATTTTCAACCTTTGGCGACTTTGGTTCCTCTTCACAGGAACTAAGCCTGCTTGAAATAGCATCTAACGAAGAAGTTGTTGTCGTTACCGACATGGAATATCACCGCGTAAAGTTTTTCAATTCAAGCAATAGTGAAATAAAGGAAATTACAATTGAGAGCCTAACCTGATTTGGAATTTTGTCTGGGAAAAAATTTCCTTGAAATAGAATCATAAAACAAAATTCCGTCCCTGTTTAGTTTAATGTTTTTTTCACTGTTTTCAACAAGCTCAAGCCCTTCAAGCAATTCAACAATTTTGCCAAATTCCTCATCAAAACCAGTGCCAAACCTTTGTCTGAATTTTTCTTTGTCAATTCCTTCACAGTTCTTTAATCCAAGAGCAGCATGTCTTATTTTTTGCTCTTCTTTTGAAAGCTTTTTGCCAACAGCGCATGCCAAACCATTTTCACTAACTGTTTCAACATATTTTGCTGTTGGAAAAACATTGTTGTAATCCCATTTGTTAAAATAAGAGCAGCTGCTTGCTCCAAATCCTAAAAATTCATTGTTGTTCCACTGGTTTTCCAAAAACTTCATCTCTTTTCCTTGTTTTACAAACTGGTATGGGAACAGTTGCTTGTATCCCAACCCATTCATTTTATCCAAAAACATTCCGTGCATTTCAACAAGTTCAAGTTCTGACGCAAACCTGTTCCTGTCTTCTGCAAAAAATCCTGTGCCCTTATGCACTCTTAAATCAGACGCTGTAACAGACTCTGGTTGTATTTTTTCAATTTCTCCCAAGGTCTTTTGCCATCCTTTAATTCCCTGCCCTGGCAAGCCGTATATTATATCAATATTTATGTTTTCAAAGCCTGCGTTTCCTGCATCTTTAACTGCCTTCAAAGCCTGTTCTTTGTTATGATTTCTGTTGCATGCTTTTAGTACACCATCATCAAAATCCTGAACTCCAATGCTAAGCCTGTTAAAGTATTGCCTTAACTCTGCCAATTTTTCCAGGTCAAGAGTTTCAGGGCTTGATTCAATTGTTGCCTCTATTTTTTTTGGCATTGGAAAAGCAGCCTGCAAAAATTCCATAAGGCTATTTAATTGCCCTGCTTTTAGAACGGTTGGTGTTCCTCCTCCAAACAAAACGCTGTTTGCCTCAATTTTTGCATCGATGAATTTTTTGTATGTGCTAATTTCTTTTTCAAGGCTTTTGAGGTATTGTTCAATTTGTTTTTCTTCTGGTGGCAGTTGCTTATAGTAGTGGCAATAACTGCAAACACTTGTACAAAATGGGATATGCAGGTAAAATGCAAGTTCCCTGTCCTTTTTACTTTCTTTTTTTGCGTCAAATGTGAATTTATCAGCATCCATTGCAGGCATATTGTCGGAATCAGGATACCTGTATACAAATACATGGCTTGTGCTTTTTCTAACGCCTGCGTTATGTATAAGTTCAAGCTTTTTTTTTCCAATGCCTGCAAACTTTTCCATGTTAATTCTATTGTTTAAAAAAGATTATAAGGAGTTTTAGTCATTTCTTTTGCAGTGATTGTCTTTGAAAATACTTTCTCCTCTGTCAAAAGTTTCAGACGTTTTGCCGCTTGCAGAGGCAGGGGCAAAAGAATTTTATTGCGGAATTGTGCCAGCGGAGTGGGAAAAGCGCTTTTCTTTTATTGCCTCAATAAACCTAAGGCATGACAGAGTTGCCAATTTTCAGTCCTTTAAAGAACTTTCAAAAGCAGTTGACCTTGCTTCAGGCCATAATATTCCTGTTTTTGCAGTTTTCAATGCCCTGTTTTATTCTCAAAACCAGTTTCCCCTTGTTTTGGACTATGCAAGAAAAGTTGCTGAGTCAGGTGTTTCAAAACTTATTGTTTCAGACCCTGCCTTAATTTCTTTTTTCAATGAAAATGACTTAAATGCTGAAATTGCTTTGAGCACTGCAGCTCCTGCTTTTAATTCTGCAAGCTTTTCTTTCTTCAAACAGCTTGGAGTCAAAAGAATTGTGCTGCCAAGGCATCTTTCTGTTGAAGAAATTTCCTTCCTTGCTAAAAAAGCAAAAGAACTGAATCTTGAGCTTGAGGCATTTGTTTTGAATGCCCTTTGCCCTTACATTGACGGTCTTTGTACTTTGCAGCATGTTGGAAAAAATCCTGAATCTGTTTCAGTGCAGGAACTTGCCTGCAGAATGCCTTTTGAAGTTGAGGTTTTGTCAGATGCCAACGAATCTGCCAAAAGGTCTGCTGCTTTACGCGCAAAAACCTGGCAAAATACTTTCCCTGAAAGCTGTGGCCTTTGCGCCTTGCCATTTTTTAAAAAAGCAGGCATTGGCAGTTTGAAGATTGCAGGACGGGGCAATAGCAGTGAAAAAAAACTTGCAGATGTAAAGATGGTTGCCAATGCCATTAGCTTGCTTGGCCTTCCTGAACAGGAATTCAGGTCTGAAATGCACAAACTTTTTTTTAAGTCAAACCATGCAAGGTGTAATTTCAAAAACTGTTATTATGCCAAAAAGGGGCTGTTGTAAAATGGAGCGCGTGCTTGCAGTTAAAAACCTTAAACAGCTTGAAAAACATTTTTCCACAGAATTTTCAAATTCCACAAGCTTTTCAAATTCCACAGACTTTTCAAATTCACAGGACTTTTCAAGAATATATTTTGGTGCCGAAACATGTGAAAGAAAAATTCCTTCTTTGGATAAAGTGAAAAAGGCAAAAAAATTATGCGAACAAAACAATGCCTACTTTTCCTTGCTTACTCCTTTTGTAACAGACGCAGGTCTTAAAAAACTTGAGTCTGTTTTTTTAATTCTTTCTCCTGAGGATGAAATAATTGCAAACGATTTTGGAGTGCTGTTCAAAGCAGCAAAGTACAAAGCCATTCCTGTTGCAGGGCGTCTTTTAAACAAGCAATTTAGGGATCCGAGAATTTCTTCTTTTGCCGGAATGCCAAAAGAGCTTCTTTCACATCTTTCACTAAGTCAGGCAGACAACCCTAATTTTAGAAAATTGCTTTCTGGCTTTGGAGTAAAAAGGTTTGAACTTGACAACCTTTTGCAGGGCATTGGCACAAAGCTTTCCGGAACAGGATTTTCTGCATCGCTTTACTTTCCGTTTGTTTTTATTTCTGCAACAAGATTTTGCCTTTTGGCAAACTGCGGAAAGCTTTCAACCATCAAAAAGATTGGGGTTTTTGCCTGTTCAAAAGAGTGTGAAAAATTCAGCTTCAGGCTAAGCAATGCATCATTTCCAACCCAGCTTTTGCTTTCCGAAAACGCATTGTTTTTTGAAAACAAAAACATGCCTTCAGAAAAAGAACTTTCCTCTATTGGCGTTGACAGAATAATTCACAACAGTGCTTTGATGCAGTCAGTTCAATGATTTGCTTTCTAAAAGAAGAATACTACTGCAATCAGAATCATAATCAGCACAAGGCTTATCAAAAATGCTGGCTTGCGCACAAATGAATCGGCTTTTTCAAAATTTCCTTCTTTTATTATTTTGCTTCCTTCTTCCGCAATGTTGTTCGTTTTTTTTCCTGCAAGTTTTCCGCTGCTTATTTGTGCAATTTCCTTGCTGTATCTTAGCCATGCACCTGGCTTTTTTAATTCCTGAAGTGTTTCATGTGTTAGTTCTACAAATCCTTTTTCTCTTTCTGGAACTTTTTCTTCGCCAAAAATTTCGCCTGTTACTGCGCTTATTTCAAATTCGTAGGTTTGCCCTGCAACTGTTGCAAACGCAATCCACCTTGGGTAATATATTTCTTTAAATCCTGTGAGAATAATATCATCCCTGTCAGCTTCCAAAAGCGATGCTGTTTTGAGCAATGCGATTTTTTCTGCTTCGGTTTTTGAAAAAATTGCCTTTCTTACTACCATTGGGTAGTTGTCATTTAGTTCCTGTGCCAGTTCTGTTTCGTTTGGCATTGATTCAGCTAGCTCTTCACTTAATTCTGCTGTTTCGCCGTTGAGTGCAAGCCTGCCGTGCTTTGTTTTTCCTGTGGGCTTTCCTTTTTCTTCAAAGGCCACATCGTAATAAAATAAGTAAAATGGGCTGAGGACAAGCTTTACTTCTCCTTTTTCAAAGCTTTTCCAGTTCTTTTCAAGAATTATTTTTTCAACAAGTTCAAAAACTTGCTCTAGCTGGAATGCTATTGGCACAACAGGGTTTCCAAAAAACATGCTAATCTAATTATGTACTAAAATAGTATAAAAAGATGTTTAATTTTTGGAATTTTACTAAAATTTTATTCATTCTGTAATTTGGAGCGCCTGCTGACCTTCCGAAAAAATTTCAGGAATTTTGCTGTTATTCTCTTTTCTTAATAATTTTTACTTTGCTTGGTGTTACAAGAACGTGCTCGTGGCTTATTCTTGCAATGTCTCCGTCAATTCCTTCAATTCCTAATTTTACTTTTGTTACAAGCTCTTTGAGCTTTATTGCGTTTCTTTTGCTTAATTCTCCAATGTTTATCAAAAGAATGTTTCCTGCTTTTGCTTCTGTTATTACTGTTTGAACGTCTGCGTCGGTTGTAATTGTAACAGGCTTTACAAAGGCGTCTGCGTCCTCATACATTGTGTTGTCTTCTGCGTCCAAATTGTTCAAAAAATTTTCTATGTCAATTCCTTCATCTTTCTTTAAAATTTTCTCCAAAAAAGCCATTAGTATTTACACCCCCAAATTCGAATTATAATAATTTGCCTCCAATTCTTTTTTAAAACGCTTCGCTTGGGCAAGGCTACATAATTTTTCACGGTAAGGAATGCGAATTTCTCTTTTGCCATTGGTTTGCTTTCTCAATCAAGCAGGCTTTTTAATTTCCAAGCCATAATAATTACACTCCCGATTTTTTTCATAATTTTTATAAGGCACAAGGTTAGTTACAGGTGGGTTTTGATTGATTGAGCTAAATTTACATGAAAACATTTTTCAAAGGCAGTTTGACAAAAGCACTGTTTTTACTAACAGAACCACAATAACACCGCATTACACTCCTAACAATCTTCCTTTTAGAAACGGGCAAATTGACGCAATTTCTCAAATTCTTTCAACCTCCTTGCATGGAGCAAAGCCGGACAATCTTTTCATTTACGGCAAGGTTGGAACAGGAAAGACTGTTACTGTAAACCACGTGCTTTCACAATTGCAGGAATTTGTTGCTCACAACCGCAGCAAGCAGGTTGATTTTGCATATGTTAATTGCAGAAACCATAATACCAAGTACAAGGTTTTTTTGAAATCTTTGTCAAAATTTTTTCCAAACGAAGATTTTATTGGTTACAGCAGTGCATTTGTTTACGAAAAACTGCTCAAGCATGCAAACAAGGGAAAGCAGTTGATTCTTGTGCTTGACGAAGTTGACAAGGTTAAAGATTTGGACGAGTTAATTTATGCTCTTACAAGGTCTAATGACGAACTGCAAAGCGGTGGAATTGCAATTATTGGAATTAGCAACAATCTTTTCTTCAAAGACAAGCTTGATGTCAGGACAAAAAGTACGCTTTTGCAAAAGGAAATGGTTTTTCCTCCCTACAATGCAAAGGAGTTGAAGGCAATTCTTGAAGAGCGAATAAAAACCGCTTTTAAGACAGGTTGCGTTGAGGACTCTGCACTAAACCTTGCAGCTGCAATGGCTGCACAGGAATCTGGTGACGCAAGGGCTGCTGTAATGCTAATGCTTCGTGCTGGAGAGGAAGCAGACAAGTCTTTGGGACAGCGAGTTAAGGATGAGCATGTAAGGCTTGCAAAAACAAGGGTTGAAGAGGAGGTAACTATGAATATGGTTGAAACCTTGCCAAAGCAACAGCAGCTTGTGCTTTACTCTATTTCAATGATGACTGTACAGGGAAAAGGCTATGGAAAGCTTAATGGAAGCAGGGAAGAAGGAGTCTTTTTTTCAGGAGACGCTTACCGCGAGTATGAAAGAATTGCCTCTTCACTGCAGCAGCAGGTTGTTTCATCCCGCTGGTTCAGAGAATACGTAAACGAACTTGAAACATACGGACTTCTAATAACCACAGCAAGCGGAAAGGGAGTTCGCGGAACAACTACTTTAATCAAACTCGGCTTTGACGCAAAAAAGCTAAGAAAGGCTTTGGAAAAAGAGCTAATGTGTGCTTAAGCATTTGGCTATGCCCCGATTGGGCTATAAACGGTTTCGTTTAGTTTACTTGTTTTCTGCAGTGTGCTGATAACCATCTATCTAAAAACGTTTTTAAACATATTATGTAGAAACTTAATTGTTTTTTTCGTTACGTTTTTATGGTGTTTACTGTTTTCTGTTCCTATGGCTGCTTTTAGTGTTTTTGTTACGCGAACTTTTCAGTCAAAGCTTTTGAAGCGTGATAAAAAGTTCAATGTTTGGGTTGAGAAGGTTTTTGACCAGCTTTCTGTCAATCCTTTTGCTGGAAAGCCTTTGGGCCCAAAGTGGTTTCGGGAGAAAAAACTTGAGAATTTCAGAGTTTACTTTCTTGTTTTTGAGGAAAAGAAAACCGTTTATGTTGTTAATTTGAGCACGAAAAAAGACCAGCAGAGAATAATTAATTCTATTTGGCTTTTGTTGGGTACTTACAAAAAAGAGCTGGAAGATTTGCTGGAAAAATAGTTATCTAACTTGCGTTACTTTGCCTGCTTTTATGTCAAACAGGCTTGAAACAAGTTCTTTCAAAAAATCTGTGTCTATTTCTGCCTGGTGTTTCAAGCGCAAATACTCTTCTTTTTCTATGGTAATTGTTTCTGGCATAAATCTCACTAATAAACTATTGTGCGCAGTCCTATAAAAACATATTGCCCGATTGGGTTTCTCATCTGGCTGGAGGTTTGTAGTTACTTGGGTTGAGATTGCTTTATGCATTCGAACCTGGATTTTGTTCATTTAATTACCTCCATAAATTTTAATCATCTTTTTTGATATCTTACTATTTTGTCCACATATCTATTTTGTATGTTTTTTTGCTTTAGTTTTCTAAGCAATCAGCTTATTACTTGTTTTCTTGTTGCAAAATGCCCGTTTTTGATTTCTTCAATCATCTGCCTTCTTTCGGCAGTATTAAACTCTTTGTGAATGAGTTCAGATAATCCTTTTGCAAAAATTGAGTCAATACTGATTAAGTCCAATTTGGGGGATTTGGCTCTTTTTCTGTAGTTTTCATTATCTGTTTTTAGCAAGGTATTCCCTTGTCGCGATGTGCGTGGTCATTTCAGTTGCCAGTAAATACACTTTCTTCCCACGGCTTCTTCTATATCTTTCAAAGTAGCCGTGAAATAATTCGTGAAAACTTGTTACTTCTAATTCTGTTTGTGTTGGTTGCCTCTTAGTGTGTAGATTAGCCGCCATCCGTTTGGCAAATCATATTTTCTCAAATTATCTATCTTGTATTTTTTGATGTACTCTTTTGGTCATTGCTTTGAAGGCACATTAATTCCACATAGTGGGTTTTTCTTCAGGTCATTGATTGCTCTTTCAATGAATATTGCCAGTTGTTTTTCTTCGTGTTTTCCTTTTTCAAGTTCTTCAAAAGCCTTTTTGATTGATGGTTCGGCAAAGGCAACGTATTTGATTCTTTCAATTGCTTTCTTTACTTTGCAATCAGCCCTTCCTTTTTGATTTCCTCTATCGCTTTTGGGTTCCAGATCCAGATGACTGTTTTGTCCTTATCTACCAAAATTTTTCCAGAGTATTCAAGGTACTCTAGGGTAGTAATGAAAGTTTGCCACATTACTTTTTTTGGCAGTTTCAACCAGATTTGCCTTGCGGTAAGGTCTGATTTGGCTTTCCTTATCGCGTTTTCAATCATTAAGACTGTATCAAGCCTTGGAAAGCGCAGTACGTCTTTTTTGAATATTTGTATTTTAGCCTGCACAAAAACCACTATATATCAAATGATATATAATGTTTTTAAATATATTGTCTGAAAGTGTTTTCTCGAATTAAAATAAAAGTTGATTGCTTCGACTGGGATTTGAACTCAGGTTTTTAAACAAATTCCCCTAACTTTTTTTGTTCCGGCTGCTCGTTTTGAAATACGCTGTTTATTTCCTGATTTGCGAGTTCAAGCCTTTGTTTTAGGTAGTTGCTTAGTTCAAATTCGTCTGCAAGCTTTTTTGCAATGCCAAGGTATTTTCTTACGCCGCCCTCGTTTACTGTTAGAATGATTTTGGACTGTCCGCATTTTGGGCATTTTCCGTTTAGTGGAATTCTTCTAATGCGGGCATTGCATTTTGTGCACCTGAAGTTTTGTCTGCTAAAAGCCCTTGTGTTTCCAATAATGTCAGGCATTAAATGTGTTGCCATTACCCGCTCCAAAGCATCTTTGCTGTCAACGGCTTCAATTCTTTGCTGCAATCTTGCCTGCGCCCTTAATTTTTCCTCCATTGTGTTAAGCAGAACATATTTTGAATAAACCGGTCCTGCGTCAAACTGTGTTGTTGGATGGGAAAAGCCAAACCCGCTGTATTGCCCTTCTTTTCCCAAAATGTGTTCTATTCTTTTCAAACTGCCACTGTCTGATGGAGCCATTTTTTCAGCATTTTCATAAAGTTCCAAGGGGTATTCACTGCATATTTCCATGTCATAGCATTCGTTGTCTATTTCTGTTGGCTTTAATGCAACTGTAAAAACAAGCGAGGCATCCATTCTTCCACCCCTGCTTCCTGGCAAATAATTGTGTGAAAAGTTGAGCAAATTGTCCATTAAAAGCATTAAACTATCCTGGTCTCCATCCACATTTCTTCTTTTTGTCTGGTGGAAGTAGGGGTGTGCAAAGCAGGCTCTTGCCTTTGTATATCCCAAAATCCTTCCTGTTATTGCGGCAGAGGTGTGTGGTGCAAGCCCTAGTACAAGCTGTCCAATCATGTCCTCTCTTTTTTCTGCATTAAAATATGGTTCAAGCTTGTAAAATCTTACAAGCAATTCGTCAATGAATTTTGAAATTTTTACAAAGAAATCGCCTGCGCCTTCGTTGATTACAATGTCCTGTGGCATTATTTCAACAACCTGCCCTTTGTCCAAAAGGTCTTTTCCAAAAGTATCTTTTTCATACCCCAATTCTCTTGCTTTTTCAACGCTTATTCCAACCTCTTCTGGCTTGAAGTGGGTTAGAGGGGCATCAATTGCCTCATATCTTATTGTTGCATCCCTGAAAATGTGCAAATCGTATTTTGCTCTAAGAATTCCTTTCTCCAATGGCTCGGCATCCTTGTTTTCATTTATCATGCCTTTGACTCCTTTTACAATGTTGGGCATTCTTACTCCTAAATTTTCTACTGCTGTCTGTACCAATTCCTGCAGGTCAACACTTCTTTTGCTGAATGCTTCTGTTTGTCCACCGCATTTTTCGCATTTTTTTCCTTTGGTTAGGGAACCACAGCTTGGGCAAATGCTTGTTTTTTCAGTTCTTACCCTGCACTTGTGGCAAAAGGGCTGTTCTCTTACTGCTTCGCATTTTGGGCATTTGTATAATGCAATTTCAACATTTACCGAGCCCTCTTTTCCTTCACCATTGCTTGTCATTGCCTTGTTTATTGACCTGATGTTTCCTCCTGCCCTTCCAATTGGAAACAGAACATGCGGGTTTCCTGTCATTTTTCTGGGCTTGCTTGCTTCTGGCCTTCCCATTCTTGCTCCAATCCATGTTCCTGCCAAGTCCCTTATTGGAATTCCTGCTACAAGGCTTAGTGCTGAAATTACATTGGGTGATTTTTCAATTGCCTTTTCAAGTCCTTCAATTGCTTTTTCAATTCCCAGTGCTTTCTCCATTGCCTTGAATTTATCAAGGTCTAATAAAATTTTTCCTTCTTTGAGTTCGTGGCATGCTCCAATTTTTTCAAGAAGTTTTTTTCCAACAGTGTCATTTTCAAAAATAATCTTTTCACTTTCTTTATTCACTACTTTTTCCTTTTCATTCTTTTTTTCTTCGCCCTTTTTTTCTTCATTCTTTTTTCCTGTTTTCAAAAACTTGGCAAGCTGTAATATTTCTTTTTTCTCAAGGTTGGTGTAGTAAAAAAGTGCGTTTGGATGCAGCGGCAGGTGGTATTTTTTTGACAATTCAATTGCTTGTGAAATGCTTACATTTTTTGGGTCAGGCAACTCGTTTGCTTTTTCTCCAAGCTGTCTTCTTGCTTCCTCAATCCACCATTCGTGGCAATAGCCTGCCGGGACAAGTGGGTGTGCACTATATCTGAAATCACCAACGCTTATTAGCAAATCTCCCAGGAAAAGAATTTTTTCAACTCTTGGCTTGAGCTTTATTGCTTCATCCAAAGTATTTACTTTAACAACACTTCCGCTGTAAAGCCTTACAATAGGGCCTTCAATGCTGTCAACCGGAGACATTCCTGCTGCCTTTCCTGGCCTTTCAACTTTCATTTGGGTGGCGTTTGCAATAAAGCCTTCGAGAATGTGCATTGTTGCCGGGTGAATTCCTTTGCCCATAATTCCCATATTTCTTGCCCTTCCATATCTCAACCTAAAGCCGCCTGGTCTCATTGGGTATGCTAAAATTGGCCTTCCTGCAGCAGCTCCGATTAAAAACTTTTCATTTGGCTTTAGTTTTCTTTCACCGGAGTCTGATTTGCTTACTTTTATTATTCCTTCAAGCCAGTTCCAGTCAAGTTTTAGTTTTTTTGCAAACTTTAGTATTTTTGGTGCTTTTAATGCGACTCCTTCGCTTAACACAAGGCACATTCCTCCACGAACCCTGTTTTTTGGAATTCTTGGCAAGTCCCTGTTTACTGCCACTTCTCTTTCTTCTGTTGGCTCCCCGTTTATGCAGACAGTGCAATTTCTTACAATTTTTCTTACTTCGTCGTCTGTTGGCTTGTATTGCCTTGTAACAATTTCGTCATAAATTTGGCATTCTTCAACATATCTTTCAACTTCGTCGTCTGTTGGCTTGTATCTGTCAATTTCCAAAATATTTCTTGCATAATCTCCCAAAATTAATGGCAGCACCTGGCTTGTTCCTCCAGCGGCCCTTATTGGTCCTGCGTAATAGATGTCAATATATTTTGACCCGTCGGGGTTTTTGTTGATTTCAACTCTTGGCACTCCGTCCAATGGAGCTACAACAACGCCCTCTGTGTTTAGCACAAGGGATGTTTTTATTGCCTGTTCCACTCTTTTGCTTTCGTCTTCTATTTTGCACCATTTTTGTTCAAGGATTTCCCTGAACAGTTGAAATATTGCTTCAATCCTGTCGCCTTTTTTTTCTTCAAAAACCTGCCTGTACCTTTTTGCAATTCCAAGCGGTCCAATAATTGTTTCGGTTCTGTCAGCCAGGTCTGCCACTGGCTTTGACTCAATGCCTGTGCTTAAATCAAGCCCTTTTTCTTTTGCTTTTTCTGCAACCGAAAGCTGTTTTTCAACTTCTGCAACAATGGCTTTGTAATATTTTTTCACAGCTGGTTTTGCTTCAATATCTAGTTCAAGTTTCATTAAAAATCACTTTTCATAATCTTTCATTTTCAGTTCCTTTTTTTAATCATTTTAATCAATTTCCTTCAGTCCTTTTTTTTCCACAAAATAATTTTCACTTATTTTTCCTGTTTTCATTTCGTAAATTGGAACAATTCCAGGGGTTGGCACATGTCCAAGTTTTACCTGATAGTCTGTCCTTGCCTGCCATGTTCCGGAGTTTATTACTGTTGTTCCCCTATAGCTTCCGTATGCATTGTGGTGCATGTCTCCAATGTATACAAGGTCTGGTTCTTCTTTTACTACAAGAAAGTCTTCTTTTTCCGGAACATAGGGTTGTTTCATTCCGTATGTTGACATTATGTCCCTTTTTTTTAAAACCTCTATCATTGCCTGTTCAGGGTGTTTGCTGTTAAGATAGCCAACGCTTCCAATCAGGTCGTGCAATGCTCCACCGTGGTACATCATTATTTTGAGGGTTTCAATTTCAATCCACCCTGGGCTTCCGACAAAGTGAATATTTTCCCTTTTATTCAATTCTGGCAAAAACTCTTTTGGAATTGCCGGCTGTGGGTCTGCCCATCTTACTGCATCGTGTTGCCCTGGGCAGATTACAATTTCAATGTAGTCTGGAATTTGCTCTATTAGTCTGCTGAATTCTTCGTATTGTTTGTAAATGTCTTTGATTGTAAGTTCATTAATCTGGTTTGGGTAAATTCCCACTCCGTCAACATTGTCGCCTGTTATTACCAGATATTTTATTCTGCCAACCTTTTTCCTTTCCTTTTCTCCGCCTTCTCTTCCATTAATCCAATTAATGAAATTATTGCATTCCTTTTCAAGAAAAAACCTGCTTCCTATATGAAAATCGCTTGTTGAGGCAATTGTAAAATTTGTGTCAACATGTTTTGCCTGCCTTACTGTCAGGTCAGGCCAGAACACTTCTTTTATTATTATCAAATCATCATTCCACTTGACTGCCTTTACTGCAATTACGCTGTCAACCAAAACCCTTTCAGCAATTCCTTTGGTGTCAACATCATTTTTGATTAAGAGTGCAATGCATTTTGATTCAAGGTCTTCAAGTTCAAGGGCAACGTGTCCCTTTTTTGTAATCCATTTTCTTAAAACCATTCCAATTACGTCAACTTTGTTGCCTTTTGGAACAAGCTTTACTCTGCTAATTGGCCTTGGGCTAATTCCCTGTCTTCTTTTTAAAATCTGGGAAAGCAATTCAAACTTTCTTTGAAAGTAGTGCAAAAAGTTTTCGGTTTTTCCCTCGCTTTTGCTTTGGCCTGTAACATCGTATTTTGAAATAACTCTGATTTTTTCATTGTACTCTTTTGCAATTGGCTTAAATCCCTTGTCTTTCACAGAAACCTTTTTTGTTTCAAGTCCATCAAGCTTTGTTTTAATCAGCTTTTTTTCAACAGCTTCGCTGTTTATGAAGAAAATTCCTTCCTCAAGCAATCCGTCAATTATTTCGCGAAAATTTTCCCGGCTTTTAAGCAATTCAACTGCTTTTTCATCAACAAAGGCTTTTTTTTCGCTTACATAATTTACGATTTCGCTTTTTATATCAGCTTGAACTTGCACCGCAATTACTCCTTTATTTTCTCCCTGATTGCTTCCATTGCGCTGATTATTTCCCAGACGTCTGTTCTTGTATGGTCTGGAATGTTTAAGTCTTTGCTAATGTCGTCCATTTTGTAAACAGCTGTGCTCAAATCCTCTATTTTAACCTCTTTGCCTGAAACCTTTTCCATTGCCTCTTCAACAATTCCCCTAATATTTCTTGGAACCTGGTGGTCTGTGGCAACCTCTTTCATCATTTCAAGCAATTCTTCGAGTTCTTTTTTTACATCTGTGCTCATTCCTGTTCACCTCAAAATCAGTGCCAAATGGAAAAATTAATTAAAATCCACGTGGTCCTAAAAACCAATACAAATAGGGCATGGAAAAAGATTTAAATCTAGTGAATTACGCTCAAAACAAGTTCAAAAGCCTCTTTCTCAGAAAGCTTTAATGCAGGCATTCCAATACTATCAAGCTATTGATTCATTTCCAAGCACAATCTATTTATGGGTTCTTTTCCACCAATCGCGCTCAAGAATGCCGCTTTTCTTTTTGCAAGAGTTGGATAGTCTTCCACTATCTTCACTGCTGGGCTTTGCCGGATTTTCATAAGGTTAGTAAAACCAGCTGGACCAGCACTAATAGCGAAACTCGGGTCTCTGTGTATCTTGCCATCACGGCCTATAAGCCGCTTGCTTTTCATAGTTATAATATTTGAAATCGCAGTTGCTTTCTCATCAAGTGTTGTTGGTATCTTTATAACCTCTCTTTTTGCTCCAGGCTTTGCTCTTGTCATTCTTGCCCCTGGCTTTCTTTTTTTCTTGTGCCTGTCAAGTCCTGCGTTCTTACCGCGCCTTTTTTGCATAGTATAATTAGTCCAATGCAGAAAATAAATGTTTGCTTTTTTTAGGTATTTTTATTAACTGTTTTGGGTATGTTATGATTATGGCAAAATCAGGCAATTCAAAAGATAGGTTAAACTGCAAAATAGTTTCGAAAGAGCTAAAAGAATTCAACAAGCTGGTAAAAGGTCATGAAAAGCTTTTGGCAGCCACTGGAAAATTGTGAATAGCACTTTTTTCTAGAGAATTAATAGGTTCTTTGCATTCAATTCTTTTTTTTTAATTGAGGCAATTGGGCAGTAAAACACTTTTCTACAATCCGCTCATACTCGTAATAAAAGCTCTTATTTTGCCAAATTTTGTTTTTGTTTATGTGTTTGGGCAGTAAAAACTGGTTGCTTTTCCTTGTGTTTGGGCAGTAAAAGTTAGTGGGTCTTTTCAATTTTCTCCAACAATTCTGACAATTTCCTTTCCCAATCCTGATTCAATTCCTTCTCCTTCCAGAATTGCTTTTTCAAATGCCTTTTTTGCTTTTTCCAGCTCTTCCTTGCTTGCAGCATCTGCCTTGTTTATTACTACAATTATTGGAATTCCTTCAAATTCTTTTTCAATTTCGTTAAACAAATTAACCTGTTTTTCCAGTTCAAAACCGCATTGCATTGTTGGGTCTGCAACAAAGACAATTGCTTCTGCAAGGTGTCTGAATGCCGCAATGCCTTTTCTTTCAATTTTGTTTCTTTCATCCAATGGCCTGTCAAGCAATCCAGGTGTGTCAATTAATTGAATTTTTTGGTATTTGTGCAGGAGATATCCTATTTCCAGTTTTTGTGTTGTAAAGGGGTAGGCTGCAATCTTTGGCTTGCTTTTTGTCAGCCTTCCAAGAATTGTGCTTTTGCCTGTGTTTGGGTAGCCTGCAATTATTGCTGTTGGCAAATCGGTTTTTACTTTTGGAAGCTCTTTCAGTTTTTTTGCAGACCTGTTATAATTTTCTATGCTTTTGTCAAGCTTTTTTGCAAGCCCGCTTATTCTGCCGTAAAATTCTTTTACTATTGGTGCGGCCTTTGTTGACTCCTGCTTTTCAAGCCCTTTTATTCTGCCTATTGCGTTTCCTTTTAGTTTTAGGATTATTCTTCTTTCTGCAGAAATGTGTCCCAGTGCTTTCAGGGTTTGATTTATATCAATTGTTGATTCCATGAGCTCGCAGTAGAATGGATTTACTTCCTTCATATTTGGAAATTCCAGGTTTGCCCTTAGAAGCATTTCTGAAATGTAGTTTGCGCTTGTTTCAATTCGTTTTATGTTTTTTCCCTTTGCGTCCTTTATTACATTTCTTTCACTTTTTAGCATTGCTGATGCCTTTCGCGCTTTTCTGAATGCAACATCCAGCAAGTCTTTGCTTTTTGGTAAAATGATAAGGTTCATGTCTTTTCCTGTTCTTTTGCTAATCTTTTTAATTCTTTGTCTAATTTAATGGTATAAGGAGCTATTTTTAAGCTTTTTAAGAAATTGTTATTTGGGGAAAATTGGGTTTTTTTGATGGTTTTTGAGAACTTTTACGAGGGCAAAAGGCACAGGCTTTTTATTGCAATTCCAGTAGTGCTTTTCATTGCCTTCATGTTTGTAATTTTTGTCTGGCCAACTGTTCCTGCCGGAATAGACCTTAGCGGTGGGACCCTTATAGTAATAAGAAGTGAAACTCCTATTGATGCTGAAGAGCTTTCAGAACTTCTTTCCCAAAACTTTGACCTTCTTGATTTAAAGGTAAGTAGTGTTACTGGTCCAAGTGGAACCGGTGTAAATGTGCAATTTGCAGGAAATCAGACCTTGCTTTCTGCAAAAGCTTCGGTTGAGTTGGCAAATTCTTTGCTTGCATCAAATCCTGCTGCAGCATTACAGGAAGCAACAGCTGCAGTAAGCATTCTTGCGCCTTTTCTTGAAAAAACAGTTTTGCCTTCTGAACCTGAGGTTGCCGTAGCTCAGGCAGATCTTTATTTTATTGAAGCAGACCAGACGTTTAATCAGGAAATGCAGCAGCTTATTGTGCAGAATTTTAATCTTGGAAGCGAGGTTGCTTTTCAAAAAAAGGAGGTAAGTCCAACCCTTGGTGCAACCTTTTGGCAGACTGCGTTCAATGTTGCAATAATGGGTGGAATTTTGATAATTATTGTAATTTTTGTTTTTTTTAGGAAAATTATTCCAAGCATAGCAGTAATTTCGGCTGCAATTTTTGATGTTGCAGGAGCGCTTGCATTAATGGCGGTTTTTGGAATTCCTCTTTCCCTAAGCAGTATTCCTGCCTTGCTAATGCTAATTGGTTACAGTGTTGATACAGACATTATGCTTACAACAAGGGTTTTGCAGAGAAAGGAGGGGACTCCTGAAAAAAGGGCGTCTGACAGCATGTCAACGGGTCTTACAATGACTGGTACAACAATGGCTGCTCTTGCCACAATGATTGTAATAGCTTATATGAACCAGATTTACATAATTTTTGAAATTGCAACCGTAATTCTTTTTGGATTGCTTGCAGATCTTGTTTCAACCTGGCTTATGAATGCGGAAATTCTTTTATGGTATGCTAAAAGGAAAAACAAGAAATCAGGTGTTTTCTAATGACAGAGCTTTATAAAAACTGGAAAGTGCTCTTGCTTGCCTTCTTTTTGATTCTTTCATTTGCAATAATTGGATTTAGGGGAATTACTTTTGGAATTGATTTTAATGGAGGAACCCTTTTTCAGATAGAGCTGGCTGACCCAATAACAAATCTTGATGAAAGAGCGCGTGTTGTTCAAACAATTCAGCAAAGGCTTGACTGGACTGGTTTGAAGGACATTAGCGTAAACTTTTTTGGCGACGACTTTGTAATTGTACAGATTGCTGAATCAGATCCTAAAACAATTGAGCGAATTGAATCCCTTTTGAAAAAACAGGGTGTTTTTGAATCAACAATCGGGGGTGAAGTAATTTTTTCAGGAGAGGACATAATTGAAATGCCAAAAGATCCTGCAAAAGGATACAGCTTATATCATGAGGGTTCTGGAGTAAGGTGGGTGCTTCCATTTGTTTTAAAAAGCACTGCTGCCAAGCGGTTTACTGAAATGACTTTTCACAAATGTGACCTTGTATCATACTCCACCGAAGTTGGCCGCGAGTATGAATGCGAAAAAACATACTTTTTCATTGACAGGCCAAAAGAATCCGTTCTTGTAATGCAAAGAGATCTTTTCTTTTCCGACGAACAGCTTTTATTGCAGGGAATTCAAAGCGAGGGAATTGCAGAGGGAACGGATATTGATGAAATTTTGTTAAATTCGCAGGTGTCATATTTTCTTGTTGAAAAAGATGGTTTGAATGAAGAACAGCTTGGCTTGCTTGAACAGCTTGTTTTGGAAAAAAAGCAGGCAATAATTCCTGAAAGCCTTGCCTTAAGCACCCAACAGCAGCTTATTGACCTTGGATTTGAGCTTAGAATAGTTGAAGAGGAACAGGGAACGCCTTTTGTGTTTGATGCAGTTGGAATGAGAAGCATTATTGGATTGGGTGAAAGTGTTGCCCAAATGGATGTTGCAAAGATTGAGAACGCAGAGCCAATGAGCAAGCTTCAAATTTTTGGTTCTGGTGGAACCAGGGAAGCAGCAATTCAAAGAAGGGGTGATTTGGAAATTTTGCTTCAGTCAGGAAGCCTTAGTGTTTCGGTTAAAAGCATAAGCAAGGAAACAGTAAGCCCCTTGCTTGGAGAAAACTTTTTGCAAAATGTTGCATTCATTGGCTTGGTTGCATTGCTTATTGTTGCACTTGTTCTTTTCTTAAGGTACAGAATTCTAAAACTTGCATTGCCAATTGTTTTCATTGGCTTAAGTGAGGTAATAATAACGCTTGCGCTGGCTTCTCTTATAAGCAAGTTTGACTTGGGTGCTGTTGCAGGATTGCTTGCAGTTGTCGGAACAGGTGTTGACCACCAGATTATAATTACTGACGAGCTAAGGCGCGGAGTGAATGAACATGCCGGAAGCCTTATTGCAAGGGCAAAAAGGGCATTTTTCATAATAATGGCTGCTGCTTCAACAACAATTGCGGCAATGCTTCCAATAATCTTAATTGGCTTTGGCTTGGGAAGATTGGTTGGATTTGCAATCACTACAACAATCGGAGTCCTCGTAGGTGTGCTTATAACAAGGCCTGCGTTTGGAGAAATTGCAAAGTCAATAATTGAAAAGAAGTAATGCGATAATTGAAAAGAAATAGTGCCTTTTTCTAATTTACTGCGATTTTTGTATGTATAAATCTCAGTCCGTCCATCTAATCAGTTAGATAAAGATTTATTTCCTAGATTTGAAATGAAAAACTACTTTAGAAATTTTAATAAATCTTCATATTTCAGGCTAGATTACCTTAGAATTGATTTCATTGTACCAGTCCTAATCACCAGCTTAAGCGGAACAATTACTGTTAGTTTTTTCCCGACAACAAACTTTCTGAGTTTTACATGACTTCCTCTTTGCTTGACAAACTTGAAGTCGGCTTTCTCCAGTGCTTTGATTACTTCTTTTCCTGAAAGAACAGGCATTTTAGGCACAGATTTTCACTTCAAAAGTTGTAACAAAAGGAGCAATATCAGAAAGCTTAATATCCTTCTCGTCTTCCAAATAAAGCTCAACTGTTTCCTTTAGATTGGCCAGAGCTTCCCTCTATGGAATTACCCTGTGAAACAACATCAAGTTTAGGGCATAAGGCAACATACTTGCCATCTTCCTTGTTAATAACAGCAGATAACCTCAAAAAAATCACCTAATATAAATAATAGATAAACAGTATAAAAAAGAATTGTTCTGCAAACTCACTTCTTCTTCAAAGAAGCTCAGAGAATTCTTTAACTTTTGCAATTCTTTTTGTGGCATAATACCATATTACAAGAATTGCTCCTGCTGACAAAAACCAGGTTGCAATATGCAGTGTTTCTCCAATGTCCAAACTGAATGAAATTGAAGCCCAAAGCACAAAATATACCCTTAAAAGGTTTAGTGGAAAAAGAATTGCTGCCCCAACAGCAAGCAAGCCAATCTTTTTCTTTAATTTTGGCCTGCGAAGTCCAAAAATTATTGATGCAAGCACGCTTATTCCAACAAGCCCTGTGCAGTTTGGCACAATCTGAAACGAATGACTGTTTAATTCAATAAGATTCCCTTCTGCGCTTGCTCCAATGGCAACGGCTTCAATTTCTGCAATTCCATTTTCAAAAAATTCCAGTGGAAGTGCAAGTATAAGAAATTGCAGTATTGCATAAATTACAAAAAATTTTACAAGAAAAACAATAGATTTTTTTTTAAATTCAGGAATTCCTGCCATTACCACGGCACCTTTTTCATTTTTACAACGTACGCAATTCTATTGCTTATTACGTGCATAATCATGGTAAATGCTGAAAGAAAAATCACTTCAAGTGCGTTTGGAACTACAAGAATCATACCAACTGCAAAACCACCTATTATAAAGTCAAGCTGGTCAACCAGAAAAATACTTTTTCCTCTTTGGACATTGAATCTTCTTTTTGCAAAACTTCCTGCAAAATCTCCAAGAATTGCTCCAACTGCAAGCAGCATTCCGTAAGCAAGATAGTTTGCTCCAATTACATTGGTTGTTTCAGGAAACACAAAGCTTATTGTTAAAACTCCAAGGAATGCGAAGAAAAGCCCTGAAGCAGTTCCTTTGATTGATTTTCCTCCGCCCAAAATGCGCCTTCCGTCAAAAAAGTTTTTTCCAAAATCCAGCGGAGTTTTTCCGCCAAAAATAAGGGCAAAGCCATTGCAAAGATAGAGTGGAATAGCCATAAGGCTTACTCTTAGTATAAACAAAACCCAGAACTCCATAAAATCAGCTTCTTTCCATTAATTTTTAGCTTAATCTAATTTAAACCTTTGCCCACTGGCTATTTTCTTAAATTAGTCCCATTCCTAAAATTGCCAGGGCAAGCGCAGTTCCTCCAAGGCTTCCCAAAAAATTAACCTCTGCATTGTTTAGCATTCCGTGCCTTTCAAAAACCGCTCCAAAAAAGCTGTCAACCAGCGACCCAAACACTCCGCATATTATCAGTATTGCAAAAAAGAAAATGTTTTGAAAGAGTGCAAAGTGAACAGAAGCAATTATTGTTGCTCCAACAAAAGCTGCTGCCAAACCCAAAGGTGTCACGCCTCCGTCAGTTCCTGGCTTAACCTTTTTCAGGGTTGTTATTAGTACAGGGTTTCTTTTTGAAAGAATTCCTATTTCACTACTTAGTGTGTCAGCAAGTGCGCTTGCAAACGCTGCAAAAAAACCAAACGGAAAACCAAGCATTAGTGCAAGAATTGCTGTGCCGCTGTTTCCAAGAATATTTCCTGTAGCCCTGGTTTCATGCTTTGGCTTTCTTTCCTTTGCGTAAAGGGTTCCTGCTTCTGCAGCAATAAAGAAAAGCAATGCTACAAAAAAGTATGTAATATCATATTTTGCAAAAATGAATATTGCTATACCGACAATATTTGCTATTAGTACGCCTTCAAAATTTAATAGCTTTTTTTTAAATGAAAGCACACTGAATATTCCAAGAGTTGCGAAAAGAATTAAGACCAGCACTTCCATTGGAAGAGCCATTTTTACTTACCTTCCAGCACCCTGGTTTTAATTATTTCAATCCTTTTAAGGGGCGCAATCTTTGTAAGCACTTTGAAGATCTTTGAAGCAATTGCTCCAAAAATCATTTCCTGTGAAGCCTGCACATAAGTTTTTTTTAGCACTATTTCTTTCATCATTTCAGTCATCTTTTTTCCAACGTCTGTTTCCTGTTTTTTGGAAAGCTTTCTTACAGACAATGCAATTGTTTTCACCTTAACGCGCTTGTTGTCAGCTGTTCTAAGTGTTTGAACAATTTCTACCTTGCTCATTCTGCGTCTTACAAGTCTGCTGATAAAGCCAGCACTTGCTTCGTGTCCAAGTGTTTTGCAGTTTGCATTGTTTCCTTCAACATTTTCAACCTTGAATAAAATTCCAATATACCTTTTTTGCCTTTGTCCAGTAAGCTGTCCCAAATCGACTTTTATTATTCTGCCCTCAACATTTTTTGGCTTTTCTGCAACTGTTTCGCCTATAACAACTCTGTCAAACTCTGCAGGGGCAATGATGTTATACCATTGTTTTTTCTTCCATTTGTCAGAAGTTCTGCTTTTTTTTACTTTCCTTGGCTGTTTTTTTTCCTGCTTTTTTTCTGCCATAAAAAATCACTTTTGCTTTACTATAATTGCATCAATTTTTTTTGCAACATTTTCCAAATCCTCGTTTCCTTTTTTTCTAAAAATTTCTTTTCTTTCTTTTTTCAAAACAAACTCGTATTCCATTAAATCACAATTCTTTTTTTCCTTTAACCACAATTCTTCATCTTTTTTAACCACAATTCTTTCCTTTAACCATTTTACTTTGCAAGCAATGCTGCTGTTTCAGGGCTATACCTCCACTGCATTGGCAGTTTGCCTGATTTCTTGTAATATTTTTCAAGTGCCCTTATTTTTGACACTGTAAGCATTAATCCCCTTTTTGCACTCGTGTCTTTTTTGTTTTTTTCCATGTGGCTTCTGAGCAAAACACTTTTTTTTATAAGGCTCATAAGGTCTTCCGGAATTGCCGGTGCAAGCTTGTGCTCTTTTAGTATTGCTCCAAGCTTTTTTCCTGTTGCCTTTCCAACTTTTGGAATTCCGTACTGGTCTCTTAAAACCATTCCAATTTCTGAAGCACTGTGTCCCTCGTTTGCCAAGTGAACTATTGCCTCATTAATTTCAGCTGGCTTTAATTCAACAAATTCTCTTTTGGCATGCTTTGCCTTTTTTGGCTTTCGCCTGTGAGTTTCTTCAGCAGGCTTTTCCTTGTGCTCTGCCTTTTCTTCCCTGTGCTCGTGATCTTTGCCCTTGTCCTGCTTTTTTTCCTTGTGCTCTTTTTCTTCTTCTTCCTTGTCTTTTTTTTCTTCCTTTTCCTGCTTTTCCTTTTTTTCCTCTTTGTTCTCTTCTTTTGAATCTTTTTCTTTTTTTGCCGGCTTTTCTTCCTTTTTCTCAGTCTTGTGGCTGTGCTTTTCTTCTTTTTCAGTCTTGTGGCTCTTTTCCTCAACAGCCTTTGGCTTTTCTTCTTCTTTTTCAGCTTTTTTTGCCAACAAAATCACCAATTTAACACTGGCTACCTTCCCGCCCTATACCGGCACAGGAGAGAGTCATTCAAAAATTGTAAGTAAATTTGCCTTGAAAAGGTTTAAAAAGGCAAGTGGAGCGTTCCATGCTATAGGTAATAACCTCATCATTGCCTGAAAAAACATGGGCGATAACAGCATAAAGAATATTGTATTGGTTTCATGTATGCAATGCAAGATAGTTATAAACTGAAAAAGGATTCCTATGTCACTCATCAAACCAGTAATTTTTTATAAGGGTTTATGCTAATTATCTATTGAATGAAGTTACAAGTACTGTCCTCCATAGCCCTTATTTTATTCTTATTGCTTAGTGGCTGTGTTAGCGAGGGGGAAATAGATCAGGATGAATGTAAAGTTGATACTGGTTGTGATGATGCGAATGCATGCACAGTAGATGCTTGCAGTGGAACTCCAAAAACCTGTTCTTATACCGAGGTTGCGCAGTGCATTGATGGCGATGGTTGTTGCCCTGTGGGTTG
>JAFCCL010000009.1 GCA_017610205.1 Candidatus Iainarchaeum sp. | reverse complement strand
AAACCAAGCTGGGTTGTACACGCTGAAAGAAAAGCCCAAACCAAGCGAGTAAAAGATCAACTTAGGACAAATGTGCGTCTTGCAAGAGCCAAGCAAAGACTTAAACCAAGGAAACCCAAATTTGAACCAACACCTGGTTCTAATAAAACTAAACAGCCTTCCAGACGAAGTGCTTTAAAATATTTAGGTTCGGGCATTCTGGCTTTGGGTGCAGGTGCTCCACTAGCGCATTTATTTTGGCCCAGATCTAAGTCTAAGTCAGAGAAAAAAATTGCCTCAAGGCCTCCTCTAAAGACATCTCTTTTCCCTGCTGTTTCCCCTAAGCTAAGTGTACTACTTCCAAAAGGCGCAAAAACCATTTCTGCTACTCAAATTGATGCAGAGCTTAGGCAAATGGGAAGCCCTGCTGCCGGCTTTGGTCCTGCCTTTGTGAAATGGGGAAAACATTATGGCGTAAGGCCTGCGATTGGCCTTGCTCTTTTTAGAACAGAAAGCAATTGGGGCAAAGAAGGTTTGGCAACAAAAACAAAGGCTATTGGAAACATTCTCTGGACTAAATGGAGTGGCAGCGGAGTAAAATATTCCAGCTACAAAAGCCACAGAGCCTACTCTTCTTGGGAACTAGGCATTCAGGACTTTTTTGCGCTTCTTTCAGGTGCAAAGTATAGGGGAAAAGGACTTGATACAATTGAAGAAATTGTGCCAGTCTACTCTGAATTTGGGCGCAAAGATCCTAAAACAAACACAAAAATAATTGTTGATTACCTCAACGAATTATATAAAAATGCTTCTAAGTAAATATCCTTGATGTGATGAACAGGCTGAGAGCTGAGCTGTTTAACTAGCTGTGTCGTGCGAGCATTAGCGAGCATGAGGGATTGCCATCAGGCAATCGAGCAAACCAAAAGGTTTGCGAGACACGAAAAGCTTTGGCTTTTCTATGTCGCTCTCAGACCAGCCGGCTGTGGCGGCTATGAAGAAGATTATGAGTTCTGAAAATGATTTTTTTTTGCGAAGCCAGCCTATTGCGCTAAGCAATAGGCTTCTTGCTCGCACTAGCCGGGCGTGACGGCTAATTCAATTATGTTGCTGTTTGCGCTTCCAACCGAAATCGCCTGAGTTAAGTCTGATTCAAGGCAAAGTCTTGTTTTTGCTGTTATTTCCTGTTTTGGCAAAAGTTTGTCAAGACTGCAGTTGCTGCAGCCAACAACTTTTACACCAGAGCCGAACGAAAAATAGACCTTTTCTGCAATGCCATTTCCTGTATTTTTTACCAAAACCTCAAATTCTGTTTCCTCTGGACAATCTGGCAGAATTGCTTCTCCCACAATGCCTGCTTCAATAGTTGTTGGTTCCAAAACCTCAAAAGAAATGCCTGCACTAACATTTTCTTGTTCAACTGTGTTTTTTCCATCTTCTGTTTCCAACTGAGTTTCTTCTTCAACTGAAAGGCCAAAGAATCCTGAAGGATTTAACATGTTTTGTGAGAACACAAAGAGAACTATCAGCGCAACAAATGCTGTTCCAACTACAAACAATTTTGTTCTATTCATTTTTATCCCTGCATTGAAAGGCTTACTGTAAGGTCTGCTTCTGCTACTTCAAATGAAAGCATGTTGCTGTTTAGGCTTTCCGCAATTCCTTCTCCTGAAAGTGTTACAAAAACATCCCTGTTGCTTGTTTCCTGCATTTCAACATATATTTCTGCTTGAACAGTTTGCCCCGGACTAATTTCTGCAATGCTTATATCACTTGTTTCCTGCTGAATCCACAAAAATGGAATTCCTTGAAAGCCAATTGAAACATTTTTGGCTGAAACCTCGCCATAGTTTGTGATTTCAACAGTGAATTTTACAATGCTTCCAACAGCAACAATTCCCGGGTTTTCTTCTCCTTCCAAAACAATTGTTGGAATCTTATTTCCTGAAAGGGCGATTACTGCCAGGGCAGTGTCAACTGCATTGCTTGTTTTGCCATCTCTTCCAAAGCCGTTGTCTAAAAGCTGGAGTTCTTCAAGGCATTGTGTCGTATCTGTTGTGTCCTCTTCAAATTCCGCCATAGCAATTGTTGCCAAAGCCGTTGTGTAGGCATTTGAAAAGCACCCGTCTGATTCCTGCTGTTCCTTTAGCCAAACCAATGCATTTTCTGCTTCGTTGCTGTTTTCTTGGTTCATTGCAGACAATGCCAAAAGTGCTTCTGCTGTATAGTCCTCTGAACTGTCCCCTCCTGCTTGGTAGCCAAAGCCCCCGTCTGCATTTTGAGCTGAAGACAGGTAGTCAACAGGGCTGTTGCCGTTGTTTGATGGCATTGCATGGTTTGATGCGGCCAATGCCATCATTGCCCAGGAGGTTGTGTCAACGTCTCCTTGACCCCAGCCGGAAAAGCCCCCATCAGACTCTTGCCTTGATAGCATGAAGTCCATGGCGCTTTCTCCGCCAACTTCCGGAATTTCAATTTGGTTTGCAATCATTGCCATAATTACTGCGGCTGTGTGCAATGCGTCAGATCCCCAGCCTGGCCAGCCAAAGCCTGCATCTTCACCCTGATTTTCTAACAGGTAGTCTGATGCCAAATCTTTTACTGTGCCATTTCCTTCAAATAGGTTTAGTGCCATTAATGCAAAAGCGTTTCCCCAGACCTTGTGCTCGCCTATTTCTCCGTCTCCCTGTTGGTTTTCAACAAGCCAGTTTACTGCATTTTCAATTGCAGTTGTCTGCAGTCCAAGTGGTTCGTCTGCAAAACCAAGTTCTATTATGTCGCCGTCTTCTGGAATGTGAGCACTTATTCCAATCATTGATTCCTGGTTGTTTACCCAGAAATGCCACCACTGATACTCATTTTCTTCGTTTCCATAAACTTCGTTTATTCCGTTTATGAACCAGCTGTCAAAATCTGGGTAATATGCCATATCAAGGTTAAGGCTGTTGTTGTTTGCAACTGTTGCAAATGCGTTGAATGAGTTTGCGTCGTATGGAAGTGAAGCAAGTTCTTCCACGTCAGTACTGGTTCCGTCTGGAAAATTGAATATTACTGTTATATCTTTTGCTGCTGCAGATTGTGCCAAAAGGCTTAGTATAAGAATTGCGATAATGGTTTTTTTCAAGAAAAGCCCCCGATGTTTTTTATGAATTTAAGAAACAGGTTTTTAAATGGTTTCCTAAAGAGATAATAGTTATTAGCCAAAAGGATAATAGCTGGTTTTAATGGATATTTTTAGGGTTTTTGGAAATGAGAACAGGCGAAGCATGCTTAGGATTTTGACTTATAAAAGCATGCATATTTCTGCTTTGGCAAAAGAGCTTGATATTTCTGTGCCTGTTGCCTTAAAGCATGTCAGGGTTTTGGAGGAAGCTGGTTTTGTTGAAAGGACAAAGATGGGTAATACTCATCTACTGGCTATTAACAAAAGCGCCTTGTACAAGATTAAGAATGCCTATGATTTGCTTGAAAAGCCGCTTATTGTTGAAGTTGAAAAGGGAACTTCTTTAGCCAATGCTTTAAAGAAGGCTGTTAGCTTGAACCTTAAGAAAACTTCTGATGGTTCTTTTATTTCAAGTGTTGACGGCAAACAGGGCTATTATATTTATGAGGTTGATGGCAAGCTTTCTGAAAAGCCTGTTGACCAATTTCTTGTTAACAAGTCTTTGGAAGTAGAGTTCAAGCGCCTTTTGCCGGTTGTTGGTAAAAAAATAGTTGTCAAAATTAAGAATTAGCCTGTATATGAGTCAATTGATTCGGTTTTCCATTTTATTTCTGTATCTTCTTCAATTGTAATACTGCTTATTCCAACTGCTGCCTCTTCGCCGTTTACAAAAAGCTTCCAAAATTCATTTGCTTTTGGTGTTACTCTATTGATTGAATCAATCATTACTCCCATTTCTCCATAATCAGTAAATTCTATTTCTGTAATTTCCTGCATGGCTTCAAAGGCATTTGTTCCTTTTGCAATCTCCGCAGTTGTGTCCAAAATTGTTTCTTCGTTTACAATTGCTTTGAATGAAACATTTACTTTTTCATACGGTGAATTGTATTCTGCAGGAATAGTGCTTATAAAAACAAGCCATAACACAAGAAGTCCTAAAAGCAAAAGTGCAAGCTTTGGGTCAAAAAGTCTTTTTTTTGTTGAAGGCAGTGTTTCCATTTTTAAGCCCTTGCCAAAAACTTAAGCTTGCTGATTACGTTTGTGTCTTCAAGAGTCGGATTGTTTATTACTGCTCTGTCAAGTATTGGTGTAATCAACAGTACAAAGAATGTTACTGTAAGCAAATGCATTACTGTAAAAGGAATTTGTCCAATTGCTGCCTGTGCAATGTTCATTCCAAACATTGCTGGTCCTGCAACAACGCCTGTAACAAAGTCAAATATTAATACGCCTGCAATGCCTGAGCCAACATAGTGCCTTAGTTTTACTGTTCCGATTTTTTTGTAGGAAAAGTGGAACATTATTGCAAGGCCTGCATAAGTAACTGCAGTAACCCCTGTCCAAACACCAACCCTCATTGTGATAAAATCAAACGAAACCATTGTCACAAAAGCAAACAATGGTGCTTTCCACCAACTGTCCTGCCTTGCAAATGGAAGCATGCAGCCCATTATTGGGTCATTGTTTGGAATAAAACGCAAAAGCCTATAGGCGTTGCAGAAAAGAATGCTTAAAACATATTTCAAAATTTTCATTTTTCTCAATCAATTAACGGCTTTTCTGTTTTTAAACTTAATTGCTTGATTTTGCACCGGTTGTTTTTAATTAATTATTATATTTATGCCGGAGGAGGGATATGAGCCCTCGGCCTTTCGATTATGAGTCGAACGCTCTAACCAGGCTGAGCTACTCCGGCGTTGTAAGAATTTTTAGTTCAATTAACCTTTAAATAGTGACTGCCTTCTTTTTTTACAGTGTCATAATATCTTTTTCTTTTTCAGAAACACTATTTTGCTTGCTGTAGTCAAGCCTTGAAAGCATGTCAAGTCCTCCGTTGTGAAGCAAAACACGGTCGGCATAACCTATAAAAAGACCTGTTTCAAGCACGCCTGGAATGTCCTTTGCCTGAAATTCCAAATCTTCCAATGAGTATATTTCGTCAACATTTACATCAATAACATAATGGCCTGTTTCTGTTTTGAACAGCTTTCTATTTTTTTCCCTTATTTTTGCAGTGCCAAGCTTTTCAAGCTGGAGCAATGTTCTTTTCCATCCAAAATGACAGACTTCAAACGGAATCAATCCCTTTAATGGTTTTCCGTAATTTTTTGCTTCTGTTATTACAATAAGTTCTGCAGCACTTTGTGCAATCATTTTGTCCCTTACAAAGCTTCCTGACTCTCTTTCAACAAAATTAAATTCTTTGTCAACAAGGTCAACAAATTCAATTGCAAGGTCAATTTCTTTATCGTTTATTGAAGTTGTCTTTATGTCAAGGTCTGTCAAAAGTTCTGCAATCCTGTTGTTTGTTGGAACAACACTTATGTTAATTTCTTCTTCTTCAATTTTCAGCGCAAGTTTTTTTATAAACCTTATGCCTTCAGGGCTTGTTCCAAATGAGAGCACCATATTGTTTGAAACATATTTTGCAACCAGTGCTTCAACAGCCTCGTCGTGTAGTACCATAAAAACCAGTTATTATTAGTAGTTTGGTTTATTTATTTTTTTGCTTTGCAAAAAATTCTTTTTTTTTACCTTACAAGGCCATAAAATGTAACTTTGCAGAACCCAACGCCAACGCTTTTCCCTTCCTGCAAAATCAATATATTTTCACTGCTTTCTAATGGGTTGGAATTTGGCAAAATATAATTGCTAAGCCCAAGTTTTTTTAGCCTGTTGTCACTAAATTCAAGTATTGTCTTCCATGGACTGGTTTCATCTGCAGGATATGTTTCTCCCTGCACAAAAGTTTCAACGTAATCACCTCTTGCATACTTGTAATCGCATCTTCCCGTAATGTTACTTTTGTTCAGATAATTCAATCTGATAACTTTCTTAAGTTTTTCAGGGAAAAGAATGTCCCCTGTTTTAGCTTCCTGGCTTGTAACAAGATTGCCTCCTGAATAAAGTGAAAAAATAGCACTTCCCTCGTCACATCTTGCAACCCTCATATTGTATATCGAGGCATTTTTTCCTTCAAGGTTTTGCACAACAGCTCCTGCATTAACAGAAAGTTCATAATAACTGGACAGAATTTTAATCTCTTGCGTATTTTGATTTGCTCCAATAAGAAGGCTACTCTTTCCAAAAAGTATTGTTGGAATTTTGTCTTTATTTCCTGCGACAAATGGCTTGCTTCCCTCAATTGTGTTTACTGCAGGAAGACCCTGTGTAAATTCAATTTCATAACGCAACCCATTCCTATTTACATAAAAATAGCTTTTCTTTGCTTCTTTGTCAAAAACAGCCTTGCCCTGAATTACAATTCTTTCCTTTACTGAAGTTCCAGAATTATATGCTTCAATTCCATCAAATTTATATTTTTTGAAATTATCAAATACCAATCCAGCATTATTTGAATTATTGGCTACTCCATCAAAACTTGCCACAAGTTCTTCTCCGTCATTTTCAAGTGTGGCATCAACATTTGCCGTAAAACCATTGCATTCCACAATAAACCTTTCAAAATTTCCAGCCTGTGCAACACAGTCTGTATCTTCCTTATAAGTGCACCCTGGCGGGCAATAGTTGTCTTCACTTACACACTCTGTTATTTCCTGATGCACACATACTCCTGGAACACCAACACAAAAATCAAGGGTTTGATTCCTTCTGTCATTGCAGTCAGAATCAGTTTCACATGTGGTTTCACTGCAGTCATTGTCATTTTCAAACTCGCAACCGGCAGGACAATATTCGTCTCCATCAACACATTCATCTGTGTATTCATACTGGCATCTTTTTGGCAAACCAACACAAGTGCCTATGGTTGCCGGATTGTCATCGTCACAATCAGAATTTATGCTGCATTCATCCAAATCACAATCAAAGTCAACCGCAAAAGTACACCCTGTTGGACAGCATCCGTCACCGCCAATACATTCCCTTATTTCAACAGTACTGCAGGTTTTTGGAATTCCTCCGCAAGTATTCCTTGTACAAAGAGAATTGTCTTCACAATCAATATCAGTACTGCACTGATCATCATTCCTATAAACACATGCAACATTCATTGTACTTTGATAAACCCATCCTTCAAGCCTTGCATCGCCTTCCAAAAACACGATCTTGTAGTAATTTGTTGGTTGAATCTGTGTTCCGCATTTTTCAACAAGCTCTAACATATTTACTTTGCTGTCTGCTTCACTCCATGAAACAACCGTGAGTTGTGCAGTAGGATGCTCTGCAAGAAAATCAGCAGCAGCAGGGTGTGCCTTTACCTTGTCTATTGCACCAACGTCTGGAAAAATGCAGCCGCTAGCAATAACTAAGGCAATTAAAGAAACCACTATCAAAGACAAAACTGACCTGTTCATTGTCCAACCAATAAGGCAATTCTGGAATAAAAACCTTTCCTTTTCGAATTAAAACACTGGTTTAGTCTTAAAAAAAGAGAGCTCCAGCCGAGATTTGAACTCGGGGCCTCAACATCATTGGCCATAGAAGATACCAATGTTGCGCTCTAAACCAAACTGAGCTACTGGAGCATTAAAACAATTTAGCTAAAGAAAACTATTTTAATTTGTCTTTCAGCTTTTTTAAATCGATAATTTTTACTTTTTGTTCTTTTCCAGTTTTCATATTCTTCAAACTGAATTCCTTTTTCTTCAACTCCTTTTCTCCAAGAATTGCAACAAACGGAATTCCAACCTTGTTGGCATAATCCAAATTCTTGCTAATTCCCCTTGAATTCAAATCCATTGAAGCATTAATTCCAAGCGCTCTTATTTTTTGTACAAGTTCCAAAGCAGGCACCTGCATTTCTTTTCCAATTGGCACAACAAAAATCTTTGTTCCTGCCTCTGGATTTAGCTTATCCTGTAGTATGTCAAGAATTCTGTCAACTCCAAGACTTATGCCAACAGCCGGAGTCTGCTGGCCACCGTATGAAGCAACAAGGTTGTCGTAACGACCTCCGCCTGCAATACTTGGTCCGTTTGCAATTGCAATTTCAAAAACATTTCCAGTATAATACTCAAGCCCTCTGGCAAGTGAAAGGTCAATTTTAACAAATTTGTCAAGCCCTGCTTTTTTAAGCAAAGCCATTAATTCTTTCAACTCTGAAATTCCCTCCTTTTTCTTAACCTTTTTTACAACCTCTGCAATGCTGTTTTTTTCAATTGTGTCAAGAATCTTTGAAGCAATTCCCTTTTCCTTCAATTCCTTTGCAACCCCTTCCCTGCCTATTTTGTCAAGCTTGTCAATACACCTAAAGCATTCCTTTACGCTTTCCTTTTCAACACCGCAGCACACTGCAATTTCCTCCAAAAGATTTCTGTTGGAAATTCTTACCTTGAATTTTAACCCGAGCTTTTGCAAAATTTCAATTGGCGCAGCAATGCATTCAAAATCAGCAAGCATTGAACTTGACCCGACAATGTCAATATCTGCCTGAGTGAATTTCCTATACCTTGAGGCGCCAGGTCTGTCATACCTGTAAACATCTGCAATCTGGTATCTCTTAAACGGCTTTGGCAACTGTGGATTTGACGCAACAATTCTTGCAAGCGGAACAGTCAAATCAAAACGCAGTCCAAGCTCTCGTTCACTCTTATCCTTAAAGTAATAAATTTCGTCCTTTATTGCTTCCCCGCCAGAGCCCTTTTTTGCAAGCAATTTGAACTCTTCAACAACAGGAGTTTCCAACGGTAAAAAGCCATAGTTTTCAAAAACCTGCCTGCAGACATCTTCAACAAACTGCTTTTTCACAGCCTGTTCTGGCAAAAAGTCCCGCATTCCTCGAACAGTTTTGAATTTTTCGTTCATTTTAATTCCCTCAATTTTATTTTTCCAGTGTATATTGCCATTCCTACAACGGATTTTATTCCCATTTTCTCCAATTTTTTTACTTCTTTAATGCTTGAAATTCCTCCAGCTATACTAAGTTTATTCTTAGAAACTCTTTTTAAGTTTTTAATTGTTTGCCAATCGACCCCTTTCATCAAACCCTCTTTTTCAATGCAGGTGTAAAGGAATTCACTACACAATCCTTCAAGTCTTTTGGCTCTTTCAACTGGTGTTTCCTCCGCTGTTTCCTGCCATCCTTTTACTGCTACTTTTCCGTTTTTGCTGTCCAAGGCAACAATTATTCTTTCTTTTCCAAACTCTTTGCATAATTCAAGCAAAAATCCTTCCTTTGCCATTGTTCCAACAATTATTTTTCTTGCTCCTGCTTCAAACAATTGCCTTGCCTTCTCAGTGCTTCTAATGCCTCCTCCAACTCTTGCATTGACAATTTGGCAAATTTTCTTTACAGTTTCAAAATTGTTGCCTGTACCAATAGCTGCATTGAGGTCAATTACCTGTGTTTCTACAAAGGAAGAGAACCGCTTTGCAAATGCAAGCGGCTTCTCCTCAACTGAAATTTTGACCTCTTTTCCTTGCTGCAACTGAACCACTCTTCCTTCAAGCAGGTCAATGCTTGGAACAATCATTGCAACACCTCCAATCCCTTTTTTTGCAAGTATTGTTTTACCTGGGCAACAGTAAGCTTTCCATAGTGGAAAACGCTTGCTCCAAGCACAGCGCTTGCTTTCCCTTCAGCCAGAACCCTGTACATGTCTTCCAAACTGCCTGCTCCTCCTGATGCAATCACCGGTATTTTAACTGCTTCTGATACTGTCTTTGTCAAAGCAATATCAAATCCTGTTTGCATGCCGTCTCTGTCAATCGATGTCAGCAAAATGCTGCCTGCACCAAGCTGTTCAACTTTTTTTGCCCATTCAACGGCATCCAGTCCACTGTCCTTTGTGCCGGCGTTGATGAAGACACTCCACGTATTTCTAACTTTCTGTGCATCAATTGCTGAGACAACAGCGTTTCTTCCGAGTTTCTGGGAAAGTTGCAGTATTAATTCAGGGTTTTTGACTGCAGCGCTATTTATGCCTACTTTTGCAGCTCCTGCCCCTATTATCTCTTTGGCTTCTGCAAGGCTTTTGATTCCACCGCCAACTGACAGGGGAACACTGCATGCAGCAGCTATCTTTTCCACTGCAGCAACCCCTGTATTTCTTCCTTCAACTGTTGCATTGATATCTAATACCACAATTTCGTCTGCTCCCTGTTTACAGTATTTCCTAACCTGTTCCACAGGGCTTCCCACTGCTTCCACTTCTCTGAATTTCTTTCCTTTTACTAATTCAGTTTTTCCCTTGCTTAGATTGCAATCCAGGCAAGGAATCACTTTCTTTGTTTTATCCATTTAATCCACCTCCGTGTAGAAACAACTTTTCTTGTTCAAATGACAAGCATTGCCTTTCTGTCTTACAACAAAAAGTAATGTGTCAGCATCACAGTCCGCAAAGACCTGCATTATTTCCTGTGTGTTGCAACTTGTCTCGCCTTTCCTCCACAGCCTTTTTCTGCTTCTGCTGTAGTACCACCCCTGATTTGTTTCAAGAGCTTTGCGCAACGACTCCTTGGTTGAATAGGCAAGCATTAGCACTTCCTTACCTTCAGCTTCCTGCACTATTGTTGGAACAATTCCGCCGCTTTTCTTCCAGTCAATTTCCTTTCTTTTCATTGCTTCGCCTCCTTAATTCGTTGAACACAGCGTCTACCGGCACACCCTCTTTCATTAGAAGTACTGAAACAAAGTAGAGTAGGTCAGCAGCCTCCCAGACAACCTTACTTTTTTTTCCTTCCAAAGCTGCTTCAATTAACTCAAAGGCCTCTTCGTTTATCTTTTTGCACAAAAGCTTTTTGTCGCGCAAGAGCTTCCAGGTATAGCTTTTGCAGTCTTTTCCCTCAATTCTTTTCCTTAACATTTCAGCCAAAGCCTTTAGCTCAAACAATTCTGTTTGCACTATTCCAATTAGAACAATATCGCTTTCAAAAACTTTGTCCAAAATCTGTAGATCACATTCTTCCAAGGACCTGCCACTGCATACAATGTCAATGCACAAATCAGCAATGCCTTGCTCAACAGTTTTCTCCAAATTTCCACTAGCCTCTTTCACTATTACTTTTAAGCCATCTCGCCTTAGCTTCTCCAAAAAGTTTTCACTCAAAGCTCTGTACTTTCTGTTCACTGTGCAGACAACAGTTCCTTTGTAGGAATTCAAATCCCTTTCTTTTGGTCCAAGAAGGCACAAGGCTGGCTTTTTGAAAACAAAGCTTTCATCTTTCCAGGGAATTCTTTTAATTATTGAAAGACTGCTTTGATTGTTCAAACAGTACTCTGCAAACAGGTCCTCTCCAGTAAATCCTATTGCATTGCTGCCCTTTGAAATAAACTCTTCCACGAGGCAAGGAATGTCCTCTCCCCTAAATGGCAGAATCTTTATGCCTTCTTTAAAATTGCCAGGCTTTACATACTTCAAAGCATCAATTGCTTTTTCCCTAAGCCCAGTATTCTTTGGCAAAAGAACCCTGCAGATGAAGTGAATCACCTTTTGTACTTACGCCTATTTTTGAATTCATTATATCAAACCTCCATTTTTAGTGATGAACTAAATCACTCAAAGAACTAGAAAGAGGGCCGGTACCGGGAATTGAACCCGGGCCTAAGGCTCCACAAGCCTTAATGCGAACCACTACACCATACCAGCCATTTTTCAGCTTTATGTCTAGATTAGAATTTGTCTTAAAACAATTAAATTCCTTTGCTTTTACACAATTTGGGAAATTTTGATAATTATTCAGATAACTAAGCGATTCTTCAGAATTAGTTTTCTTCAAGATGAAGTAAATCACTTATCATGTTATCAATAAATATTATGTATACAACTCTTTAAAAAGCTTCCCGAAAACCCTTTTTGACTAAGTTTTGCCTTTTTTTGGGCTTACCATTAAATACTTCTTTTGTGGCAATTAATTAATGAGTGAGCCATTTTGTAAGTCTGGTAGGTTTTCCAAAGTTTTCCAAAAAGAGCATAAACAAGCTTGTTTCCCTTGTTAAAAAGAATTATGGCAAGGCAGACAAAAGGCTTCTTGAAAAGGCATTTGTCTTTGCAAGGGATGCCCATCTTGGCCAACTTAGGGCAAACAAAGAGCCGTATTTTTCCCATCCGCTGGAAACAGCTGCAACTCTTGCAAGAATGAGATTAAGCAGTAAGGTTGTTGCAGCAGGTCTTTTGCATGATGTTTTGGAAGACACTGACATAAAAAAATCTTGTTTAAAAAAAGAGTTTGGAAAAGAAATTTGTTCCTTGGTTGAGGGTGTAACAAAACTTGACATTTTTACAAAAGAAAGCAGAAACCATGAGTCTTTGAAAAATCTTCACAACCTTCTTCTTGCAACAACCAAGGATCCAAGGGTTATTCTAATAAAACTTGCGGACAAGCTTCACAATTTGAGAACATTACAGCATTTGCCTGAAAAAGACCGAAAAAGAATTGCTACTGAATCGCTTGTAATTTATGTGCCAATTGCCCAGAAAATTGGGTTAGTAAAACTTTCACTTGAATTGGGGGATCTTGCCTTTTGCCATGCCTACCCTGGAATTTTTAAAAGGCTTAATAAAAGGCTAACGCCTTTGAGGGCTGCAAAGGAAAAAGAAATAAATTTGATGGTTGCAATTTTAAGAAAAAAGCTTCCAAAAGCCTCTTTTTACAAACGACAAAAAAGCGTTTACAATTTTTTTACTAAAATGAAAAAAACAGGAAAGAATATAGATGAAATGACAGACATTGTTTTTCTCAAAATCCTTTTTGACAAAAAACAAGAGTGTTATTCTGCACTTGGAATTGTTCACGAAACTTTTCCACCCTTGCCAAACAAGGTCAAAGACTTTATTGCTGCACCAAAACCAAATCTTTACAGGGTTCTTCAGACAACTGTTTTTGGTCCAAGGAAAAGCAATGTAAAAGTAAGAATCGCAACCCACAAAATGAATGCAATAAACAGGAGGGGAATTATTGCTTACAGGGAATTTTTTAGCAAAAAAATATCAGGATATCTTGAACAAAACCTTTCAATACTTATTTCTTTGCTTGCTGATCGAAAAAGTAAAAGAAATTTCATTGATGCCCTCAAAGTTGACTTTTTAACAAATCCAATTTATGTCTTTACTACAAATGGAACACTGATAGAGCTTCCTGATAAAAGCACAGTGCTTGATTTTGCTTTTGCAACCGAAAAAAATTGGGCATTGCACTTGCATAAGGTAAAAGTAAACAACAAAAAGGCAGTGTTTGGACAAAAACTTGATTCTGGAAAAATTGTTGAATTATTTTTTAAAAAAAATCTTTGTGCAAAAAAATCATGGCTAAAGGACGTGAATAATTTTACTTCAAAAGAAGCTCTTAGAAAACACTTTAAATTAACAAAGTAAGCCTGTTTCAAATGCCAAAACAAAGAATTAAATAATCCAAAAAAGCAATCTATTTAGGTGAAAAAATGCTTAGAAGAAAAGTTACACAAAGACCTGGTATGATTGGGCCAAGTATAGCAAGAAATGTTGGAATGGTAAGAAATGCCGGGATGCAAAGAAGAAATGTTGGAATGGCAAGAAATGCCGGGATGCAAAGAAGAAATGTTGGAATGGCAAGAAAGCCAAAGATTCGCCAGAGAAATCAAAACACTTTAGCCAGATCTGGAATGGCAGCAGCACAAATTGGAGCATTGCCTGCAGGAGCAAAGCCAAGAACTTCTTTATTGTTACGCATTCCTGGAATTTCCAATTTAATTAATTTACTTACTGGTTTTTTTTTCCCAAAATCTCATCTAAGGGTTATGCAAAGAAAAAGTGTTGGAACAGGGCTTAGTGTTATTAGAAAGAGGGCTTTGAATGCGAGTGAGAGAACTCAAGTTCTCAGAAACAGAACACCTGGACTTCCAAATACCATAGCAACCCAGCATGCGCGTGGAAAAATTCGCGGTGTTCCAGTACACCCTGGGCAAAAAAGGGCAGCCTGATTTTAACGAATCATTTTTCTGACCTTTTCTGCAACATCTCTTTTTGCAAGAATTAGAATTTTTTGCCCAACCTTTATGGTGTCTTCTGGTCCGGGAATTATAAGATTTTTTCCCTCGTACAATGCAACTATTGCGCTTCCTGGGGGGTGATTTATCTGATTTATTTTCTTTCCGGCAATTTGGCTTTTTTCCTTTATTTGCATTTCCATTATTTCTGCTTGCCCCCTTGAAATAAATGCAAGGTCTAAAACACCAGGCTTTGTAATAAGCTCTTCAATGTATCCTGCTGCTGCGGCCTCTGGGTGAATTACAATGTCAATTCCAAGCTTTTTCAAAACACTTTCGTCATACTCTACTTTTGAGATTCTTGCAGCAACCTGTTTTGCCCCAAGTTCTTTTGCCAAAAGGCTTACAACCATATTTGTTTCATCCTGGCCTGTTAAGGCAACAACAGCGTCAGCTTCCTTTACTCCAACCTTTTCCAAAACAGCTGTTTCTGTTCCGTCTCCCTGCGTTGCCACAATGTCGAGCTCTTGGCTGATTTTTTCACACCTTGCAGCATCCTTGTCTACAACAACAGCGTCATGCTCTTCTTCAAGCAAAAGCTGGGCAAGATAAAAACCAAGCCCTCCTGCTCCAATAATTACGATATACATTTCAATTCACTCCTAAAACTTTACTCTTTTCACCTTTTTAAGCTTTGTTCCATTCTTATTTTTTTTAAAATTGCATTAAAAGTTCGTTTAAGGGCAATGCGTCTGCCTCGGTTTGTAAAATAAATATCCTGAGTTATTGCTTTTGGTCCAAAATTTTTAATAGTTGGAGCAATCTTTTTTGTCATTTCCATTGAAGCATTTTTAAAAAGATGAGATACAATTATATCTGCGCCACTTATTTCTTTACGATTTTTTGAAAATCCAGCTGACTTAACATTGATTTTTTTAGAGATGCCTTTTTTCTTTAAAAACTCGTTAATTTTTTTAACAAAATAGCCTTGTGAGATTCCTCCTGTAACACACACAAAAACAACTTTTGGCTTTTGTTTCTTTCTCACTGTTTGTTTTCTTTTAATCTTCGTTTTTTTCTCCACGGCCTTTTTCCTAACCTTGTACACTTTAATCCACTACCTTTTTCGCATGCTTAAAAAGAATCCTACTGCTGAAAGGATTGGAATTATTTCAAGCCTTCCAATCCACATGTTTAAGATAAGCATTATTTCAACAGAAATTGGCATTCCTGCATGTGCAATTCCTGCCGAAATGCCTGCATTGCTTTGAGCTGAAACAACCTCAAAAAGGCTGTTGCCCAAATCATTTCCTGCAAGTGTAAGAACAAGGCAGCCTGCAAGAATAAGCAAAGCGTAAAGCAGTATAAATTGGCTAATTTCTCTTACCTCATTTCTTGCAAGTTCCTGCCCTTCAAACTTTCTGCTAAAAAAGCTTTTCTCAGGCAAAATGGTTTCCTTTATTCTCCAATAAATCGATTTGACAAAAATTATAAACCGGCTTATCTTTATTCCGCCTGCAGTGCTTCCTGCACTTCCTCCAACAAACATTACTCCAACAAGCACAAGTTTTACATAATCGCCCCATGCTCTTATATCTGCTATTGAAGCAATGGCAAAACCACCGCATGTAAGGGCGGAAACTACATGGAAAAAAGCCTCTTCAACGCCAATTATGTTGCTGCCATAAAACAGAATCATTTTTGGCAAAATTATTACGCTTGAAACCAATGCAAGAAGCATTAAAACCTTGAATTCAGAGTCCTGAACCAAAATTCTCCAGTTTCTTTTCTTTAACACAAGATAGTGTGTAGAAAAAGAAATTGCACCCAAAAGCATTATTACAATAAGGCTTATGTCCAAAGCAAAATTGTGCATTCCAACAAGCCCAGTGCTTGTAGTGTCCATTCCTGTTGTGCTAATTGCACTCATGCTGTAATTTAATGAATCAAAGGCTCCAATTCCGCTCAAGTACAAAAGTACAACGCCCAAAATTGTCAAGCCAATGTAAATGTTCCAAATATGCTTAATGCTGTTTTTGAGGTTTGGTCTAAGCCTTTCCTCCCTGCCCTCTGCATGAATAAGCTTGCTTGCCTTTGAATAAGTTGTCAAAACTCCTGCCATTGCCAGAACAACAATTCCAACACCTCCAATCCATGAAAGAATACTTCTCCAAAAAATCAGGCTTTTTGGAGAACTGTCAATTACCTGCTTCATTACTGTAAGACCTGTTGTTGTAAGAGCAGACATTGCCTCAAAAAATGAATCAAGGAAAGACATGTTTACAATTAAATGAAATGGCAAAGAAGCAACAAAGCAGTAAACAAGCCATATTACTGTAGCCGTAAGAAACGCATGTTTTAATCCAGTGCTCTGTTTTGAAACAAAAGCCTTTTTTATTGCAAAGCCTGCAAGGAATGTAAAAATTGCACAAAAAAGGTAAATGGCAAGAACTTCCAAAGGCTCCCAGTAAATCAACCCCATTATTATAGGTGCAATAAAAGTAAGAGCACTGTACTCCAAAACAATGCCAACATCCTTCAAAACTACTTTTAAGTCTTCAACTCCAATTCTGATAAACATGCAAACAAATAGGCATTAAGAGGTTAATAAAGGTTTTTTTTTAGGACAAGAAATTATCTTGCCTCCTGTTCAATACCATCTGAATAGGGCTTGCAAACAACTTCCTGAATTGCAAGGTCAAAAAATTTGCTGCTAAAAGTAGACTTTATCACAAGACAGGTGTCTGCTCCCCTTGAAGTTCCTGCAATAACAAGTGCCTTTTTTCCAGCCGGAACAAGACCTGCGTCTGTTGCCATAAGCAAAATTTCCACACAAACCTTTGTGCCCTCTCCAAACGTTCTCAAAGTATCTGCTATAATCATTGTTGGACCAACTCCGCCCCATCTCACTCTAATGCCTCTTTCAGTTCCTGAAAGAGAAGAAGTTCCCCTATGAGTCTTTACTCCGGCCTTCTCCATTTTTGGCAGGTTTTCATTCCACTCTTTTAAAATCTCTGGCTTTGTGGAGGCAGGAACAGTAACTGCAACAATGTTCAAATCCAAGTCCTTGAATTCTTCAGCCGCCTTCAAAGCTGTTAAGCCCCTGTGGGTTGAAACAACAACATGCTTTACATCCTTTTCTCCAAGTCTTTCCAAAGCAGCATTTATTACCTGGCCAGTGTTGTCTTTCCCAGCCTCCTCAAAATAGGTTACTTTTCTTTCCTTCATAATAATTAAAATGGGTTGAAATATTTAATAATTCTTCTAAAGCAGGCTTTTTATCCTTTCAAGCAAAAGCTCAAACTTTGTATAACCTGAGTTTTCATTAAAGTGCCCTGCTCCCTGAACCAATTCTGCTTCAACACCCAAATTTCTTGCAAGTTCTTTAGCCTTCTCTCCTGAAACATAGGGGTCGTTGTCTGAGTAAAAAACAAAAAATTTTCCACAATTTTCCTTTATCTTCTCCCAGTCAAACATTCTATCTGCAAACGTTGCATTAATCTCATCAAACTCAGCATTGCCAAGGTTTCCAACAAAACCTGCTACAAAAAAAGCAGCCTTTACAGGGCTGTCCAATTTCTCCAAAACATTCAATACAAACACAGGACCCAAACTGTGTCCAACAAAAACAGTTTCCTCATTTACCTGCCCTTCAAATTCTTCAAACACATTTAGCCAATTCTCCAAATTCTGCCCCTCCGGAGTTGGAAAAGCAGGTACAAAAACTTCAACACCAACCTTTTCCAGCTCTGCCTTTAGCCATGGAAACCAATTCTCCTCGGGGCTTCCAAAACTTCCATGGATTATGATTGCGTTCATTTCACATTCTCCTGCATCTTTTCTTTTGATATTTTGCATTGTCTCAATATTCCAAGCAAAGTTCCTTGGTCAAGCCTTTTATGCATTGGAACAATTGTTACAATTATTTTTCCCAAACTTTTCTTTTTAAGCCTTACCTGACTTCCTTTTCTTCTAACAACCTCAAAGCCTTCTTTGTTCAAAAATTTTACCAGTTGTTTTCCTGAAATAACCGGAAGTTTCATTTTGAATCAGTCAGCTGCCTATAGCAATTGAACAAATTTTTGCCTTTTTTGCTGGATTCTTCCTGAGCATTTTTTGAACGTCTTCGTCTTCCAAATAGAGTTCTATTGCTTCTTTCAAATTTGCCAAAGCGGTTTTTTCGCTGTTTCCCTGACTTGTTACACCAAGTTCTGGGCACAATGCCACAAATGCAACTTTGCCTTTGGTAACAACCGCTGAAAAGTGCTTTTCCATTTCTTTCACCAGATAAGTATTTGTTTCAATCTTTATAAAAGTTTATTGGCATCAAAAAAAGCGTTGTGGATTACAAAAACATTTATTTAAACACTTCTATAAGTTTTTCAAAGTTATTAAAGTTTTCAAAAAGATAATTTGGCTTTTCTTCCTCAAGATATTGAACTGTCTGCTCTCCTGTTGCCACCGCAACAATTTTTACCCCTGTTTCTTTTGCACACCGAATATCTCTTATAGTATCCCCAATTAAGAAAACATCTTTTTTTTCAAATTCCACGCCTGTTTTTTCTTTTACATCTTCAAGAGCTATTTGCACAAGGTCGCTTCTTTTTTGACTCCTGTTACCAAAACCCCCTGCTTTGAAATATTTCCAAAGTCCTGCATTTTCAAGTTTTGCCCTGGCTTTTTCGCGAGTGTTTCCTGTAAGCAATCCTACAATGTGTTTTTCTTGAATTAATTGTTTTACAAAGTTTTCAACGTTTGGAATCTTTTCAAGCTTTTTGTCCTTAATTATTTCAGCAACAACATTTCCAATATCATTCAATGCTATAAGAAATCTTTTATCACTTTCAGGGTCTTTAATTCCTTCAAGCACAAGGAGTTCTGCCAAAATTGCCCTGTCTGTTTTTCCCTGCATATCAATATTGTGCCTGTTTGTTTCAATTCCAAAATGCTTTTTTATAATTACTTTCCAGTAGTCACGGCCAACAGCTCCGAATTTCAGCAATATTCCGTCAACATCAAAAAGTACCAGTTTCATAATTTTATCCTTGCAGAGAGGAGGATTCGAACCCCCGAACGCACTAAGCGACAGGCGTCTGAGGCCTGCAGGTTTGACCGCTTCCCTATCTCTGCTACAAAACAATTCTTCCTGCAAAATCATTTAATATCTTGTCTTAATTTCCCAAAATGCAGTTAGACTGTTTGCTGGGTCATTGCAAACAACCCTGCAATTATTATTCCAAATACAACCAATCCAAAAATCTGTCTTTTTATCCTGTGTCTTTTGCCCATTATTTTCCACAGAATGTTTTTTCCAAACGATTCAAAAAGAATTATAAACACCAAAAAAAGTCCTACTCCTCCAACGTTTTGCAAAAAGCTGCTTGAAAGAAATTCCAAAGGAGTCATCTTTACAAGAAAAAAAGAAACAAGCGCCCAATCAGCGCACAAAAGCCCATCCCTGATTTCTTCCTTTGTAATCATTTGGTTTGAATAAGTTCAAACTTCTATTTTAGGGTTGCCTTTTTATTGTCGGGATTTATTTTGCTAAATGTGCATAGCTTTCTATAAGTTTGTCCAAGGCTTTTATTTCTGTTGCACTTAATGTAAGAGCCTTAATTTCTTTTTCTCCAAGCTTGGTTCTTGCAAGTTTTAGTGCAACGTAAAAGTTTGCAAAGTGCTTTTTTTCTTCAGGCAATCGTATTGATGGACCAGAGTGTATCTGGTGTCCTATTTGTATAAATTGTAAATTAAGACCAACGTCTTTTCTAATTATTCCAACAGCTTCAGGGTAATGTCCTGCAAATTGCACCCATTTGTCTTCTACTATCTTAAAAGCTGCTAAAAATTTGGCCTCATGGTTTTCCTTAACTTGCTTTTTGCTTTTGCCCCTTTGTCTAACTAGTCCAACTGCTCTAACAGCTTTTTTTAACGTTCTTACAATCAATTCAAAAACCTCTTCTATAACAATTGCTCTTTTCATCTTTAAATGTTTTTTGCCCTTGCCTGGAATTGAACAGCTAAAACAGGTTTTCTTCTTGAATTATTTCTTATAAACTTTTTTTCTGTGTCCAATTTTTATCACCAGAACAATTAGTTTTTTTCTTTCAATGTCGGCTATTATTCTGTAATGTCCAACTCTTAGGCTGTAAGCGTCTTCTCCAACAAGTTTTTTGAAGTGTGCTTCAGGTCTAATCCTTGCCCTTTCAAGAGCGGATATGATTCGTTCCTGCAAGCTTCTTTCGAGTTTTTTCAGCTGCCACTCTGCTTTGTTGGAAATAACAACTTGGTGCATTACAGACCCAGCTCTTTTTTTACCTGGGACAAGCTTTTAAATTTCCCTTTCTTGAATTCTTTTCTTGCTTCTGCAATGTCTCTTTTTGTTTCCTCTGAAAGTTCTGCTGTGTCCTCAATCAAGTCCCAAATCACGTTCTCATAGCTTTCTTTTGTGCTAAACTTTCTGTTCTGCAATTCCGTGCGAAGCTCCTTACTAACCTGAATAGTTGTTTCCATAGTAACTATATAAGTTGGTATAGCATATAAACCTTTTTGTTTCTTCCTGGTAAAAGTAGGGTGCCTGCCGGGATTTGAAAAGCCTTTTTCGCTTCGCGCAAAAGCCTTGGGAAAATTGCAATATAACCGGTGCCATTTTGCTTGGGCTCAATGGCTTATGTTCCACCTGGGAATTGAAAAACTATTTCAGTGCCTTGATGAAGGCCTCTCTTGTCAATCCGGTTTCTTTAATGATTTCGTTTAGTGTGCCTTTTGCAATAACTTTGTGGTTTGGAATACTCACTCTTCGGTAAGGGTATTTTCTTTGCCTTAGAATCAAATGGCTTCCTGTTTGGTGGTCTAATTTGAATCCAAACTTTGCAAGTGCCTTTACAACTTTTTTGCCAGAAACAACCGGAAGCTTAGGCATAAACTTCTACCACTTCTTCATCTATTGCTGGTGGAATTGGTTCATTGTGTTTTTTAAGGCTTGCCAAATAGCCGTCTATTGCATCCTTAATATTTTTCAGGGCCTCTTCTCTTGTCTTGCCCTGGGAAATACATCCTGGTAATGAAGGAACTGTAACGACAAATACATTATCTTCATCATGTTTAACTATAACTCTGTACTTCACAAAATCGCCTCTAAAAGTTTAATGTCTGAAAAACTATAAAAATATATCCTATTGCCTGTCGGGATTTGAAAAGCCTTTTCTGCTTCGCGCAAAAGCCTTGGGAAAATTGCAATATAACCGGTGCCATTTTGCTTGGGTTCAATGGCACATGCCCCCGCCGGGCAACAACTAGAAATCCAATGCCCTTCACCACTTCAGAAAGGTGTGATTGAACTTTTTATACAGAAACAGTATAGTGCAAGGTGATTAATTAAGTTATCTGTTAGCTCGTTATTTCTTTTTTTCTACTTCCACAGAATCCCTTATAAGTATAGCGTCAGCAGAGAAAGTCTTTGCAACAGTTTTCCTTGATACTAATCTTAATTCCAAATCTTTGAATCTGAATTTGTATATATTTCTTCCCATTTCAGGGTCAATTTTTCTTTCAGTATGATGCCATTCTCCTTTTTTCAAAAATTTTTTCTCGTAATCCTTCATAATCCAAATATCCGCGTCCAAGGTTGGTTCATTATTTCGAATATCACTCCAGTCTAGTCGCAGTTGGATAAAGTAGTTTTTGAAAGTAAATTCCTTATGGAAGTGACATCTACATCCTGTTCGTTCAAAAAGTTTCAACTCTTTTCCTTTATTCAAATCGATTAGCGTTGCACTTTTTATTTCGGTAGAATCATCTAATCTCATAAGAAGTGTTGAAAAGGCATGTAATTAAATTTTTTATGTTAAATTTATCATCTATAAAATGAATAAGTGTGGCATTTTCCTCTTTCCGGCGCCTCTTTTAACATCTTGTCGAGTGATTCCCTTATTTTCACAAGTTCTTCTCGGTATGTTATTTCTTTTTTTGTCAGCACATTTACTAGCTTTGTTTGCTGGCCTTTTCCTATTTTGATTAGGTATTTTTCTGTTTCATCTAGGTCAGAGGCTATTAGGTTTTCTAGTTGCTTTCTTTTGGTGTTGATTATTTTTTCCTTCTTTTTCACTTGTTGTTCGAAGGTTTTCATTGGATTGTCAATAAAATAGGTTGTTGGGTTTGTGTTGCTGTGTTTGATTAGTTCCCATTTGAGCAGCTCTCTTAGGACTGCGTAGGTGGTTGCCTGGTTTACGTTTGTTTCTTCTATTAGTTGTTTTGTGGTTTTTACTTCGCTTGATAGCAGAGTGTAGTATACGCGTGCGTGGTTTAATCCAAAGCCTTGGACTATTCCGTTGAATATTTTTTTAAGTTCGAGTGCGTGTTTCATGTCCCCTTCCTTCTTTTCCCAAAATAATTTTCCTCTGAGGATTAATATGAACTTGGTTGAAATAAGTTAAACCAAATGGTTGATTCATTTCGCTTCTCCCCTTTTAACCTTGTAAAATTAGTAAAGTATTAAAGAATAAAACGGTTAAAAAGTTAATTTAACAAGCAAATTGGTTAATCAGTTTATATTAAAAACGCTTTTTTGCTTAATAATTAATCATAAATCCTTCGTTTTTATGGTTTGGATTTAATTTTTTATCAGGTGATTGGACAATGGTTGATGAAATTGACAAAAAAATCCTGAGTATGCTTTCCAAAAAATCTGACATAACGCAGAAAGAGATTGCTGAAAAACTTGACATCACCCCGCCGGCAGTAAATAGTAGGCTGCAGCGTCTAAAACATAAAAAAGTCCTTTTGGGCATGACACCTGTTCTTGACTTGCATCAGCTTGGCTATGATGTAACCGTTGTAATAAAAGCCCGGGCTGAACGAGGTCGGCTTGAAGCAGTAGCCAGTAAATGGGCTAAAGCTTCAAACGTTTCAGCACTTTACAGAATAAGCGGCGACTATGATCTAGTGCTAATAGCAAAATTTCATAACACTAAAGAGCTGGATGAATTTAACCAGAAAATGTTTAGCGACGAATTGATTGCACGGACAAACACAAGCCTTGTTTTCAGCACAAAAAAAGAAGGAATGGGACCAAACGAAATAAAATGATTAGACACGGCCTGCGAAAGCCAGCCCGGAGCTTTGTTTGTTAAACAAAAAGGGGACAAAAAGATAAGGGGTTTGGGAAAGAAATAGAAAAAATTAATTTTTATTTCGTGTCATCTTCCGTAAATCATTGCAGATAATATAAGCAGGAAAAACGCATAATAAATTAGCGTAAGTAAAGAAAGTGCAACCGTGATAAAAACGAATTTTTTGTTGCCTTTAGCTTGTTTGAAAAGAAAAAATGTTAGGCCGCAAAATAGCAGAAGCACAGAAAACTCAATTAAAAGAAGATAAAGCCCTGAAAATGATTCAGTAATGGGGATTAAATAGTAGCCTAGAATTATTACCGCAAGCAAACCCAAAAAACAAAAAAATAGTTTCCGCACTTTAAGTTTTTCAAAAAGAACAAATAATACGCCTATAAGAAAAGTTCCTGTAAGAAAAAACAAGAATGCAAATTCAAAAAAACTTAGGGGCTCGGCAAACAAAGAAGTTAAAAAGTTAAATTCAATAAAACCAGTAAAATTTAGAATGCTAATAAACAAAATAGTCAAAATAAGGTTAACCCCTAAGCCAACTAACAACCCTTTTCCAAAATCTTTCAGATAAGAATGCATTTCAATAACCTAAAACAACAAATTTATATTTAAAGTCAGCTATGATGAGCCAAGTATGAAAATGCCATACTTTAAAAGTATTGAGAAAAAAGAATAGTAAAATAGAGTAATTACAAATCCTAGGCCTGTAGTAATGGCAACCCATTTGTTTTCTTTAAGGCCTTTACTAAGAACTATCATTAATCCAATTGGCAAAATAAGTTCTAAATAAAAAGTGTTTACAAGATAGCTTTGCTCGCTAAAAAGTAATCCAATATGCCAATCCATTCGAAGAGTTAAAGCCATTATTGCAATTATAACTGCAATAATTGAGAAAACCGTGATTGGCTTTTTTCCACCAAGCTTGGTGTAAACAAGGGACATTCCTATAAAAAGAAACAATCCTGCAGAAAATACCAAAAATGCAAAAATCAACTCACTCATGAAGAAATTTTGAAAAATAATTGCATGGCTCAAACTCAACACAACATTAAGCGCCAAAGCAATCAGAAAAACAGGCCCCAAATTTTTTACATAAGGATTCATTCAATCAACTTAAAAGAGCTAAACTACTATTTAAAACTGCTTATTTAGTTTAGTTTGTGTAGTACCAATTCCACCCAAGTAGTATATTGTAATCTTGTCCAATTAACTTTTTAGTCGGCTGTGGTAGTATTGAGTAAGTGATATTGTAGTCTTGTCCGATCAATTTGTCTCCTCCATACCCTAAAATTATTTTTGGTTCGCAAACATCTCCAAATCCATCAAAGTCTGAGTCTGTTTGATCTGGGTTATATATTTCCGGGCAATTGTCTTCTTTTGGTTCTTCTTTGATTATGCCATTGAGTTTGAGGATTGCGTCGTCAACTTGTTTGCCTGAAAGGTGAATGTATCTTGCAGCCATACTGCTGTCCTGGCACCAGTCAAAGTATTCTTTCATTTGAGCTTCTGTGAGGAATTGGGAAAGATATGTTGCCCTGCTGTGTCTGAATTGGTGTGGGTTTACTGGTTTTTTTATTCCAGCACGGTATGCTGCACTTTTGACAATTTTTTCAAGTGATTTGTAGCATAGTCTTTTGTAGGGTTTGATTTGCATATTAATCCAAATGGGGGCATTTGGATTATTGGAGTCTGGGTGCACGTTGATCCATTCCAGAAGATAGGATGCGCATTTGACTACTCTTATTCTTCTCATGCCAGTTTTGCCGTTCAATGTTATTTTACACCCGTGCTCGTCAAATTCTATGTTTTTCATGCACAGTGTTCCAATTTCACCTATTCTTGCGCCAGATTCCCCTAGCAGTGAGATTAGGGCTTTTGCTTTTTCGCCGGGGGCATGCTTAACAAGCTTTTTGACCTCTTCTTCGTTCAGCATTTCCTCTGGAAGGTTTTTTCCTTTGTCCTTTTGGTACACAATGTTTTTGATACAGGCAGGGTATTCTCCTCCATTAATCCATTTGTAAAAGACTTTGAGTATTTTTACATCGGTTTCAATGCTTGAAGTTTTTCTTCCCTCTTCTCTTCTTGATGCAACATAGGCCTGCATTTCCTTTTCTGTTACATTGCCAAGTTGTTTGTTGAATCTGCAGGCAAACTGTCTGAGGGTTATCATTGACCTGAACATCCTTGCGGAGGAAAGTCCGCGTGCCTGCATATAGTTGTAGTATTCCAGAATCTTTTGCCTGTTGGCTTTGGATGCATCTGACTCGTTCAGAATCCTTATTTGGGCTTCTAGCCTTTTCTTGTAGTTATGGAAATCTTCTTCCATACTTTTCACTCTCCTCAACCGAAGCCTTTTTAAAGAAGGGCCTTAGGGCACGGAATTGGAGAGCTGATGCCCCCGCCGGGAATTGAACCCGGATTGCTGGCTCCGCAAGCCAGTTTCCTATCCGTTGAAAGACGGGAGCAAACAAAGAATATAGTATTTTTTCCTAGACGGTTTATTTAACTGTTTGCTGTGGTGGGGCTTTGGCTGTTTGCTGTGGTGGGGCTTTTTGCTGTTCCTGTGGCAGTAAAGCTGTCAATGTTTTTTCTGCTATTATTCCGTAAATTGCTGCTGTTGGCTTGCATAAAAACATTGCCAGCATTGAAAAGATTCCTGCAATTGCCAGTGCGTGCAAAAGCCCCATTATAACTCCAAGCGGAACGGTTTTTTCAATGGTTTCAATGGCTGGAAATTGCTCTCTTATTATTTTCACCAAACTGATTTCCTGCATTACTCCTGTTCCTGTTTGGTTTATTTGCTTTTCTATTTCTTTCCTGAATTCAGGGCCTTTAAAGTATTCGCTTGTAGTGTCTGCAGTGGCAACAAAAAGAATTACATCAGGATCTGTTTTTTCCCTAAGCTTTGTGTAAACACTGTTGTTCAATAAGGCGTTAACAGTAGCAAGCTGTGTATCCACTATTGCATCAACCAAAACAGAGGTAATTCCTGAATTTCCTCCAGTGCTTGGCATTACTGTTTCCACAATTCCTGCGCTGAAGTCATCAACTTTTTCAAGGTATTCCTCCTGTTGTGGAACAATGTTTGCAAGGAGCAGAACAACCAAGCTAATCGAAATAACCGAAGCAACCTTTCCCATAGTTGACCAGCTTGCCCTTGCAATAATTCTTTTTTTTATTTCTTTGAATTTTGTAAAAGCTTCTTCAATTGCCAAAAAGACCGCAATTATGTAGAAGATTCCTGCTATCCAGAAACTTTGCAGTGCTGGAAACAGGACCATTGCAATTATCAGTGCCAGAAAGCTTGAAATCGTTGCCACAATTATAAGGTTTATTTTTTCCATTCTTTTTGCAAAAACTGTTATTAGCGCAACAGGCAATGAGAGCACTAGAAAGAACAAAATAATTGTAGGCAAGTTTGCAAGAATTTTTTCAAGCACTATGTTAAATTTGAATGTAAGCAAATCGTTTAGTCCAATCCCTGTCATTCCAAAAATGCATGCAACCAGCAATGTTGAAAGAAATATTAAAACTGCTGCAATAATCTGCATTTTTCCAAATTCAATTGCATCAAGGTTTAGTTCCATTCTGCAATTTAATGAATTTTCTTGTATAAAAAGCTTGCTTTTGCTTATTTTTTTGCAGGCATTAACAAAGTACGGTTGCCTTTCCGTCAAATAGGATAAAGCTTTTTTCTGCTTGTGCAACGATTTTTCTTGGTTGTTCGTGCAGTACTGGAAAGGATCTTATTGCCTTTGCTCTAAGCAGTTCCCTTACTGCTACTTTGCGCTGGAATTCTGGCATTTTCAGTTTTTCTTCAATCCACCTTAAGGCAAATGGAAGTGTTTGGAATTCTTCGGCAATAACTTCAAGCATTTTTCTTGCATGTGGGTTTCTTACAAGAACTGGTTTTTCAAGTGCAAAAATTTCGCTTTGCATTCCTTCCCTTACATAGCCTTCTCCGTCTGTTGCAAACGGCTCCAGAGCATAGGCATTTCCTTCCTCTAATTGCTTTGAATTTCCTGAAGCAATATTTGGAATGCTTGGGCTTGCGTGTGTTTCAAATTGGCCAAGTCCGTGCCCTGAAAGGTTTTGAATTGAATTAAACCCTTTTCCTTTAATTGCCTTTTCTATTGCTGTGCCAATTTTTCCCAATTCTGCTTTGTCAACAGCAATTTTTAGCCCTTCTTCCAGGGCAAGTTCTGCTGTCTCAATCATTTTTGCATGAGAATTGTCAAAATTTAGTGTAAAAGCCGTGTCGCAAATAAAGCCGTCTATATGGCATCCTAAATCAACCTTTAAAACATCTGATTCCTTTAGAACAAGTTCACAGCCTGTTTCTGGAGTAAAATGGGCAGCATTTTCGTTAATACTCAAATTTACCGGAAAAGCAGGTTTTGCCTTTTCTTTGCCATCCACTGCTATAGATGTAATGCTTTTTTCTATATTTAACGCGATTTCAAGCAGTTTTTGACCTGGTTTAATGTCTTTTTTGGCTTTGGAAACCACGCTTTTTGCTATTTGTCCCGCTAAAATGTATTTTTCTGCTTCTTCTTTTTCCATCAAAAAAACCTCAAAAAAGCCTATTTTTTCCAAAAAAGGTAAAATATTTGCCCTTAAACCACCTTAAAAAGCAAACCTTTAGTTTTTCTTAAGCCACGAAGGTACTTTGGGCTTTTCTTCCTTTTTTTCAACAGCCTTTTTCTTTCTTTTAAACCAACTTTTGTCTTCTGCTTCCTGCATTCCGGTTTCTTTTATTTCTCCACCAACTTGCTTTTTTTCTGTTGCATAATGCTTCTCTTCGGATTTTAGCTTGTTTGGCTTCAAAGCCTGTTTTTCTGAAACAGGTATTGCAGGCTTTCTTTCAACTGCAGGTTTCTTTATTTCAACAGTTTTTTCGTTTACTTTTCCGCCGGTTCCTTTTACTAGTTCAACCAAATTTTCAAACCTTTTTGAAGGGTTTTTGTCCTCTGGCTTTGTCATTTTTGGTCTGGCAAAGCCAGGGCTTTCTTTTTCTTCCACTGGCTTTTTTTCTGCAGGTTTTGACAATTCAACCTGCGTTGATTCCGCCTGTTCAAATTTTGGTTTTGTTGATTCAACTTGTTTTGTTTCTTCTTGAATTGGTTTTGTTGATTCAACTTGTTTTGTTTCTTCTTGAATTGGTTTTGTTGATTCAACTTGTTTTGTTTCTTCTTGAATTGGTTTTGTTGATTCAATTGGTTTTGGTTCAATAATTTTTTTAATGGTTGGTTTTGGTACTTCAATTGGTTTTGTTGCTTCTGTCGTTGGTTTTATTTTTTCAATTGGTTTTGGTTTGGCAATAGTTTCGACTATTGGCTTTTTCTTCGGGTTTTTTACCGCTGTTGGTTTTGTTGCTGTCTGCATTTTCATTGGTTCTTTAATTCCTTCAATTTCTTTTGTAACCGGAGGCTTTTTTTTCTTTTTTAAAAATCCCAAAAACCCGCCTTTTTTTTCTACTGGTTTTATTTCAACTTTTTTTCCAACTACTGGTTTAGCAGGTTTTATTTCTGTTAGTTTTTGTTCTGTTGGCTTTGCTTTTTCTTGTGGTTTTGTTTTCTGCACTTTTGGTTCTGGTTTTGTTTCCTGCACTGTTTTTTCTTTGTATTCCTCTTCGTCTTCGGTTTCTTTAACCATCCATGGTGGTCTTTCTTTGCCTGATTGCACTTGTGTCTGATTTTGTCCAAGTTCTTTGGCAGTTATTTCCATGTTATTTTCATCTTCTTCGTTTTTCTTTTCATTCTTTTTGCCGGTTCCTTTTTTCTTTTTGATAATTACTATTATTACAACTACTGCAATAATTCCAACAATGCCAATAATTCCATAAATCATTAAGCCGTCCAACTCAAATGGAAGCCATGGAATAAGAGGCCTTGTTTCAACAGCAATTGTCAGTGTTTGTGCAAATTCGGTTCCATTTTTTGTTGCTCCTTTTACAACAAAACTGTAAGTTCCAGCGGCTGTTGTTTCAGGTATTTTGAAAGGTCCAAGTGTTGCCGGGCACTGTTTCGGTATTGTTGTTACTGCTGGAAGTCCAAGATTGTTTTCAATTGAAAAGGACGTAATAGTGTCATCGCACTCCAGTATTATATTTACTTCGCCACCATTTTGAACAGTTTGTACTGAAAGAGAAGCCTGTACTTCTTCAATTGTTGGAGGGGTTACCCCTGCTTCAACCACCACAATTGTTTTTTCACTTGTTGTAGACATTTCTGTTGTTTGCCCTGTGAGCACTGCTTTGAAAGAGCCTGCTGTTAAATATGTATGGCTTGCGTTTGTGTCAAACACTTCTGAGCCTGAACCGTCTCCAAAATCAATTGTGCATGTTATTGGTGTTCCTTCTGCATTGCATTCTCCAACAAACCCAATAGTAAAAGGGACATTTCCTGACTGGCTTTCTGTTACTTCAAGATTTGTTGTTGGTTCTACGTCACAACTTTGGTAAATATAAAAATAATTGCAGTCTGCTTCGCCAATGCATTCTATTTTTGCATCGTTGTTTAGGTCAATGCCATTTGCCTTAACTTCCTTTGGACTGTTTTCCAAAAACCTTATTTTTGTTTCATTACCATCCATTGAAAGTTTGCTGCAGCTGTTTATTATTCCTAAAACTTCTCCAATAATGCTTCCGCTTTCAAGTACAAATGTTTCCTTTCCTTCAACTTCTATATTGCCTTCAAACCCCTGCAATAGTGAATTGTCAGACATTAAAATACCATTTACCTTTACTCCTGATGGCTTGTTGTTGCCTCTGCCAATAATTTTGCTGTTTTCAAGGCTAAGTGTTCCGCTAAGTATTATCTCCCCTGGCTTTCCCCCAATTCCAAGAATGTAGCTTTCATCCTTTAATGTAAGATTGTCTGCTTGAATCAGTTGTATTGTTTCGCTTGGTGTATATGATAAGTTTTTAATTCCTGATTCTTCTTCGAGATAAATGTCAGAATCAACTTCAATATATCCATTTACGTTTTCAATATAGCTTTTGCCTTTTACAATAAGTCCTGTTTCGCTGTTTTCAATTTTTATTGCTGTTTCATCAAAACTTCCAACAGTTCTAATATAGCTGTTGCTTTCCAGCGAAATATTTTCTGCTTTAATTGAATTAATATTTTGAAGATATGCTGTGTTTGAAAGGATAATGCTTTTTGCTTTTAACAAATCCAAGTTTTCAATGTATCCGCCTGAAAGAGAAAGTGTTCCTTCAATATCTATATCCATTTTTTTTATAGTACTTCCTGAAATGTAAACACCAAGCGCTTCTATTGGCTTTTCAAGTGTAATATTTCTTACTCCTCTCCTTTCGCCAAGTGGTGCAAATGAAATAAAGAATTCTTGAAGTCCGCCAATTCTTTTCTTGATTGCGGTTTGGTTTGCTGGCCTTAGAGGCGTTGAAGCGGATTGATTAAAATCGTGAGTAGTATTAGAATCTCCTGTAAGTATAATGTCCCACGGCATATCCATTCCAGGCGGTTCAATAAATCTGATGTCATCAGCAACCTGTACTACAACACTTTCAATTTTCCACTCAACTATTTTCAGATTTTCACTGACATAATCTTCATCGGCAAGTATTTCTTCCCAAAAGTCGTCTATGTCATCCTGTGTAAATTCAATTTTTGAAGTGGTGAGATAGCATGTAAAGGTAACGTTGTTTAGGTCAGAAACTCTTTCAACAGAATCGCATAGCTCATATACTGCATTAGCATTGCTTAACAAAAGCAAGGCAAATAAACACAAAATTAAAATTCCGAATTTCATCCTATTCTTTTAGTTCTTTTCCAAATAAAATGCTTTCCCCTAGCCAAAAAAGGCAAGCTTGTGCTGTTTTCCGCCCTGAATTAAATCTTCCTTGCTGTATCCAAGTTCTCTCATTATTTTTATTACTGCTGGAACAACCTGGTGTTCAATATAATAATCTGCGTCATAATTTCCTTCTTTTACATATTCCTGCAATTGTGCCTTGTCACTAATGCTTTTTCCGCTCTTGGTAATAATGTATCCAATAACACTTCCAACATCAATTTCCCTGCCTTTTGCAACTGCCTTTTTTGCAGCTGCAACATGTGGCCCAATAGCTTCATATTTGTCAAGCTTTCTTTTAATCTGCGTAAAAACAACAAGCTCTGAATTGCTTACCTTTCCGTTTCTCAAAGCATTAATTGTTTTCCTTATTTTCTTCAATGCCTTTTCAGGGTCTCCTTCTGCAAGAACCAATCTAATTACTTCCCTTTGGGTTTCCTTTGCAATTGTAGACCAATCGCGTCTTACATATTCAAAGCCAACAATTTTCAAATTGCCCTTGTAATCTATTAAAGCATACTTTTTCTTTGCACCCTCTCCGCTTTCCTTTGTGACAAAAATTCCGCGTTTAAAAAAGCCTTCGAGTTCAAGGTTCATTACTCCTGGAAGCTGCTTGTTAATCTTTTCAACAAATTTTTCAACATCCTGCCTGTTCTTTCCTTTTGGGATGGACAAAAATTCTGAATCAGTGTCGCCATATACAACTCCAAACCCTGCTTTCTCCGCCTCTTTTCCAACCCATTGCACATACTGCCTTGCCCATGCAGTAATTGCAGAACCTGCTTCCCTTGAATAAAACCTGCTTCTGCTGTACAACAAGTAACCATAAAACGAATTCAGCAAAATCTTTAATGCATGCTGCCTTGCATTCAACAATAAAAATTTCTTGTCCTTTTTGTCAAGGGCCTTTGCTTCTTTTTTTATCTTCATTCTTTTTTCAAACAAAGATTTCAAAATTTTTGGAATTAGCCCTCTTTCCTTTAAACAAAACCACTGTGCGTTCGGAGCAGAATTTTTCTCCCTGCATTCCTTGTGCTCACAGCCAACTGTATCAGGGCTGACATTGTGGCTGATAATAATGGTTGGGTAAAGTGAACTGAAATCCAAAACAGCAAGGTTTTCATGCAAACCTGATTCCGGCTCTTTAACATAGCCTCCTTTTACCGGATGCATTAGCCTTTGCTGGATTGCGGCATCATCCGGCTTGTTTGAAATCAGCATGTTTGTTTTCCTGCACTTGTCCATTATAAGATATTCAACAAGCATTGAAGCACTTGCCCTTCCAACTTCAAAAAGGCTTTGTTTTACAAGCCTGCAAAGTTCTACAATAAGTGGCAGATACTGTTCTGCAATCTTAAGCGTATACTCTGAATCCTCTGCACAATATTCTGCAAGCCTGTCAACGTCTTTTCTTTCATCCCAAAGCCTGTTGATTTCATCAAACTTAATTTTTTCCTTTTCAACATTGTAAAGCCTTGCAACAACGCTTTCCAAATCAAACTTTATAAGGTTTACAACACCAAACCTTGAAAGAAAGCGAAGCATTTGATAAACATCCAAATGCTGTGTTCCAACAAGCCTTTCTGCATTGTCCCGTCCCTTGCTTCTTGTTTTTGGCTCTGAACCATCTGCTCCAACGCCAAATCTTAACCCAAACTTTGCAGACCTTTCCTTAATGTAGGGAAAATCAAACATGTCGCCGTTGTATGTTGCAACAACATCAAGCTTTCCTCCATTCATTCTTTCAGTCAATGCCTTAATAGTTTCTTTTTCGTTTTCAACGCACTCAACCTTTTTTGAAGAAAATCCCTTGCCATAGCTTAACACAATGCTTTTTTTTGGCGTTGCAAAAGACGCCATTAAAATAGGGTCCTTTTTTGCATCACTAAAACGGCCAGGGCTGTAGGTTTCAAGGTCAAAAGCAGCTGATGCAAACTTTGGCTCGGCAATTTCAAAAAGCTCTGCTTTCCTAACCTTTTCTCCTTCCACTTCAAGAATTGCGCCGTTCATTGGCTCAAGCTCGTGGTCCAAAAGCCATCTTTTTGCAAAAGGAATGTCGTACTCTGACTTTTCAATAATATCAGGCAGGCTTGTTATATTTGCCCTTGCAATAATAAGGTCCTGTACGTTTTCAAATACAAGCTTTAAAACATTGCCAAAATTTGCCTTTTCAACTCTTTCAATTGACGCTATTTTTGTGTCTTCACCAAACACATTCTCCTTAAGTGTCTTTTTTGCCTTTTCAAGGTGGTTTACCCTTACAAAAAAGTATGGTTTAAAATTTACATCCTTGTAAATTCCAATTCCCTTTTCTTCCCTTAAAAAAAGCCTTATTGTGCTTTTTCCTTCCCTTGAAACATAATCAACGTCCAAAAGAACGCCTTTAACTTTTTTTGTCATAAGCTCTATTTAATTACAATCAACTAAATTATTTTAATACATTAGAATGCAGAATTCACTGCTCTTTCTTTTTTCCTGTTCTGCCCTGGATGCGCTGGTACAGCTGATATGCCCTCCAGAGTTCGTCTACTTCTCCTTTTTCGCATTCTAGTTTTTTGGCAATTTTTGTGTGGTTTTTATTACCTCTGGCTTTTTCTCTAATAATTCTTATAACTAGCTTTGCTTCCAGTTCTGTTATCCCCATTCCGTTCTTAATGCTTTGCCTTACGAATTCTTTTCTTAGGAATCCAACTTCTTTGTTAATGAATGTTTTTTCGTTTGCCCTTTTTGATTTGAATTTTTTGACCATTTGTATTATTCTTGCGAGGACAAACTCTCTGAATTCCTTTTGTGTTTCCAATGTCCATTTTTTAGAGCCTTTGAAATAGATAGCTTTACGAGCTAATCTTATAAATCCTGGAATCATTGCCTCCTGTGGTTTTGTTAGTTTAATTGGCTTTGGTTTTACAGAAAAATCAATTTCCGGAAACCAGCGCTTCATGCTTGGTCTATTTTTATAAATGATACCAAGTTCTACCTTGATATTTTTATTTGCTAGCATTTTCTTAATCTCTTTTGGTGATTTTCTTGGATTATGATAAATAGCTTTTATTACTGCTTCAGTCTTGGAACCTAATTTTATTAATTTTATTTCAGGTTTATTTTGCATCAATTCTTCTCTTATCTTCCCTCCTCTGGGTAGGTTATGGCCTTCCTTTCTTAGCTTGCTACGAATAATGCATAGGTAAGGAAGAGACATTGTATGATTTTTTTGTTTCAAATTTGCTATAATTGCTGATAGTGACAACTTAGGGTGTTGCAGCATCATTTGCCCTGCAATTGCTTTCTTGCATTGTGTTATCCTTCTAGGCTTTACCATGTAAAGATTTACTTCCTCTGAACTTTTTATACCTTTCCTGACCTTTTAAACAGTATTGCCAATTATTTAATACTAGTTTGTAGTTCTATTACACAGGTGAAACAACATTGGCTTCTCATGGCAAAAAAACAGTTAAGGCATCAGTCCTTTTAGGCAGATTACAGCAGGATATAAGGTCCCTAAACAGCAGTTTGCTTGTAATTGCCCAAAAGATGAAGTATGTTGTAAGAAATGAAAAAATTCTTGGCAGAAACCTTATTGTTTTAAACAAAAAACTCAAAGCATTTGAGGAAAAAATTGCCGCTGGCCAAATAGGCGGACAGAGCGCAGTTAACAGCGAGCAGGTTCAAGAGCTTGTTGACAGGCTTGAGGAAAGCACTCAAAGAATTGCAGAACTTGAAGCAAGTGTACTGCAGCTTTCTGAAAACACTGCAAGCAAGGAAGAAGTTCAGGAAATGCATTATGTAGTTGACTCAATAAATCCCCTGGAATTCGTAACAATAGACCAGGCCAAAGACCTGCTTGCAGGAAAAAAGGTCAAGGCAAGAACTGTAAAAAAAGGAAAAAAAATTAAGGCAGTTTAATCAAAAAGCTGAAGGCTGTTTAATTCTTGGTGGGTTTATTCCATTTTTTCCCTGCTTAAGCTTGGTCTTACAAGAATTCTGTAATTTTTGCTGTCGGGAAAGTCTATTGCTGCGTCGTTTTCTTTTATAATGCTTGTCTTTGTTTCGCATATTTGCATAAGCTCTTTGCTTAAATCGCTTCTTCTCTCTGTTCCCATTATGAAGCTTATTCCAAATCTTTTCATTTCAGTAAGCATTCTAATGAATTCTTTCAATTCAAGGTTTTCCTTTATTGTAAAAATTCTTTCAATTCTTGGAATTACAACCAAAAGCCTTGCGTTTTTTGCCTCTCCTTTTTTGCTAAAAAAGTTTATTATTTCTGTTGAAAGGCTTTCAAGCAAAAGAGTCAATGCTCTCGGGTCAATTTCTCCCATTTTTACAATGCTTGCCCTGCCAATTTTTTTGAACGGTCTTCTTACAATTTCTTCAATATTGTTTTTTCCGTTAAACAATTGGGGGTAAATTATTGCAATAAGATTTAGTACTCGCTCAATCCTTTTTTTTAGAAAAGGGTTTTCGATTTCAAGCGATTCAACATTGTCTGAAAGCTGTTCAAGCCCTTTAACCTGGCTTTTTTTCAGTGCATTCAAAATGATTTTTTCGGCTTCTTCGTCTTTCCATCCGAATAATTGCATAAAGCCCTCTGGGCTTGTGGCATTTACATTAATCTTAATGCTTTTTGTAATTATGAATTCCTTTGTTGGAAATCCCATTGGGTCTATTTTGATTCCGTGGCTTTGAAGTTCGGAAGCATTTTTGGAAGGGTGTGCAAGGCCTTCAAAACTGTTTCCTTCGTCAAAAATCAAAACAGGTGTATTTGCAAGCAAAAAACTTTCAGAAACTATTCTGATAAATTCCTCCCTTTGCTGCAGGGTTCCGTCTGAAACAAGTGTCCTTTGGAACATTTGCAACGGCTCTTTTACCTGCTTGCCTGCCTTGGTCATTCCAAGGATTACTGCCGCTCCACTGACTCCTAACTCAAGCTCTGCTTCCTCTTGTTCTATTTCAATTCTTTTTGCTTCCTTTGCAAGCATTGGAATAATAAATGGCTGGCTGAAAAAAGATTGTTTTATTGCAGAACTGCATTTTTTAAGAGGTGTAAGCTGTAATTCAAATGATTTTGCAACGGATTCAATTTTGTTTCCTGAACCTGAAACCTCTTCAAGCAATTTGTCAACTGACTTCAAAACCTTTTGCTCTTCACTTTTTACATAAACCTGATTGCTTGCAATTGCAAGGAACTGCACAGTGTGCTTTCCATCATGCCTTGAAAGAATAATTGCTTCCTTTTGCATGCTTTCAATAAATGTTTCTGCTTCGCCAACAGCACTGAATACTGCAAACGATTGCAATACTATTCCTGTTATCTCCTGTCCTTCTTTTTCATAAATTGCAACAAGAATTACCTGTTCAGGGTTTATCAAAATTTCCATTCCGTGCCCTTGAAAATTTCCTTCAAAGACAGTTTTCCAAGGGCCATTTCTTAATTCAAATTTCATAAGAATTACCAATGCTTTTATTTGAAACTAAGTTATTTAAAGCAGTATAACTATAGTATAAGTGAAATAAAAGAATACCCCTTTGTGTGATTTTTGTGGTTGACAAGGAAATTGTGCTTGATACTGTTAAAAAAATGTATCAAAGCGGCATTGATGATGACGTAGTAGCGCAAACCCTAAAAGACATTGGCTTAAATGACAAGGAAATAGTTCAGTATATTGCTGAAGCAAAAGGCGAGCAAGTTCAAACTTTGCCGTCTGAACCAAAGCCTTTGGAGGCAAGAAAAATAGCTGCGGAAGAAAAGCCAGAACATGTTGCAATGCACACCACAACCCATGTTGCATTGGAAGACCAGTCTGCCAAAACAGATGAATTGCTTGCAAAAATTTCAGGTCTTGAAAAAAACCTTCAAAAAAAGGGCAACGGAACACCTTCAACAGACCTTATTGCAATCAACCAACGGCTTGCAGCAATGGAAAAAGACCTAAGGGAATTGAAAGCAGGGCTTGGTGCAACAAAATCAATAATGGAAAAAATTCTTGAAACCGACAGAAAGGTTTTGGGAAAACTCTAATTCTAAAAAGTTTTGTGAACACTATGTTTCTATTCGCTTAAACTTTCCTTACTTAAATGCTTTTTTGAATGTTTCAATTATTTTGACGGCAGCGCCTTCAATTGAACCAGTTGTTTTAAACTTGTGGCTGTCAGGCGACCCCATTTCCTGTCCAGTAATTTGCCCTGTGCCTGAAACAGCGTCGTCCAAAATTGCTTTATCAGGGTGTCCTGTTTCAGCTTCCTGAAAATCTTTCCACATTCCTCTTGTTCCGCCTTTTCCGACTTTTTTTACAGCACTTTTCGTTCCTTTAAAGAAGTTGGCAATTCCCATAATTACTGCTGCAATAATGCACAATATTGCCAAAAAGCCCTGATTAATAAGGATAAAGAAAAGCCCTGCTGCTATTAGGGCAAGAATTATTGCAAGCAATTTTAAAATCCTCCAAAGCCTATTCCGCCCATGTCTCCGCCAAACATGTCCGGTGGCTGTTCAGCCTTTTGTTTTCCTCCAATTATAAGGCTTAAGATTATTAATCCAAACAGTACAAACGGCCAGTAATCTGTCAAATATTCTCTGCCAAAAAGAAGAACGACTGTTGCAATAATCAAAAGTATTGTTGTAGTCAAATCCCTCATTGAAAGAACCATCAGGGCAACAATTGCAAAAATCAGCCAATACTGGTTGAATTGAACAGCCATCATCATGAAAATGATGGCAATCATGAAAGTAAAAGTATCCATTTTTTCCCCTTCTGTTTTATTTTTTTATTGCTGCAATTGTCAATTCTCTCAATTGCATTTTTTTTTCAATTGGCAATTTTTGTAAATTGCATTTTTTTGTATGAATGAATTTTTTTTTCAATTGCATTTTTTTTTATTTTTTTAGTTTTATTTTTTGTAAATGTTAAATTTTTCAAAAAACCCTTTTCCAAACACTGCAAAAATGAATATCAGCACAGGAATCCAGATAAGCTGCGGGAACTGGAAGAATGTAAGGTATACTACAATTACTGCAAAAAGGATTGCAAGCTTTGGGCTTCCAAGATTCTTTTTTGCCCATCCATAAATCCACACAAGGTAGAACAGTGAAAGCACTATTTCAATATTTTGAATTAAGGGATCCATTGCCATTTTCAAACGCCTATATAAAAATTATGCCATTTCTTGCTTATTAAACCTACCTTTTTGCATTTGTAGTGGAGTAAAATGGGCGCGTTGCACTTTTTCCATTTTAATTCCATTGCTTTACCCTTTTCTCATTCCCATTCCAATTCCAAAAATAATTATGCTGAACACCTGCAATGCAAGCAGGAAATAAACCGCAATATATACGGCGGCAGTAAAGTATGCCCACTTAATTACCAGAAAATATATCAAAACACCTGTTACAAGAATTGTTGGAATTCCCGACCCCAAGTAGCCTCTTACTGTTGTAAAAATTAAGAAAATAAGAATAATTCGCATAATCCAATCTGCTGCAGGAAAAACTTTCATTACCAGAACAGGAATTGTAACAACAACCACCAGAGCTATTACAATCAAAATAAAAATCTGCAGCATTCCCTGCTGATTTAATTCCAAAAACCTGTTTCCAAACATCTTTACACACAATCCCATTATTGTACATTTTTTTTTCTACATTGGCGGAGGAAGCTTTCTGGCTCTGCCTGGTTTTGCTTTGAAAGCCTGCATTCTCTGGTTTACCCCACCCTGGCTGCTCATCTTTGCCTCAGCAGGAAGACCGCCTGAACCTCCTGCTCCTGCAGCAAACCCTGGGAATACAAAGAACAAATCTATGAAAATGCCTGCAATACCAAGAGTCAAAAGCATCATCAAAACATATGTTCCTCCAAAAAACCAAAAGGCATCAAACAACACAAACCACGAAATTCCAACAATTAAAACAATTGCCAAAGGCCCTTTTCCCAAATGCATTATAACCCACGAAATAATGGTTAACAGCACAAATATTTTAAGCACAAAAACCATGTCTGAAAAAAATTCGCCTATTGAAAGCAAAGCAAACATTAGTGGCATTATTTCAAAGACCATAAGACACTAAAGGTATAGTAGGAACTTTCTGCTTTAAATTATTTGCCCTTAGCTTCCATACCCTATACAGGTGCTTCCTTCAACAAGATTTGACTCAAAGTTTGAAATGCTTGTTTTGCTTCCAACAGCATCATTCAAAGCCTTTGGATTCCACCAAAACGAGGTTTTTGAACCAGTGTCTGTAACGCAAACATTCTGGCCTTCAACCAAGTCAAAAATTTCCTGAACTTCGCTTACAATATCCTGTGCACTACCACTGTTATGCTGCATTCCTGCAATTCCGTGCAAATCAACGGAATTGGATTCAAGCGAATCAGGTGAAATAAACTGCAGTCCAGACGGCTGCAATGACTTAAGGTTAAAGTTTCCTGTAATAGGTGAATAAAACACTGCTTTGAGGTAAACATCTCCTTCAAAAATTGCACTGTCCCAGTCTGTTGCATATGCAAACAGCCAATCTGAAAGAGGGTCATTTTGTGTTGCTGACCTGTCTGGCTTAAATCTAAATGCCTCATAAACAGGCTGGCCTGAAAAATCAAGGCATTGCCCTGCTCCTGTCCAAAAGCTAAGGCTTGTACCTGCCTCAACAGGTGTCTGGCTTTCCTTTATTTCATAAAATGCACTAAAGCTTTCATTTGTTTTTTCATGCGGAATCTTCATAATTACAGGAGTGGCATAATTTGGATAGAACGAAATGTTTTTTACAGTAGCCAAATCAGAGCCCTCTAATTCAAGCAAAAACCCACGCTTTGAAGCAATGGAATTAATTGTCTTAAAATCCGAAACAACCTCAATATTGGCTTCTGCAACAGGATTGCTTCCGTAAATTTCCCTTGTTGAAACCATTTCAGGACTGCTTGCAATTGCAATTGGCTCTGCACTGTTTACATAATCTACACCATAGCCATTTCTTCCATTTCCTGAATCAACACCAACATTTCCATTAAACGGAAGGTAATAAAACACACTGTTAGGGTATGGCTCACCAAGAAACAGGAATTCAACAACAACCACTGCATCAGGGTTTCCGTCTGCATCAAAGAACTCCCAGTTTTCTGAGTTAAAGCCTGCATTTACAAGAACATTGTAAACTCCTGCATCAGGCAAAGAAGTATTTTCAACAAACTTCTGCTTAAACCTTAAATTTTCAGTATCTTCAAAGTAATCAGACCACTTTCCTGCACCATCTTCTCCAAAGTAATTTGGAGAATCGTAAAATGATTGTGTTGTGTAAAATTCTGCAAAGTCATTCTGGAAGTCTTCACTATAACCGTCTTTTATCAGCCTTGCTTTAAAGCTTATTAAATTCTTCAAATCTCCCAAATCCTGTACATTGCTTGTCCAGTTCACATTATTGTTTTCAGCCGCCTCCTCCACAAAGTAAAGCAATACCGGCTGTCCATCCCAAAGCGTTGTAGACAAAGGCATCCAGCAGCCTGGATAATACAACTGCAATGGGTCCATTCCAAGTTCTTCAAGTTCTGCATGGAATTCTTCTGTAATTTCTTCAATGTCTGTTAGTGATGGATTTACAGGGCATGAAATCTGCTGATTTGCTTCAAGGAATTCCCTTAAACTCTGCATTTTCTTTGTCAATGCAATGCTAAACTGGGTTGCATCACAGTAAATTCCATTTTCATTATAGTAATCACAGTCATCCATTGCAATTCCTGTTGTTTCACCCCAACTCCAGTTGAGTTTTACATCAGGCAATGCTCCTGCTCCTGTTTGTCCAAACAGGCTTCCCTGCAAACAACTGTATGTTTCCTGTGGCAAAAGCTCAATTTTTGATGTTGACGGCGATGTAACAAACTTCAAATGGAATTTTTGAGCATAACTTTCCTGGCTTTGGTCTGGAACATTAAACGGCCCAAATCCTGACCCTGAAGCCATTGTAGGATTTGCATGATAATGCCTTTCAGCAGGAAGGCTTACAACACCGTAAATGGCATTGCTTTCCTCCAAACCCATGTTCTCAAAGTAAAGCCCTACTTCCTGGCTGCTGTAATTGCCAAAGACCTTTGCGTCATCAGTATTCCACCATCCTGAAATAAGTTCATTGTCAACAGAAATTGGCTGTGCATCATCCTTCAAATTAATCATATAATCCATCAGGCTTCCGGTAACTCTTTGAGCGCATGGATCCTCTCCCATAACTCCTCCCAACAAACCGCCTGCAACAGCTCCCAAAGCAGCATAAGTTCCAAGAGTTCCCCAATTAGTGCCTCCTGACCCTGCTGCCTTTCCTGCTGTAGCCATGGTATTTCCAAGACTGCCCATTGAGCTTTTTGCCTGTACAAGAGACTGGTTTGCAGTTGTCAAACCTGAAGCTGCATTATTTGCTGCAGTTTGTGCGCCTGTTATTTCTGCCGATGCAGCTTCTACAGCTACAACTGCATTGTCCACAGTAATTATAGCATCCTCTATAGCTATATCTGCTGCAGTGCTTTGTGCAATGCAACACGGTCCAGGGCTGCAAAAACCACAGCATGTATGTGCTTCAGCCATTTCAGCCTGTGCTGTTCCAAGTTCTCCTACAATAACTTTAAGCTCGGCAGCCATTGCCTGTGACTCTGTAAGGCTTGTACCCCACTCTGTTCCTGTTTCAGTCAAGTCTGCAGACGCCGATTCTGTACTACTAATAGCGTTGTCAAGGTCTGCCTGCGAGTTGTAAGGTCCCTCGCTTACCATTCCTGTACTGCTTGGCGTGGCTGTATTTTTTGCCTTTCCAACACTTGCAACAGCGCTGCCAATGTTTGAAACCCCTCGTCCAACAGTGCTTAGTGCTCTTCCAACCTTTGCCCAAAAAGTTCCATTGGCTGTTGTTTCAACGCTTGCCATTTTGCTGTTGGCAGCTATAACAGTTGCCTTAACAGCTGTTCCGCAAGGTGGAAGTATTGCATTTGTTGCAGTTAAAGCTGCTTTTGTAGCAGCAGCTGCAGTGGTTATTGCTTCCTGTCTGGCTGTTTGTGATGCAAGTTGTGCTGCGTCTCCAGCTGTGCTTGCAGCGTTTGTTAACTGGTTTGCGTGGCTAACCGCACTTTCCGCGCCTGTCAAATTCCCGGTTCTTGCAAGACTTATTGCCTGGCTTGCTGCACTTGTTGCCTTTGCTGCATTTTGCATTCCCACTATTGCTCCTACTGCCGCGCCCATTCCTGCTCCTGCCAAATCAAACATTCCTTTCTCTTCTGCTGTTCCCCAGTCACATGCACTTGCATCAACACTGATTGTTTCTGCCAAATCCTTGTTTGTAAGGGTTGCGTTGTCCTGGCTTCCTGTGCCCACCAAAGTAAATGCATATTTGTCCAAAGTAAATGTCTCATCTCCCTCTGGCTTTACAAGTACATCTATTAAAGCAACTTTTCTATAGCTTTTTCCAGGTGTTTTTGCCGAAACATGAATTCCATACATTCCTGCCATACTTTGCCTTGCAACAAGCACTTCCTTTGCCGGATTAGTTGCATTAAGAGTAAACTGTGTTGGTGTTACTGTAATGCCTCCCTCTGATGTTCCGCTCCTGCATTCAGTGTCGTTTTGGCACAATTCTATGTCAATTGAAATCTCTCCGCACTGGCTTGTGTCAACAGTAAAGTTTGCTGTGTCTCCAGACATTTCAATTATGTCTTCTGCTCCAGGGTATTGTATGCACTGATTTAAGTTAATTATTCTAATGCTTGATGAAATCTCGTTTGGTGTTGAGCCTACAAATGATTTCCCTGCACTTGTTTTGATTGCTCCGTCAATGCCAACTGAGAATACTGCGTCCTTTCCCAAAAATCCTGACATTGGAGTAAATGTAAGCATTCCGTAAAATGTGCTTTCAGGTCTTATCCCTGAAATGATTTTTGTCCGCATTTCAGGCTTCAATGTTTCGGTATTGGTTTGCCCGCTTTCAGGGTCTGTTAAGCTTAATTCAACCTGGCCCATTATGTCAGAATTCCATGAAAGTTTTGCCTGAAGGCTGTCAAGTTCTGACGCTCTCCCGCCAGTAATGCAGTTGTTTTGAACCTGGAATTCAATTGTTGACCTGTTTTCCTGTGTTGAACCTAACCATTCCTGCCTTGTGATTACAATGCAGGGTGCATTGTCTGGCAAGTTGCTTATTTTTATTGCAACTTCCAACGGAATAATTGTATCCCACTCAATTCCTGTTTCTTCATTGTACGAGGTAACAATATATTCGCCGTATAATGTTTCATTTCCAAGGGCAATTGATTCAATGTTTTCTGAAAGCCTTGTTTTAAAGAATTGAAATGTTTCATAATCGTTTGCTTTTATTTTTGTTCCAATAAACTGCTTTGAGTAATTTTCCATTGTTTGCCTGTCAAGCAACCCATTAAACCTTCCTGTAAGCGAAACATTTTTGATTTCAACTTCAAGGCCGGTTGTGTTTTCAATCCTTTCATTAAAAAGCTGTTCCCGTGCCCCCCTTGTTTCCATTAAGGTCTCTACTTTTGGGGGCTCAAAGCGAAGTATATTTGAGTCCACAACAAGCTCCAAAGGGTTTGCAAAATAATCCGGCTTTTCAGCCTCAATAATTATAACAGTTCTTGGGTCAAGTGCAGGCAAATCAATTATTGCTTTTCCAAAACCGTTTGTTGTTGCAGTGTAAAACAATTCTGTCTTGTCAGGATTTTTCACATTAACCCTTACAAATGCCTCGTCAATATCATACTCATATACCGGGTCATAAATTGAAATTTCAAGCGCTGTTGCAACATATGACGGAATATGCGCAGGGCTTGCTGCAATAACCATCTCGTTTTCCGAAAGGATTGAGGCAAAAATGCTTTTTTGAAATACAACCCGTCCGTCGGCAATAACCTTTACCTCAATTTCTCCAAGCCCGATTGTGTTTGGCGTAAAATGAACATTTCCTGAAACACTTTTGCCCTTTGTAAAAGTGCCTAAATTAATTGCCTCAATTTCTTTGGTTGAAATTCCAACATTGCTTATTTCCTGCGCTGAAGCATTTTGTATTGCGTAAGAATCAATAGTAATCCCATCAACAGTTATGTATAATTCGCTATTGCTGTATTGGCGTTCGCTGTTGTTTAGTATGCTGAAAGTGTAATTGTGCGGACTGCCTGCCCTCATCTCATATGGTTTATAAATATACAATCCAAGGTCCTCATCAAGAATGCTTTCCCCACTGTAGCAAAAGTCTTCCTGGCATTCTGCTGCCTGTCCCTCCAAAAATGCAATATCCCTTGTCTTTGCATAAAGGCTTTGCTTTCCTGACACGCTTTCAGAAAACCCAAGCTCTGAATCCTCAGGGGTTCTAATATACTGCCTGCTTCCATTAACAGCCCATGCCCTGTAATGCATTGGAAGCCTTGTATAAGGCGTAATCTGGCTTTTTACCCTTACTTCAAAGCCAACATAATAATTCATTGGCTCAAGCTGGTTCCAGAATATATTAGCCCATTTTGCATCCCCTACAGTAACATTTTGCAGGTCTTCATCATAGCCTGCTGGGGGGCTATAGGATGTTCCCTTTAACTGCTCTTCAATACCGCCTGCAACAGCTTCCTTTATTACAAGGGGGTCATTTATCAAAAATCGCTCGTCACCTACCCTAAAATGAATGCCTCCATTGCCATAATCCCCGCTTTCCGGAATGCTTAGCTTGAATTTTGCAATATACCGTTTTCCTGCATTCATTTCCTGAACCTGAATTCCTGTTTCGTCAAAAATTCCGGCAAATTCAAGCTCTGGCTCTCCAAGAATAAGCTTTGGTTCCATTAAAGCATCAAAATGTATAATTTCATTTGGCCAAAGCTGTTTTGGCATTGCCTGAATAGCCATAAAATCGGAATGGGTTACAACCACAAAAACCATTTTGTCTGCCTTAAGGTCAAACTGCCCTGTGCCGTCAGTTAAAGGAATCTTTCCCAAACTTTCTCCTGAAAGGGCAAAAAATTCGGCTTCGGCCTCTGCAACAGGCAATAAGTCTTCATCAAATGCATTTACCTGTACAACACTGTCACCAATAATCATTACCACTGTGAATTTTGTAACAGTCCTTATGTCAATTTCCATTCCCTGACTTTGGTTGTCGCCTGAAGCAGGATATTTTTCAACATAAGCATAATAACTCCCTGACTTTACTCCTGCAAAACCTGCAAAACCATTGCTGTCAGTCATTTCAGGCTCAATTGGAACAAGCATTCCAGTATCCAAAAAACGAAGCTTAACCCTTGCATTTTTTACAGGAAAATTGTCCTCGTCAACAACTTTAACTTCCACCCTTCCGCTGTTTGAAGCCGTAATCTTTTCCATTTCAACTTCAATATCCAATGTTCCTGCACTTGGCAAATTAACAATTTCATAAAGGTAATCATTGTGCACTGCAAACAACTGATGGCCTGTGTCTTCAGTAAGCCTGAATACAGTGGTGTTTTCTTCACCAGTGCTTTTTTCCGCAATTGTTTTGCCATCCAAATCAATTACTTTCAAAGTCACGCCTGTAATTTCATTTCCTGTTTCCTTTTCAACAACCGAAACATTAAGAGTAACCTTTATGCTTTTGCCTACAGTAACATTAACAGATGTGATTTCATCAACGCTTACACTAATTCCTGACTGGTTTGCAATTCCATAATCTCCTGAAACATCCTCTACAACAACGCTATAAATTCCTGCCGTAATATTTGAAAAAATAACTTCTCCATAATTTTGTGAATATTTTTCAGCTGCCTTAAGCCCATCTGAATCCAAAAGCTTTACATTAAAATTGTTTGAAAGCACAAGATTTCCGCCAGAGTCCTTTATTTTTATTCTGGCTGTTCCTTTTGCAACAGGCAATGCCTCAAGCCTCAGAGTTTGCGTTCCCTGATTTAAAATATATCTTTTTTGACTGAATTCTTCAGGCTCCAAAACAGTTGCCTGGAATATTCCACAATCCCTTGGCTCCTTTACAGTAATGCTTCCATCAAAGTCAAGGTCTGATACCTCAAGAGGGCTTGGGGAAACCAAAGGGTTTTCACAGCTAAGCCTTACCCTTATTGCCCTTCCGGTAATCCTTTCACCTGCACCATTTTGGAAAAGAATTGTCCTTTCAACAAAAGCAGGGCTTTCCTCCATTAACACAATACTTTCAGATATTTCAAAATCTTCAACAAAAATAGTTTTCTTTGCCTCTTCAAACACAACTCCGTCAACATTTGCCACAGGAACCATTATTTCAACTGTTGAATTTGCAGGAACAAAAATAACTGCCTTTCCATCCTTATTGGTAACTGCGGAATTAATGCTGTTGCCAACAGTGTAATCAAATGAAACCCCTTCAAGCAAATTTCCGCCAGCATCCTCTATTGTTACAGTAAGGCTTACTCCTCCTGCAAAATTCAGATTAAGCACAACAAATGCAACTGCAAGCAATACAACAACTCCGACAAAAAGTGCAAAGCTTGGTACTGCTGTATCTATTTTGTCAACAATTTTGTAAACAGGTATGTGTGCATCTATCCTGTCGAGAACATCATACCACTTGTCCTCTGCTTTTAAGTAAAATTCTTTCAAACCCATTGTAAAAAAAAATTAATAATTCTTTCAAATCACTTGTAAAAAAATTATTTAATTTAAGGTAATACATTCCGTATCCGCCATATCCCTCTGCGTTGAAATTTCTTCAAGGACCTCTTTCGGATTCCAGAAAAACTTATTGCTTATCCTGCTTCCCTGTCCAACAAGGCAAACCTTATTTTCCTCAACAAGGTCAAAAATATCCTGCAAACTGTCAATTGTGTTTGTTCCAAAGCTGTTGTTTTCCATTCCAGGAACACCATTTAGTGAAATCTGGTTTCCGCTTTCGCCTGAATTGTACAAAGTCATGCCATCTGAATAAATTGTCCTTTTCATAAGGCTGGTTTTGTCCTGTGGCGTAAACACAACACTTTGAAGGAAAGTCTTTCCAACCCTAATTGGATTGCACCATTCAACCCCATAATCTGTTATATCTGTGCCAATTGCACATTCAATATTGCCTGAAATTCCACCATGAATATCCCATGTTTCCTGCCAAGCTTCTGTAACCGGATTGTCCTCAAAATCACGGCATATTGTTCCAACACCTGACCAAGGAATCATTCTTGTTGAAGCAGTATGTGGACTGTTGTCAATTTCAATTGAGTAAAATCCATAAGCATCATTTCCTGTACTGTAATCCACCTCCATCATTACTGGAGTAGCATAGCTTGGTGAAAGCACAATTGAGGTTGCCTCTGATTTTGCCTGAACATCCAAAAGAATTCCCCTGTTTTCTATGTTTAATATATCAAAGCTGTTGCTAAATCCTGCATCAATCCATCCATTAAATATTGGCGTAGTGTTTGCGATATTTGTAGTGAAAACAGGCTGGTAAGCAGAATTGTTTATCTTTATTGTTTCCTCTGAAGTTTGCCTAAAATTTACTCCATATCCCTGCCTTCCGTTTTCTGAATCAATTCCCACCAGTCCGTCAAACGGCAGATAATAGAACGGGCTGTTTGGTTCAGGAGTGCTTAACTCAGTCAATTCAATTACAATCTTTGCATCAGGCTGCCCGTTAACAAAGAGCTGCCAGTTGTCATTGTCATACTCTATATTTATTGTTACAGCATACTTTCCTGCATCCAATGCTGCATGTGGTGCCATTGAATAGTCAAATTCAAACCTTTCAGAATCTGAAAAGAAGCGCTGCAAACCTTCTTCGCCTGTATAATACTCAGGACAGTCAAAGAAGCTTTTGGTTTTGCAGAATTCGTCAAAATCTGCCCTGAAATCATTTGTGTAAGCATCTTCAATAAGGTTAGCATTAAAATTTATTAGCTTCTGAATTTCCTCAATCTGGCTTGCTGAATAATTTCCTGCAATAAGGAAGTTTACAAGCCTCTTTGTATTATATGGTTCACATTCTGCAACACCTGTTTCTCCAAGGAAAAAATCTGCTTCAATTAAATCATTTCCGGCATTATTGTTTTCACAGTCCTCACAAAGTGCCGGAACAAGCTCTGCTTCAATTGTGTATTCTCCAGCTGCAACTCCTTCAAGATTGCATGATTCAATTGTTTTGCTTACTATACTGAACTGCCTTGTACAGCTTTTTACAAGGCTGCCTCCCTGCTTTAAATAAACCATTAATTCTGCATCCATTATCTTGCCATTATTGCTTTCAGACATTACAACAATGTTTACATCGCTTGTCCCAACTCTGTTTGCCTGAATCCTTGTAATTCCAACATCGCCTCCTGTTTCAATAAGCTCCTGTTCCGTTATTGCAACAGCACTTGCACTGGTAGGGCAATCAAACGGCCTGTTGAATTCAACAAATTCCCTTAATTCCTGCACTTTTTTCAAAATTTCAATGCTAAACTGGGTTGCATCACAATAAATATAATCCTCATTTCCTTCATCACAGTTGTCTTCACTTATTGCAGCCCAGCTCCAGTCAAATTTAACTTTTGGAACAGCATCAGGTCCTGTTACACCTGAAACATTTCCCAACTGGCAGTTTGCAATAGGCTTTAAATCCTGCTTTTCTTCCATTGGGTCAAATGAATTAAACTGCAGTCTAAACCTTTCAACATGCTTATTTCTCTCAGTTACTTCAAGTTCAGGATACTCCTCTTCGTCAAGCTCGTACTCTGTTTCATAACCAAGCCTTTCCCCTTCAATTTTAAGAATTCTGTACAACGGTGTTGCTGGGTCTTCCTGCACCACTCCTCCAACATTCAGGAATCCAAGCATTCTTTTTTCCGTGCTTAACTGCGGATTATCATGCCTTGGCTCAGTGCTTGTTTCATCAAGGTCTCTTACAATTATGTCCTCTGAAGGAACTTCCACCAAACTATCCTCTTCAAGTGTAGCGCCTGGCATTAAAAGATTAGTTTGCTTGTAAACCAAATCATCCTGAATTGTTGTAAAATCAAATTCGCCTTTATCCTGATTCATATAAGCAATCGCACTTCCTATAACAAGACCCTGCGTTCCCCATCCAAGGAAAGAAGGCGGTCCCAAAACACTTTTCCCAATACCTCCAAGAAAGCCTTCTCCACCGCCAAAAAGTGGAGTGAAGCCTGTTGGGCCTGAACCTAATGCAAAAGTTCCAGTAGGTGCAGGAGCTGGCCTAGGTGCTGGCAGTTCACCTGTCGGTAGTTGCGACCGGTTTGAGGTAGCATTTATTGTCCAGTGTCCACTAGCGCTTTTTTCTCCGGTAACTGTCTTGTCAGGATAATAAAGAATAAAATATTCCTCTCTAATGTTTGAAGAAGTTGGACTGCCATAAGTTCTTGCAGCCTGTTGTGCCATCTGTATGCTGCTAATGCCTACACTTTGCGGAGTTCCTGTTTTAACAGCTTCCCCTACAGTTTCAATTGTTTTTTGTGTAATTGGTTTTCCTGTCACAGGGCTTACGTCGTCAGATGACATAAAACCTCCGATTACTCCTGTAATCAGGCCATAAATTAAACCATCTTCTATGGCACCCATTAAATCCTTTTCGTCAAACTTTACCTTTGCAGTAACAGGCTTGTTATAACAGTGGTTTATTACTTCCACTGTGTCATATCCGTCATATTGGTCGTTTGGATTGTCAAATACGTCAAATTCATACCTTGAAAGTTCAATGCAGCCTGATGCAAGAATTCTTACCCTGATTGTTTTGATTAGCTTTTCCCTAACCTGGTCTGAGTCTTTTGCATAAACCTTTATTGGATACTGTCCCGGAATGTTTTTCTCGGCAAGAACCTCAATTTCCCTTGAGTCTGTTTCTCCCAAAGTAAAGTTTTCATTGCTTACAGCAATTTCTGATTCAAGCCTTATGTCGTTTAATACTCCACAGCCATTTGTTTCAACAGAAAAGGAATCGGTTTCCTCTGGTTTTATTCTGAGAATTTCTTTGTCAAACGAAATGCAGTCAATCAAATTTACAACAACAATTTCTGCCATAAGCTCGTTTGAAAGCTCTTGTGCACCGTGCTCTGTTGGATTTTCTGCCTTAAATATAATTGCTGCAATTCCTTTGCCGTTTACTCCTCCGTTTGGTGAAAATTCTAACACCAAAGGAATCTTTTCCTCTGGTCCAAGCAATCCTGAAAACGTTTTGCTATATCCTGACCTTAACTCCATTGAATTGTCCGGAGTCCTGATTGAAAACGTTCCTGTTTGGTTTGATTCCCAATTAGCCCGGGCTGAAATATTTCTCAATGAAACAGCAGCGCCTCCAATACTGCAGTTGTTTTGCACTTCAAATTCTATTTCTATTGGATTTCCTTCAGTACTTGCCTTCCACTCCTTTTTTGTAATTACAAAACAATTAGGGTCATCTACTTCTCCTCCAAGTCCAATGCTTATTTTTACAGGAACAATTATTGTCCATTCATTTCCAAGTGCTTCTGTAGTAATTTCAAGCTCTGCCTGCAATTGCTTTGCTTTCTCAAGCTTTTTTCCTTTTTCTGATAGGAATGTTGCAAGCTGAAGTTCCTTAACATTTCCTGGGCCAATTGTTTCTCCATCATAAGTAAAAAGCCAGTTTTTTACCCTTTCTTCATCAATTAAACCATAAAGCTGGCCATTGAGTCTCATTTCCTTTATTGCAAGGCCAAAGGAAGTAATATTTTCAAGGGTAAAATCGTCCTGAGTTTCAGTAATTGTTTTTGCATTCAATGCAACCCCTATTGTTGAAGGAGCAACCTTTACTACATCCGGATTTACGTCAAGCATTTTTTCAAAGCTTGCATAATCAGGCTTTCCGACAATAAGACTTATTTTTTCTCCCGGCTGCAGTGAAGGCAGGCTAAGTATTGCAACACCCCTGCTGTTTGTGGTTTTTTCATCAACAACTGTTCCAAACCTGTCCTTTGCCTTTGCCAGCGCTCCGTTAATTTCAGCTCCTGTTACACTGTCTTTTACAGTAATGGTAATTGTGTTTTCAATTCCGCTTGGAAGTATTTCAGGCACAACAACAACATTCATTTCATTGTCTGAAGCAATGCTCACAGCAATTGTTTTAGTAAACCTTATTCTTTGCCCGCTCCTTGCCTCTATTGTTAGAAGGCCAATTTCGCTTTTTTGCGGAGTAAAATCAATTGTTCCTGAAATGCTGTTGTTTGGCAAAAAGTCTCCTGTTTCAATCCACTCTGTAGTTTTTCCCTGAACAACTGCCTGAGTTTTCTGATTTTGCGCCCCGTAAATTGTGTACTCCTGAAGCAAAAGTGCATTGTCCTCGTTTGAAATCTTTATTTCCGAATCCATGTAAGAATTTTCTTCAAACTCTGAATTGTTTAATACTGAAAACGTAAATTTGTATGGTCTGAATACTTTTCCTGAAAAGCTTTCATTGGCATTGTATGCCAATCCATCTTCTTCATCTAAAATGCTTGCGCTAAAGCAAAAGCTTTCGTCGCAGATTGTTTCAATATCAAGCTGGAAAATTTCCTGCTTTGCTGATGCATAAAGCCCTGCTTTTCCTGCTACTGATTCTGCTTCTCCCAATTCAAGGTCAACAGGGTCGCGTTTATAATTTCCATTTTCTTCTCCAAATGCCCTGTAGAAAAGGTTTAACTGGTCTCCCAAATTTGCAGTTTCCTTTACTCTAATGCCTGCTTTTACCTGAACAATTCCTGTTGATGGCGCACTCCATTTGAGATTTGCCCATTTTGCATTCCCGCTTGAAATATGCTCTGAATCAATTGCATAACCATTATTTTTTCCGTAGGAAGTTGCCTTTATTATTTCAACATTTCCCGAAGCATTAATGCTTTTTAATACAATTTTGTCAAGCTCCATTGTTTCCTTGTCGCCTGTTCTTACATGCATTCCGATTGAATCATAATTTTTGTTGGCTGGAATTCTTAACTCAAACAAGGCTTCATAATCTTCTCCTGGTCCGATATTTTTTGCACGCTTATTGTCCCTGTACATTCCCTTAAATTCAATTTCAACCTCTCCCTGCAAAATTTCTTTTTCAAGAATTGCATCAATAAACTGGACACTGTCTGCAACAACCGGAACAATTGTTGAAGTAAAATTTGCAAAACCGTCCTTGCTTGCAATAATATAAATCTTTTTATCAGCTCTTGTGGTAAGCTCTACAGTTCCATTAACATCCTGAACAGGCATTGAACCTCCACCGATTGGAATGTTGGTCAATGCGTCAACAAATGCAACCTGTGCAAACTGCACTGGCATTCCTTCCTTGTCAGAAACCTTTACTCTTATTGTTCCATCCCCTGCAATAAGCACTACTGTAAGAACAGTGCTTTCAGCAGCCCTTTGCACAAAGTGCTCTGAGTCGCTCCACCCACTGCTGTTTTCCTTAAATGCAAATGCTTTATAGTCTCCGCTTGGAACCCTTGAAAATTCAACCACTCCATTAATATCTGTTATTCTGGTTCCAAATCCGACACTAAACCCGTCTGAATTATAGAGGCCAACTGTTGCATTTATTACCGGATTTCCTGACTGGTCAAGCACTCTGGTTTCCAAAGTTCCTCCGCATTCCTCATTTACCGGAGTAAGTTCTATTTCCTGCACTGATTCGCTGATTGTTATATTGTGCACTGACTTTAAGCAATATGCTTTGTGGTCAACAATAACAGTATAAGTTGTATCCTGTGCAACAGGAAATTCAAGCGGTGAATCGCTTGAGGTTTTTGTGTCAATTTCTTCTCCTTGGCGCATTAAGGCAACTCTTGCACCTTCAACTTCGCCGCCTGTTACTCCGTCAACAATTAATACTTTAATGCTGCCTACAACACTTTCTTCCAAATCAATTCTTATTGTTGTAAGTTCATTTTCAACCACTGTAAAAACAGAAGATTCGGCTACAGCAAAGCTTCCATAACCCGATGTTTTTGCAAAATACTCTCCAGCAGGTCTTTCAAAAAACGCAATTCCATTTTGGCTTATTTCTGTTTCAACAGGCCCAATGCCTGAAACAGTTCCGTTGTCTTTATAAAGGTAAACAGTAACATTTTCGCTGATTAATGAATTGTTGTAGTATAATTCAATGGTTACATTTGCCAGCTCTTCAACAGTTTCCATTAGGTAAATTGTCTGTTCGGTTTGCACTAATTCAATCGAGCTTTTGAAATCAAATCCTTCCCCCTGAACGCTTACAATTAGTCCGTTGCAGTTTGCTGGCTCTACAACTGTTGCAGTTCCTGTTGAAGTTATAATACTTGCAGGCGGGCTTGCGTTGGTATTTCTGCAGGTAAATGAAAGACTAAGTTCTTCTCTTATTGGCTGGCCAAATCCGTCTTTTAATAAAATATTATAAGTGTTTGCCTCAAGTGTCCTTAGTATAATGCTGTAAAGGTATGTTGATTCATTTGCCTCAATTTCTTCCTCAAATTCAACAAAGCCGTCTTTTGAAACAGAAACATTTATTGTTTCACCAGGTTCAATTCTTGCATTTGCACTTTCACCGTTTTCATTTGTTGTTCCTGCGAAAATTTCAGCACCATCTAAAAACACCTGCACGCTTGCATTTTCAATTGGTGAATCATCTACATCAGTAACCTTGAATGAAAACAACACTGTGGGTGCAGTTAAAAAAGGCAGGGCAATTGCAAGAACAATTAGGGCAATTATTACAAGAAAAAGTGCAAAGCTTGGAACAACATTGTCAATTCTGTCAACAAGCCCGTGGACAGGAATCTTTGTATCGATTTTGTCAATTAAGCCATACCATTTGTCTTCTATGCCAAAATAGAAATCCTTCAAATTTTTGCTAATTTTTTCAATGCCCATTTTGCTTTTCCCCTTGATATTTAATCCTTCAAACTTTTGCTAATTTTTTCAATGCCTGTTTTGCTTTTCCCCTGCTGTTTGCTGCTTAAGCCTTTAAACTTTTTTAGGCTATTAGAATATTTCTTTTCTATATATAAATTACTTTGCTTTGCTAAATATGCTACTATTTAGCCACCTTTTACTGTTTAAAAAAGTTTTAGTGAATTTTTTTTTCACTGGTTTGTGCCAACATTTGAAAGCAGGTATTCCTTGTTCCAATTCAGGGTAATTCCATTCTGCCCTGGTGTAAAACACATCTTTCCATTGTCAATGCTTTCAACAAAGTACTCAAGGCTGCTGCTGTAAGTGTCGGTGTTTGTGTTAAGGGTAAGCTGGTTGCTTGTGCCTGCTCTCCACCCTGCATTTGCAGAAATAGTATTTAGTGCAGTTGCACTTCCAATGCTTCCCTGATTGCAGATAAGTTGCAGTACATATTCTTTTTCAAACGGAAGAATTACAAGGCCTTTAAAATTTGTTTTTGTTCCGATTTCCTGTACAAACCCGTGGTAGCCGGCTGTGCCAATTTCGCGGCAAAGTGTTTGTGAAATTGGTCTTGAAAGAACCTGGTCTGAAAAGGTTTTTTCGCCTTCCTGCCATACAAACCATGGGTTAAGGTCTCCAATTAATCCTGTACCAAAACCGCCTTCAACCAAATTGTATACCAGTCCTTCGTTTCCTGCACCGCTTCTTTTGTTAAGCTCCAGATTTACTCTTGCAGGCTTTGAAGGATTGCTTGTTATTGTGCTTCCAATAACCTTAAACACAACCCCTGTATTTGTTACTGAAAGTGCGTTGGAAGTTTGCAAACTGTATTGTTCAAATGCACTGCCTGTGTTTTCCGTTGCTGGCTTTGTAATCTCTGTTGCTTTTTTTGCTGTGTTATCATTATCATACTCAAGCAGTATGCTTTTGTTGCCTGTTAAAAGAACACCGTATCCGTCCCTTCCGCTGCCTGCAGCAAGCCCTATTTCTCCGTCAAACGGCATGCTTAACATGTAATTGTTTTCAAATTCTGGTTTAATTTCTTTAAGAACTTTTTCTCTTTCAAAACCAATATTCCATTCAAGGTTGTCCTCATCAGCAAAGTTTAAACCAAGCAAAATCCTGTACTGGCCTGATGTTCCCAAAGAATATGATTCCTTACTTTCCTGCCCTATGTTTCCAAATTTCCAGTTTCCTGTTCCGTATTTTGTTTCCTCCAAAGTTGCCTTTGACACAGATGTTTCTCCAAATGACTCGTTTGTATAAAATGCAGTAAAGTCTGTTCTCAAACTGCTGTTGTAACCGTCTTTTATAAGGAATGAAACAAAGTCAACATCCTTATTGTAAAAGGCTTTAAAGTCACTGTTGCCCCCAACCTTTTTCAAGCCGCTTGCATCTTTTGCATTGCTAACTATATATTTAACGCCGTCATTTTCATTTCCTTCTTCTGAAACTGCTCCTACAATAAATCCACCTGCCTTAATTGCATTGGACAGGTTTTGAAGGAAAATGTTGCTTACAAATTCCTCTTTTGCCCCGCCACCTGACTGTTCACCGCCTGTAATTTCACACATAACAGCAAGCTTTTTGTCATCGTCGTCTGTAACATCAATTTCCTCTAACACTCCATCTTCATTGTACTTAGAGCATTTGCCCTGAGTTCCAAGCGCGTCAACCAGCTTTTCATTAAACGCTTTGTATTCGTCAAGTGTAAAAACATATTTGTCAAACACTGCTCCTTCTCCGGTTGCGGGCTTGCTTACTCCAACAAATTCAGCAACATCCTCATTTTCTGAATCTTCTGCAAAGCTTTTGCTTACAACTGCAACAGTCCTTTTCCTGTCTTCCGATGAAATGGCATTTAGTGTCTTAACAGTTTGTGTTGCAATGGAATACATGTTATTTTCAGTTACGTCTTTGGTCATGCTCTTAAGGTTCTTGAGCTTGTCTGTTATGCTTTTCTTGTTTTCAGTTTCAAGAATTTCATTGTCTGCCTTTAAGTAGAATATTGTTTCAACTGCCTTGTCATCTGCAACTCCGATTGGCTGGCTTTTTACCTTTATCTGCTTTTTTACAAGCCTGTAAAGATTTTTTGACTCCTTTGCAACGCCTGTGAATTCTGCGTAATCGTCAATAATTGCCTTGTTTTCTGTGACAAACTCTTTTACTTTTTCTGCCTTTTTGTTCAATTCAATTGAGAACTGTACTCCGTCACAAAAGCTTTCCTTTCCGCCGTTTGTTTTTTCATCACATTGCTGTATGTCAATTCCGTTCCAGATCCAGTCAAACGGAAGCCTGTCAAAGCCATACTTTTCATTAGTTCCTTTTCCTGATACTCCGCCTGCTGCACACCTTACACTTGTTGGTGTAATCGAACCCGGCGTGCTGCAGGTGGTTGGGTCTACACTGTCTATGCTTTCATTTCTGTTAAGCACGTTAACTCTTACCGGTAAAATTGTTTCTTTTGGGCTTTCCCAAAACATTGGCCTTGAAACCTTTATGGCAATTTGGTTGTTAATTATTGCACAGCCAATGCTTTCATCCATGCCTGACCTGTCAATGTTCATTTTAATTGTCCAATTTCCCCCAGGGTATGGTGCAGGACACTCTGTTTTAACTGTCTCAAACGAAATTCTTACACCGCTTTCGTGCACTATTTCGCGCGGAATTATTTCAACAATGCTTGCCTTTCCTGAAGCAGGTGGAATATTCAAAACATCAGGGTCTGCAGTATATTCATAAACATCATTTGCATTAAACAAGCCCTGTGGAACAAAGCCTTTTTGGTATCCTTTTCTTGAAAAATCAAGACCAGCGGTATTCACAACCGAGATTATTGGTGCAGTGCTTCCTGCTTCCCTGCATTTTTGAAGCCTTTGGGCAGATATTCCTGCAATGCCTGCATTGCGCATGCATTCGTCAAGTGTGTCGCCAATTCCCCACATATCCTCCAAAGTCACGTGGAAATACTTGTTTGTTGCACTTCCAAACGGATTGTAGTATTTGACATTTGCTGAGGCATCAACATAAACCCTGTAATAAGCCTGGCTTAGCATTACTCTTAGTCCAAAAATGCTTTGAAACGGCATCTGGCCCTGGAATTCGCATAACATTTTTCTATAATTTAACGCAGGCTTTATTTCAAATTCTACTGTCTGGATTGTTTTTCCATCGTCCATTCCGCTTGTGTGTTCATCTGTAACGTAAACAGAGTCAATCAATTCACACCTGCCTGTGTAGCCTCCAACCTGGTTTTGAGCCCAGTTGTTGCTGCCGTAAGGGCTGCTTCCATAAGGGTAATTGTATCCCTGGCTTGAACTAATGGCATTTCCATAGCTTGGGCCATAAGGCCCTGTTGGAAGGAAAGTTTCCCCCCCATAGTTTCCAGGAGGCTGATTTATGTAAGAGCTTGGCTGTGCAAAAGGGTCATTGTAGCCATACTGTTGGTATTGGAAGTAAGCAGTTGTTTCCTCTTTTCCTTCAAACCTGTAAGTGTTCTGCGGCTGTCCTGCAACCTTGCAGGTAAAGTCTATTATATTGCCGCCGCTTGGAAGCCTTACTCCTACATCATAACAGTAATTGTATATTTCTGTTTTTACTGGCTTGCCTATAAAATTGTTGAGCTTTATTTTGTTTGTGCTAAGCTGAAGGCATTCCTCGTCCATTTCTCCTGCTCTTCTTACAATAACGTCAAGTGACTCAATTTTCAAAGCCTTATCAAGGCTTCCTTTTCTTTTTGCCATAATATCAACTTCATATTTGCCCATTCTGTATCCTGATTCAACCCTTACTCTAGTATCTGAATTTGGCAAAATCTCAAAATTTTCTTCGTCTACCCTGATTTGTGCAGGAACATCAATGTCTATTTCAACTGCCTCTGAACAATTGTTTTTGACAATAAAACTGTTTTCTCCAAGGCCGTATTTCCAGGAATTATCATGGTCAGTATCATAATAGTTTGTGTAATAAGGTGAACTAAAATTAGAGTAAGGATATGCACTTCCGCCATAATAACCACTGCTTCTGCCATAACTGCTTCCTCCGTAACCGCCTGTCATTCCCCCGTAACCAGAATTGCTATATCCTCCACCAACTCCTGGAATGCTGCTGTATCCTCCGTAGCCACCGTAACCGCCCTGATAACCTGGATTATAGCTTCCGCCATAATTTCCATACTGTCCAAATCCGGTGTTCATTGGAGTTGTTTCAACCTCAATTGGTTCGTCTGCAATAACCTCAATGCATTTTTCAAGATTGCTTACACTTATTTCAACAGGAAGCTTTACTGAAATTTTTTCCTCGCCTTCAACTATTGGATGCACTGCCTTGAATTCAATTTTTGGCTTTGCTGTTCCTGATTCAATTGTTGAAGTTGGAACAAATTCTATCTGAAGTTCTCCTTCAAACCCAACCGGCAACAGGTCTGCAAGTGAAGTGTATTCTTCTCCAATTACTATTGAAGAAATTTCCAAATCATCACTGCTTATTTTGAACTGGCCAAGTGAATCGCTGCTTCCATTAATTACTTTGGCTTCAAGTTTTGAAAGGGCAATTTCCTGATTTTCAACAGTACAATTGTTCTTTATTGAAAATTCTTCAGTTATTGCTCCGTCTGCAGATGTTGTAATATCCCACTTTACCGGAACAATTTCAATGCAATCGTCACTGTCTGCTTCTCCTCCAAGCCCTATTCTTATTTCTATGGGCAAATTTTCCACAAAGGTTTCCTGCAATTCTGCACTAAGCAAATAAATTGACAAAGAACCCTCCAACTTTACAGGTGTTTCCACAAGAGTTCCCTGTTCTGTTAATCCAATCAACAGGAACACATTCATGTCTGTATCAGCATTAATTCCTTCACCAATATAATCCTCATCCCACTCAAAAGAAACAAGGCCTTCAAAGTCGCTGCTGAACGTTAGCTTTGAAATCACCAAATCTGTTACAGTCTGGTTGTTGAACCAAATCTGCTTTTCAACCTCTGTCAGCAAAACATCAAGCTTTTCATTTATTTCAGGCGGTGTAACAGTCAAAATGCTTGAGTCAATTTTTTCCTCAAGCTCTGCTCCCTTATACCCTGTCTTTTCAGCAGTAATCACAAGCACGCTTCCTGAAACAGGCATCTCAAGCTTAAACTCAATCACTCCTAAGCCATTGCTTTCGGTTGAAACAACTATTGCGTCATCAATTGTTGCAGTAACAATTGCATTGCTTACAGGCTCATCGCTTTCGTCGCTTACCCTTACAAGAATCTGATTGTCAATCATTGGAATTATTTCCTTTGGCAAAACGTCAAGCTGCAATTGCTCTGCTGCCTCAACACTTATGTCAATTCCCTCGCTTAAAACAGGCTGGCTGTTTGACTTTATTACAATTGTAAACGGATTGCTTCCTTCTTTCTCCGTTCTAAAATCAACAAACCCAAATACACTGCTTCCCTTGCTCATGGTTCCAATTTCCTTTGAAAGCAAGTATCCTTCAACACTGCCCTCGCTTCTTTTTCCTGTGGCATCAGTTATTGCATAATCTTCAAACCTCAAGCCGTCTCCCTGGCTTCCGAATTCAATAGTGCTGTTTGTAAACGCCTGTTCTGCAATGCTTGTAATTGTAAAATGCAGCCTGTAAACAGTTCCAATAGTTCCATTGTACTGGTCAATCACATCTACCTTCAAATTGCGCACAATGTCCTCAACTCCAAAAGTCTTGCAAAAGCTGGTTCCGCAAAGGCTGCTTGGGCCAGCAGTATAAACCTCCTGCTCTGTATTTGCATAAAGCGCCTGCTTTGAAGCCGTTGACTCAGCTCCTCCAAGTGCAGAGTCTGCAGGGAATCTTGTATAAGTGTCTTTCTTTCCAAATCCCCTGTAATTAATATACAACAATTGTCCAAGTTGTGCAGAATCCTTTACCTGAATTTCTGCTTCAACAGCATAAGCTCCCTGCCCTGCATTACTCCAACCAAGGCTTGCCCACTTGCTATCCCCTGTTGTAAGGTGTGTTGAATCAATGGCATAACCGCTTGGAGGAGTAAAGCTTGTTCCTCTCAAAATGCCTGCAGTTGACGCAATAACATTCCTGATGTAAACACTGTCCTCCTCCATAATATTTGTCTTGCCTTCATTGGCATTTCCAACTCTTAAATGCAATCCTGCTTCATCAAAATAGCTGTTTTTTGGCAAAAGCAGTAAAAGCCTTGCAGTATACTTTTGTCCAGGAGCAAGCTCTTTTGGAGCAACCTCTCCGTCAAGATACATTCCAACAAGCTTTACCTCTACCTGCCCTGGGTCTTTTGCAAGCAATATCTCTGTTGTCACAGTGCTGTCTGCATCAGGCATTACTGCAATGCTATAATATGGCAAAAACTCTTCTGCATCAACCTTAAAGAAAACCTTTTTATCAGCCCTGAAATTAAAAATTGCCTTTCCATCAAGGTCAGTAATTGCTTCCTGTTCCTTTTCTTCGTCAACAACATTGATTGCCTCAATAACCGCTCCCTGCACTGGCTGCAACTCGTCATTCAAAACCAATACCTCTAAATTTCCAAAGCCAATTGGCAGAACAACCGTTATTTTGTTTTCCTGCCTTGACCTAAGTGTTATTGGGTCACTGTCCCTGCCCTCAAAACCTTTTTTTACAACATAAACATAGTATGTTTCCAAAGGAAGGTTTGTAAATTCGCCAACTCCATCAGCTCCTGTAACAACATTGTTTGCATAAATTGTCCCATCAGCCTTTTTCAAAACAAGCCTAACGCCATCAATTGGCTTCTGCCTGTTGTCAACAACTTCAACCTTTAAAACCTGTGTATTGCCAGCTGTTGCTGCCTCAAGATAAATTTCATTAAAAGACTGGCTTGCCCTAACATTATTCACAATTGCAATAAGGTAAACGCCTGAATCAACCTCCAAACAGTATTCAACATTTTCTCCAACATTAAATTCAACAACTCCCTCTGAATCAGTGTACGCTGTGTCAACAGTTGCATTGTTCTTCTTAAGATAAACAGCAGCGTTTTCAATTGGAAGGCTTGTTGAACTGTCCTTTACAATTGCCTTTATTGTTCCAACAGTTGCCTCTGAAAGCTCTGCATTAAAAGAAACGCTGCCATCCTTTACAAGTTCCTTTATTCCTAAAACTCCCTCTGTGCTGCTGTCATATCCTGCATAATGTCCCTGTGAATCATGTACAATAACATAATACGAACCTGTTGGAATACTTTCAAAGACCGCAGTTCCTGCAGCGCTTGTATAACTTGTTCCTTTTTGTATTCCGTCCTGGCTGTAAACAATAACCGTAATTCCTGCAAGTGCTTCTCCTTCCTCTGTTTCAACAAAAACATTTACTGTTCCGGTATTTGATTCAACTGCCTGTAAGAAAAGCTGTGGTGCAGTTTCCTGCAAACTAATTACTCCGTTTGGTGCACTGTAACCTGTTAAAGGAGTTGCAATAAGTGAACCGCAATTGCCTGGAACATCAAGAGCAATTGTGCCCCCGCTTGAAACCTTTATTTCATCAAAGCCTGATGCCTCTGGGTCAGAACAAGTAAACCTTACTGAAATGTCCTCATCCAAAAGCTGGCTTGTGCCGCTTTTCATAAGCTGAATTGTTTTTGACAAAACCGTGGTTTCGCTTTTAAGCAAGACCTCTTCCTCTGTCATGCCCAAAACTTCAAGTGAAACAATTTCGTTTGCATAACCTTCTTTTGAAATTTCAGCCTCAGCACTTCCTGCCGGAATAACAATTGTTACCCTTCCATCAACTCCTGTAACGCCACCAAGCTCTATGCCTGAATTTGTTGTAACAAGAATTTGTGCACCTTCAACAGCAATTCCGTCTTCGTCCAAAACAGCAAAAGTAATTCCTGTTTGCGGAATTACAAGCATGCTAATGCCAATTGCAATTCCTGCAATTATTAGAACAAGTGCCAAAACAGCAATTGGAAACGACGGAATATTGTGCTCTTCAATTTTGTCAATTACCGGATAAAAGTTTAAGCCCTTGCCGTCAAGCCAGTCAACAAAATTATAGTACTTGTCTTCAATTCCCTTGTAAAAGTCACCCAAAGCCATAAACAATTCACTTGCCTAAGCACTGTTACTATTTCTCATTTCTTTATTTATTAATCTATCTATATAACAAAAATACGACCGTATTCCCATCACATTTAATTATAGGACTAAAGTGTTTTCTTATTTAAATAGGTTGTGCTTTCCCCTTTCAAACAATTGAATTTGAAACAATTGTACTTTAATTAATTTCAAACAATTGAATTTGAACAGTTGCACTTTTAATTAATTTGCTTTCAAATTATTATCATTCTGTTGGGGGTGGAATAATTGTATTTGGAAGATGTAAAAAAAGAAGACCCTGAAGTCTTCTCACTGATTGAAAAAGAAACAAACAGGCAAAAGAACGGCCTTGTAATGATTGCAAGTGAAAATCATGCAAGCAAAGCAGTTTTGGAGGCAATGGCAACGCCTTTATCCAACAAATACAGTGAAGGCTACCCTGGAAAAAGATACTATACAGGAAACCAGTTTGTTGACCAGATAGAAACACTGGCAATTGAAAGGGCAAAAAAGCTATTCAACATGCCTCATGCAAACGTTCAGCCTCACAGCGGAAGCCAGGCAAACGCAGAAGTATACTTTGCCTTGCTAAAGCCAGGTGACAAAGTCCTTGGACTAAACCTTTCCCACGGAGGGCATTTAACACACGGCAACCCTGTAAACTTTTCAGGAACACTCTACGACTTTGCAGCATACGGCGTGGAAAAGGAAACCGAAACAATTGACATGGACAAGGTCAGAAAAATAGCTGAAAAAGAAAAACCAAAGCTAATTGTTTCAGGCGCAACTGCCTACCCTCGAGAAATAGACTTTAAAGAATTTGCTGAAATTGCAAAAGACGTTGGAGCATACAGCATGGCAGACGTAGCCCACATAGTTGGCCTAATTCTTGCAGGAGTGCACCCAAACTGTTCCCCTTACACCGACGTAATAACAACCACCACGCACAAAACCCTAAGAGGACCAAGAAGCGCTCTTATTTTGTGCAAAGAAGAAATTGCAAAAGCAATTGACAAAGGCGTCTTCCCAGGCCAGCAGGGAGGGCCAATGGAACATGTTATTGCAGCAAAAGCAATCTGCTTCAAAGAGGCAATGAAGCCGGAATTCAAAGAATACCAAAAACAAATAGTCAAAAATGCAAAAGCCCTTGCCGAAACATTTTTGGAAGCAGGAATCAGGCTGGTTTCCGGTGGAACAGACAACCACCTAATACTAATGGATGCAACCTCATTGGGCATAACTGGAAGAATTGGCTCTGATGCCATGGCAGAAGCAGAAATTTACACAAACAGAAACACCATTCCGTTTGAAACAAGGTCGCCATTTGACCCCTCTGGAATAAGAATCGGAACCCCTGCTTTGACAACAAGGGGAATGAAAGAAGAGCAAATGAAACAAGTAGGAGACTGGATGGTAAAAATCCTAAAAGACCCAGAAAACAAGCAATTAAAAGAAAAAACAAAAGAACAGGTAAAAGAACTGTGCAGCAAATTTCCTTTAAATTACTAAAAAGGAATTTGCAAAAAAAGGATTCAATTGCTATAGAGCCTCAAAACAATGTAATTGTATAACAAAAATGAAAAACAAAAAAAGAAAGAAAAATTCTACCGCTTAAAATAAAATAAGAACCTTAAAAAAATTACTGCAGAGAAAGTACAAAATAAATTAAGAAATTACTTTCCCTAGAAATCTATAAAAAAGGATGCAAATAGCATGGATGTAAAACTGCTTATTTTTGATTTTGACGGAACTATAGCTGACAGTAATCAAGGAATTTTTGAAACAATAAACTATGTTCTTGGCGAACTTGACTGTGGCAAAATAACAAGAATTTTTTTTAAAACCCTTATAGGAATGCCTCTCGAAAAACAGTTTGAAACAGTTTTGCCTGAAAGCAAAAAAGGTCTTGTAAAAAAAGCCAGTGGCATATATAGGAAACAGTATTGTGAAATTTGTGTCAAGAAAACAATTCTTTTTCCGCATGTGAAAGAAACACTTTCATTTCTTAAATCCAAAGGCATAAAAATGGCCGTGGTTACAACAAAAAAGACCTCAATTGTTTTACTGCTGCTAAAAGCCCTTGGAATAAACGACTTGTTTGATTTTGTTGTAGGCGGTGACAAAGTTTCAAACGGCAAGCCAAATCCTGAAGGAATAAATCTAACAATATCAAAACTCAATGAAGAAAAAGAAAATACTGTAATGGTTGGTGACAGCAAATTTGATATTGCTGCAGGAAAGAATGCTTGCATAAAAACAATTGCAGTAAATTATACACCAAAAAAAGAGGTTCTTGAAGCAGACTTTGAAATAACTGATTTTGCAGAACTTAGAAAAATAAAAGAGGTGGTTGAATGAAAAATTTTGCAGACAGGTTAATAGGTGAAATTAACAGAAAAAAAAGTGTTGCGGTTGTTGGTTTGGATCCGAGAATAGAAAGCATACCAGAACACATTACAAAAGAAGCAAAAGACAAGTTTGGCGAAACATTTCAAGCAATTGGCTATTCGTTTTTTGAGTTCAATAAAAGAATAATCGACAAGGTTTTTCCACACGTAGCCGTAATAAAACCACAAATGGCTTTTTACGAAGCATATGGCCCTGAAGGAATAACTGCTTTTAAAAAAACAGTTGCATACGGAAAAAAGAAAGGGCTTTTAGTAATAGAGGATGCAAAAAGAAACGACATTGGCTCAACAGCCAAAGCCTATTCAAACGGACACCTTGGAAACGTTGAAGTTTTCTCCAAAAAAGAGAACTCGTTTGATGTTGACGCAATTACCGTAAATGCCTACCTTGGAACAGATGGCGTATCTCCTTTTGTGAACGCCTGCCAAGAATTTGGCAAAGGAATGTTTGTCCTGGTTAAAACCTCAAACAAGTCATCCGGTGACCTACAAGACGTTAAACTAGCCGATGGCAGAACCGTTTTTGAGCTGATGGCTTCTTTTGTAAACCAATGGGGACAAGAACAAATTGGAAGTAATGGATACAGCTCAGTTGGCGCAGTTGTAGGTGCAACATATCCAGAACAGGCAAAAGTTCTAAGAACACTAATGCAAAAATCATTTTTCTTGGTTCCAGGCTATGGTGCCCAAGGAGGCTCAGCCAAAGACACATTAAACTGTTTCAACGACGATGGCTTGGGAGCAATAGTAAACTCGTCAAGAGGAATAATATTTGCGTACAAAAAGCCAGAATTTCAATGCTCTGAAACCGAGTTTGAGCAGGCAAGCGAAAAAGCAATAATTAAAATGAACCAAGAAATAAACAAAGCATTAAAGGAACAAAACAAAATACCTTGGTAGCTCCTCAACAAATTTCTGTTTTACGATTTAAATTTGTTGCAGCTATTTTATTATGTTCTTTTTTTTGAGAAAAGAGTTTTGTTTGTTTTTTTATTTTATTTCAAACTGACAGATGTTACTGTATTCTTTTTGGTATGTTTTTGTGAGTGCGAGTATTCTTGTGTATATTTTGTTGTTTGCGGACAGGTTTGTGTATTGTGTTAGTGTGTTGTAGTGGGTGTTTGCAGGTGTTGGGTTTGTTGTTGGCAGGAGATATGTGTAGGTTCCTGGTGTGAATTCTGGTGTGTGGCTTAGTTGCATGTAGGCATATTTGTAGTTTTGTTTGTTCCAGTTGAATTGGTAGTTTTGGTTTATTGGTTGGGTTGGGCATTCTATTGTTGGTGGTGTTGGTTGTGTTTGTGTTTACTCCTCCGCCTGCTACAAAAACAAGAACTCCTACAATGGTGGCAATTGCAACAAGAGCCCAACCGTAAGTTATAAGGTATTCCAATGCAGCCTGTGCTTTTTGTGTTTTTTGAATATCCTTTCAAAATCACCAAATTTACGCTCTTTGGTCATCTGAAGATATGTGGGGTGGTTATATAGAAAAATAGCATATACATCGTTATGTATACAAAAGGCGT
>JAFCCL010000003.1 GCA_017610205.1 Candidatus Iainarchaeum sp. | reverse complement strand
CTTGGCAAAAGCAAGCAAAGCTTGCACTCGAAATCCCCCTATCACACTTTCGTGCATTGTAAAGGTTTCGCGACTGCTGCACCCCGTAGGGCTAGGACCCTTATCTCAGTGTCCTTCTCCGGGCTACCTCTCTCAAGGCCCGTATGGATCAACGGCTTGGTGGGCATTTACCCCACCAACTACCTAATCCACCGCAGGCTCATCCTTGAGCGCTTGCTTGCATGGTGCAAGAGCTTTGGGCAAAAGGACATTCCAGTGCCAATTGCCTATTAGGCATTATCCCCAGTTTCCCGGGATTTACCAATCTCAAGGGTAGATTACCCACGTGTTACTGAGCCGTCCGCCAAAGACGCCGTATACGTCTTTAAGACTTGCATGTCTAAATCGGATTTCGATAGCAGTATCCTCCAGCAGGATCAGCTGGAATTACACTATACAATTCTTCTTGCCACAAATTGGCTGTTGCCAGAATTGGGATGAATCGCATCAGGCAAAAAACCTTTTTCCAAAAGGTTTGCGAAAAAGCGAATTTGCTGTTGCAAATTCATTTCGCTCCGCGTAGAGTGTTGTAAAGTGTTTTAGAAACTTACTTAGAATTGGTTGTCTTTGCGTTTATTGAACTCATTCAACGCAAGCCTACATCATCCCACAAAAAACTGCGGAACTCATTTTCGCTCATTGAACCTGCATGCTGACAGCACGGTGTGTGCGACCAACATTTTCCCATTGCTACCAACAAAGTTGGTAAAAATTCGCATTTTCTGGAAAAACTACAGTTTTAACACTGTAGTTAGGCTCTCACTTATTATCTATTCTTTATACTCATTTAAATACCTTTCTGTCAGATTTTTTAAGTGGCAGAGTAAAATAAAGAGTTGTTCCTTGGCCCGGACCCTGGCTTTCTGCCCAAATTTTTCCATTGTGCAAGTTTATTAAATTTTTGCAAATGCTTAAACCAATTCCTGTGCCGCCATATTTTCGTGTAGTAACATTAGAAAATTGGGTAAATGACTCAAATAATTTTGACATGTTTTCTCCAGTTATTCCAATGCCGCCATCTTTCACACTTACCAAAACAGAACTGTTTTTTTGTTTTGTTTCAATTAAAACCTGGCTTCCTTTTGGAGAAAACTTTACTGCATTGTCAATAAGATTAACCAAAATTTCCGTGATTCTGTCCGAATCACATTCAATCAGGGGAATGGTTTCTTTTTTAACCAAAATTTTAATTTCTTTCTTTTTGGCTTTGTTTTCCATTGTTTTAACTGCATTAAATACCAGCTTGTTAAGATTTTCCAACGATTTATTCAGCTTGAGTTTTCCAGAACTCGAACTGCTAAAATAAAGTATGTCATTAATCAAAGCACTTAATCTTCTGATATTGCGTTCAATCATTCCAATACTGTCCAGCTGTTTTCTATCAAGTTTTCCAAAAGTACCTTTTTGCAGCATTTGCAATTGCATCAGCAAAGGGGTCAGCGGCGTTTTTAGCTCGTGTGATGTTCTTGCCAAAAACTCTATTTTTAATTTGTTGAGTTCTTTGCTTGCCTTCAACTCATTTGTTAACTGGTTTACCCTAATTTTGTTCAGACTTAAAACAATCAAAAGTATTATTGCAAGAATTGCAATATGAAGCCCGACATTGAATGGAGTGTCATCAACAACTATAAAACCTGTTAATTCAAGAAAAGCCAGTGAAAGTGCCAAAATGCAGATTATATAAAAAACAGAAATTGTTGGCTTTAGAAGTGATTTAAAACTTGACTTTAGCTTGTGGGATAAACTGAAAACAAGAATGCTTAAGAAAACAGAAATCAAATCAAGAACAATAACCATATACATTTTTTAGCACCGGATTATTTACATTAAAATAAACTCTTTTACTTAATAATTCTCTATTTCACGGACTTTCTCTTAAGGAAAGAATTATTCAAGCCAGGTTATTGAATCTGAAAAAATCTCTATATCCCTGACTACTTTTTTGCTAAGGTCGCTTTTCATTATTAAATAAACCGCTTTTGCTTTTGTTCCCTTTACCAAAACCATAAGAGAATGAAGAAATTTTACCGAGTCAAGTTCATTGTTGTAAACCAAAAGAGAACTAATTGAATCAAAAAAAAGAAGGTCTATTTTTTTTTCTTTAAATGATTTGCTTACTGCAATGCCAATTTCAGTCAATGAACTTGGAGAAGAAATGAAAACAGTTTTTTTTGTGTTTTTTTTAAAGCCGGTTTTTTTACTTACACAGTCAATAAACCGGTATTTTTTTGAATCCACACCACTCTTTTTTAAAAATTCCTCCACAGCAGTAGCAGACTTTGACATAGTTATGTAACAAATTGATTTGAATTTACCTGAAACAATACTGTTCGCGGTTAAAACTCCACAATTGTATTCACCTCTTTCAAATTCCAAAACCACGTTCTGGTTTTCAACCAGCTCTTTTGAAAAACCCATTTTTAAAAACAACCATTTTTTCAAAGAAAAAAACTTTGATGCTTATTTCAGTATTTTTTTCAATCTCCTGATAAAGTCTTTCAATTCAATCGGCTTCTGAAAGTAGTCAACAGGATTCATTTTTTTGATTATTGCCTTTCCATTAGAACTCAACTCAGCAACCGTCAAAAATGCAACTTTTTGATTTTTAATTTTGGAATCAGCCCTTATTTCTTTAACCGCGTCCCTTCCAGACATCTCCGGCATAAAAATATCCATTAGAACAAGATCAAATTTTTCTCCATGGAGTAATCGCAATGCCTGTTTTGCATTGTTGGCTGTTTTTGCCTCAAAACCCTCATTTTCAACAGCCTGCCTCACTGATATCCTGATATCAGGCTCGTCGTCAACAATCAAAACCTTTTTTGCCATTTTACTTTCCGCACCTCTTTTTTTGTTTTAACATAAGCCCTTTTTTCGCTTATTCAATACCCTATAATGCCAAACTGCAATAAAAAGGTTTACTTTCACATTTTAGAAAGCAATTACTCAAATTCATTAAATTGCAAAAGTATTTATTCTTTTTACTTCAAATAAAACTATGTCAAAGTTTTTTTACGGCCTGTTGCAGTTAATGCGGCCATTAGAATGGAGCAAAAGCTTTGGAAACATGGCTATTGCCGCTGTTACAGTTGGACTCTTTTTACACATTGGCCTTGACCCAATAAGATTTATTTGGGGCTTTGCTTCAGTTGCATTGCTTTGGTCAGGACTTTATGCATTAAACGATTACACTGACAGAAAAGCAGACGCAATGCACCCGGTAAAAAAGCTCAGGGCAATTCCTTCAGGCAAAGTTTCTGCAAACGCATCATTGGTTTTTTCAATTTTGCTTGTTTTTATTTCACTTTCAATTTCCTGGTTTATTGACTGTGCAGGACTTTTTACAATCTGCATTCTTGCAATGCTTGCCAACCAATTAATGTATACCATGCCTCCTTTTAATCTGAAAAAGAGACCTGTTGTTGACCTAATAAGCGGTTCGCTTGTAAATCCAATTTTTCGCTTTTATGCAGGATGGGTTTTGTTTGTCCCAGCATTCAACGCGCCTTTAAGCCTGCTGTTATTTATCCTTGGAGTGCAATTCGGAGGCTTTGGATTGTACAGAATGTCAAGCAAAGTGCACGAGAAAAAAATAGGCCTCAAGAGCTCGGTTGTTTTGTTTGGAGAAAAGAATATGAAAAGGCTTGCTTATGCCTCTCTCGCAATTGGGGCACTGTCATACGTTTACACCTGCCTTACAGTGCTACCAACAATTTATCTTTTCTTGGGCATTGCAATGATTCTTGCACTGCCATTGTACAAAACCGCATTAAAAGATCCACAAAAAATTGACATGGGAAAAATGTACTGGGTTACCTACGCACAATACCTTGTATTCATTGCAGGATTTATAGTAATTTACTTGCTGCAGCTTCCATTGTAAAAAAAAGTAAAAAAAAACAATTAGCTTTTAATTCTCTTAAAAAAAAGCATTTAGCTCTTGGCAATTTTCCAAAAAAAAAAAGCATTTAGCTTTTGACTCAAAAGCATTTAGCTCTTAGCTTAAAAGCATTTAGCTCTTAGCTCAAAAGCATTTAGCTCTTAGCTTAAAAGCATTTAGCTTTTGACTCAAAAGCATTTAGCTCTTAGCTTAAAAGCATTTAGCTTTTAGCTCTTTTTCTCAAATAGCGCTTTTTCTTCTGCTTTCTTCGCATCTTTTTCTTATGCCATTTCCACCGCTGTTTAGAGTGCGATTTCTTGAAACGCGACGAATCCTTCTTTCTAGTACCCATAGTTAAACCACTTAAAAAAAAAAGCAGAATTTTATGAAATTAAAAGAAAAAGAGTTTATAAAGCTTCTTCTTTTGCTTGCGAAGCCGTGCCATTGAGCCCAAGCGAAGATGGCACTCTTGCCCGCACTAGCCGGGCGTGACAGCTACCAGCCAACACTTATGCTAAAGCCAGGCTTGTAGTATTGAACCCCGTAATTATAGTAGTTGTAATAGGGTTCGTAATAATACACTGCAGGAGGATAATAGGAATTGTAATTGTAGGCATGGTAATAATTGTAGCTTGGATAATTGTAATAAGAACCATAATAAGACGGACCATAATAGGAGTAATATCTTCCGTCAGCAGAATAATATTCCCAGTTTTCGTAACCATTCCATCTTTCATAGCTAGAATATGAACCGCCATAATAGCTTGGTGTTCCAGCATAATAGCCGTTGTCTATAGCAGAATAGCCCTGTGAACCATAGCAATAGGCACCACAGGAAGCACTGGCTCCTGCAGCCATTAAAATTAACGAAATGATTACAAGCAAAAATTTTGCCTTCATATAATGATTGCATCAACCAAAGTATATAAACCTAACTATTTCACTGTGTCGAATTAATTTGGGGGGTGTTTGGATAATTTAGGAATGTTTGGTAATTTGGCAACGTTGGTTAATTTGACATTGTGTTTGTTAGAAATACAATAGTTGCTATTAAAATTGGCTGGTGGGCAAAGTATATGATTAAAGAATTTCTTCCAAGCCAGGTAAGCTGTGCAATTCCTTTTTGGCTACCCCTTTCCTTTACTGCAAACAGCCTTTTTCCTTTTGGATAGAGTACGTTTCCCAGGAAAAGACCTATCAATATGAATCCAAACCAGGGAATTAGTGGAACAAGGTCAAAGGTTGGAAATGTTCCTGGTATAAATCCAACCCAGCTAAGCCACAGTGTATTAACACGTGTTCCTTCGAGAAAAAAGCCAGTTGCAAAAAACAGCAGTGCAAGAAAAAGGTTCTTCCATTTCAAGCCATATAAGGGCATTGCAAGGATAATGCTTATGCCAATAAAGTGCAGTATTCCGAAAAAAATGATTTGTTCAGGGAAGGCAAGAAACGTAAAAACAGTAATAATCAGTCCAAGCCCAAAAACCCTAAGACCCCTTTTTACATACTTTTTTCTAATAATTGGCTTTTCCTTTCTGTGCATTTTTGAAAAGCTTATTGTCAAAGAAAGTCCGCATAGGAGAATAAACGCTGTTCTTGTTGCAAGCCATGCAGCAAACCACAAAATATAAGGATCTAAGAAAACAATGTCGGAAAAAAAACGCAGGTTGAAAAAAACGTGCAATACAATCATTGCCACAACAGCAACCCCACGCAATGCATCAATCTCCCAAAAGCGAAAAACACCCATGAAAAGAATTTGGGGAAAAAAAGTCTTTTAAGGGATTTGCCACCTAAAACATATTTGTTATGAAACCAATAATTTGCATTGTAACAGGGCCACCAGGAGTAGGCAAGTCAAGTGTTACAAAAGAACTTGCCAAAGCATTTCCAAAAACTGCAAGAATTGACGTTGATTTATTAAGAGAAATGATTCAAAATGGAAACGTTGAACCAGCTCAGGAAAGCAGTGAATCACATAGGCAAATAGCCCTTGCTTCAGAAAACGCCTGCGTTCTTGCAAAAAACTTTTCCAAAGCAGGCTTCAATGTTTTCATTGACGACGTGGCCTTTTCAAAAAAAGACATTGACTTTCTCTTCAAACGCCTTGGGAAAAACATTTTGATTTTCAGACTTTGTTCGGACAAAAAAACTCTTCAAAAAAGAGACACTGGCAGAAGCAAAAAACTAGTGGTTGGAAAAAGAGCAATATATTTACATAACAAATTCAGCAAAAGAAACAATGAAAAAAGATGGCACACAATTGACACAACAAAACAAACAGCCAAACAAACAGCCAAAGAAATTCTCAAAATAATTAAAAAAGAATGAAATTAAAATTGCCAAGACCGGGATTAGTTATCGTTTGTATGTGCTTTCTTTTCGTTTCTTGACTTTTGTTACTCTTATTAGCTTTTGTTCCCAGTAGACTGTGTAGGTTGTCCTAAAACTTGAAAGTCTTATTCTGTAAGTGTCTTCTTCGCCAGCAATTTTTCTCAAATCGTATTTTTTGGCAGGCACAGGGTTTTGCATTAATTTTTCAAACAGATCCTTTAAGCGTTTTCTTAGTTTTGAATCGCTTTTGTTGATTGCTTTCTCTGCTTTATTGCTGAATTTTACTTCAAATAAGGAAACCGCCTTTTTATTCTGCAAAAACCTCTTCAAAGCTTTTTTCTTTGCCTGCTTCCATTTCCTTTCTTGTTTTTCTTATTTCTGCAAGTTCTTTTGCCGAAAGCTTTTCTTCAGAAATTAGTGCGTGTTTTACAGTTTCAATATCCTTTCTCAGGTCTTTAATTTCCCTGTAAAGGATTTCCATTGTAATAGATGCCGGCATAAAATCACTACAGTAATAATGTCTTTTCCATTATAAAAACATATTGCACTAACAAAAAAATGAATTTGCCACAGGCTGGATTTGAACTCTCCTAAGAATTACCTTTTTATATAAGCTTTTTTTTCTGTGCTCGATTTTTGCAATTATCACTAATTTGCCTTTTATGGAAAACACTATTCTTTGTTTTCCTGAATGTTCACTTCGGTAGTTACACATATTTAAATATATTGTTAAAAAATAGAATTATACCCGACCAGGATTTGAATCTTTCTTGTGGTTAGTTTGGGGTTTGTTGTAGGAGGTTTGGGAAAACTGAACCTGAAATGCGTTTTCTTTTCTCATCTTAGATTACCTCCAAATTATTTCAGCTAGTGATTTAATTTTTTAATGGTTCCGCTTTCAGCGTCTAGTTCAATTTCATCTTCGTCTTTGAGTAAACGTGTGGCACTATTTGTTCCTACAACACACGGCAGTTTGTATTCGCGTGCAACTATGCTTGCGTGGCAAAGTAAGCCGCCTTCATCTGTTACAATGCCTGATAATTTGCTAAAGAATGGCACTAGCTCTGGTCGAGTCATTTCAGTTATTAAGATTCGTTTTTCTTTCAAATTCTTGAGTTTTTCTAGATTTTTTTCCAATTTTTCAAAGCTGCATACAATAACATTTCCAACTGTGTAGCCATGGTATACTGGGCTTCCAGTCAAGATGCCTGATGACTTGAAGATAGTTTTACGGAAGTTGTTTACATCTTTTTTTTCAACTGAAAGAATCTTGACGTTTTGCTCGAATTGACAAACAAACAAATCCATTCTTCTTTGGGCAATTGAACTGTCTTTTGGATTTTTACTTACCAGTTCTTCAAATAAAAAGTGACTAATAATTTCGGAATCTATATTTAATCGCTTGCCAAGTTCTCTAAAAAAGGTTTCTTCTGTCCAATTGACTAGTGAAGACCATGCTTTCCGAAGCTTGAACCTTGCTTTTGCAACCATAGGAACCCATTCCAGATCATTCATTTCTTTGGCGACCTTTATAGTTGTCTCTGGTTCTGTTAAAAAGTAGGTGCCAACAGACGATTCAAACATTTGTTTTATTTGTTTTAGAATTTCCATTAATTGTTCTGGGGTCAAAGAAGCCAAATCTTTTTGCGACTCAATAAAAGCAAAGACTTTTTTTCCGATTAATTCATATTCTTTCAATAGGTTTGCTCTCTTTTCTTTGCTTTGAAAAGTCTTCAGGCCTTCTTCTGCAACTTTTTTCAAAGAATTTTTTTCCAAAAACCCTTCACATGTTCTATTTTCCACTATCATTAAATAGATTCGTTTAGTTTTTGGAAAAAAGTGGCTATTCAAATATGTTTTTTGCCCATCCTATTTGTTTTTTGAAAACTTTTATTGTGCCTGGAGAGCAGCCATTTTTTAGTTCGCCTTCATCCTTGCCTGGTTTTAATTCAAGTATTTGCTCGCAGGAACAGCCGTATACCTCTAGTACTCTAATTGTATTTGGGCATTTGTCAAATTCATCATTTACTCCGTCGCCATCGGAATCTATGTCAGTAGAGTCTTGTGGCTGGATGGTGAATGTGTTTGAGGTTGCTTCTTCTGTTAGAATACCGTCTGTTGCAATTACCTTGATTTTGTAAGTATTGGCTGGTTTGAGAATGTCAAAGTTGAGGTCATAATTTGTTTCACTTAGGTTTATGGCAATTGGGTTCCATATGCTTCCGTTGTCGTCACTGTATTGGAGTACGAAACTAAGGCTGTCGCCATCTGCATCGCCTGCATTCCACTCTATTGTTCGCACACCGTTCCATTTTTCGTTGCCGTTTGGTGAAATTATTGAAACTGTTGGCGGGTTGTCTGAAACAACGCGTTCTGCCTTTATTTCGCCGTTGTAGATTACTTCAATTGTTTTTGTTCCCTCAATAAACGGCACTGTGAAGACAAAACCGCTTGTGTTCAAGTCAATTGGAGGGTCGCTCAAAAGCAGGAAGGAAACTCCAAAGCTTTGGTCAAGCAAAATATTGTTTTGAGAATCCAAAAGCTTCAAAGAGTAGTCTCCTGTTGGGATATCCTGTTCAGGGCTATTGTCAATAACATAAAATCCCTGCAAGCCAACCCATCCGTTTTTGTCAACTAGGCCTGAAACTAGAATCTGCTGATTAGAAGAAGAAAAGTAAGCGACCTTGTCAAGAGAACTGAACGAAGTTGAAGAAAAAGAAAGAGGAGAAACGGACAATTTCGAGAGTAAGTGGTTGTAAACATCTTGGCTTGCCCATCTATAACTTCCTCCCTGTCCCATAAAACTAAAGTAATTAATATTTTGACCAATCTCTTTTCTTTTGTTAACCCAAAATCCTTTCAAATTTGATTCGCCTATGCAAGTGGCTGCTTGTTGTCCTGCAACGCAACTGCCTTCTATTTCGCAACTTTGTCCATATTTGTTTGGACAAAAAGTACAACCCAATCCGCCAAGAATTGGAATACCTTCATAAAAGCAAACTACATTCCCACAATAGCCATTGTACTCATCACACAAACCAAATTCGTGTCCTATCTCATGTGCGACTATCTCTTTTGATGATATATCTGCTAAGACCGCGTTAGGTATTATTGGAAATTTTGCGCCTCCGGAACTTGTACCAAATTTTTCATAAAACCAGTTTTCAGGAACTATTCCAATCCCAAAATCAAAAAACCCCGCAAGTTCTTTCGCCACTTTTACTAGAAGGATTGTTTCAATCAGTGTAGTTCTTTCTGCTGTATATATACTGTTTGAAAATGCCGAAACTTCCAAACCATCTTCTGCTAATGGATATACTGCCTTAAGATATTCTTTCTGTTCTTCAACAGCTTTTTCATAACTTTTTTTCTCTTCATCATTTTCCATGTCAAAATCAATTGGCAAAAATAAAATTCTGAGTCCTCTTGTTTCTACTACTTGGTTTTCGACAAGTATTGTGTTACTTTCATCACTTTCATTAATTAAGTTATTTGGATCTATAGTAGCTTCTATCTGAATCATTGAATTGACATTACTACTTAGGGCTATCAAAAAAATAAGACTGAAAACTATTCTTTTAAGAAATTCTTCTTTACTCATTTTTTGTAACCTCTTATTTTAATCCAGATGTAGTTTATTACACAGCTGATTAAGTAAACGTAGAAAATTTGCAGGCACAAGAATATCACTACTCCTGTGAGCATTATAAGGCCATTTCCTGGAGCTAATCCTTGCCAATATGCGGCAACTGCTGCAGGCAGTGCTGTCATAGCTATCAAATAAGGCTGGAAAATAGGTTCGGCAACTGTGCTCACCAATCCGGAACAATTGGTGACGCCTTCTTTGGAAATAACACAAAAAGTAGTTATACTGTCTAAGATAATTGGCAAAAAAAGCACAAAGACAATAATTATCTTTAACCAGGCCTGTTTTAGAAAACTTTTCAATCCTTCTTTGAAATTCTTTCCTTTTTCCATTTTCTCATCATCCTTTAGTTTGTGTATTGGTTTGGTGGGTAAAAATCCACTATTTTGAAATCAAATTCGTTAATGTGAACTGGCTGTTCTGAAATCCAGCCGTTGTAGTTTATTTTAACGCTTGTGTCAACAGCAGGCCCGTCGTTTACAACCTTTACCCTTACAACCGTTGCCTTGCCTGCGACAAGCGGAACGTCTTCAACTACCTGGATTGGTTTAATCCATTCAATGTACAGGTTTCTTTTAACAGCACAAACCTTGTCTGGATTGCAGTATCCGCTTTCACAGTCTTCATTCACCAAACAGTTTTTGGCGTTTTGGCAAGGGCTGCATATGCCTCCGCAGTCGATGTCGGTTTCGTCACCGTTTTTTATTCCGTCGTTGCAATTTGGTCCACTTGTTAGTGTTATTGTCTCTTGTGGGTTATAATAGTTTGAGCAGCTTTGGAAGCGCCATTGAGGCCATTCTGGAGGTGTTTCTGGGTCTCCAAGACATGCCTTTGACCTTAAATCTATTTGGTGTGTTTCTGCTGGTATGGGTGTAATGAAATCCAATGCGCTTTTTGTAAGATAAAAATTTCCTGTGCCCAACCTGTCAAACCAATATGTTAGTGGAATCCAATTGCTTCCATTTATTGTTGCTTCTATTTCATAGAACCAACATGGTGTTGTTATCATCATCATTTCTGGATCAAACGTGTCTATGCAAAAAGGGTAATGTGTGGAAGAACTACCGGCAGTATAAATTCTCATATATCTGTTGAATGTTCCGGATTGTGGCTCCAGATAATATGGCATACTTGGTGCCTGGCAGTAAGGCGGGAAATAGACATACGGGGTGTAGAGTCCAAAGTTATATCCATAGTAGTCGTCGCCAATCCAGATCTTTACACTGAAGTTTGAGTCACTGCAACCTGAAGTTGGGTTATAGCAGCATGATTCCCAAGGGTCGTATAATTCTGGCAAGTTTAATGGAATTTCGCAAGTGAATTTGTGTGCTGTGTTGCCGTCAAAGTTGCAGTATTGGTTGATATCTATATCTCCTAGCTGTTGTTGGCATTCGGTTCCCCACTTTTGCTGGGGATTTAAAACAAGTATTGCGTACTTGATAGGGTCTCCTTCAGTGTCTTCTACTGTAAACTTGTATGTATAGGCTCCACAACTAGTAGCTCCCTCTGGGGTCGGGTTAATGAGTTCTATTATTGGAACTGTGTTATAAATTTTTAAGAAATTGTTTGAATAATCTTGGGCTGAGTAGGAAGGGCTTGCAATTGCAACAAAAAATTTTACTTGCTCTTCTAAATAGGTTGGAGGATACGATATCGTTGACATATAGCAGTTCTTTAAATCTACTTGGTAAACGCACTGGTTTGTTGTTGCCTGGTTGTTGTCAGAATCAACGCAAATTGTTTGGTCTAAAAGATTCACGTCTTGGGCCAGCGTACACCAGTAAGTGTTTCTTGTATAGATGTTTGCAAGTAGTTGATTTTGTTTGCTGCTACTTTTCCAATTAAATTTTACGCTCGTTTTCCCGTGCAAATACTCTTCTCCATTTGGATAGGTGATTTGGACGCTTAAAGGATTAGATGCGCTTTCATTTGTAATTTGCATATCTAAGCCTTTACTAGATGTAGTCATTGCTGTAAGAGACTGCGGCTCCATACGCTCTTGGTTTTTAAAAGAACTCTTGTCCAAGGAGTAAACGTTTCCTTCGCTGTCAATTCCCTGGAGGGCGAATGGGTTTGCAAAAACGTATTCCAAATTGTTTTGCAAAAAAACAATTTCCTCTATTAAATTCAAGGTGTCTTTTTTCCAAACAAATATCTTGCCGTTGTTGCCGGCGTAAATGTTTTCTTTATCAACAAAAATGAATTGCAAGTTTTCCTTTGCCTGAATTGTTTTTTGTTCTAACGGTTCTTCAAGGTTTTTAATAACCACTTTATTTTCATTTAGCTCATAAGTTTTTTCATCAACAAATGCCAGTGGAGCATTTTCAAAAACAGCATCAATCTTTGTCGCATTAACAGCAACCAAAATTAACGTTAAAACAAAAGCTATTACACAAATTTCTTTGAATCTATTCAACCCGCCTACCATAACTAATTTTTCCTAAGAAAATTAATAAAAAGGCATTTGCTGAATCTGTTTCTTCCATTGTGTTATCAAACATCTTCTTTTCAATCAAAAGCTTTTTACATACTTTTCACTTTCCTCAACCGAAGCCTTTTTAAAGAAGGGCCTTAGGGCACGGAATTGGAGAGCTGATGCCCCGACCGGGATTTGAACCCAGGCTACGAGCTTGAAAGGCTCGAGTGCTTAACCGGACTACACTATCGGGGCAAGAAAAAGCTCCAATTATTAAAGAAATTATTAAGGGCAACTTTTTTAAATCAAATCACCCTATTAATTGGACATGTCTGGAACATTTGACCCTGGAACATTTGATATACACGAAATAGAAGACCAAAAACCAGATGTATATCCAATTACTAAAGACGAAAAGATCGACCCTAGGGTACTAAAAGGAAATGCCCCAGTAACAGAACATAGGACTAAAAGCAAAAAGGTTTTGGTTGGAATTATTGCAAATGTTTTTTTGCCAGGATTGGGAAACATATTTTTGAAGAAATCAACAATAAGCACAATACTGCTTGCTTTGAATCTTATACTTTTGATTACTGCACTTTCTCCAACTTCAATGCTTGGCTTTATTGGAAACATGGCTTATCCAACTTATCCGGCAATACTTGCTACAACTCCAACACTGGTTGCAAGTGAGCCAAATATGCAGATTGTGGTAAACCCTGAAACTGCTTGGATTTTTTACACAGCAATAATTATTGCAATAGTAACCTGGATACATTTTATTTATCTGATTTTTGCAAAGAAAGGCAATACAGCAAAGGGAAAAAAGTCAGGAATTAGAGGAAAACCAGGCAAGGCTTGAAGTTTGTTTTAAAAAGCTATTGCCCTGCAAAATATTTCTACTGCCCTGAGTTTGAGTGGTTTTTTTATGGTAAAGTTTGAAGAAGCAGAAAATAGACTTTTCAAAAATATCTGGATTTGCATGAAATGCAATGCAAAAAACAGATGTCCAAGCGGAAAGCCGAGAAAGTGCAGAAAATGCGGAAGCATTCGCCTAAGATTAAAGCACAAGGTAAAAAAGGTCACAAAGTAATTCCTGAAAAAACTGCAAAGTAATCAAAAGACCTTAAAGTACTCTTAAAAGACCTCAAAGTAACCAAAAGCACTCAAATTAATCCAGTTAGGCAAAATGGTCATAGCCTGCTTTTTTCAATTCACTTTTTTTGAAGTTTTCAACCAAAAAAATCTTTTTTCCAGAAGTTATTCTTCCAATTAATGTTCCAAGCTTTTTTGCCTTGCCCAGATTTTTTTTGCCAACAGTGAAAACCAACTGAAAGTCTTCGCCTCCAAACAGCGAAAAACTTAACGCATTTTTTCCAACTCTTTCAGCGGCCTTTTTTACATCAAAAGCAATTGGAATTTTGTCAGTAAAGATTTCTGCACCGCATTTGCTTTGGGCACAAATGTTTTTTACTTCAGAGGCAATGCCGTCGCTTACATCCTCCATTGACGTTGCAATTTTTCCAATTTGCAGAGCTTTTTTCAGCTCAGCTTTTGGCTCAAGGTGCTTTTTTTTAATTCGCTTAAACCCCTTTGCTTTTTTTCTAAAAAGCTCCAGACCGGCAGTGCTTTCCCCGGTTTTTCCTGAAACAAAAATGTAATCGTTTGGCTTTGCTCCCTTTCTCAAAACAGGCTTTCCAACAGGCTCTCCAATCATTGCAATGTTTATGACAATTTTTTCTCCGTGTGTAAAGTCTCCGCCAATTACGTCAATTCCGTATTTTTTTGCAGCAGAATTAATGCCATTGTACAGCCCTTTAACAAATTCAACACTTGTGTTTTTTTTCAGACAAACGCTTACCAAAGCATACAATGGACTGGCATTCATTGCAGCAATGTCGCTCACATTGACTTCTATTGCTTTCGCCCCAACCTGTTTTGGAGTTGACCACTTTAGTGAAAAGTGGTCGTCTTCAACCAAAAGGTCTGTTGTCAAAACAACCTTTTTTCCAGCCTTAATTATTGCGGCATCGTCTCCGATTCCAAGCAAAACATTTTTGTTTCTTGGTTTTCTTTTAATCATCTTTATGAGCGCTTGCTCTCCGCCAATTGTTTTTATTTGCATCTTTCACAGCCCCTTTAAGGAACACAACTCTCCGCACATTGTGCAGTTTTTTCCTTTTGCCTTTGATTTTTTTCTGTAAGCAATTGCCTTTTCCTTATCCAAAGCCAAATCAAACATTTTCTTCCAGTTAAGATTTCTTCTATAAAAAGAAATTTTGTCATCCTGTTCCTGAACACCCTTTAATCTACTGGCAAGGTCTGCAGCATGGGCTGCAATCTTTGCAGCAATTATGCCCTCTTTTACATCCTGAACATTTGGAAGACACAGATGTTCACTTGGAGTGACATAGCATAAGAAATCGGCTCCGTAAAAGGCTGCAAGAGCTCCGCCAATTGCACTTGTAATGTGGTCATAACCAGGAGCTATGTCTGTAACAATTGGCCCAAGAACGTAAAATGGAGTGTTTCCCGAAAGCTTTTTTTGCAATTTTACATTTTTCTCAATCTGATTTAGGGGAATGTGACCAGGGCCCTCAATTAATACTTGAACATTTGCAGCCCTTGCCCTTTTTGCAAGACTTGCAATAAGCTTCAATTCCAGCAATTGCAGTTTATCAGTAGCATCCTTAATGCACCCAGGTCTTAATCCGTCGCCCAAACTTAAAGTTACATCATGCTTTCTTGCAATCTCCAAAACATAATCAAAATTTTTGTACAAAGGATTTTCAGCAGAGTTACACGCAATCCACTTTAATAACAAGGAACCGCCTCTGCTTACAACCCCTGCAAGCCTTTTCTTTGAAAGAGACAGTGCCTTTTTTGTTACACCGCAGTGAAGTGTTACAAAGTCAACCCCGTCATTGCAGTGTTTTTCAATTGCTGCAAACATATCGTCCCCTGTTACATCCTTGATTCCTTTTCCTGCAAAAGCCTGGTAAATCGGAACTGTTCCAACAGGAACATTTGACCTTTTTATAATTTCCTTTCTTATCCTGTCAATGTTTCCGCCAGTACTCAAATCCATTACGGCGTCAGCTCCAAATTTTATTGCAACATCCATTTTTTCAAGCTCTTTCTTCAAACTTGCATTTAACTTAGAAGTTCCAAGATTTGCATTAATTTTTGTTTTAAGCCCCTGGCCAATTGCAATTGGCTTAAGCTTTTTGTGCAATTCGTTTGCAGGCAAAACAGCCTTGCCTGACGCAATCAGCCTCCGCAGCCCTTCAGCACTAACCGGTTCGTTTTTTGCAGCAAACCTTACTTCTCTGCTTACCTTTCCGCTTTTTGCAATATCTAATTGAGTCATTTAAAGCCCCTTATTTTTCTTTAAGTTTTTGATTTTTTTAATAATTATTTTAGCAGACTTTTCAGGATTTTCTGTTGAAACTATTGCCGAAATTACTGCAACCGAATCAGCACCAGCCTGCAAAACCCCGTCAATGTTTTCTTCATTCACGCCACCAATGGCAACAAGTGGTAATTTTGTAATTGCCCTAACCTGCTTCAAAAGCCCCAATCCAAGCGGAGCGCCTGCATCATTTTTTGTTCTGGTGTGAAAAACAGGACCAACGCTGATATAATCCGCTCCTGCTTTCTCTGACTGCCTGGCTTCTTCAACACAGTGGTTGCTTGTGCCGATTATCTTTTCCTTTCCCAGAATCTTTCTTGCAAGAACTATTGGAAAATCATTTTGACCCAAATGAACACCGTCTGCGTCAACTGCCAAAGCAATATCCAGCCGGTCATTAACAATAAACAAAACCCCGTTGCTTTTGCACAAGCCTGCAAGCTGTTTTGCTTCTTCAAACATTTCTTTAAAGGATTTATTCTTTTCGCGATATTGAACAAGTTTGCATCCTGCTTTAATCACTTGCTCTGCATCCTTTAGAATACCCTGGTTTGACAGAATGCTGTCTGTTACAAAGTACAATCCTTTAATCATTTTAACACACCCAAATACAATCCTTTAATCATTTTAACACATCAATCTTTTGCAATACGTTTGCATTTTCCGAACTCAGAGAATACAATTGGTCAAAGAGCTCTTGTTTAAAAGCAGCTGGTTTTGCTTCCTTTTTTGCAGCAAGTTCTGATGCAATTCCAAAACAACTTAGTGCCACAGCACTTGCAACTGTGTAATTTTCTTCAACTGCAGCAAAGCAACCAAGCAAGGAGGCAGCCATGCAGCCGGTTCCAACAAATTCACTTAACAAACTATTACCATTTTTGACAAGAAAGCCTGTTCCTTTTGCAGAAACAATAATGTCCTCTGCACCGGTTACAGCAACCGTGCAATTATATTTTTTGGCAAGCTTTTTTGTCAAAATAAGAAGGTCGTCTTTTACTTCAGTTGCCTCAACCCCTTTTGTTAAAACATTTGAACCGGCAAGTTTTGCAATCTCGCTTCCGTTTCCTTTTACAATGTCAACATGCACTGAATCCATTATTTCCAATGCCTTGGCAGCCCTAAATTTTGTTGCCCCAACACCAACTGCATCAAGAACTATTGGATGCTTTAATTCGTTGGCTTTTTTTGCTGCCAAAATCATTGATTCAACAAGTTCAGGGGTAAGTGTTCCAATGTTTAAAACAAGCGAACTTGAAATTGCCTGCATTTCTGCACTTTCCTCTTTTGCATGAGCCATTACAGGCAGGGCTCCAACCATTCTCACAATATTTGCACAGTCGTAAATTGTAACCCAATTGGTTATATGGTGCACAAGCGGTTTTTTGGCGCGAATTGCTTTAAGCAAGCTGGCAGCATCAATCAAGTAAACCCCCCTTCTTTTGTTAATCTACCAATGACATAATCATTTTATAATCCTTTTTTACAATTAATTGCGTTAATGGCGTTAAAGGATTTTGTTTCAATACTAAGGCCGTTTAACTGCGCAATGGCAGCACTTGGAACCTTCATTGGGTACAGCATTGCAGTGAAGACAATTGAATTTACGCAGGAAATTGGAATTGCAATGCTTGTTGCCTTTTTGATATGCGGCGGCGGAATGGTAATCAATGATTATTTTGACAGGCATATTGACAAAAAAATGCATCCAAACAAGCCAATTGCAAAAGGTCGCATTTTTCCAAAAACAGCAATTTATTATTCCCTGATTTTATTCATTGCCGGCAACCTGATTACAGTACTGTTTTTGCCGCAAATTTCAATAATTATTGCAATTGTTTTTACAGTTCTTTTAATCACATATTCTGCAATACTAACAAAGGCAAAATACATTGGAAATTTGGTAGTGGCATCCGGAACAGCCATTACACTTGTTTTTGGCGCATCACTTGCAGGCAACTACCTTATAGTTGCACCCCTTGCAATTGCCGCCTTGTTTGCAAATCTTGCAAGAGAACTAATAAAAGACATGGAAGACAAGGAATCGGATACTGGTACAAAAATTACTCTTCCAATGATAATTAAAGAAAAAAAGGTGTTAAGCTTTATTTTTCTTGATTACATGATTGCTGTAATCGCAGTCTACATTCCTGTCCTGCTTCTTTCATTTGGAAAGCCAATGTTTGTAGTAGTGGTTTCAATTGCAAACTTTATGTTCCTGTACAGTTTTAAGGAAACCTTGAAAAAAGATTATGGAAGAGCTCAACTGCTTGCAAAAGGAGCAATGTTTCTTGCACTAATCGGATTCCTTTTAGGCGTGGTTTAAATGAGGGAAGCACTTTTACTGAAAACAACAGCCTTGCTTAAAGAAAATGGCTTTGCAGTTGAAAGCTTTGTACGCTCAAACGCCTGCTTTGACCTTGTTGCAAAAAGACTGGATATGACACTTGTACTCAAGGTTTTCAACAACATTGATGCATTAAGGGAAGAGCACGCAGCAGAATTAAGAAAAATTGCTGCGGTTTTCAACGCAACGGTTTTAATAATCGGTGAAAAAAGCAAGGCATTTTCATTGAAGAAAGGGGTTTTGTACGAAAGGCTTGGCCTGACAGCATTAAGCCTTTCAAGTCTTAAAGGTCTTTTGGACGAACACTTTCCCTCAGTAAAATACTTTAAGGGAAAAAGCATTGTAGAGCTTGACGCAGGAAAACTTAGGGAAAAGCGAAAGGAAATGGGACTTACATTAAAGGAACTTGCAAGAAAAATCGATTCAACAATTGAATCAGTGCACAGGTATGAAAAAGGCGCTTCCACGTCATTAAACACAGCTGAAAAACTTGAAAACGTATTAAACGCAAACCTTGTGAAAAAAATCAACCTGTTTGAAGAGCAAAAACTTGAAAGGGAAAAAGAAAAACAATTGTTTGCAGAAAACTTTGAAGACCATGCTTTGGAAAAAGTACATGATTTGGGAGTAAAGGTTGCAGTATTTAAACATGCCCCATTTAAAGCAGTTGCACATCCAGGCGATTCTCTTGTAATTGGAAAGGCAACTGCAAGGAAGGGAATTGAAAAAAAAGCAGCAGATCTTGCAAAAGCAAAAGAGGCCTTTGAAGGCAAGCCGTTAATAATTTCACAGGAATTCAGGTACAGACATGTTGCAGACATTCCAATAGTTGCAGAAGAAGAACTTGAATCCCTTTCAAAATTTAAGGACTTAATGAAACTAATACAGGAAAGGGAAAACACAAAGCAGTGACGCCAAGGCTTAACCCCATTGCCCCAGCCTGCTTTGCTTTCCTTTTTCCCTCAACTTTGCATCAAGCTTTTCAAGCGCAGAGTCAACACGATTTGCTGAAAAACCAAAATCCTCGCACAAAAATTCCTTCAACTTTGCATTATCAGGCAAGCTAAAATCAATATCATATTTTTTTGTTACATTTGGCTTGAGAAAAATATCTTCAATTTCTTTGTAATCAAAATCCGGTTCAAAACCTGTTTTCTTTACAATGTTCTCAAACTTATTATGCTCTTGCACTAGCTTTAATGCAGTCTTTGGTCCAACCTTTGGAAACTTTTCATTGAAATCTGTTCCAATAAGAATTCCAATCCACACAAGCTTTTGCCTGTCAATATTCAAAGCATGCAAAGTTTTATCAAGCTCAATCATTTCAGGCTTAATTTCATAATAGTAAGACTTTCCAGGAACCTTTCGCTTTCCAGAAACAGTAATGTTTCGAAGCAATCGCTTGGTGCCAAACAACAAGGCATCGTAATCCTGCGAAATGCAACCGTAAACCTTTCCGTCTGCAACCATTTGAGCAGCCTGAGCTTCACCTTCACCTGAAGCCAGCACTACAGGCAAACCCATAAGAGTTACAAGCTCTTTTGCCTGTTCAACCAATTCAGGAGTAAGCCTTACAGCCTGCTGGGCATACTTTCTTGCCTCCTTTAAGTCGCCTTCCTTTTGAGCTTTCAGCATCTTTTCTTCAGCCGCGGTTCTAATAGCACGCCTTTTCGCCCTTGTCTTGCTTTTTAACTCCAATGGTTTTCCGTCAAAAACAAAAACAGGCTTGATATCACGTTCAAGCAAATTTATGGTTCGATAAAAAAGTCCTGCAAGATGGGAAGTTACTCTGCCATTGCTGTCCTTTAAAGGAGAGCCATCCATTCCCCTTATTACTGAAAGGAACTGGTACAAAATGTTAAAGCTGTCAACTGAAACCACCCTGCTTTGAAGAAAATCAAGGTCTATTTCTTCCTTTTCCAAAAGGTTTCCAATCGCAGTACCCATAATAAACCAGTAAGGGACAAAACTAATTAAAAAAGAGGTTTTTTAACAGGTTTTGAAAATAATTCTTTTGATGGATTGTGAAATCTGCGGAAAGGAAATTGGAAAATTGAGACAAACTGTTTTGGATGGAAACACATTGTTTGTATGTGAAAAATGCGCTATTTTTGGAAAAGAAAAAGCAGTAAAAGAAACAAGCAAAGGACTGCAAAAACCAGCGCCTCAAAGAGTTGTCCTGCCACCAAGATTTAAGGAAAAGGACTTTGATTTGGGTCTTGAAATTGTTGACGACTTTGGAAAACAGATAAGAAAGGCAAGGGAAGCAAAAGGGCTTACTACAAAGGAACTGGCAATGAAAATTTTTGAAAAAGAAAGCCTTTTGCACAGAATTGAAAACCAGGCAATCAAGCCAAGCGATGCAATGATTGAAAAGCTTGGAAAACAGCTTGGCATACAATTAAAAAAGAAAATAGAGTAATTGAATGCAGTAAACAAAAAAATCTAACAATTAAACGCAAAAAAAATTAAACGCATTCAGCAAAAAAAATCGAGTAATTGATTTTTATGAATCGCTTTACAAAAATGGATCGCTTTTCAAAAATCATTTTGGCTTTTGGAGCAGTAGGATTGCTCTTGCTTGTAACAACAATTGCATTTCCAGCACTTGACCTTTCATTCCCACTTCTTATTTTTGCAATAGTGGGCTTTCTTTTAATTCCAACTTACATAATTGCAAAACTTACCAAACACGATACCTTTTATGTAATAACCGTGGCAAAAACAAAAAAACCACTTGGTTTTATTAAATGGATTAGCAAGGCAGGAATTTGGGACCTGCTTGCAGATTTAGGGTTAATCCTTGGCTTTGGAGCAATTGCAGTAGACTACAAATACGGCAGAAAAAAAGGATTGGACAAAAGAATTGCAATAGACCTTGCCTCAGCACTAGTGCTTTTTGCAATATTTTTTACAACAGCATGGGTTTTTTTTGCATCAAAAAACCCAGCGCTCTTTGACATTGTACTCCTCTGGTCAATTGGCTTTGCATTAGGCGGACTAATGCTTTTTGCAATTGTTTCGCTTGCATGGCAGGCACTTGACATAATTTTAAAGCTTCTTGCAGGCAAAATGCCCTGCCCAGGCATTGCACCTGTGATTCCTGGCTTGCAGATTCCAAACGTTCCAACATTCTTAACCCCTCCAATATATGTTTGGGGCGCGTTCCTAATAATTTTAGTAGTGCACGAGTTCTCACATGGAGCTTTAATGAAAAGGGCAAAGCTGAAAATAAAATCAACCGGCATTCTTTTGCTTGGACTTTTGCCAGTTGGTGCATTTGTTGAGCCAGATGAAAAACTTCTTAAAAAAAGCAGTGAAAAAAATCAGTTAAGAGTTTATGCAATTGGTCCTGCTTCAAACATTTACTCAATGATTGTATTTTTTGCAATTATTACAATTGTTTCAGCAGCATTTACTCCAGTACTTGGACCACAAATAGATGCAATGGAAAAAGACATTGAACTGGAGTCTGTTACAATAGAAGAAGTGCTTGAAGATTACGACCTATGCGGCAACGAATTTGATGTTCCAGCCCATGGAGTAATTGAAGAAGGGTGGATTTTAAGGAAGCACAACGGCATTGAGCTGAAAACCGTTTACGATTTCAAACAGGCATTTAGCAAGGCAGACAAAAACGTTTCAATGGTTTTTGAAACGCAAACAGGAAAAATTGTTGAAAAAAATATTGTAAAAAACCAACGCGGTGAAATTGGAATAAGAACAAGCCTGAATTACGTTCAAGGAAAAGAGCCAACACAGGAATATATCAGCCTTGTGTCAATGCTGAGCGGGCTTTCAATCTTCTTCGGCTGGCTTCTTATGCTGAGCTTTGCAATTGCAATGATTAACTTTTTGCCAATGGAACCTTTTGACGGAGGCAAAATGGCAAAAATTGTTTTCCTGCCATACTTTGGATTCCTAAAAATGGGCAAGGCAGACACCGAAAAATTCATTGGCAGAGCAATGCTCTGGATAATTTTAGGACTTCTCTTACTAAACGCGCTTCCGCTGTTTTTGTGAAAAAAAGAATTCCCAGCACTTTTAAATATGGAAAAGGACTTAATAACTGTCAAATGAAAGGAAAAATTTTACTAATCGTGTTGCTAGTTTTAGTAATTGCATTAAGTGGTTGTGTTAATTAGGTAAATCAACCTAAATGCCAAACTGACTCTGACTGCGTTTATACCTATGGCGATGAATGTACTTTCGGCTGTGTAAATAATAACTATCCATTTAGCTTAGTTGGCATTCTTTCACCAGAAATTTCATTCATTCCCTGCGAATGCACATCCGGAACCTGCAAAGTTGATTTGGAGGAATTTGATATATCCTATTGCAAGGAACCTTCACTTACACCAATTGAAAGAAATACCTGTTATGCAGAACTTGCTTTTTACAAAAAAGATTCAACTGCTTGTGATAAAATTCCAATCGAAAAAAGCCCAAGTTATGCCTGCAGTTATACAACAATTTTGAGGTCATGCTATTATCACACTGCTCCGTCAATATCAGTTTGTGATAATATCACGGAACAGGAACGAAAAGACTATTGCTATTCAGGCATAGCCGATGCTTATAACAATATTTTAGCCTGTGACAAAATTAAAGATAAAGAGAAAAAGAACGACTGTTATTTCTTTTTAGCCTACCATGGCGACGATGCTTCTGTTTGTGACAATATACAAGACCAATTTACTAAAGAATATTGTATCGAAGTATATAACTGGGCCAGAGAAATTGATACTTAAACAAATAATCCTTAGATATAAGAAGTACTGCATTGAAAGAATTTTCGAATTTTGTAAAAAAAAAAGAAAAAGAATTGGGAAGGAGAATTTTCCTCCACAATTTACTTTACAAATGCTATGTCAAGTTCGCCTCTGCTGCCCCTTTTATCTATTGCCGCTTCCTGGGCAGGACCCCTTATATAAGGCGAGTGAACTCCGGTGAAGATTGTTATTACTTCTATTTTGTTTTCAAAGGTTGGATCAACCCTTGAACCCCAAATAACCTGTGCCTTTGGATCAATTCTTTCAGTCAGCAATTCACCAATAGCATTGGCTTCACCCAAAGTAAGTTCAGGTCCTCCAGTAATGTGAATTAAGGCACCTGTTGCTCCACCAATATCCACATCAAGCAATGCATTCCTAAGAGTGTCTTCAACAACCTCGTTTACCTTGTCAACGCTCTTGCTTTCTCCAACAGCTATTACGCTAAGGCCCTTGCTGCTCATAACACTTCTTACGTCAGCATAATCAAGGTTGATTAAGCTTGGCTGGGTGATTGTTTCAGTAATTCCCCTAACAGTTCTTGCAATTACTTCGTCAGCAACCTTGAATGCATCCTGAATAGGCAAATTTGGAACAAGCTCAACAAGCCTGTTGTTGTCAATTACTACAACAGTGTCTGTAACACCCCTCAAATTTTCAATTCCTTCCTCTGCTTTAATCAGCCTTGCCTTTTCCAAAGCAAAAGGATATGTTACAATTGCAATAACAATTGCCCCCTGTTCTTTTGCAATTTCTGCAACGATAGGGGCAGAGCCTGTTCCTGTTCCTCCACCCATTCCGGCAGAAATAAAAAGCATGTCAACATCGCACAGTACTTCCTCCAAAGCAGACCTCGAAACCTCTGCAGCCTTTGCTCCAATCTCAGGATAGCCGCCTGCGCCAAGTCCCCTTGTAACACTCTTCCCAATAAGAATTTTTGTTAACTCATCGTTAACCAAAGCAAGGTGCTGCTTATCAGTGTTTACTGCAACAAGCTGTGCTCCTGAAATTCCCATTCCAGCAAGCCTGTTAACAGCATTGCATCCTGCACCGCCTGCTCCTACTACCATTATCTTTGGAGTACCAAACTCTTCAAGTCGGTCATCATCCATTTTATCTGTTTTTGTCATGGCATTTTCCACAATTGATTTCAAATTTTATCACCTCTCCCAAAAGGATTCTGTTTTTTTACTAAGGCACTTAATTTGCCACTTATAATACGTCTAAAGTCCTTAATATAGGTTTACTTTTATGTATAAAAGCCTAAATTAGGCTTGTTTTGAAAAGAGAGGCAGGATAACACAAAATATGTTATGTATACGCCATTATCAGGTTTATTTCTGCTTTTAAAGCAAAAAAACAAGAAAATTAACTAAAAACCACTTAACAAACAAAGAAATTAGCAAAAAAGCGTTATATGGGGCTATTTTAACAAATAATGGTTTTTTACATGGTTTTCAAAACCTTTCTTTCAAGGCGTTTCATTCTTTCTTGCAAAAAGTTTTTTATATCAAAAGCATGTAATTAGTAGGTGATAAAAAATGCCTAGACAAAGAAAAAGAAGAATCTCTGACAAAAAACCTCTTTCCACTTACAAACCACCAAGAGGCGAAAAGACAACTTTTCAGGCAATGGTTAAAAGAGAGTATCCTGCAGTAAAAGGCGAGCTGTCAAAAAGGCTTGGAAAATGCTTTTATCACACTTTCCACGTAAACGCTGGGGAAAAACTTCTTTCAATGATTGAAATTTTTAAAGAGGCCATGGCAAAAAAGGGTTCTGACAAAAAAGCATTGGAAACATATATTGAGAAAACACAGATAAAGCTAAACAATTGGATGCAAAGCCACAAATCAATTCAAATACGCAGAAGGGTTTGAAAGAAAAAGGCCTAAGCGTTTCCAAGAAAAATTCAAATACCTTTAATAAATTTAACTTACCCAATTTTAGTATTAAATGCCCCTGTAGCTCAGTAGGTAGAGCGCTCGGCTGTTAACCGGAAGGTCGTAGGTTCAAGTCCTACCGGGGGCGTGGTTACCTATATGGTAACCTTTTTATTCTTTTCTTTCCCTAGATAGTAATATGACTGAGGCATTGACAGGGCAGGAATTCTCTTTGTACAGCTTGTTGTTCTTAAAGTTTGGAGGCAAGCAGTTTGGTTTGGATAGCGTGCGCTGGTACTTTTCAAGCCAGACGTTGAAGAAGTTGGTTTTTAACTTGGTTGAAGCAGGCTGGTTGAAAAGGCAGGGCAGAGGAGTTTATGCCTGCATTGCCCCAAGGGAAGCAGTAACTGCTTTGTTTGAACCAAAGGTTGGGAAAGCGTTGCAGGAATCCAAGTCGAGCTACTGTTTTACAAAAGCCAGTGCTGCTGAAGTCTGGAGCAACGAAACATACATTCAGAGAAGCTGGGAGTACAGCCCGTTTTTTGTCAAAGTTTTGAGAAAGGACTTAAAGAAGTGGAAGCAATTCTTGGATTCTGAAGAAATAAAATTCTTTGTCAACAAACCCTCAAACACTGTTGGAGAATTTGTTGTATTGGTCCCAGTTGCTTCAATAAAAATTGACTTTCATAGTGGGAAGCCTGTTGAGCCATTGCAGGAAACCATTGCATTTTGTGAGGCCAACAAGGATAGCTTTGAGTATGTCTTGGCCTATTTTTCCAACAAATACAGGAAGAAAACCACAGCATCAAAGGAGATGTTAATCAAGGCAAGGGAAGCGTTATGATTTCAGGGAAATTAATTTCGGAGGAATTGTTATGATTTTTGAGGAAAGAGAAAAATTTATTTTTTCCATGCTTGAGGGACTGAAAAGCAAGGTTGACTTTGTTGTTATTGATGGTTATGCAATTAACGCTTACACCCTGCCTCGTTTTTCTGTTGACTGTGACCTTGTAGTAAAAGACAGGAAAGCAATGCTTGCAGTCAAAAAATTGCTTGAATTAAAGGGCTTTGCCAAAAGAACAATAGGTGCCTTGCCTGGCTATAGGGGAGAATTTCTCTGCCTTGCGACAAAAAAGCCTGTTATTACAACTTTTGACGTTTTGGCCGGAAACGTTGAGGACAGGATTACTGGAACAATGTTTCCAGCAGAACTCATTTTCAAGAATTCGACAAAAAGAACAATTTTTGGCAAAAGTAATCCTGCAAACATTGAAACAAGAGTAGCTGACCCAGAAATGCTTTTTGCAATGAAGGCAGTCAGCTGCAGAAAACCGGACATCAGGGACGTGTTTATGCTTGCCTCAACAAAGCTTGACAAGGCAAAGATTCTGCAAATAACAAAAGAGGTTCCAATTCCAGCAGAAAGCATTGAAAAAATCGTGGAAAAAATAAACTCAAAGGGATTCAAGGATTCACTGCAAGGAGTTTTTGGAATGCTTCCAGAAAAACAATTTGAAACAAGCAAAAAAAAGCTGGTTGCACTATTGAAGAATCTTTGAACAACACCAATATTAAATATTACCAAATAATAATAGTTTTAAATGACTGAAGTAAAAGAGAAAAAAGACAATTGTAAAAAGTGCGGTAAGAGAATTGGAGGTCATAATATTTATCTTCATGAAGGGTTTTGTGACAAGTGTTTCTTTGAAGAGTTTTTTCCAGAGCCAGATCCTGAAGTAGCAAGAAAGGAAATAGAAAATCAACGACGGATTTTAAAACCAGAACTTCAAGTATTCCTTGAAAAAAACGAGTCTTTCTTTGAAGAAAAATACGCTTTTGAGAAATATTTTGAAATCCTTGTTGAAAACAAGAAGGCAGTACAGCTTGTTTTCCAAATTATCAAACAAGCAAAAACAGAAAAAATTATACTTTTCAGACTTTATGAGGGCACTATAACAAACGCGTTTGAAATCGACAAAAAAGATATCGGGAAAAAATTTCTGAAGACAAAAATTTTTGAATTGTGTAAAGAAATGCATAATTCAGAAGCCCTCTCAGATCTTCAATCGTTTTGTATGATTTTTGGCGAAGGCCTAATATTTCTTTCAGCAAACAAACAACCGTCTGAAATCATTGAAAAAACTGCAAAAGAACTCAAAATTAAATATTCACTTGAAGAAACCAAAGACTTTGCTAAACCTAAACAAACTATTTAAGCCAGCCAACAAAGGTTCAGCATTTAATTTGGAAGGCGATTTTGTTGTAGACAACATTCTTTTTAACTTTAATTATCACTGGTTTGGGTGGCTAAAACTGTTTGGGTAATAACTCCCTGAGTTATCACCGGCATGTGTTTAAATGGTTTTTGCAGTGATAACTTTTTATGAGTCATTTAAGCACAAGAACTGTTAAGGGAAAGAAATACTTTTACTTGGAAGAGAGCTTTAAGTTGAAGGGAAAGTGGCGAAAGGAAAGCATTTACCTTGGCTCTGAAAAACCTTCAAACGAAAAATTGCTGGCTGCTTTTAAATCCTTGGAAAAAAAATGTAAGCAAAAAAATCACGCAATTCTTGTCTTGCCTTTAACAGAGTTTATCTCAAACAAAACAGCATTAAATCTTTGGAAAGCAATGTCGAACAAAAAGAAGTTTTTGAGAAAACTCTCAAAAAAGCAAAGAGAAGAGTTCATTAAAAGAGAAAGAATAACCTTCATAACCGACAGTAACGCCATTGAAGGAAGTAGCCTGAAATACAGTGAAACTGAGGAAATTCTTGAACACGAAAAAGAAATCAAAGCCGCTGAAAAAAAGCACATTATTGTAACAGGAATTAACAGGGAAGAACAAGAAGCCTTAAACCTAAAAGCCTGCTTGGACAGATACAACCGATACAAAAAAATAAATGCAAAAATTTCAGAAAAAATAATACTGCAACTGCACTACATCTTGCTTGAAAAGATTCAAGGCTATGAAAAATACCAAGGAATTTACAGGCCGGTTCAAGTTTACATAAGAGGCTCTACACACGAGTTCCCACCGCCACAACAGGTTCCAAGCCAAATGAAAAAACTAATTGAATTGTTTGAAGAAAACAAACCCTTAATTCATCCAGTTGAATTAGCAGCAAAATTCCACACAAAATTTACTTCAATTCACCCATTTGCTGACGGCAACGGAAGAATGGCGAGACTACTTATGAACTACATACTGCAACAACAAAACTTCCCTTTCACAAGCATTCCCCTGAAAAGAAGACAAAACTACATGAAAACACAGACAGCCGGAAACAAAAAAGACTACAAGCCATTCACAAAATTCCTCGCAGAAGAAGTAATAAAACAACACTCAAAAAAACAACTCAAAAAGTGACCACAAAAAAAACCAAGTTATTGTTTCTCGCGCTCATTTCTTCTTAGACGGTTTTTTCTTTTTTGATTCAACTTTTTCCTTTAGTTCCCTGTGCTTTTTGCGCAGTACCCTGTGCTTTTTGCGAAGCCGTCTGAAAAAAACAAAAAGAATAAATGTGGTTAGAAGAAGTCCTATTGCAGAAATTTGAACCCCCTTCAAAGCAAATTGAAACGATGAAAAGGCCTGCTTGTTCATTACTGCATTAAGGCTTGCCTGCATTTGAAACAAGCCAAAGAAAAGCACTGCTGCACAGAGAATAAGCAGTACTGCATAAAGTTCAAATGGCTTAATGTTTTCCATTAATTAAACTAAAAGCATTTTCAAGTATAAAAAGGCTTCTTTTCAAAAGCATGAAAACAATTAAATAGATAACACAGCTAATTTGTTTAACCTGCAGGGGTGGCAGAAAGCTTTTTCCCCTTCCGGGCAAAAGCCTCGGGAAAAATGACTGCCACCATTGCAAAATATAATGCAGGGGTGGCAGAGTGGTTTAATGCGCGAGCCTGCTAAGCTCGTGTCCTTTTGGACGCGCGAGTTCGAATCTCGTCCCCTGCGTTTTCTTATTTTTTGTAAACATTATGTTTATAAATAGTTAACAATATTTGTTTTGTTATGGTTGAACTTTCAAGGCTAATGACAGGATTCAATTTGCGAATTTTTGAAATACTTGTTAACAAATCTTTTTCTGTCAGAGACCTGGCAAAGGAAATAGGCTGTTCTCCTGCAAAAATAACCCAGTTTGTAAAATTGTTTGGGGGGGACAACTTGATTAATATAAAACCAAAAAAGAACATGAAGATTGTTGAATTAAACAGGAAAAACCCGCTTACAAAAGAGATTGTTTCCCTTGTCTTCATAAAAAAAATTTTGGAAAGCCGGTCGTTTTCCGAGTTGAAGAAAAACAGCAAGGCAATCGGGGTCTTTGGAAGCGTGGTTGAAGGAAGCGTTGACAAGCACAGTGACATTGACATATGGATTTTGTCTGGAAAAAAAATCGGGTTTGGAGACTCGGCTGAAATCAGTGCCAAAATATCCAAAGAGCTTGGGAAGGAAACTAACTTAAAGTTTTTAACTTACAGGTCATTAGAGAAACTTAAAGCAAGGGACAAAATTTTCTACCGAGAATTGGAATACAAGTCAAAAATACTGCATGGTGAAAAACTTGGCTAAAAGCAAGGTTGAAAAGTGCTTTGAGGAAGGAATGCTCAAAAAGATTGAGCCAAACACGAATTATGCAAAACAAAGCATTAAGCAGCCAGAACACTTCCTTAAGGAAGCCGAAGAACTGATTGAAACAAAAATCAAGGACATGGCATTCATTGCATTATACAATGCATCCTTTCACGCAGCAAGAGCCCTGCTATTCAAAGACGGAGTAAAGGAGAGAAGCCATTACTGCGTAAGCAAATACATTGAAGAAAAGTATGGTGAAAAGGAAATAATCACAATGAGGCAAGCTATTGTCCTGGATTCCCTAAGGCAAAGAAGAAACACTATTCAGTACTCGCTTGAGCAACCAGAATTAGAGGAAGATTTGGAAGAAATTTACGATGAAGTCGAAAATTTTGTTGAAAGAATCAAAAAGTTGCTGAAACTGGGAAAAAAATAATCTCACCCACTGCACTCTTTTTTTCTGACAAAAAAAAACAAAAAAAAAAACAAAAAATAAAAATAAAAAAAATTGCGAGAGAATTGACATGCATTGACGCAGCATTAACACATGTCCAAAGGGCCGGGTACGGGTTGGGTTTTGAGGAAAAGGTGAATTCCAAAACCTTTTTAGGTGTTTTTTACAAGAAAACGAATTTGTTAGGTGCTATTTATTGTTTCTTTTTGATTTTTTTCGAAGAGCTTAATTTTAACTTCTATAGTCATCTTCAGGTAGAATATATGGGTAAGTAGTTCTATGATATTAATAATGTATCCAAGAACTTTTGTATTTTCTCCGCTGCTTTTCTTAAACAGAGAAAGGGTTTCTTTCAAAACCTCTTGCTTTTTTTTCCAAAAAGAAACTGCTTTTTCTTCGCTGAATTTGTGGAAAAGGTTTTGGTTTTGTTCAAGTAATTCAAACAATTGACCAAGCAGTTTTTGAACTTCTGGGTTAATGGCTTCAATTTTGCCACCTAATATGAGAAAGTAGTCACACAAGTGCTTGTAGCTGTCAGCAATTATTTCAAGTTCGTCAATAAATGCATACAATGGAATTGCATTTTCGTATGCTCCAATGCCTCTTTTGTTTAGTGTTCTTCTGCAATAAATTGAAAACCTGTTTATTGGAATCTCGTATTTTCTCACGTCTTTTAGGTGGTCAAGGTCTTTGTTTTTTATTGCTTCAGCGATGCTTTTTGCCATTGCAACTGTTTGCAGAAAAAACCTGTTTAGAATTGTTTCAAATTCTGCTTCTAAAGGCATTGAAATGCTTTTGATTATACAAAAACCCTTGCCTTGGGAAACTATTTCAAAACCAATTAAATAATCGCTTAAAATCTTTTGCACTGTTTCAATTGTGTTAGATTCTGAAAACGTGATTTCTATTTCGTCAACTCCTCCCCTGTATACTGCGCAAAGATAGTGAAGCAATGCATTGCCAAACTTGTCTGCGTTAACAATAAGTTTTGAGCTTGGCATGGCCTTTTTTGCGCCAATAATAAGAAGGCCTTTTTCTTCAAGTAAATCAATCTCGTCCCCTCCTTTGAGTCCAAGACTCCTAATCCAGCTTTTTGGCAAAGTAAGGGTAAAACTGTCCTTTCCCTGTTTTATAATACGCCTCTTCATTACATATGAAAATAATATGCAACTATTCATAAATATATTTATTTTGGAATTTTTTCAATGCATATATTAAATAGAGGAAAACTATAGATAGAGCATATTCACTATTATTTAGTATGGGCAAAGCAATGGCTTCCTATAAATTGCTTTCTGAATTAATCAGGAAAAGAAGGAGTGTGAGGTCTTTCCAGCAAAATGACGTTATTTCAAGGCATTCTCTTGGGCTTATTCTTGAAGCTGCAAAACATGCTCCTAGTGCAAGAAACCTGCAACCGCTTGAATTTATTATTTTAAAAGATGAAAAGCAAAAGGAAAGGATTGCTGATGCCTGCAGGCAAAACCAGCCAAAAACTGCTCCATTATCAATCCTGGTAGTTGGAAATCTTGAACTTGCCGGAAAAGTTGGAGAAATTTCAAGTCATGATATTACAACAAAGGAAAAAGGTGAAAAAATGTTCATTTACATGGATGCTGCTGCGGCAATTCAAAACATGCTTTTAACAGCAACAGCTCTTGATATTGATTCCTTGTGGATGAGTAGTTTTGATGATGCAACAATTACTAAAGCAGCCAACATACCAAAATCACATATTCCTCTTGCAGTAATTTCCTTTGGCCATAGGTCAAAGCAACCTTTTTCTCCTGCAAAACTAAATATTGGGGAAAGAACCCATTATGATTATTTTAGTAAAAAGGAAGCAGACCTAGCTTACCTTGAAACATGTAGACAAATCAATGAACCAAACGGAGAACTAAAAACAATTTAATCTCTCTCAATTTCCCCCTAAAAAAATAAAAAAAAACAAAAAAAAACAAAAAAAAATAAAAAAAATTGCGAGAGCATTGACCTGCATTGACACAGCATTAACATATGCCCGAAGGGCCGTACAGGGAGGGTGGTTTTGATTTTTTTAAAGGCTGGTTGGCTGATAAAATTTACTGAGTGAAATTTATTGAAGTTTTTTTCTAAACGCGTTTAGTTCTTCTTTGAGTTCTTTGTTGTTTTTGACAATTTTAATGTAGTTTTTGAGGTATTTTGGGATTATTTCAAAGCAGAAGCCTTTGAGGAAATAATCGTTTTTGTAACGTTTGTCTGCCCCTTTTTCACCAAAATTAAACAGCACTTCAATTTTAGTCGCACTATTCCTTAACTCAAGTTTAATTTTAGTAAGGTTTTTAAATTGTTTTGTGCAATATTTTTTTCATGTTTGTAGAAAGGGATATTGAGAAAAGGTTTGGAAAGGTTGCAAGTGCCTACAATATCATTGCTTTGGTTGGAGCCAGGCAGGCTGGCAAAACCACTTTTCTCAGGGAACAAACAAAGCGTATGAATTCTTCTTATGTCTTGTTTGATGATCCCGATGCCAGGGGCCTTTTTGAGGAAGATATAAAAAAGTTTGAAAAGCAGTATATTGAGGGTTTTGATGTTAGTGTTTTGGATGAAGTGCAGTATTGCAAGGGGGCTGGAACAAAATTAAAGTATTTGGCTGATACTGGAAAAAAGGCTTGGATAACAGCTTCGTCTGAAATGATTTTAAGCAAGGATATTTTGTCATTTCTTGTTGGAAGGGTTTCCATTCTCAAACTTTACCCCTTTTCACTTAATGAATTTTTGGCTGCAAGAAAGCAAAAAAGCTTAACGCCCGCTATCCTAAAAAGGGCTGTTTGGGAACACTTGATTTTTGGTGGCTATCCTAAAGTGGTTTTAACTCAGGATGTTGAAACAAAAAAAATCATTCTCAAAGACCTTTATAGCACAATGATTTTCAAAGACATTGCCGGAACTTTTTCCATTAATGATATTGGAAGCCTTGAACAGTTTAGCAAATACCTGGCTGTCAATACCGGAACAGCTCTTTCTTACGAAAGCATTTCAAAACAGATGAATGTCTCTTTTCAAACAGTCAAACGGTATCTTGACGCCATGGAAAAAAGCTATCTTATCCTAAGGGTGTCTCCGTTTCATACAAACAAAACCAAGGAAATTACAAAACAGCCAAAACTCTATTTTGTGGACACTGGCTTAAGAAACAGCATAGTTGACAATTTTAGCCCTGAACCTGACGGCCTGCTGTTTGAAAACTATGTCTTGTCAGAGTTGGTTAAGGCTGGTTTTTCTCCAAAGTACTGGAGAACAAAGGCAAAAGCAGAAGTTGACTTTGTTGTAGAAAAGAACGGCAAGCCTATTCCAATAGAAGTAAAGCTAAATGCAAAACCAGACAAGGTGGGAAAAAGCCTAAGGTCTTTTATTGAAACCTACAAACCAAAAGAAGGCTTTGTAATAACCTATAAGGAAACAAACGAAACAACCAAAATCAACGGCTGCAAAATCACATTCACAAACGCCTTCAAACTCAAAGAAAAACTCAGCAAACCCTAAACAACAAACCACAAAAAAATAAAAAAAAGAAACAAAAAAATAAAAAAAACAAAAAAAATTGCGAGAGGATTGACAAGGCATTGACGAGGCATTTGCAGGTCAGAGCAAACGGGTACGGGTTGGGTTTTGGGGAAAGGTTGAATAAGGTTCCATTTCCTGCAATTCTTTGAGCTTTTCATATTCTTTCGTTAGGGCGTTGCCGACAAAGCCTAGGTTTTTCCACCTGCTTTAATCCAGTCTTTCTTCGCTTCTCTGTGCTCTCTTTGCTCTCGCTTTTCAAATTTTTCGTTTTCTTTCCGTTCCCTTTCTGCTTCCCGCCTTTCCTGTTTAATGTATTGTTTAAAGTCCTTGGGCTTTAATTCTTTGAATATGGCATCGTATTCCTTTTTATATTCGCTTTTCATCGAAGCAGCTTTCCAATTCCCGCCAAGTCCGTAAATTTCCCCTGATATATATTCCTCTAAATAAATTAAATCGTCAATGTAATCCTTGCTCTTCCAGTTTCGCTCTTTGATTTTATTCTTAATAAATTTTGATTTCACTTTGCTATACATTTACCCACCACAACCAAAACATTTTTACCTATAAACAAATTGCTGTTTCCTGAATTAAAGCAGTTTTTGGTTCAATTGCAAAAAGTATTATCAGAATAAAATCATCAAAATGTTTCTGAAGCCTGCGTTAGAGAAATTGATTTCGCACGTCCCCTGCGATTAAACCAAATGATAGAGCACTCACAGAAAGACTTCAACTGTTTTTCAGTTGAAGAAGGAAAGATTGGAAATTTGTTGGAATTAAAAAGAGGCGCCGTAAAAAGGGGTTTTGCTTTAAATAAGTTGCCGGCATGGTGTTCCTATGGTCAAAAAGTTTTACTTGGATACTGCAATTTGGCGGGATTACTTTGAGGACAGGGGCGATGGCACCAGGCCTCTTGGAGAGTTTGCATTTCAATTCCTTAGAAAATGCAGTGAAAACAATGCTGTGATTTTTGTTTCGGATGTTGTTGTTTTGGAGCTAAAAATCCGTTTTTCTGAAGAACAATCAAAGGAAATTTTTTCTTCTTTTGAAAGTATGATTACTTGGCTTGATGCTAGTGCCGAACAGACTTCAGAAGCAAGAGAAGAATGGAGAAAAAGAAACAAAGCGCTTCCGTTTAAGGGTGTTCTTCATGCCATTATTGCAAGAGACAATCAGGCAGTATTAGTTGCTCGTGATAACCATTTCTTTGACTCTTTGTCTTCAATTGTTGAAGTGCAAAAGCCAGAAGATATTTATTTTACTTAAGGCTAAATTTTTTCTCAAAATGTTCTAATATTTCCTTATTAAGCCTTTTTTCAAACACTTGCTCTTCTTCATTAGTTCTCACTGGAAACTTTCCTTTCAAAGAACCTCTTGCGGCAAATAACGCAGCCCAAGCTTTTTTCTTTGCCCTCTGTTCATCCAACAAAGAAAGTTTGGTTCTAATAGCATCCCTAACAAAATCAGTTTTAGTGCTATAATGAAACTCTTTCATATCCCTTTCGATTTTCCTAGAAAGCCCTGTATCCAGTCTAATGCAAATATTATCCATTTTATCTAACTTATCCATAAGATACTATGTTATACATTGTAATATAAAAATATATCGAATTCAGTATATGCTGCGAAATTAAAAGAACCAGTGGAAAGATGATAATGTTAACTTTTTTATTTTTTGTATTTTCGGCTCGTGTCATCGAGCTACTCTATCGAGCAACCGAAGGTTGTGAAGATAGTGTAACAATCTCCGGGTTTTCGGCGGAAGATGACACTCTGATCAGCCGGCTGTGGCGGCTGCCGGGCGTGACGGCTTTGCCAAAAGTGATTTAAACTAATCCAAATTTAATACTAAAATGCTTGAAGAATTAAAGGAAAGGGTTTGTGAAGGAAATGTGGCGTTGGCAGAGCATGGTCTGGTTATTTTTACCTGGGGCAATTTGAGCGAAATTGATTTTGAGAAAAAAATTGTTGCAATAAAGCCAAGTGGGGTTTCCTTTGAGGAATTGGAAACAGAGGACATTGTTCTCGTAGACCTTGAAGGAAAGGTTGTTGAAGGGGATAAAAGACCAAGTTCTGATACTCCAACGCATTTGGAGATTTACCGCAATTTTCCGAAAATAAAGTCCGTTGTTCACACACACTCCACTCATGCAACGACTTTTGCACAGGCATTGAAGGGAATTGAGTGCTTTGGAACAACGCATGCTGATCATTTTTTTGGAAAGGTTCCGGTTACAAGAAAACTTAGTGAAGAGGAAATTGTCAACGATTACGAGGCAAACACTGGTAAAGTAATTGTTGAAACCGTTGAAGAAAAAAAGATTGACCCCCTGCAAGTGCCTGCCTGCTTGGTTGCAAACCATGGCCCGTTTGTTTTCGGTGAAACAGCAGAAAAGACTGTTGAGAACGCTGTTGTTTTGGAGCAGGTTGCAAGAATGAACATTGAAACATTGAAGGTTAATCCTGAAACAAAAGCAATTGACCAGGCTCTGCTGGACAAGCACTTTTTGAGAAAGCACGGAAAGAACGCTTACTATGGCCAGGGATAACTTGTCCGGATAATCTCACCGTGGTTTTTTTTAAAAAAAATCTCTTTGTTGATAGCTTTTTATACTTTTCAAGGGCTATAGATATAGGGGTGTTTTTGTTTTGAGGCTTTTTCAAGAGCTTTTTCAAAAAGACAAAAAAAAGCACGATTTGGGAGTATGCATTCCTGACGTAAGCAGGGCAAAAAAGGGATTGGAAACGGAAGAAATTGTTCCGGCAAGCCACGGGTTTGCTGTAACAGGAATCTTTCACGTGCACGACAGCCTAATGGTAAAAGGGATAGCTGGAGGAAGCATTAGGAAAAAAAGCAAAGCAAAATTCAGGGGCCAAAAATTTGAAGTTAAAAGCATTCAGATTGAAAACAAAGAAACTGATTTAATTGAAGAAGGGCAAAAAGGCGCATTGTTTTTAAAAGCATCAAAGGGAAAGTTTCCAAACATAAAAATTGGCGACGAGCTAGAATTCTAAAACAGGCTCCAACCAACGAATTTAAATTATTTCACTTGTTTTCCTTCTATATGCACGGGTAGGGAAGCGGTCAAACCCGCAGGACTCAAGATCCTGTCGCTTAGTGCGTTCAGCGGTTCGAATCCGCTCCCGTGCAAACTGTGTCATCGAGTCCAAACGAAGATGGCACTCGCACTAGCCGGGCGAGACGGCTTTCGAATCATCCCCCCTGCAATCATGCGCAATGACTAAGAGGGTTTATGGAGACAAATAAGGGATTTATAGATAAAAATAAGGAAGAATATTGGTTATTATTCTATATGGCCGCATTCAGTACACTGACACTTTAAATCACCATTTGCAGTAACTGGCACATGTTTTGTTTTACCTCTAAAAGAACAATCAAGACCATTACATTGCATTACAACAGGGCCAGAAAATTTATTATCTGCCATAATTTTCACCTATTAGAAAACAGCTAAATAATTTAATAAAAGTTCCTTAAAATTAAGGCAGTAAATCACATTGGTAGTATGCATAATTATTTTTCAAGGAAATTCCTTATTTGCTCTCTCAACCACTCAGCTTTTGAGTTATAGCCAGATATCTTGAGTTTTGCTTCAAAAGTTTCGTAAATCTCCTTTTCCACCTGGGCTTTGATTTCAAGTTCGATTTTGGGTATAATTTCATCACCCCACCCCTTTAGATTATGCAAATTGTCATTCAAAATAGATTCTATTTATAAAGTAATTGTCAAAAATATACTCGATAAATAGCTATTTTTTGTCAATTATATGTTGTTTTATTTATAAATAACTTGTCAAAAAATAGTAACAGTTTAAAAATATCCTCTTTTTGACGCATTTTGTGTTGTTTTGGCTGATAGATATGTTTAACCAATCTATGTAGCTACATTGTAGCTACATGAAAAAGGCTATTTCGATTCGATTGGAGGGCTATGAGGTCATTGAGAAGCTCGTTCAATCTAGCGGTAATAGTGGCAGGGTTTACTTGCCAAAGAAGTGGATTGGTAAGAGAGTTAGAGTTGTGTTGATATCATGAACAAGGCTAAACTTCGCAAAATAACAGAACGCTTTGAAGCTAACACTGTAGAACTGGAAAAGAAGATTGCTGAACAGGTTACTGTACTAAAAGAGATAGTTGCTGGACAAAGAAAAATCATCGCTGAAAAGGACAAGATTATTTTCGAGTTTAAAGATCAGCTTATGTTCTTACTTAAGGAAAATAAGCGGCTTTTAGGAGAGCTGCGAAAATATCAGAACGAGAACACCCCTTCAGGCAGTATCCCACCCCATTTGAAACCTGGTTTGAGGAACAAAGTGCAGGAAGCGTTGAAACCAGAACAGGGAAAACCTAAACAGAACCTGCGCAACTCCAGGCCAAAAGTCCATGATAGGGAGAGAGACGTTACTATGAAGCGTTGCCCTTGCTGTGGAGGAACAAGGATAACAAGAAAGAAGAAAAAGTATTTTCGCACGACAATCCACATCAAGTCCCCAACACTTGAACGCGTACTCAACAAGATCTGAGCATACTACTGCCTGGACTGCAAGAAAGAGGTTATTCCAAGGCTACCTGACGCTTTGCCTGGCAGCAAGTTTGACTTAAATACAGCAATCCTCATATCAGTGCTGTTCACAGGCTTTAACATGTCTGATAGGAAAATAAGCGAACTGTTCTCAACCATCTTCAGCTTGGACATCTCGCCTGCAACAGTAAGCAATACCCTGCAACGACTCAAAGACTACCTAAAAGAAGATTACAAAAATCTTGAGGAAGAAATACAAAAGGCCTTGTTCGTGCATCGTGACGAAACAGGGTGGCAAAAAAACGGAAAACTAAACTGGCTATGGGTTGCAAGCACAGCACAAACAGTTTACTTTCAAATAACAGAAAAACGAAACTCGGAAACAGCATGCTCCCTAAAAACCAACAAAGACTGCGTTACAATCTCTGACGCGCTTGCAGCATACAATAAAACCAGCAAAAAACAGCAAAAGTGCTGGGAACACCTATCCAGGCTTGCAAAAAAGCCCAAGCACTACTTCAAAACAAAAAAGGAAAAAAGAGACTACGAAACACTTGTAGAAAAAATCATGCAACCCTTTAGCCAAGCAAAAAAAGACAAACGCGAAATCGGCTGCTCCAAAGAACTCAGACAAAAATACGACACAGAAATCCTAACCCTATTAGGAGAAAAAAACAGGCGACAAAACAGATGGTTTGGAAAAAACACCCTGCGCCTCAAAAAATACATCCTTAAACAACAAGGCAAGTGGTTCACCTTCCTCGAATACCCATACGTTGACCCCACAAACAACAGAGCAGAACGAGACCTAAGACACGAAGTCCTAAAACGCAAAATCAGCCAACAAAACAGAAGCACAAAACACATGCAAAGCTATGCCATGCAAGCATCCCTATACATGACCAGCAAACACCGCAACCAACAATATTACCAAATACTGCACGACAGCCTCACCACCCAGCTAACGGGAAAAATTTAAACTGTTACAGTTAATAGAATACTTTAAGAACAACAAAATTTAACAACATTAGTATATAGCTGGTACTAATGCTGGTTTGAATATCTTACACTGCAATCCATTTATTCAAAACCATCCTGTTGCACTATTTATTTAAATAGTTGAATGTTAAATTCTTTTATGGCAAAGAAAAAAGCAAACCCTGCGTGGATGAAAAAATGGCCAAAGAAACAGAATGTTGCGGAAGAAAGGTTCAACCGATTTGTTAAGCCATTTGAGAAAACGTTAGGGCATATGGCTCTAAGGATTGCAAACGGAAAGCGTGAACTGGCAGAAGATTATTTGGCAAAGGCCACCTTAAAAATTGTTTCCGGAACAGGCAATTATCAAAAAGGAAGACCCAAACAAAACTTTGCAATAGTTATTGCAAGACATTCTATGCTAAACGATGCCTTAGCTGAAAGAAGCTACAGAAGAACCATCAGGGAATATATCACAACTAGTTCAAACAGAAACCCAGGAACAAAGAATATTTTGAACAAGTTAGGCAGGTCAAATGAGAAGGAAATAATAAAGGTTGTAAAAATGCTTGTGGACGTTTCTGATTTAAGCCAAAGGGACAAGGCAATGTTTCTCCACCACACAGGCCTTGGAGGAAACACTCCAAAGAAATACAGGGAAACCGCTGCACATTTTGGCGTTCCAACAGGAACAGCTCAAAGGGTTATCTTCAATGCAAGAAAAAAATTGAAGGAAATGCTTTCAGAAAAATAGAACTAATTCCCATAATAGTTCGGAGGGGAAAAAAGGAATAAGTAACAACTTTTAATGGAAAACAGGCCTAATTATTTTAAATAAAAAAAAAGCTTCTGAATGGACTTGCGGCAAAGAAGTAATGTTGGTTTTTAAATGATTTCTCTAAAGCAAGAAATTGCAATTCATTCTAACCCGGAAAAGGCAAAAATACTTCAGGGTTTTTTCAAAACAGGAAAGGGACAGTATGGTGAAGGCGACGTTTTTATCGGGGCAAGTGTTGGAGAGCAAAGAAAGGTTGCAAAAAAATTCAGTGAAATTGAACTGCAAAAACTAAAGCCTTTTTTGAATTCAAAAATTCACGAGGAAAGGCTTGTAGCATTGCTGATTCTGGTAGAAAAGTTTGAAAAAGCAGACGATGCTGAGAAAAAAAAGGTATTTGATTTTTATTTTGAAAACCTGCAGGGAGTAAACAACTGGGATTTAGTAGACCTAACTGCTCCAAAGATTGTGGGAGTGTATTTAATGAAAAAGAACAGGCAGGTTTTGTACAAGCTTGCCAAATCAAGCAAACTTTGGAAAAAAAGGATTGCAATAATTTCAACGCTTGCATTTATCAAAAACAACGATTTTGACGACACGTTAAAAATTTCAGAAATTCTTTTGCACGACAAACACGACCTCATTCACAAAGCAGTTGGCTGGATGTTAAGAGAAGTTGGAAAAAGGGATTTGGCAGTGGAAGAAAAGTTTTTGAAAAAAGCACTACAAGAAAATGCCACGCACTATGCTAAGGTATGCAATTGAAAGGTTTGAAGAAGAAAAAAGGCTTGCTTACTTGAAAGGGATTGCGTAAAGCAAAAACTAATTTATTTAGAAAAGATTATTAATCAGCAGTGAACTAATTGTGTTATGGTGTTAAGAAATAGGCCGGAAAAGAGAGTAATGGGATTTAAGACTGCTAAAAGACTGCAGATGCCAAAAGCAGAAGGAGAAAGAAGATATGCTAAATTTGTAGAGCCAATCATGCCTATTCTGGAAAAAATGGCAGAAAGGTATGCACGAAAGAAACCATATGTAAAAAAGGCATCACCCTGGGATAAAAAACCTAGTGAAAAAAATTCACTTCATGACCAAATGATTTCAGAAGCCGTGATACACATCATGACTGCTGCAGGAATGCCGTCTGTTCGGAAAACAAGACATTATTTTTTGAGAACAGCAAAAAATGCAATGCGTAATATTTTAAGACAGGAAAAATATGAAAGAAAGTTGGCTCAAACAAGGTCTTTTGAAATGTTTCTCAAAATGGTTGACAAAAGGGCAAAAGTTGAAATGCCTGAACAAGGGGTGTTTAATGTAGTTGGGAATATTTTAAAAAAAATCGGAATTGATGAAAAGTCAAAAAAAACTTTTGCATACCGTTATAAAATTAGAGAATCTTATGTATACTCAGACAGGTCTCCTAGGACATTAGAACAAACAGCCAAACATTTGGGCGAGAATGTTTCAATAGTTAAAAGTAGAATATCAAGGGTAAAAACTAAATTAAGAGAGTATATTGAGCGCCACGAGTTAGAATTAACCCCTTAAAAAACAAAAAATAACTACTTTCCTGAATAATTTGGGCTTTCCTCAGTAATATTAATATTGTGAGGGTGTGATTCCTTTACTCCTGCAGCAGTAATTTTAATCCACTTAGTGTTCTTTTTCAAGGTAGCAATGTCTTTTGCTCCAATCATTCCCATTCCTGAACGAAGCCCTCCAAGCAATTGGAAAACCATTTCACTAACCATTCCTTTGTAGGGAACAATTCCTTCAACACCCTCAGGCACAAGCTTGCTTGCATCACTTACATCGCCTTGAAAGTATCTTTCCTTTCCGCCCTTTTGCATTGCCCCCAAAGAACCCATTCCTCTGTACTGTTTAAATTTCCTGTTGTAAAGAAAAACCGTCCTGCCAGGGGTTTCCTCACAGCCTGCAAACAGCGAGCCAAGCATAATGCTTGAAGCCCCTGCAGCCAAGGCTTTAACAATGTCGCCACTGTAGCGAATGCCACCATCGGCAATAATTGGAACATTGTATTTTTTTGCCGCTTTACTGCATTCAAGAACGGCAGTAAATTGCGGAACGCCAACACCACTTATTATTCTGGTAGTACAAATTGCTCCTGGCCCAACACCTACCTTTACAGCGTCTGCTCCGGCTGATGCAAGGTCATGTACTGCTTCTGGTGTTGCAACATTTCCCGCAATAAGCTCGACATCAAATTGTTTTTTGTAGCGTTTAACTACTTCAACAACACCTTTGCTGTGGCCGTGAGCGGTGTCAACAACTATGGTGTCAACCCCTGCTTCAATAAGTTTTCCAATTCTTTCCCTGTCATTTACTCCAACCGCAGCACCTACAACAAGCTGGCCTTTTTTGTCCTTGGCAGCATTTGGATAAAGCTCCTGCTTTCTAATGTCTGTTGCAGTAAGCATTCCGGTAATTTTTCCACTTGAATCAATTATTGGCAATTTTTCAATCCTGTACTTGTGCAAAATTTCCTTTGCTTCATCAATGCTTGGCTTGTGGTCAATGCTTACAACGTCTTTTGTCATAAGTTCCAAAACCTTTTTTGAAAAATCCGATTCAAAGGAAAGGTCTCTTTGGGTCAAAATTCCAACAAGCTTTCCGTTTTTTACAACAGGAAAGCTTCCAATGCCCTTTGCTTTCTGCAATTCAAAAACCTGCTGTAAGGAGTTATCAGGGCTTACACACAGTGGATTGCTTACAATCAAAAATTCGCTTCTTTTAACCTTGCTTACTTCTGCCGACTGCTGTTCTGCGTTTAAATTTTTGTGAATTATTCCAATTCCACCCTCTCTTGCAATTGCAATTGCTGTCTGCGATTCAGTAACAGTGTCCATTGCAGCAGAAACCAGAGGAATGTTAATTTTTAGTTTCTTTGAAAGCCTTGTGTTTAGATTAACGTCTTTTGGCAAAATTTTGCTTGAACCAGGAACAAGTAGAACGTCATCAAAGGTCAACGCCTCTTTAACATGTAAAATGTCTTTTCCAACCATATAATTTAAATCAGGCGAATGGTTTAAAAAGGGAATTTCTGGGTTTAATTTAAAAAATGCTCTGCCTTTTTTTTGTTTGAAGAGAGCAATTTTATGACTTCTACAATTGTAATTGGAGCCCAGTGGGGCGATGAAGGAAAAGGCAAGGTTGTTGACCTGCTTGCAAAAGACGCTGATTTGGTTGTAAGATTTAACGGTGGCAACAACGCAGGACACACTGTTGTAGTGCAGGGCAAGAAATACAAATTTCATTTAATGCCGTCAGGCGCAATTCAGGAAAAGAAATGCCTTGTTGCAGCAGGAATTGCTTTGGACCCAAACGTTTTGAAGAAAGAATTAGGGCAATTAGAGCAAGAAATTGATCTTGTAATTGACCCAAGAACGCAAATTATTATGCCCTGGCACAATGCATTGGACAATGCAAAAGAAACTGCAAAAGGCAAGGGCAAAATTGGAACAACAGGACGGGGAGTTGGCCCGTGTTATGCAGACAGGGCTTCAAGAACAGGGATAAGATTTTGCGAACTCGTTGACTCAGAAAAATTAAAGGAAAAAATTGGCACAGGGTTTGAGGCAAAGGAAAAGATTTTGAAAAATGTTTACGGTGCAGAAATGCCTGCTTCAAAAGAGGAAATTTTTGCAGAATACAATGCTTTGGGAAAAGAATTTGCAAGCTATTACGGAGACGTTTCATTGAAAGTAAGCAATGCGTTAAAAGAAGGAAAAAATGTTTTGTTTGAAGGGGCGCAGGGAACTTTTTTGGACAACGATTTTGGAACCTACCCCTATGTTACAAGCTCTCATCCAACTGCAGGCGCAATCTTTACAGGAGTTGGAATTGGAGTAAGGCCAATTGAAAGAATTATTGGGATTGTAAAAGCTTATACAACAAGGGTTGGCGAAGGGCCGTTTGTAACAGAACTTGAAGGAAAGCTTGGAGACGAAATTAGGGAAAAAGGAAAAGAATTTGGAACAACAACCGGGCGACCAAGGCGTGTAGGCTGGCTTGATTTAGTTCTGTTGAAAACTTCAATCAGGCTTAACGGATTTACGGAAATTGCATTAACAAAGCTTGATGTATTAACAGGACTTGAAAAAATAATGGTTTGCACAGAATACAAATGGGAAAGGGAAAAAATTCAGGAACTGCCTGCAGACCTTGAAAAGCTCTCCAAATGCAAACCAGTTTACAAAGAAATGCCAGGATTTGAAATGGACAGCAGTGCAACAAGCTTTGGCCAGCTTCCAAAAGAGGCACAGGACTATGTTGCCTTTGTTGAAAAAGAACTTGGAATTGAAGCAAAAATTGTTTCAATAGGACCAGGAAGGGAAGAAACAATAGTGCGCTAGCTTTTTTCCATTAACTTGTTTCCCTTTTTTTTCTGAGATAGTAAGCTATTGCAAGGTCATCAGATTTTTGCAGGACAGTAAACAAAAGCGGAATCATAACAGATTTTATGTAAAGAACAGGGTTTCTTTTGGTTATTCCCCTAATCTTTTGAATGCCTGCAATTTCAACAAGGTCGTGCTCTATTTCAGGCAAAAACCTGAACAGAACATATACAGGAAGGCAAATTTCTTCAGGAAAATGCATTTTGCTGAAAAGCTTGTGAAGGGCAAAGACATCTGTTGAAAAAGTAAAAAAGGCAGTTGCTGTAAAAAGGCAGAGTATTCGAAGATTTGAACTAATTGTAAGGTGCAGTAAGTCAAGACCGGAATTGGATAGAAATATTACAAAACCAATGTCGGCAAGGGCAAGAAACGGAAGCAGTCCAATAAAAAGCCCAAAAAAGCCACGGTAACCGGCAACTGCAAGAAGTGTTAAGAGAACTGCAAAAAGGCAAAGCAAAAGAAAAATATCCTGCAATAGAAACGCCGCTGCAAAGGCAAGAAAAAGAAAACCAAGCTTATACTGCTCTTTCACTTCTGAAAAAAGCGATTTGCTGCTGTACTGGAACATGCGCGCATTTCACCCCCTTCAACCAAGAAAACCCTGTCACAGTACTGCAAAAGCTTCCTGTCGTGGGTTGCAATAACCATAGGATGGGTGCTTTCAGTAATAAATTTGTAAACTGCTGACTTGTTTTTTTGATCAAGCCATGTTGTTGGCTCATCAAGCAATGCAAGACCCCTTTCTTCACTTTTGATTGTTGCAACACTCAAAAGCTTCTGCTGGCCCTTGCTTAATGCAGCAGGATTTTGTTTTAGCAAATGGCTTATTCCAAGCTTTTTTGCATTGCCTGGCTCAGCAAGTTCTGCTTCAGCTGTTTCATTGAAAAAAAGATGCGAAGGGTTTTGTGGGACAAAGCTTGGCCTTCCACTGAAGGAAACTTTTCCGGAAAATTTTTCAATTCCTGCAATCGTCTTTAATACTGTTGTTTTTCCGCATCCATTACGCCCAATCAAAGCAATCTTTTCCTGATTTTGCATGGAAAAATCTGCCCTGATGCAAAAATCTTCCTTTTTAACCAAAAAATCAGCCTTAAGTGCTGTTCCATGCAATCTGCGGACTTTTTTTTTAGGAAGCCTTTGCTTTTTGCAGTCTCCCAAAAATACCTTTCGTGCACTTAAAATTTTTGGATCTTCCTTGTCAAACCAGACAATTGTTTTCCCTTCAACTTTTGAAAGAAGAGCCTTAAACCGGTTTGCTTCAACAGGGTCAAGAAGCTCAAGCGGTTCGTCAAGAAGCAAAAGTTCTGGGTCCAAAGAAAGATTTGCCACAAGATTTACTTTTTGCCGTTCACCTTCGCTCAATTGAAAGACATTTCTGTCAAACAAATCATTCAAGCCAAACCGTTTTGCAAAAGCCATTCCAGTTTCACCAAGCTCTTCTTTCACAGTCATTGCAAAAAACTGTGATGAAGGATTCTGCATTATTATAACACTGTTTTCACAAAAAACTTTTCCAGAAACATCAGCCTGAATAAAATCAGGAATTACCCCGGAAATTGCCAACGCAAGCGTTGATTTACCACATCCATTAGGACCAATAATTGAAAGTTTTTCACCTGACCCGGCAGAAAAATTCAACTGGTTCAAAACATTTTTTTGACCAAAAGAAACTGAAAAATTTTCAAGATTTAACATTTACCCGCGCCCTCAGCTTAGTTCCAAAAACAAGAGCATATGCAACCCAGAAGTCTATAATTGCAAGAAGTGCATTTGGAATGATAAAAAGTTCCAGAGGAAACTTCTGCAAGGCAACATCAGTAGCTATTCCAAAAAAGAGCGGAATTCCAAGATAATAATTAAACAAAACCATCAAAACAGGCCTTGCCACAAGGCATCCGAGAAATGCAACAGCAATGCCTTTTTTGCCAAAGCCAATTGTTTTTCCAACAGCCCCAACAATAACAACCATTGCAATTGTTGCAACCAATTTCATAAAAGCGCCAATAGGACCAGTTGGGGCAAAAATAGCAATTCCTAACGCAGAAACAACAGAAGTTATTACCCCCCCGTAAATTCCAAACAAAAATGTTGAAATAAGCCAGGGAACACCAACAGCATCTATATCAATAAACCCGCCCCAGGGATAGGCAATTTTGTAAATCTGAAGCAATACACTTACAACAGCAAGCATTGCACTGCCAATAAGTAACTTGTACTTGTGCATAACAAATGAAAAACAATAGCAACTACTTAAAAACGTTATGCGTAACAAAAATGGGTTACCTCTGTTTTTTTATATTTGAAGGGCATTTGTTTACTATGCAGCCGATAAGCAATAAAACAATAAGGCTTCTTTCAAGAAGCGGACTTATACTAATGTTCTTTTCAATGGGCGGTTCTTTTGTTATGGCAACATTAAGCATTGCTTCAGGCGGAGTAGAAGAACAGACCTGGGCAGAACTCTTTGGCATGCTTTTTCTGGCAGTTTTGGGAATATCGGTTTATTACCTAGTACTAGCTTTCTTTGGCTGGATGGAAATCAGAAGAAAGAAAGAGGTTACCCCCACAACAAATTAGGAGGATTTCTTCAGCAAACTGGATTTGTTTTTCTTTGGCTTAAACGCCTTTATTCTAACAATTTTGGGATTTAAGCCAATTTTTGCAAGCTCTTTTCTCAAACTCAGAATGCTTGCCCACTGGTCATAGCCCAAGGCAATTGTTACAGGGTGAAAGCGCTTTACAACAGCCCATTTTCGCAACTCCCTGTCGCCCAAAACAGCCTGGTCAACAAAGCTTAAATGCGTTACAAAAGCAAGCCTGTCATTTTCATTATTCAAAGCCTTTTTTCCTTTGACCTCCAGCACATTTTTGTCCCTTGCAACAACCACAACAAGCTTTCCACCAAGCTTTTTTGCCTGTTTTAAGTAAAACTTGTGACCAGGATGCAAAATGTCAAACGTTCCAAAAGCCATTACACAACCCAAACAAAAACACCTGCTTTGCAATTGAATACTTATAAATACTTCTAACTTAATATAATTTAGTGGTTTTTAATGGACTTGGATAAAAGAATTGCACTCATTAAAGAGGTTGGCGAAGAAATAATTACAGAAGAAGATTTGAGGGCACTGCTTTCAAAAAAGAAAAAGCCAGTGGCATACGACGGTTTTGAGCCCTCTGGCCAGGTTCACATTGCCCAAGGGCTTTTAAGGGCAGTAAATATTGAAAAAATGCTCAGGGCAGGCTGCTCTTTCAAAATGCTTGTTGCAGACTGGCATGCAATGGCAAACAAAAAACTCGGAGGAAACTTGGATGACATTCAAGTGGCAGGGAAGTATTTGATTGAAGTTTGGAAGGCATGCGGACTTGACACAAAAAAAGTTGAATTTGTTTGGGCAAGCAAACTTGTAAAAAATTCAGATTATTGGAAAACCGTTATGGACCTGGCAATAAACAACACAGTAAAAAGGATTGTTAGATGCAGCCAGATAATGGGCAGAAGCGAAAGCGAGGCATTAAGCGCTTCGCAAATAATTTACCCGTGCATGCAGGCAGCAGACATTTTTCACTTAAAATGCGACATTACACAGCTTGGGATGGACCAGAGAAAAGTAAACATGCTTGCAAGAGAAGTTGGTCCAAAGCTTGGATTTTGGAAGCCGGTTGTAGTAAGCCACCATATGCTAATGGGTTTGCAAAAACCAAAAGCAGAGGGAACAGGTGTTGAAAGGTCAATTGCAATGAAGATGAGCAAAAGCAATCCAGATTCAGCAATTTTTATGACCGACGCCGAAGAAGAAGTTAAAAGAAAAATAAACAAGGCCTACTGTCCTGAAAAGCAGGCTGAAGAAAACCCTGTTTTGGAGTACTGCAAATATATTGTGTTTGAAAAGTTTCCAAAAATGAAAATTGAACGCCCTGCAAAGTTCGGTGGAAATGTTGAATACTGCAACTATTTGGATTTGGAAAAGGACTTTGTAGCAGGAAAATTGCACCCGATGGATTTGAAGAACGCAACAGCAGGATACATCAACAAGCTTTTGGAACCTGTAAGAAAGCATTTTGCAAAAGGAAAGCCAAAACAGCTTCTTGAAAAGGTTCAGGAAATGAAGGTTACAAGATAGAAAAAAACTGCTTCTTAGTTAGTTTTAAATACTGCAATTCCATATATATAGCAGATGAATATTAACATTTTTAAGCCAGGAAAGGCTGTTGAATCAGCTTTTGAAAAGCCAAATTTGGCAATTGCCCTTGTGTTGGTGCTTTTGCCTTCAGTTGCATTCCTCGGAGGCCAAATGCTTTATGGGATTGACATTTCAGGATATGCAATTTACCAAATTGTTTTGGCATACGTAACATTCTTTATTCTCGGCCTCATAGTTTACGCTCTTGGAATAATTTTCAACGGAAAAAAAGAAAAAGGCCAGCTTTTAAAAGTTCTTTCAGCAGTTTCCCTTTTGCAAATTGTGTCACTTACAATCATCATACTTTCGCTTCTGACAATAAATTTAGTATTTTCACCGGAAGCAATTGAATTTGCAGCAACTGCAGAAAATGCAAACCAAATAGGCGAGTTTATTGCAGCAAATCCGGCCTCAGTAAACCTGGCATTTTTTGCAATAGCATTAATCATAGCAATAGCATTGACTGTATTAGGCATCTTCATTCTCTACAAATGCATTAGAAAAGTTACTGGCACAAGAGCATTTACAGCCCTCGTACTTGCAGCAGTAATCCTGCTTATTTTCGGAATTCTGCCAATATAACCCAAAAAAATTAGAAAATCGCAAATACAACCCCCCAAAAAAAACAATTAATTCAGTACAGTTTCAAAATTAACCCTTTTTTTGAAAAAAGCTAAACTTTAAAAGAATTTATGGTGGAAAAAAATCTTACCAAAAAGGGTGACAAAAGCATGAAAAAAGTACGATGTCCGGAATGTGGAGGAACGTTTGAAATAGAGCTCGAGGACTTTGATGAAGGAGATCTGTTAAATTGCTCTGAATGCAATCTTGAACTAGTCATAGAAGTAAACGAAGGCAAGCCAAAACTCAGAGTCTCAAAAGAAAAAGCCATGGAAGAAACAGACTTTGACGAATTCTACGAAGAATAAAAAAACCTAAAAGCCAAATTCTAAGAAGAATTAAAAAAAAACTTCTGAAGGATTATTAAATCTTTTTCAGCTGAATACTGACATGAAACAAATAACAAGGCTGAAAAATCTTGCAAAAAGAAACAGCCTTTCCAAAAAAGAAATTGAAGAAAAAAGCAATGCAATTCAAAAACTTGTAGAAGAATTGCCCGAATTTAAAAAAGCAAAATGCATTATTCTATACTACGGTGTAAACAACGAGGTTGAAACAAACAAGCTAATAGAAAAAGCCATAGCGCTTGAAAAAAGAGTTGCTTTGCCTGCAACAAATTTTGAAAAAAGAGCAATGGTTCCAAGAGAAATTAATTCACTGGAAGAGCTTAAAGAAACAACACAGGGGCTTTTTGAGCCAAAAACCCAAAAGCCAGTGGAATCAAAAGAAATTGACCTGATTATAATTCCAGGTGTTGCCTTTGACAAAGCCGGCTCAAGAATTGGAAGAGGCATGGGGTTCTATGACTCGCTTTTGCGAAAAACCAGCACAAAAACCCCATTAGTTGGACTGTGCTTTGAAGAAAATTTAGAGGAAAGCATTCCAACTGAAAGCCACGATGTAAAAATGGATATTGTTATAACAGACAAAGAAACAATAAGGTGCAAGTAATAGGCATTAAAACAATGCAAGAACTTTTTCATCAATTTCCAAAAGGCTTTTGAGCACAAGATCCGCTTTGCCAAAATCTCCCCTTTCAGTAAACCTGTTTGGAATAGCAATGCAGCTGCAGCCGGCTGTTTTTGCACTTTCAACACCTGTGTCAGCATCCTCAAAAACCAAAACATCTTTTGCCTGAAAACCAAGCCTTTTAACCGCCGCAAGATAGGCATCTGGAAATGGCTTGTGCCTTTCAAAATCATCAAAGCCAAGGACAAAACAAAACTCTTTTGCCAAATTAAAGTTTTCCAAAAGAAGCTCTATGTTTGGCTTGAAGTTTGAAGAAACAATTGCAAGAGGCAGGCCTTTTTTCTTCAACAAACCAATTAGTTCAAGGGCACCAGGCAGCAAACCCACTTTTCCACAGTACAATTCCCGAAAAGCCTTTCGCTGTTTTGCCCGGCTTTCAAAAGGGTCAATTGAAAGATTCTTTAATTTAACAAAGTAGGGTGTTCCCTCCTTTCCCTTTTCAGGGCTAACCCAAATGTCAATGAATTCTTTAAGGGTTAGCTCAACACCATAGGGCAGGAAAGCTGCTTTCTTTACCTCAAAATTTAATTGGAGGGTGTCAGCAATTACACCGTCAAAGTCAAGAATTGCTGCTTTCATACAAAAATGGAGAGCGGTAAGAATTAAAATAACTTTGAAGTTGGATTGTTTTCATAGAGTAATTGTATAAATGTTTTTCTTAGGGGGTAATTGCATGAAAATTTTGGTAATTGGAAACGGAGGAAGAGAGCATGCTGTTGCAAGAAAGCTAATGCAAAGCCCTCTTGCAGAAAAAGTCTTTATTGCACCAGGCAATGCAGGAACAGCACTTGTTGGAGAAAACGTTGACATAAAAGTTGACGAATTTGAAAAAATTGCAGAATTCGCAAAAAAAGAAGAAATCGGACTGGTGTTTGTCGGACCCGAAAACCCGCTTGTTGAAGGCATTGTGGATTTTTTGCAGGAAAAAGGAATTAATGCATTTGGCCCAAGCAAAAAGGCAGCTGCAATTGAAGGAAGCAAGCTTTTTACAAGAGACCTGCTGAAAAAATATGGAATTCCAAGTGCAGAATATGCCGCCTTTGACAACGCAGAAAAAGCAAAACAATACCTGCAAGAAAAAGAAGCACCAGTTGTAGTAAAAGCAGACGGCCTTGCAGCAGGAAAAGGAGTTGTTGTAGCCGAAACAATTGAAGAAGCAGAAAAAGCAATTGATGAAATGATGACTGACAAAAGGTTTGGAGAAGCAGGAAGCAAAATCGTACTCGAAGAAAAGCTTTTGGGAGAAGAAGCAAGCTATCTTGTTTTTACAGACGGAAAAAACATCAAGCCAATGGTTTCAAGCCAGGACCACAAAAGAATTTTTGACAACGACAAGGGGCCAAATACAGGAGGAATGGGGGCATACTCTCCTGCACCAATTGTAACAAAAGAAATGGAACAACGCATTTTGAAAGAAATAATGCAGCCAACAGTTGATGCAATGGCAAAAGAAGGAAGGGAATTCAAAGGCATTCTTTATGCAGGGTTAATGATTTCAAAAACAGGGCCAAAAATTGTTGAATTCAACTGTCGCTTTGGAGACCCTGAAACACAAGTTATTCTTCCAAGGCTTGACTCTGACTTAATTTCAATAATGCAGGCATGCATTGAAGGAAATCTTGCAGAACAGGAAGTTAAATGGAGCCAAAAAGCATACTGTTGCATTATTATGGCATCAGGAGGCTATCCTGGAAAATACGAAAAAGGAAAAGAAATTACAGGGCTTGAAAAGGATTCAAAAATCACTGAAACAATTGTCTTCCACGCAGGAACAAAAGCAGACAACGGAAAGGTTGTTACAAACGGAGGAAGAGTTCTTGGAATTACAGCAAGCGGAAACACAATCAAGGAATCAATTGACAACGCCTACAAAGCAGTTGAAAAAATTTCCTTTGAAGGAATGCAGTTTAGAAAAGACATTGGACAAAAGGCATTGAACAGGAAGGGCTAAAACTTAAAATTCTCCGCATTTTCAACATGCTCTAGAGCCTCAGTTATATTCTCTCTAAGGTGCTCAAGGTATTTGTGGTTTGCATTTTTTGAAACAGCAAAATTAAGCAATTTTTTAAAGAAAGCCAAATTTTTTTTAGCGCCTTTTATAAGAAGAGCTTTTATTTTTGCATCATTAATTGCGCTTTGCTCTAATTTTCTCATGGCAAGCAACAGTTCCACTTCATTTGTCAAATTCTCAACTTCTTTTGAAATTTTTTTGGCAAGAAGAGATTGTTTAAATTCATTCCCGATTTTGTTAGCCCTTATTTTTTCAGCATGTTGCAGCCTTGCAAGGCGGGCAATCTTTTCAGAAGTTAAAACGTGTTTTGAAACCTTTGGCTTCTTTGGCTTTTGAAGTTTTGGCTTGTTTGCCATGAAAAAATAAACCATACAAAAATATTGCGGGTTCATTCTTTAAAAAACTAGTGCTTAAAATGCCTTATTTCGGTAAAAACCATTGCAATTCCATGCTCGTCTGCAGCCTTGATTACTTCTTCGTCTTTTACAGAGCCACCAGGAGCTATAATTGCAGTAATGCCTGACTTGGCTGCAAGGTCAACATTGTCACGGAAGGGAAAAAAGGCATCTGATGCAAGAACTGCGCCCTTGTGCTTTCCATTGCTTTTCTTCACAGCAATCTCAGTAGCATCAATCCTTGACATTTGCCCTGCACCAACGCCAACAGATGCAAGATCTTTGACTAGAACAATTGCATTGCTTTTAGTGTGCTTTGCAATCTTCCATCCAAACAAAAGATCATTCATTTCTTTCTCAGAAGGCTTTCTCTTTGACACAACCTTTAACTCCCCGTCATTTAATAGCAACGAGTCCTTGGTTTGAACCAAAATTCCGCCTTCAACAGCCTTAACTTCAAGCCCTGGTTCTGTCTTCTTCTTTCCTAAACAAGGCAAAAGCAGTATTCTAAGATTCTTTTTCTTCTTCAAAACCGCCAAAGCCTTTTTCTCAAATGAAGGGGCAATAACTATTTCATTGAAGAAAGAAGTAATCTGTTCTGCGGTAGCAACATCGCATTCTTGGTTTAAAGCAATTACGCTTCCAAAAGCACTTGTACTGTCACAGGCAAGAGCATTCTTAAAAGCAACAGAAAGCACTGCATTGACAGCGGTACCACAGGGGTTTGCATGCTTTATTATTACAACAGCCGGCTCTTCAAATTCTTTAACCAATTCAATTGCAGCATTTGCATCATTAATATTGTTAAAGCTAATTTCCTTTCCATGCAACTGTTCTGCGGCTCCAATTCCGCACGAAGTTGAAACAGCATCCTTGTAAAAGCAGGCTTCCTGATGCCAATTTTCTCCATAACGCAAAGACTGGGATTTTTCAAATGAAAGGCTTAAACTTTGTGGGAATTTTTCACCAGAAAGGAACCTGTCATGCAGAAAATTGCTTATTGTTGCATCATATGCTGCAGTTAATTCAAAGGCTTTTGCAGCAAGCCTTTTTCTTGTTTCAGGTGAAATCACACCCTTTTCGTTTAATTCTGCCAAAACATCTCCATACTGGTCAGAAGATGTTACAACTGCCACTGTGTCATTATTTTTTGCCGCAGCCCTTATTAAAGTAGGGCCGCCAATGTCAATATTTTCAATTGCATCTTCCAATGAAACGTTTTTCTTTGAAATTGTTTCCCTAAAAGGATAAAAGTTTACAACAACCAGCTCAATTTCTCTTATTCCGTGCTTTTTGATTGTGGACATATGTTTTTTTTTGGAACGGTCTGCCAAAATGCCTGCGTGAATTTTTGGATGAAGTGTTTTTACCCGGCCATCCAGCATTTCAGGAAAGCCTGTAAGGTCTTCAACCTGAGTTACCTTTATGCCTTCTTTTTCAATTGCTTTTGCAGTTCCGCCTGTTGAAACAATTTCAAAGCCAATTGCTTCAAGACCTTTTGCAAATTCTCCAAGCCCGAACTTATCTGAAACAGATATTAAAGCAATCTTTTTGTCCATTCAAAACATTTCCTAAAGAATGTGTTTTTCTTTTAACTGCTGTTTTTTCCACTCTGCAACCTGTCTTGTTTGCATTTCAATTTTGTGAGCAACTCTTTCAGCCTTTTTCTTTGCATTCTCAACCTTGTTGGCTGTTGCAAGAACAACACCCATTCTTCTTCCAACATGTGCTTCTGGCTTTCCAAAGAAAAGCAACGAAACACCTAATTCATTTGTGGCATTGAAAACATTGCCAAGCATTGCATCATATCCTTCACTTGGACAGGATATAACATGAGATGCCCCTGGTGTTAAAGCAGGAATCTTTCTGAAGCCATCTTCTTCAATTGCCGGAACAGGCAGGCCAGTTATTGCCCTTACATGCAGTCCTGCCTGAGTAAAGCCAAGCTGGTGTGTTACAAAAGTAACCATTCCAGTATCATGCGGCCTTGGACTGCATTCGTTTGCATAAACTTCATCTCCTTTTACAAAGAGTTCGCATCCAAACAAGCCAAGCCCTCCAAGCGCTCCGGTAATCTTTCCGGCAGCTTCGTAGATTCTTTTTTCTGCAAGCTCACTTACTTCTGCCGGCTGCCAGCTGCTGTGGTAATCGCCGTCAATTTGATAATGTCCAACAGGCTTTGGAAAAGATGTTACAATTTTTCCGTCTTCATTAAAATGTCTTACGGCAAGTTCAGTTACCTCAATATCAAAGTCAACGTGTTCTTCAACAATAATTCTTGCTCCTTTAACACGACCTTCCTCTGTTGCAATTTTGTAAGCTTTTTCAATATCTTCAGGCCCTTTAACAAAAGCAGAGCCATGACCAGAACTTGACATCATTGCCTTTACCCAGCAGGAATAACCTACTTTTTCACATGCTTCTTTTAATTCGTCAAGGGATTCTGCATAAGCATACTTTGAAGTTTTAACCCCAGCATCTTCTGCAATTACTTTTCTGATTCTTTCCCTTTGCATTGTTGTATGGGTTGCTTTTGCATTTGGAATAACATTAAAGCCCTCTTTTTCCAAATCAAAAAGCAGGTCAAGGTTTATTGCTTCAATTTCAGGAATTATACAATCTGGTTTTTCTTTTTCAACAATCGAACGCAAAAAGCCGGCGTTTGTCATCAAACCAGTGTAAGACTTGTCAGCAACCTGCTGGGCAGGCGCTCCCTGATATCTGTCAACAGCAACAGTACTAAAGCCAAGCCTTTTTGCTTCAATTACAATCTCTTTTCCAAGTTCTCCGCTTCCAAGAAGCATTAATTTCTTTGCATTTGCAGCATTTGGTGAAGTAAGTTCTTCAAGTTTTTTTCGATCCATTAAAAACCCCCCTTTTTAAAAAAAAAATAAGTTGTAAAAATTAAGTTGAAAAGGAATAAAAAGCTTCTTTACGCTTTGGCTACATAAACTCTTTTTCCTTCAACCTTCAGCCTGCCTTCCAAAAAGAGCTTAACGCCTTTGAGGAGAACTTCCTGTTCTGCCTTTTGCACCTTTTTCTTCAAAGAATCAATTGTTTCATTTTCATCAACAGAAACTATCTTTTGCAAAATTATCGGGCCTGCATCAGGCTTCTGGTCAACAAAAAATAAGGTGCATCCTGTTTCCTTTACATTTGCCTCCAGCACTCTTGGATAAATGCTTGCATACCAGCCCTTAAAGAAAGGAAGCAGGCTTGGATGAATATTCATAACCCTATTTTTAAAAGCATCAACAAAAGCCTTTGACAAAATCTTGTTGTAGCCAATCAAAAGAACAAGTCCAACATTTCTTTTATTAAAAAGTTTTGCAATTGCCCCATCATATTTTTCCATTGAATCAAAATCTTTTGGATTAAGAAAAATTACTTCAATGCCATGCTTTCTTGCCCTCTTTAATGCAAAGCTATCTTCTTTATTGCTTATTACACAAGCAATTTCCGCATCAAGCTCTTTTTGTTCAATGGCACCAATAACAGCCTGTAAATCAGTTCCTTTAGTACTTGCAAGCACTCCAATAATAAGCTTTGTCAATTTCACGCCCCCTAAGTTGAATAAGTTGATTTAACAATTCATTAAATAGTTTTCGCTGCCTATTTTTCAATATGAGCGTAATTGTTTACTCTATTTCAAATTGCCCAAAGTGTGCTGCGGCAAAGGCCGTGCTTAAAAGAAAAAATATTGCATTTGAAGAATTCAATGTTCAGAAAAGCGAGGAAAAAAACAGTGAAGTTGTGCAAAAAATGGAGGCTGCAGGACTTTCAACAGAAGAAATAAACGCACCAGTGCTTGACATTGATGGAATAATGATTCACGGCTTTGACAAGGAAAAAATTTTGGAAGCACTCAAAGAAAAAGGGCTTTTGCAGGAATAATTCCCAGTTTGGAAGAACAATTTAAGAATCTAATTATTGATTGTGAAGCATTGCAAGCTTTGCAACATTGTTCACAAGACAGGCAATTGTCATTGGACCAATGCCACCAGGAACAGGAGTAATATATGAAGCAACGTCTTTTACACTTTCAAAATCAACATCGCCAACTGTTTTTCCGTTTTTTCTTGCAATTCCGGCATCAATTACCACCGCACCTGGCTTTACCATATCGCCATTAATAAGACCTGGTTTTCCAACAGCTGTAATAAGAATATCTGCATTTTTTGTGTGCATTGCAAGGTCTGTTGTTTTAGCATGACATACGGTAACAGTTGCACCACGGTTAAGTAAAAGCTGACTCAAAGGCCTTCCAACAATAATACTGTGGTTTATAATACAGGCATTGCTTCCCTCAATTGTTGTTCCAGTACTTTCCAAAAGTTTTACAATGCCCTGAGCAGTGCATGAAACAATTTCTTCCTTGCCATAACTCAAAAGACCAAGGTTAAATGCAGTAAAGCCATCAACGTCCTTTAGTGGAGAAACAGTGTTAAGAATTATTGAAGAGTCAAGTTGCTTTGGCAAAGGAATTTGGACAAGAATTGCGTTAACTGAAATCTTGTGATTGAGGTCGTTTATAATCTGAAGGATGTCTCTTTGTGAAATGTTTTCAGCAAACCTTAACAATTCAAATTCAATGCCAAGCTCGTCACACGCAATTTTCTTTTTTTTAACATAAAGTTCGGATGCAGGATTGTTGCCTACAAGGATTACAGCAAGGTTTGGATATATTTTTTTCATGTGCAGATTCTCAAGCATAACACTGGTTTCTTCAAAAAGCTTTGCTGCTATTTTACTACTGCCTAAAACATTTCCCAAAAAAAACACCTTATTTTTAAATATAACAAAAAAAATAGAGCTTAAGAAAATAAAAAGGGCATTGTTGCTTAGGCTTTTTGTGCGCTTTTCCCCTTTAGCCATTTTACGCCGTAATAGCAGAAAGGCGTGTCAAATGCTGCAAAAAGAACCTTAATAATCCAGTAAGGAATTATTAACGCAAAAATGTACTCAACAGTAAATTTTGGCGTCAGTGCATAAAAAGCAATAAACATGAAAATTGTTGTGTCAATAAACTGGCTTACCATTGTGGAAGCATTGTTTCTAAGCCACAAATGCTTTCCGTTTGTTTTTTCCTTCCAAAAATGAAAAGCTTGAACGTCATGCATCTGGCTTACGAAAAACCCAATAATTGAAGCAAAGAAAATCCTCAAAGTTGTTCCAAAAATTGCAGCATAATCTTCACCTGAAATAAAGCTCCTTTCCGCAGCAGGAAGCAAAACAGCAATAGCAGTAACCAAGAGAACGAAAACCAAAACAATAAGGCCAAGGTAAACAAATTCCTTTGCCTTTTGCTTTCCATGAACCTCTGCGATAATGTCAGTTATTAGAAAAAGAACCGGAAAAACAAGAATTGCAACACTTGCCTCAAAAAACAAAGGAAACCCAAAAATGAAAACTCCTGCCATTCCAAAAGAAGCAATTTTCAACCCAATAAGGTTTGCTGCAACAAGACACCCAATAAATAAAGCTAGAAGAAAGTTTGTCTTTCGCTCCATAGTCCAGGCCATTAAGAATCACTTGAAAAAATTGTTTACAACTTACAAAATTAAAAACAAATTCTCCTTAAAAACCTATTCCCTTTTTTTAAAAAAAAAAACAAAAAAAATCCAAACAAACCATGTAAAAAATAATTATTCCTTTTTTTTAAAAAATTCCAAAACTTCCCCTGCAACAAAACAGCTTCCGGTTACAAGCACAACGTCACCCTGTTTTGCGCAAGAAATTGCTTTCTTCACAGCATTTTCAACATTTTTAACAACTTCAATTTCTAGCCCAAGGTCTTCAAACACTTTTGCAATCTTTTCAGTATCCATTGCCCTGTACTTTGCACTGGTAACAAACACTTTTTTGGAAACAGGAGCAAGCCTTTTAGCCATTGCCAGAACATTTTTACCCTTGCTTGCTCCAAAAACAAGCAGTGCCTTTTTTTCAGGAAACTCTTTTGCAAAAGATTTTGCAAGAACAACACAACAGGCAGGATTGTGAGCACAATCAAGTATAACAATTGGTTCTTTTCTTACAATATCAAACCTGCATGAAATCTTTGCAAGAGAAAGCCCTTCCTCAATTGCCTGCTTTCCCACTTCAAAACCAGCTAACTTTAATTGCTTTACAGCAGCCACTGCCAAAGCAGCATTCCATCCCTGAAAAATGCCTTTCATGCCAACTTCATTAAACAAAGGTCTTTGTATAATGGACAGACTGCTGTTTTTTTCCCTGCACACTCTTCGAATCACACTAAGCACTATATCGTTTCTGGCAGAAGTAACAACCGGGACTTTTTCTTTTATTATTCCTGCTTTTTCTCCAGCAATCTGTGCAAAAGTGCTTCCCAAATACTTTTCGTGCTCCATTGCAATATTTGTAATCACAGAAACCAGAGGATGTATAACGTTTGTTGCATCAAGCCTGCCGCCCATTCCTGTTTCAATTATGGCAATATCGACTTTTGAATTTGCAAAGTGCCTGAATGCAAGCGCTGTAATAAACTCAAAGTAGCTTAATTCAATTCCGCTTTTTTTCATTTCTTTCCTCAATTCACCAACAAGCTTAACCAGATATTTATCGCTTATTTCAACACCGTTAACCCTAATTCTTTCATTGAAGCAGACAAGATGGGGGCTTGTAAACAGACCGGTCTTAAAACCAGCCTGTCTTAAAATTTGTTCAATCATTGTAGCAGTACTGCCCTTGCCGTTTGTGCCTGCAATGTGAACAGACTTGAATTCTTTTTCAGGATTTCCAATAAAGGTGAGAAATTTTTCTATGCGCTCCAACCCAAGCTTTATTCCACCACCCTGTAATTCTTCAAGAAATGCAAACACCTGCTTTTTGTTCAAACCCATAATAAAAAATTATTGCAAAGCATTTTTTAACCGATTTTCGAAAATTTTTTTCAGCTTGTTCGCAAGCATTCTTTTAAAAAAAGCGGCTTTTAACTCAAAGATATGTGACTTTAAGAATCCACCAAAACATTCTGTTAACTCTTTAGGTATTTCATTCAGTTTTTCATCTGACTTTGCCAATGACCTGCCAGCACCCAATACCAGCTCACTCCGGGCGTTATACCTTCTGTTAATTCTTGAATTTCCCTAACTTTGGCTTTGTCCAGTATGCCAATACCAATCAAGGCTCTTTGAACTGCAATGCCCCTAATTATTCCATTAAAGGTTATTTACTGTATTTGCTTCAGTCCACTTATGTTGTGTCTGCAAAGAAGTAACTAGTTTCACAATCCTGCATAAATTCTCTTCAGAGGAAAATTTCTTATAGTCCTCTAATGCTCTGCACTTTGCAGCCTTTTTTTGTTGCCTTTGCAGCCTTTCTCTTTTTTTTGCAAAACTTTTTCTATTTTTTGGAGAGAATGGCTTGGGCTTGCTGGAAACTTTTTTTGAATTCATCACAAAAAATAGGGTGGAAATCTGGTATTTAATCTTTTTATGAGGAGATTAAAATATTAACAAAAACAAGCCATACAAACAACCTTGAGAAGGGCAATAGGTTTAAAACGCTTTTATTGTGAATTCTTTCAAGGGGTTTTATTTTTGAGAGTACTGGTAATTTTTGGCAGTGATTCAGACAAGGCTGTTTACAGCAAGCTAATGGAAAAGCTTGAAGAAAAAGGAATTGAGGCAAAGCTTGAGGTTTGCTCTGCGCACAGGGAACCTAAAAGGCTTGAAAAAATACTCAAAGAAAGCGACGAAAAGGTTGTAATTGCAGGAGCAGGATTGAGTGCAGCACTTCCAGGATTTATTGCATCACACTCAGACAAAATAGTAATAGGAATTCCAGTAAATGCGAACTATTTTGGATTGGATGCCTTACTAAGCATTCATCAAATGCCAAAGGGCTTTGCAGTGCTTGGAACAGGAGTTGAAGCAATTGAAGAAACAGTTGACGCTGTTGTAAACATTTTGCATGGAAAGAAAAAGGCAATTCTTGTTGCAACAGAGCAAAGCCCGGAAATTGAAAAAAGAATCAGAGCATGCAAAGAAACACTTAAAGAATTGGACGTTCCGTTTGAAGAACAGGAAGAGGATTCCTATAATGACAGTGAAGCAGTTTACATTGACTTTATTGAAATTGGCACAGTTGAAGCAGTTGACCCTGAAAAACAATTGGTTATTTTTGTACCAATAAAGGAAGATTCAGAAAAAAGCGACGCGTTGAAATTGTCAGCACTTGCAACAAAAGGTCTTTGGGTCGGCTTGGGAAGAGGAGAAAATGCTGCATTGTGCGCTGCAAAAATAATTAAAATGTAAAAAAAAGCAAGGTTGGGTTTTATGGGAAGTGTAAAAGATTTAACAGTAAGCGAACAGGCAACAGCAGATTTGGAAGGCATAGGAGTATTCAGGTTTACAGACGATTACTCTGTGTTTGATTATGGAAAGATGCCTAACACAATTCCAAACAAAGGTGAAGCATTATGCAGAATGGCTACTTATAACTTTCAAGAACTTGAAAAGCTAGGAATAAAAAGCCATTTTCGAAAGCTTATTTCAGGAAACGAAATGGAAGTTGACCTAGTACGGGTGTTATTTCCACAAAAAGGAGAACTAAAACCAGGCATGGGAAATTACCTTGTGCCACTGGAAATTATTTTCAGAAATTCTCTGCCGGAAGGAAGCAGTGTATTCAAAAGGCTTGCAAAAGGCAGAATAACATTGGAGGAACTTGGCCTTGAAAAAATGCCTGAAGCCGGAGAAAAACTTACCCTGCCAATAATGGATGTCAGCACAAAGCTTGAGCCAACAGACCGGTATTTAACATGGGAAGAAGCCGCGGAAATTTCCTGCTTAAACCAGACAGAAATTGAAGACCTGAAGGGAAAGGCTTTGGAGATAAACGACTTTTTAACAAAAAAAGCAAGAGAAATAGGACTGGAGCACGCTGATGGAAAAATTGAATTTGGAATAAACCCACAAAGAGAATTCATTCTGGTAGATGTATGCGGAACCTTGGACGAAAACAGGTTTTTGTACAACGGAATCAATGTAAGCAAGCAGATTTTAAGAGACTATTACAAAACAACTCCCTGGTATGAAACAATTGAATTGGAGAAAGCTGAAGGAAAGGGACACGGAGAATTTACCACTCCACCCCTGTTGCCAAAAGAGCTTATTGAAATTACTTCAAACATGTACAAAAGCGTGTGTGAAACCTGGACAGGAGAAAAGCACTGGAAAGCACCAAGCATTGAAGAAACAATGAACCAGTACAAGGCATTTCTTGAAAAAAATATGGAGGCTTAAAAAATGGACAAATTTGAATTCATATCACCACTTGATTACAGATACTGGGACAAGGAAACCGCAAAACTTTTAAGCGAAGAGGCAAGAATTGGCTTTCAGGCAAAAGTAGAGGCAGTACTTGCAATGGCTTTGGCAAAGCAAGGCATTTGCAGCAGACAAATTGCGGAAGAAATTGCAAAAGCCTCTGAAAAAGTTAGGGCAGAAGAAGTTTATGAGGAAGAAAAAATCACAAAACACGATGTAAGAGCATTGGCAAACTGCATCAGAAAAAAGGTAAGCGATAGGGCAAAGCCATTTGTACACTTTGGAGCAACCTCTTACGATATTGTTGACACCGCAAATGCAGTAAGATACAAAGAAGCCTGTGAAAAGACTGTTATTCCAGAACTTGTAAGGCTTGAAAAAACACTTATTGAAATTGCCTTAAGGGAAAAAAGCACGCTTCAAATTGGAAGAACACACGGCCAGCACGCAGAACCAATAACCTTTGGATTTGCAATTGCAGGATATGTTAACAGGCTTGGCAACAGAATAAAAGCAATTGAAAAAACAAAAGATTTACTGGAAGGAAAGTTTTCAGGAGCAGTAGGAGCATTCAACGGAAGCAGCCTTTTTGTACAAGACCCACCAGGTTTTGAAAAAAGCATAATGGAACAACTTGGATTAAAACAATGCAAGCACTCAACACAGGTTGTTGCACCGGAAACACTGCTTGACTTACTAAATGCACTAGTTGGAGCATTTAACGTACTTGCAAATTTTGCAGATGACATGAGAAACCTGCAAAGAAGCGAAATTGCAGAGGTTGCTGAAGCCTTTGGCGCAAAACAGGTTGGAAGTTCAACCATGCCGCACAAAAGAAACCCTATAAATTTTGAAAACGTGAAAAGCCTTTGGAAAGAATTCATGCCACGCGCAATAACCTTTAATATGGATGCAATAAGCGAACACCAACGGGACCTTACCAACAGTGCTTCGCAAAGGTTTGTACCGGAACTTTTTGCAGGAGTTGTGGCAAGCGCTAAAAGGCTAAACAAGGTTTGCTCAAATCTGGTTGTTGACAAAGAAAGCATGAAAAGGAATTTTGATTCCTGCAAAGAAGGCATTGTAGCAGAACCACTTTACCTGCTACTTGCAGCAAAAGGATACCCTGACGCACACGAGTATGTAAGGAAAAAAACGCTTGAAGCAGAAAAAAGCGGAAACAAGCTAATGGACCTTGTACTTGCAGATGAAGAAATAACGCCTTTCATTGAAAAGCTTGGAAAACAGCAAAAAGAAATCCTTCAAAACCCTGAAAAATACACAGGAATTGCAGAAAAGAAAACACTGGAAGTATGCAAGTACTGGAAGGCACAGTTCAGGATTTAAACAGAATAGGCATTTGCCACTAACCCAAGCATTTTAATATTCTTTAATTCATTAATTTATTGATTTAAAATGCTTAAACTGTACAACACAATAAGCAGAAAGAAAGAGGAATTCAAGCCGTTAAAAGGAAAGAATGTTGGATTGTACACCTGTGGGCCAACTGTTTACAACGTTATTCACATAGGCAATTTGAAAAGCTTTTTATCAGAAGACATTTTAAAGCGCTATTTGCTTTACAAGGGATTTAAAGTAAAACACGTAAGAAACATTACTGATGTCGACGACAAAACCATTAGGGACTCGCAAAAGGAAGGAATTTCCTTAAAAGAATTCACTGAAAAATACACCAATTCCTTCTTTGAAGATATGAAAGCCTCAAGAGTGTTACCGGCAGATATTTACCCAAAAGCAACAGAGCACATAAAAGAAATGGTTGAATTAATTGCAAAGCTTTTGAAAAAAGGCTACGCTTACAAAGGAGAAGACGGAAGCGTTTACTACAATATAAAAAAATTCAAAGACTATGGCAAACTTGCACACATTGATTTTAGGAAATTAAAAGCAGGGGCAAGAGTAAAACAGGATGAATATGAAAAAGGCGAAGCGCAGGATTTTGCATTATGGAAAGCCTGGGACAAAAACGACGGTTCTGTTTTCTGGGAAACAGAACTTGGAAAAGGAAGACCAGGATGGCATATTGAATGCAGTGCAATGAGCATGAAGCATTTGGGCAAAAGTTTTGACATCCACTCAGGAGGACAAGACCTGATTTTTCCACACCACGAAAACGAAATAGCACAGTCAGAGGGAGCAACAGGAAAGCCTTTTGCAAAATACTGGATACACAACGCATTTTTGCAGGTGAATGGGGAAAAGATGAGCAAAAGCCTTGGAAACTTTTACACCCTGCAAGACTTAAAAGACAACAACCCAATTGCTGTAAGATACCTGATGATTTCAGGACACTACAGGCAACCACTTAATTTTACTTTTGAAGGACTGAGAGCGGCACAGAACTCAATTGACAGGCTGAACGAACTTATTTCAAAACTTGAAACAGCAGACGGAAGGGATTTGGGAAATGTAAAAAAGGTAATTGAAAAAGCCGGAAAAAAGTTTGAAAAAGCAATGGACGACGACCTAAACACAGCACTGGCTTTTGCCGCATTGTTTGAATTTGTAAGGAAATGCAATTCGCTTCTTGATACAAAAAAAATTGGCAAAAAAGATTCAAAACTTGCATTGGGATTTTTAAAAAAGCTCAATAGTGTTTTTGCAGTAATGGACTTTGAGCAAAAGCAGGAAATTGGAAAAACAGAACTTGAATTAATAAAACAAAGAGAAAAGTTGAGGGCTGAAAAAAAGTGGGCTGAATCAGACAAGATACGGGAAAAGCTTGCGGAAAAAGGAATTCTTTTAGACGATACTGAAAAGGGCACAAAGTGGAAAGTTGTAAAATGAAGAAAAAAAGTATAAAGCCTGGTCCAAAATCAGTATCGCAAAGAAAACAAAATTTAAAAATACTCAGAAGAAACCCAAAAATACAAAAAACTGCCAAAATGCGTAACATGTTAAAGAATCAAATTTTTACAGATGAGTTACTAACGAAAACAATGAAAAAAGTCATGAAAAAACAAAAATGGAATAGTTTCCAACTTGGAGATGACCCAGACTCTGATGCTGCTTTTAGATTGAGAAGATTTTATAAAAAGTTGATAAAAGAAGAAGCTGAAATTAGAATGGCTAAAGAGAAAAAACAGTCTGGAAAGATTTAAATAAAGCAAATCTGTTTCTATTAACTGATAAGCAATGGAATTCACTCTATTAATAGACCTTGGACTGATTGTTGTTGCTGCAACTGGATTTGGATACATTGCAAGACTTTTGAAACAACCAAGCTTGCTTGCATATATCATTGCAGGAATAGTAATAGGGCCAATAGGAATTGGGGCACTTGGCTACAGTTTCCAGGGCCTTCCAATTGGAATTTCAAACATGCAGGACATTAGGATTTTGTCAGAACTTGGAATAGCTTTCCTGCTGTTCAGCATAGGAGTAGAGCTTGATATCCGGAAATTTTTCAACATAGGAAAGCTTGTTGTAATAGGCTCAACAATTCAGGTTGCAATAACAATAGCTATTGTAATTCTTTTCAGCATGCTTTTTCCAAGCATTATTTCATTTCAACAGTCGATTTTCCTTGGAGTAATTCTTGCATTCAGCTCAACAATGGTGGTAATAAAGCTCTTGGGAGACAATTACCAAATAAACACCTTGCACGGAAGACTATTGATTGGATTTCTCCTGGTACAGGATTTTCTGGTGATACTTGCAATACCCCTGCTTCAGGATATTGGAAACATACTCGCACCAAGCGTACTTGCTATGGTTCTAATAAAAATAATGATTTTGATTGCTGCAGCAGCAGTAATAAACAGACATCTTCTGCCACGCATTTTTAAATTCAGCCTCGATTACCAGGAAGAATTTTACCTTGCAGCCTTAAGCAGCTGCTTTATTTTTATTGCACTTGCAATTCTAATGGACTTACCAGTAGCCATTGGCGCATTTGTTGGAGGAATTGCTCTTTCAACCCTTCCATACAATACAGAAATATTCAACAAAATCAGGGGCTTGAGAGACTTCTTTGTAATAATTTTCTTTGTTTCACTTGGAATGCAGCTTACATTTTCCTTTGCAGCAATACCACTTGCTCTAATAGTTTTCATAATTGCAATGGTCCTTATCATAAAGCCACTTTTTTACTATCTTTTTACATTGTTCTCAGGATATGGCAGCAGAGTAAGCCTAATGGTTGCACTTGCTCTTGCAAACGTAAGCGAATTCAGCCTCATAGTTGCACAAATGGGTTTTGATCCAACAAACTCTGCAGCAAGCATTCTGTCAGAAGGACTTTTTTCAGTCACAATTCTGGCAATAACAATTTCAATGATTCTTGCACCATATCTTATGAGATCGCATACAAAAATGAACAAAGTGTTTGAAAAAGCATCAATACACCTGCCAAAAAAACTCAAAAGAAAAAGATTTGGCGCAAAACTTTCAAGCCTTGAAAATATTCCCTCAAAATTAAAAGGACATATTCTTATTTTGGGAGGAGGAACAATGGGCATAAACATTGCAAAAGCAGTGTACAAACATTACCCAACATTGGTACTTGACCAGGATTCAGAAGTTGTCTACAGCTGTATAAGGCAAGGCATAAAGGCAAGCTATGGAGACGCAGAAGAAATAGATATTCTTTCAAAAACGAACCCAAAAGAAGCAAAGCTTGTAATACTGGCAATTCCAAATATCAAAGCAGCATTAAAAGTACTTGATTTTGTAAAAAAAGAAAACAAAAAAGTCCCTGTTTTTGCAAGAGCACACTATTACAACGATTCATTAAAACTTTATGAAAATGGCGTAGACTTTGTATGCATGCCACACATCATCGGCGGAAACATTTTTCTGGAAAATATTGGGAAGTTTTTGGAGTCAGGAAAACTAAGCACTGTTGTAAACCTGCAGGACGAATACCTAAAATACCTGCATGAAAAAGCAAAAGAAGAAAGACAGCATTTTGGATTCTAAAGAAGATAATTTCAAAAACTGCTTAATCCTGCCTTTTTTCCTTTTTCAACATAGCTTTTCTTACGCGTAGAATTGCAGCTTGTTTTGCAACAACTCTCTCCTGTTTTTTAACTGCTCTCGCAGTCTGCTCAGTTATTTCAGCGTGCATTTTTTCCCTTTCAGCCTTGGTTTTTGCCTTTGACTTTCTTTTTTTTGGCCTGTATTTTTTCCTTGCCTTCAAAAGCCCGTGTGATTTCAAAAGTGCTTCATCTGACTTAAGCTTAAATTTAAGTCTTGAAAGTTTGGATTCACTTGCAGACTTTTCACCTTCAGCTTTCAAAAAACCAAATATTGCAAAGGCTGCAATTACAGCAAAAATAAGTGCAAATCCAACAATAACATAGGTGAGAGTGGAATCCCGAACACTATCTGTTGGAATATTCCCATTAACAGAAGGCAATGGAACAGCACCATTAGCAGGCGGTAATGGAACATCATTGTTTAGAGTAGGTGGCAATGGCACAGCACACAAACCAGTTTCCTCATCAACATAACTTGTAGTACATTCCTCGGAACTACAAACAGGTCTTGCGCCAATTGCAAGAAAACTCTTCAAAACACAGCGAGTATTATCAGGACATTGCAATTCAGTTAAAGGATTGCATTCACAATCATAATTATAGCACATTGGAAAGGAATTGCATTTTCCACTAACACAATAGCCCCCACTGCATTCCTGAGCACTTGAACAAATTTCCCCGTCTCTTTTTGAGCAAAACCCGTCTGAGCCAACAAAACCTGTTTCACATTCTTCAATTAAGCAAATAGGCTTTGCACCAACAGGAAGGCTTGCTCTTGAAACACATTTTGTATTATCAGGACATTGCAATTCAGTTAAAGGATTGCATTCACAATCATTGTTGTAGCAAACAAGTTGGTTGCTGCATATTCCTCCAATGCAAAAGCCACCGCCACACTCAAAACCGGTTGAACATGACGCACCGTCATTAAGACATGGAACTCCAACACAATCCGCACAAACTTCTGTTGTTTTCTCAATAAATTCAAAACCAACAAAAACAAAATTGTTGTCCAAAAATTCAAAAATTATACTTTCAGGCAAAATTCTAAAATCGGTTGGAAAGCCAATCAGTTTTTGAGAAATTGTAACAGAATCCAGTGCAGGAAGCTCTACTGTTTCTTCAACAAAAACTGTTTCCTGTACAGTATAAGGCTCTCTATAAACATAGTTGTAAGACAAGCCAACGGTCAAAGCCACATTAAACGGATTAATAATATTAAAAAAAGTTGAATTTGGCGGATTATCAACTCCTTCAAAAGCAATGTCGTCCTCAATGCCAATAAGCTGATTTGTATTAATATCATAAACAGACATTACCTTTCTTTCACTTGAAGCAATTTCAGTATACTGACATTCAAGTCCATGCGAAAAAGGAATTACAAGAAAAAGGAACAAAACCGAAAAAAACAATTTGCTTCCACCCATAAACTACCGCTTCCAATTCTAAAAACAAACAACTTTGGTTTATTTAAGTTTACTGGAAACTATTTTGCAGGCTACAAAAAATGATTAAACAAATTGCAAACAAAAAGAATAAAAAGACAAAATAGTTTATTAAATAGGTTTTTATTTTGGTAAAATTCACATCAAAAATTAAAGAAAAAATGAAAAAAGTTGCGGCAATGCATGCAGTCCTTGGAGCACTGTGCCTTTCAATCACAATCTTTTTTTTTATGGCAGGCATTTCAAAATGCATAATAGCATTTTCTGTTCTCACAGCGGTAAACATTGCAGGAATTGTCACAATTGGATTCTTCTACAAAAGAGGCTATGTTTAAGATTTTTCTTTTTGCAAAGACTTAAATTCAATTAGTTCTAGCGATAAAAAATTCTTTCAAACAATGGCAGTACAGTTTCATAGTATTCTTCCACAGAAACATTTTTGCTTTGCCTAATAACCCGTTCAATCAGCTTACGCCTGCCTTGAGACATATTGCTTGAATTTTCATTAAACCAATTCTGCATCAACGAATTTGCCGACTGAACTTGCTTTGGCCTTGCTGTCTTTTTGCCAACAGGCTTTGCCGCATTTTTCACACCGACTGTTGACACAGGCTTTTTTTGCACTAGCGATTTATAACGCCTTCCATTTTCACGCAGTGAAATAAATTCTGCCTTAAACCTTTCTGCTTCTTTGGCAGCAACATATCTGCCATTGCCAATTCTAAAAGAGCTGATACCATGCCCTTTTTTCCCATGAAGAGATCGTGGGCTTAGACCTAAATCTGTTGCAATTTTGGAAAGCGGAACAATTTTTCCTGTTTCAAGCAGTTTTGGCAATGCTTTCCTTCTTTTTGCATCTTTGAGAAGCTTGAATGCCACGGCTTTTGGAATTACAACCCTTCTGTGCGAATCAAATTTGTCAAAGAAAAGACCTTTTGGCACAGGCTCTTTTCCTTCAGCAATTTTTTTAAGATAGGTATCAATGTTTGCTGTGTTCATTGAAAGACCCATTTCCCTTGCTTTTTTCACAAGCCAATGCTTTGTAATCTGGCCTTCGGCCAAAATCATCTTTTTTGGAACTTTTGCAAGCACGCTATCAAGATTTTCTTCAGGAAACATTATTCCTTTTTTATTCCCAGGAACAGACTGTCCAAAAGGAATCTTTCCTGAATGAGCGTAATCTGAAATAGTTTTTTCGTTTGCTTTAAGACCTCTTTGTTTTAATATTTCAACAATTTGATCAGGCATCAAAAAGCCTCTTCGGTGACTAATTTTTCTGCCAGCCATGTAATAAATATTTCCAAGCCAGTGAATTTAATTGTTTCTATTTAAGGATTCTTAAAAAAAAAAAGCAATCGGGTTTTTAATTGTTTAAGAATTCTTTTTCTTCAGGTGAAAGCATTGGTTGAAGTAAAGCCGTTTAAAGGTGTAAAGTATTGCAGTGAAAAGGCAGGCAGTTTTTCAAAGCTTGTGGCACCTCCATACGATATCATAAGTGAAAAGGAAAGAAAGCTTCTTTTGAAAAAAAACCAATTCAATTTTGCAAGGCTTAGCCTTGGAAACCAGGGGTTTGAAAAGAACCATATAGCGGAAAATTACACAAAAGCTGCCAAGCTGGTCAATGAATGGCTACAAAAAGAGATTTTAGTGCAGGAAAAAGAGCCTGCTTTCTATGTTTACAAAAACGATTACTCGTTTGGAGGAGAAAATGCGTCAATCAAAGCATTATTTTGCCTCCTAAGGCTTGAGCCATTTGAAAACGGTAAAGTGCTTCCTCACGAAAAAACACTGCCAAAGCCAAAACAGGACAGATTAGAACTTTTGAAAGAAACAAAATGCGATTTTGAGCCAATAATGCTGCTTGATAGCCTGCAGGGCAGTGGAATTGAAACTATTTTTGAAAGTAAAACAAAAGAAAAGCCTGAAATGGATTTTGAAAATGAAACCGGCAGACACAGGCTATGGGTTTTAAAAGACAGGGAAAAGATAATGCAGATTAAAAAAATGCTTTCTGGCGAAAAAATGTTCATTGCCGACGGCCACCATAGGTATGAGACAGCGGAAAAGTTTTCTGAAATTGACGGCAGCAAGGCTTCAAAATACAAAATGGTTTGCATTATAAATTTGAACAGTAATGGCCTGCGTATTCTGCCAACACACAGGGCTCTGAAAAAAGTGACAGAAAAGGAAAGCTTTGTCAAAAAACTCAGCGAGTTCTTTGAAGTTGAAGAATGTGAAAAAGAAAGGATGATGCAGGCAACCAAAGTAGGCAAAAAGCCCTGCATTGGAATGCTCTTTGAAGGAAAATTTCACTTGCTAAAAAATAAGGGAAAAGCAAATGAAGCGCTTAAAGAAAAGCCAATTGTTTTAAGGGATTTGGCTACTGTGGCACTTGACACAATTGTGTTTAAAAAAATACTTGCCACTGACTTGGACAACATTTCATTTGAAAAAAATGCTGAGAAATTAATTGAATTGACAGGAGCTGGTGAATTTGAAGCAGTATTCTTCGTGCAACCAGCCAGCATAAAACAGTTTGAGAATGTTTCGCTTGCCGGCGAGGCAATGCCGCAGAAAAGCACTTTCTTTTACCCAAAGCTGTTAAGCGGACTTGTGTTCTACAAGCTTGGGTAAAAAAAAAAAATCATTTGCCTTCAAAAATGGCACTAGTTACTTCAAGCAGCCCTGTAAAATTGTTTTTTAGGTGCTTTTTGCTTTCAGTGATTTTTATGCTCTTTTTAAAATTTGGAGCATCCAATACAAGGGATTCATACTCTCCGCCTTCTCCGGCAACATTAAATCCGAATTTTTTGTTCAAAGCCTCAAGTGCAGCAATGTCTGCGCTTCCAACAGGCTTTCCAAGCCATTCACTGCTCAAGCCAAGGGCGGCAATCTTTTCCATTACAAAAACAAAGCCGTTGTTTGAAAGCTCCAACAGCTCATCAAGCTGGTCTAAATGCCATAAAGGCGAATAAAGTTCAAGTGAAAGGTTTTTACAGATTTTTTCAATCCTCTTGCGTTGGTACTCGCTGTACAAGGCACCGGAGACAACGCCGCTTATTCCAAATTCTTTCCCGACTTTTGTCAAAACCTTTTTCAGTTCAGCAAGCTCTTTTTCCTTTTCACCAACTGTTTTTTCAGTTACAAGGGGAATTCCAAGAGCCTTTGACTGAAGCCCTAAAATTTTCAAATTTGGCTTGTGGTACATAAAGGAATCAGGATTTTTTGGAATTATTGAAACAAGACAGCTTACTTCAAAGCCCTGCTGCTGCATTTTCCACAAAGCAAGACAGCTGTCTTTTCCGCCTGAAAAAAGGACTGCAATTTTTTTCTTTTCCGAAAAGGAAACAAGATATTCAGACTTAGTTTTCTTTGCCTTCTTTGAAAGTTTTTCAATTGCCTTGTCTGAATTGCTTCCATACTGTGCAGCAAGCTTTTTCCGTTCAGCGATTTCTTTTGAAAGACCAAGGCTTAAGGCAAGCTCGCGAAGAATAATTTTGTTTCTGCGACCTGAAAGCTTTTGGTCTTTTGGCAAGGACAAGGCAAACTTTAAAATTGCAGCATTAAGAAAAGGAGTTTTTAATTCAAGACCGTTGCCTGAAGCAATTGCAAGGTCGCGCTTTAAGTCTTTTTCGGAAAGCTGTTGCATCAGCTTTAATGAATCAAGTGCAAGGTCGTTTGAATTTTTGAATTTGGCATAGCCACAGAACATTTCATCAGCACCCATCCCGGAAAATACTGTCGAAATTCCTTTTTCCTGTGCTTTTTTGCAGGCAATTGCAATTGGAATGGCAACACCAACCTGAACAGGGGAATGTGAAGCTATTAATGGAACAACTTTTGCAATAAGCCTTTCTGACTCTTTCAAAGAAATTGAAGCAATTTCAAGGCTTGCCCCAAGCTCTTTTGCTGCCTTTTTTGCAAATTCAAGATCTTTTGGTCTGGCTTTTCCTTTAACATAACCAAAAAAGCATGTAAAATTCAAGTTTAATTTTTTGCAAAGAACTGCAAGCAGTGCTGAGTCAATTCCGCCCGAGAAAAGAATTCCGAATTTTTTCTTTGGAGCATTTTTTTTGATTGAATTTTCCAAAAGCCTGCACAGTTCTTCTTTTTTGTACAGTTCTTCTTTTTTTTTCATGAACAAGACCTGTTTTAAAAAAAAATATTTTTTTTAACACTGTAATTTTCCCTATTCAAAAATAATGTCTTTTGGTTTTATTGCAACAGCTTTTTTTCCTTCTCTTACAGTACCAAGGTCAAATGCTTTAATGCCGTGCTTTTCACTTGCTTTGAATATTGCTTCCCTGCTTTCCTTTGGAGCCATTACTGCATATCCAAGACCCATGTTCCAGGTAAAGTAAGCCTCTTTTTCAGAAACCCTTGATTTTTCAATAAGAAATTTAAACAATTCTGACGGCTCTGGAACAAAATCGACCTTGTAAGTAAAAGGCTTTTTTGGCCTCATGATTTTTTTCCACCCATGGCCTGTAATAGGAGAAAGATAGTGTATTTCGCATGCATTAAGCAAGTCCATTAACACTCTTGTATAAAGAATTGTTGGTTCAAGCAATTCTTCTCCAAAAAGCTTTCCGCTTGGAAGCTCGGAAAAATAACCTTCCTTCAGCTGGTCTGCAACCTTTCTTGCAAGCGAAACACCGTTTGAGTGAATGCCAGAACTTCCAAGACCTATTAAAATATCTCCGTCAGCCAAATCCTGACCATAAGTAAGATTTTCCTTTGGCTTGATTATGCCAATTGATGCTCCAGCCATATCAATTGTACTATCATTAACAACCCCTTTGAGTGTTGGAGTTTCACCGCATGGAATTGCAAGTCCTATTTCATTTGCACCCTGTTTGAATCCTTTAATAATTGCTTTTGCCTTTTCTGAATTGGCAAACCAGTTGCTGTCACCACTGCTCAAAATGTCTCCGTAGACAAGTGCGTCTGCACCAATTGATGCAAGATCGTTTGTTGACATTGCAAGGCAGTCTTTGCCAATTGATTCATAATATTTTATACCCTTTCCTCTTGAATCAGAAAACATTGCGTCAGCAATCAGGTTTTTTGTCCCAAGCCCTTCAACATTAAAGGCAAGCATATAGTCTTGGCCAACAACATCCAATGCAATTGCCGACTCACCCATTGTTTCAGCTACAACCTTTATTCCAAGCCTTTCAGTGTTTTTTACAGTGCCTGAAAAGCTTTCAATTGCAGCCCTTTTAACAGGGTCAAGTTTGCCATAATCCACTATGTCAGAGTATTTCATAAATTTTGCCTCACAATTATCAATCATTCCATCATTTAAAATATTCAACCGCATTTCTAAAAATTTGCATTCCTGCACTTTCTTCAGGAATTTCCTTGCCTGCTCTCTTCAACTTTTCCTTTTGCAAAGTCCAATCAGCCTGCTGTGTAAAGAAAATATTTCTTTCAGGGTGTGGCATTAATCCAAAAACCCTTCCGTCCTTACTGCAAATTCCTGCAATATCCTCCAAAGAACCGTTTGGATTCTGTGGAAAAACACTATTTGCAGGTTCTCCGTTTTCATCAACATACTTAAAAGCAATTTGGTCTGATTCCTTCAACTGCTTTAAGATATTCTCATCTGCAACAAACTTTCCTTCACCGTGAGCAACAGGCATTCTGATTAAATCAATGCCTTTAGTAAAAACACATTTCTTTGAAAAAGATTTTAGGGAGACCCATCTGCACTCATATCTTGCACTGTTATTGTGGCTTAAGGCAACTGTTCTTTTTGCCTGCCTGTTTTCAATTCCTGGCAAAATTCCCAAGTTTGTTATTACCTGAAAGCCGTTGCAAATTCCAAGAATGAGCTTTTCTGCTTCAATAAATTCAACAAGCTTGGTCCACAAATTGTTCCGAATCTTATTTGCAAGAGCATTTCCTGAACCAGTATTATCACCGTAAGAAAAGCCGCCTGGAAATGCAAAAATCTGGGCTTCTGAAAGCTTTTTTGGGTTTGCAATTAAGTCATTTATATGAATTATTTCTGTTTCAGCCCCTGCCTTTTTGAATGCAAACGCTGTTTCTTCCTCACAGTTTATGCCATATCCTGCCAAAAGAATTGCCTTAACCATTAATAATCCCTCAAAGTTTTTTTGTAAGCTTCTTCAAGTTCTGAAACAGGCAGCGAAATCTTCTGCTTGCCAGCAATTCCTGTTATCTCAAGCTTGGTGCCTGAAACAATTCCAATTTTAGAAAACCTGATTCCATTCATTGCAGATTCAAAACCAGATTTGTTTTCAGAAGCAACCGTTACCAAAAGCCTGCTTTGACTTTCACTAAACAAAATGCTGTCATTTCTATTAATTCCAACTGATAGAACCTTTTTCAAATCAATTTTTGCCCCAATGCGACCTGCAATACATTTCTTTGCTATTGCAATCCCAAGGCCTCCGAGGCTAACAGCCTGAACTGACGCGACAAGTCCTTTTTCAATTGCTTTTGAAAGCGCGTTGTATGAAGCCAGTGCCTTTTTTCCATCAACCGTCGGCACTGTTCCGCCAGTTGCATTTTTGTCATTTGCCTTTTTTGCCTGCATTCTGTAATATTCGGAAGCACCAAGCTCGCCGGTTGTAAAGCCAACTGCGTAAACAAGGTCTCCTTCAATTTTGGCATCCATTGAAACGCATTTTCTGCTGTCAGAAATTACTGCAATTGATGAAATCAGCAAAGTTGGAGGAACCGAAATCTTTAATGCATTTGAATCTGAATCAAATCCCTTAAAATCATTAAACATGCTGTCCTTGCCTGAAATAAAAGGCGTTTTGTAAAGTATTGCAAAATCATTGCAGGCTTGTGCTGCTTTCTTTAATTGCCAAAGCCTTTCAGGCTCATTGCTTGAACACCAGCAAAAGTTGTCAAGCAAAGCAATATCCTCCATTTTTGCCCCTACAGCAATAAGATTTTTAACAGCAGAATCAATTGCTGCTGCAGCCATCCAGTAGGTGTCAATGTCACCATAACCAGGATAAAGCGCGTGCGAAACGCCAACTCCTTTTTGGCTTTCAAGCAACGGCCTTACAACCGCAGCGTCTGCATTTACTCTGCCTTTGCCCTGCAAGGGTTTTAGCACAGAGGAACCCTGAACTTCGTGATCGTATTGTGCAGAAATAAATTCCTTGCTGCAAATATTCAGCCTTGAAAGCATTTCAAGCAATGTTCTTCCAAGATTTGAAGGCTCTTCAAAAGAAGGGTTTTTTAAAAACGGGTACATTGGCTTTGTTGCAAGCTTTTTTCTTGGAAGCCCATCGTGCAAAAAATGCATGTCAATGTCCATTATTTTTTTATTGTTAAATTTAACAACACATCTTTGCGAATCGTTAAATTCACCTATTGCTGTTGCTTCAACACCGCGTTGGGTCATAAGGTCAATAAACTGCTTTGTTTTTTCTTTTGGAATTGCAAGAGTCATTCTCTCCTGGCTTTCAGAAACCCAAATTTGCCAAGGAGACATTCCCTGATATTTTACAGGAACCTTTTCCAAGTCAACACTGCATCCACCGCATTCTTTTGCCATTTCTGCAACAGAACAGCTTAAGCCACCTGCACCATTGTCGGTAATGCTTGTGTATAAATTCAAATCCCTTGCTTCTTTTACAATTGCATCAGACATCTTTTTCTGAGTAATCGGGTCACCTATTTGCACAGCTGTTGCAGGGCTTCCTGAAGACAGTGCTTCTGAAGAAAAGGTTGCGCCGTGGATTCCGTCAAGGCCAACGCGGCCGCCAACCATTACTATAACATCGTCTGGTTCTGCCTTTTTTTCATGCCCTTTCTTTCCATTAACCAGCCTTGGCATTAATCCAACTGTTCCAACAAACACAAGTGGCTTGCCCTTGTATCTTTCATCAAAATACATAAAACCTGTAGGAGTAGGAATTCCTGAACAGTTTCCGCCAACCTGCACTCCGTCTATTACTCCAAGCATTATGCGTTCAGGAGGAAGAATTGAATTTCCTTTTTCCTTGGCTCTGTAAAGCAGTTCTGCATCTTTTGGCTCTGCAAAGCAAAATCCATACCTGTTAATTATTGGCTTTGCAGCCATTCCAAAACCCATTGTGTCACGGTTTACACCAACAATTCCTGTTATTGCTCCGCCAAAGGGGTCAAGTGCAGACGGACTGTTGTGGGTTTCAACCTTGTCAGAAACAATGTTTTCTTTGTCAAAATCTATTCCGCCACTGTTGTCAACAAAAACAGAAACACAATTGTCTTCTTTGCCCTTGCTTTCCCTGACTTTTTCAGTTGCGTCCTTTATTAGTCCCTTGTAAAGTCCTTTTTCCAAATCATCAAGCTCTGCTGCAAAAATTGTGTGCTTGCAGTGCTCGCTCCAGGTTTGTGCAAGGGATTCAATCTCAATATCTGTTGGTTTTCTGCTCTCTTTTTTGAAATAATCTCTTATTATGTGAAGGGAAGAAAGATCAAGTGCAAGAGGGCCGCGCCTTGCCTCTGTTCCGTCTGATTCAACATGGTCAAGAATTCCGTGCTTGCCAAGTTTTAAAAGTTCTTCGTCTGAAATCTCAAGATTGACTTCGCGGGCTTTTGGTTCTTCATGAAGCTTTACAATGGGAGCAATAACATCCATTCCGGAATCTGCTTCAAATTGCTCTCTGGTTTTAATGTAAATTCCCTGAATTAGCGGGTTTGCAAAAATTTCACCAATCTTTCCTGCTTCCTCTTTGGAAAAATCACCTTTGATAAAGAAAAGCTGAGAGCTAAAAACCGCGGTTTCCTTTGCTTCTTCTCCGAAAAAATCCTGCAAAGTTTCGGCAGCAGTTTTTCCCACATTGTCAGTTACTCCTGGAAGAAAACCAATTTCGATTGCCCAGTCAAATTCTTTTGAAGGCAGTGGTTTTCCAATTGAAAATTGCTGTGTTACAGGGTTGTGAAGCAAAAAAGCGCATTTTTCAAGGTCTTTTTCCTGAAACTGTGAAGAAATTGTATAAACATCATTTAGGGAAACAGCACTTATTTTGCCAAAGCCAGCCCTTTCAATGGACTTTTTTGCAATTTTAGCCCTTGCATCATTCTGAAAACTTACCTCTATTCTGCAAAGATTGACTTCCATAGCATTAATTGGGATTGAAAAAGATTAAAAGGGTTTTAGCACGAAAATTGCCCAAAAAAAGGCTTAGATTTAAAAACTTCAAATACGCAATAGTTATTATGACTCTAAGAAGGAATTTACGGATTCTACTATAACTTTTTTCTAATTTTAACTAATTTTAACCCTTTAACCAATTTAAGCAATAAAACACTTTTTGAAAGGAGGCAAAGTCATGAAAAAAATAACAATTCTTGACACCACTTTAAGGGATGGAGAACAAACCCAGGGAGTTTCATTTACTCCAAAAGAAAAACTCAGCATTGCAAAAATACTGCTTTCAGAAGTAAAAGTTGACTGGATTGAAGTTGCCAGCACAAGAGTCAGTAAAGGAGAACTTGAAGCAGTTCAAAAAATTTCCAAATGGGCAAAAGAAAACGGGTTTCTTGAAAAGCTAAGCGTTCTCGGCTTTGTTGACAGCAACAAAAGTGTTGACTGGGCTGTTGAAGCAGGAGTTGAAACAATGTGGCTTCTTGCAAAAGGAAGCCTGCTTCATATAAAAGAACAACTGAAAAAAAGCCCTGAACTGCATTTGGAAGAACTTGGCAAAACAATAGATTATGCAAAAAGCAAGGGTTTGAAAATTAATCTTGGAATAGAAATCTGGAGCAGTGGAATGTTTGAAAACAAAGAATTTGTAAAACAACTTGTTGAAACCGCAAAAGAAAAAGGCGTAAAAAGAGCAAGCCTTTGTGATACACTTGGCATTTTAACACCAGAAGAAACAAAAACGCTTGTTGGAGAAATGGTAACAAACTTTCCGGATATTGCATTTGAATTTCACGCACACAATGATTATGGTCTTGCAGTTGCAAACAGTTTGGTCGCAGTAAAAGCAGGATGTGCCACAGTACATGCAACAGTAAACGGTCTTGGAGAACGAGCTGGAAACACACCACTTGACGAATTAGCAGTTGTATTAAACGACAAGACAGAATTTGGCTGCAATATTGATGAAAAAATGCTTTCAAAAGCAAGCAAAATTGTTGAAGCATTTTCAGGAAAAAGAATTTCTGCAAACAAACCAATTACAGGAGATAATGTTTTTACTCAAACTGCAGGCATTCATGCAGACGGAGACAAAAAAGCAGGACTTTATGAAAGCGAACTCAAACCAGAAAGATTTGGAAAAGAAAGACAGTATGCTCTTGGAAAACTAAGCGGAAAAGCAAGCATTGACCAAAACCTTGAAAAGCTCGGATTAAGCCTTGGCAAAGAAGAAAAGAAAAAATTACTAAAAAGAATTATTGAACTTGGAGACAAGAAAAATACAGTGACAGTTGAAGACCTTCCATTCATTGTATCAGATCTTCTTGGTACACCTGAAAAAAGCTTTTACAAAATTGTTAACTGCAAAGTTTATTCAGGCACAGGCATAAAGCCAAGTGCTTCGTTCACACTTGAAGCCAATAGCAACAAGTTCAGTGAAAGTGCTGTCGGAGACGGAGGTTACAATGCTTTTATGAACGCTTTGACAAAAGTAAGCAAAAAAGCAGGAATAAAACTACCAGTACTGGCAAACTATGAGGTAAAAATTCCCCCAGGTGGAAAAACAGATGCTCTTGTTGAAACAATTATTACATGGGAAAATGAAGAGAAAAACTTTTCCACAATAGGAGTTGACTCAGACCAAATAATGGCAGCAGTAAAAGCAACTGAAAAGATGTTGAACATTGTTGCAAGAAAAAATAGAAATTAACGCTTTAATCTTGGCAGCCTATAACTTTTACTAGCTTTTTTAAACCGGCGTATCAGTTCTTCAGGTGACTCGCCAGCTCTTCGCCTAACTTTGGTACCGCGAGAAATTTTAGTATTTCTTTTACTAACAACTCTTGTTGGCAACCTTTCAGTAACATACGATAGTTTAATTTTACTTGCAGGATGCTTTCGCTTTTTTGCAATCAGTTTTCTCTTTCTTTTTAATGACCCAATATTTCCTGCAAATCTGGCATAAAAAAACCTTCTAACTGAATAAAAAACGCTTTTTAAGCATTTAAACTTAATCCAAGAGTTGTCCAAAAAAATTACTTGCTAATAGAATAAAGCCTGTTTTCAGTAATATAATTCAAAACATGGTTTCCAACAAGGCTTTGGATATTTTTGCCATTCAAAAGCCATTCCTTTACAATTGTACTGCTTAAGTCAATTTCTTTTGCCTGCACCCTTATTGAATTGCCTGCGTTGAGCAATGAATTTTTTTCAAGCTCTGAACCAGGAACAGGAAACAATACTAATTTTACCTCTTTTAAAATCTGTTCAGGGCTTTTCCACAATGCAAATTCTTCCACAAGGTTTGTTCCCATAAGCCAAAAAAATTCATTGTTTGGAAAACGTTTCTTTGCATTGAGAATTGTATCAAGAGTATAAGTTGGATTGCCATTCAAATCAACAACCTTTAGCCATTTTTCGTTTTGAAGTGCAAGCTCAAGCATTTTTTTTCTGTGCTCCAGAGAAGAAACATTGCTGTTTTTCTTAAAAGCATGCCAGCAAACAGGAATAAACCAGACTTCGTTAACAAGACCCTGTCTTAAAATTTCTTTTGCAGCATTTACATGACCGTTGTGTACAGGGTCAAATGTTCCTCCAAACAAAGCAATCCTCATCAAAAATCACTTCTCAAGCAAAAGGCTAAAATCCAGCCACTTTGTTGCATAGGTAAGACAGCCCATTGAAATAATATCAGGCTTTGCCTTTGCATAACTCTTCAAGTTTTTCAAATTTATGCCCCCGCTTAACTCAATCTTGCCATTGAACACAGGCCTGAGTTTCTTAATTGCAGATTTTGCCTTTGCAGGAGAAAAATTATCAAGCATTATTATGTTTGGCTTTGCCTTTGCTGCATCAAAAGCCTCTGCTAAGGACTCAACTTCAACTTCAGCAAAGTTTGCCTTGCCTGCTTTCTTTTTTGCGGCTTCCACGGCTTTGGATGGAGAAGCAAAAAACTTCAAATGATTTTCCTTCAAGAGAATGGCATCGCCAAGGTTTAATCTGTGGGGCCAAACCCCTGCAATTTTTGCAGCCTTTTTGTCAAAAAGATTAAAGCCAGGCATTGTTTTTCTTGTTATTGCAACAGTTGCCTTTGAACCGGTGATTTTTTTTGCTTCAGCACAGGTTGTTGCAACCTCGCTCATTCTCCCCAAAACATTCAAAGCGGTTCTTTCAACTGAAAAAATTGCCTTGTTTGACCCACGCAATCGAAGAACAGCAGAGCCCTTTTTTAACCTGTCTCCATCCTTAAAAGAGCCTGTGGCTTTCACACCCCTGCTTTTGAACAAAAACTTTGCTTCCTCCAAACCCGCAACAACACAAGGCTCCCTTGTAAAGATTTTGGCTCGGCATTGCTTTGTTGGAATCAAAGAACTTGTAATATCGCCTTTGCCAACATCTTCTGCCAAAATCTGTTTCAGAGTTTGTTTCATTTTCAAGGAAAGCATTTTTTCACCTATCGTTTGTGCTCACTTGCACCGATTCTTTGAAGCAGGGAATCTGTAAGTTTTTTGCCAAATTTTTTAACAAGTTCTTCTTTGTCTGTTCCTTTTTCAAATTCCTGAAGAAATGAGTCAATTGTTTTGTAGTCTGCTCCAAGTTCGCCTTCATCGGTCTGCCCTTCAAACAGACCTGCACTTGGCTTTTTTTTGATAATGCTTTTGGGCAATTCTTTGAATTTTGCAAGCTCAAAAACTTCGGTCTTGAACAGATTTTTTAATGGAAAAAAGTCTGCTGCTCCGTCTCCAAACTTTGTAAAATAGCCAAGTATTAATTCGCTTTTGTTTCCTGTTCCAACAACCAGTGCCTTGTTGCAGTTTGCAAAATTGTATAATAAAATCATTCTTGCTCTTGCTGTAATATTCATTTTTGAAACCCTGTCCTGCTTCCACTCAACACTTTTTTTAACTGCTTTAATAATTCTGTCAATTGGCACTTGTATTGATTTAACTCCAAGGATTTTTGCCAGTTTAACAGCGTCATCCAAATCCTGCTTGTTGTTTACTTCAGAGTCAGACATTAAAAGGCAGGTTACATTCTCTTTTCCAAGAGCCTCTGTAAGAATGCATGCAGTCAAAGAACTGTCAAGACCCCCGCTTAAGCCCAAAACGGCTCTTGAAAAGCCAGCCTGGCTGAAAAACTCTTTTGCAGAGGCAACAATTTCATTGTAGTGTTTTTCACAATCCAAAAACAGCACCTGAATTAACAAAAAAGGGGTAAAAAGACATTAAATAGCTTTCTGTTGTTTTTGGAACTTGAAATATTCCTTTGAATTCTATGTCAATTTTTCCATTTCCTTAAAGCAAGTGCCAGTTCAAATTCTTTCATTGCCGCATACTTTAATGAAATGCCATCCACTGTTGCATCCAATGCCTGTCTTGCGGCAATTGCTCCATGCCTTGTTCCCAAAGGATGTCCGTGAATGCCTCCACCCAATTGAATAATTATGTCATTACCCATGGCTTTTACCAAAGCAGGAATTTTTCCAGGGTGCAGGCCACCCGAGCAAACTGCAAAAACAGGTTTTAGGTTAAGCCAGTTTTCTGAAAGCACGTGCCCTTTTCCTTTGTAAATAATCGTGTCCTCAATTTCTTCTCCAATTGCCTTTACTTCTTTTTTTTCACCATGCATTTTTCCAACAATTGCACCAACGTGAAGCTGGTCCACTCCAATTAAGCGGCAAAGCTTTGCAATTACAAGCATGCTAATGCCATGTTTTGCTGAACTGGTAAATGCAGCGTGTCCTGCTCTGTGGGCGTGAAGAATTAGACCCAAATCTTCATCCCTCAAATCCTGCAAAGCAGACCATCCAACCGAAAGCACGTCAACCATTGCATATTCACAACCCAGCTGTTTTGCAAACTTTGCACGCTTTACCATTTCTGCAAATGGAGCAGTAACATTTGGCATGTAGGCCTTTCGCTCTCCAGAAATTGCTTCAGCCTTGTCCCTAAGCTTTAAAGTTTGCCTTGCCCTTTTGTCAAAATGGTTAAAACGCATATTTGTCAAATTTTCATCGTCTTTTACAATATCACAGCCTCCAAGCCAGGCCTGAAAAGCGGTGTTTGCATGCTGCCTTTCATTCAAACCAAGCTTTGGCTTTATAATTGTTCCAATCAAAGGCCTTTTTGGAATTTTAAGAGTTCTTCTCACGCCAGAAATGCCAAAAGCTGGACCCTTAAACGAGCGAATGTAGCGGTTTGGAAAGTTTATGTCAAGCAGCCTCAGATTTCTGATTTCCTTCATTCCAAAAATATTGCCTGCAATGCTACTCAAAAGCTGGGGAATGCTTCCGTTTTCAAACAAGGAAAGGGGGTAAGCAATTTTTACAATTCCTGTTCCCTTGTTCAATGAAAAAACTCTGGCGTGAAGCCTGCGCTTCATTTTCTTGGAGAGAGTTGCAAGATTTGTCCAGGTTCCAATGCTTGATTCTGACGCAACAGCCTGTGCCGCTTCTTCAAACGAAACGCGTGCAGCTGGCTCTAAGTAAAAGGCAGCAATAAGATCTGCTTTTGGAACATATTTTGGATTAAGATATCCAGAGTAAGCTTTGTTCGGCATTTAAAAAAACCAAATAAAATAAAGAAGAAGGTATTATTTAAAGATTTGGAAAGGATTTTTGCAAAACAAACTATGCAAAAACCGTTATAAATAAGCCTAAAATAGGAGTTTGACTTGCACTCAGTGTAATTGTCAAATCATCATCGGCAAGTATTAAGAATAATCCAAAATGGTTTAAAGAATAGAGTTGTAAGTACGCATCATTTGGCACTGCAGTTAATGGCAGGGTAAGATACCGATAAAATCTGGTTCAAACACGATTCAAATAGAAACATATTTAAATCATATGTCATACATATATCACACCGTATTTTGTAGGTGATTTTATATGAATGTAGATTTTAGAGGACGAACGAAACAGATACTAGAGAGCATGGTTGAAAAAGGTTATGCAAACACCCAATCCGAAGCTGCAAGACTGGCAATAGTTCAATTTGGAGAAGAGCATTTCAATGAAGCTGAACTTGTCAACAAAAAACTTGACAGAATAGACCAGGACATTGAAGCAGGCAAGAGAAAAATTCTCAACGCAGACCAGGCTCTGGGTGAATACGCAAAGCATTTGAAGTGATTAGCATTTACAAAGAATCCTTTGACGAAAAATGGCGAGAATACTTTAACTGTTTAGAAAATACAACCAAAGAACGCGTTGCAAAAAAGATAAAAAAAATCATTGAATTTCCAGAAAAAAGACACCTCAAGAAAGGCGCAAAATTCTTTGTTGATGAAATAGGCCAAAACAGAATCATTTACAGAACTTTTGAAGAAAACAAAGAAGTTCGCTTTTACTTCATTGGAAAACATAAAGAATACGAAAAATGGTACAAACAGTTTTTCTGAAACAACAAAAAAAAGCCATATTACCCTGACTGCACTCAGTGTAATTATCAGATTATCATTGGCAGTAAGTATAAGCCATATAAATAGTTAAATTAAGTTTGGTTTACTTTTTTTATATGGAATTTGAATTCAATAAGAGCCAGATTAAATTTGAGCGGGAACTCTCTGATTTAGATAAGCTTGTAATAAAATTTGTAAAAATTCTTGATAAAGTTGAAATAGACTATGTGATAATTTCAGGATATATTGCAATTCTTTTTGGCAGGAGCAGGAATACAGAGGATGTTGATTTGTTCATTGAAGAGACGAGTTTTGAGAAATTCAAAAGATTTTGGGTTGCACTTGAAAAAGAAGAATTTGAATGCCTCAATGAAACAAGCCCTGAAAGAGCTTTCAATGACTACCTAAAAGAAAAGCTTGCACTGAGATTTGCAGAAAAAGGCACGTTCATTCCAAACTTTGAATTAAAGTTTCCAAAAAGCAAATACAATGCCTATTCCTTGAAAAATAAAATACAGGTGATTCTTGGAAAAGAAAAATTATGGATGTCAGAAATTGAACTGCAAATAGCCTTCAAGTTGAATCTTGGCTCTGACAAAGATTTTGAAGACGCAAGATACCTCTATAAGGTTTTTAAAGAACATTTGGACATAAGTTTATTGAAAAGGCAGATTAGCGAACTGAGAGTTGAAAAACAGGCGGAGAAGGTTTTATGGAAAAAGGATTAAAGTTAACAGAAAAAGACCTGAAAGAACTTGAAGAAGAAAAGGAAAGAAACAGGCAACAACGCATGGAATTTATCAACATGTATGCGGAATGGGTAAAAAAGACACCAAACAAGGAATGGAGCAGACAGCAAAATAAACTGATAAATAAGTAGACTAATTGAAACAATAAAAAAAAGCATATTACCCTGATAACATCAGGCTAATTGTCAGATAATCATTGGCAAAAGAATTAGAATGCAATGGGGTTTAAAGAATTGACATTGCTACAAGTTTACCTTAGAGCTTCAAAATTAGCTATTTATTCGATAAGTATTACTTCGCCGTCTCTCAGAGTTTTAAACGGAATATTGTTTTTATTGCAATATTCAACTTCTTTGTCAATGTCTGCCGACTCAGGATGGTTGGATTTATAGTGCGGGAGAATAATGCAATCAAGGAATCCAAGACCTTCCCAAATTGTTTTTTGAAGCTCTTTGTAGGGTTTATCCTTGGGATTGTCAACAAGTTGCAGGCCTTTGAGATCTGGAACCAATACACATATGCCTGCACTATACCCTGCATACACAAAATCATCTCTTTTAAGAAGCTCTTTGAAGAGTATATCAAAACCACTCAATTTCATTGCTTGCCTTAAAATAAAAGTGTTGCTCCCCCTTACAAACACTCCACCAAACTCATTCAATTTTTTTCGTAATTCATCAGTCCTGCCAAAAAAAAAATTCTTTAAATCAAGATATTCCACAATTAAACCAAGTTTTTCTAAACTTTTAATATCTATTTTTTCCCAATTGCTTTTCTTAGCATAATCCCTATTAGAAAAATCACCTGCATTTGGAATATAGGCAATTTTTTTATTGTTGGACATTAATCTGACTAACTCACTCGCTTTGCTCCCCAATCTAAAAGAGGACAAATAAAATTTCATACTAAAATCAAATCACCAAGGTTATTAAAACTTATAACAATTCTTAGTTTTGATGAGGTAAAAAGCTATATTACCCTGAATACATCAGGCTATTAGCCATTTTTACAAGGTCTGAAAAAAAGGTAATTGCTAACGGTTTTTCAATTTCTTGCAAAAGCTAAAATGCTGAATTTGTGGTTTAACTTACAAAAGAACACAAAAACGAAAAAACAAAGCAGGATAGGACAAAAAATAGGACACGATTAAATCAGCTATTAAACGCATTACACGCCAATTCTCAGAGGCTGTTAGCAGTTACGAAAAATGAAAAAGTATTTATAACGCAAAAGCATGTATTTTAATGCATGGATGACGAAATGCCTGGAGTATTTCCAGGAGACAAAGGAGTTGCAGGCGGATACCCGGGAGACGAAGGAATTCCCGAAGGAAGGGCAAAGCCTGTTTGGAAGGTTGACAAAAGGCTTGTAATTGCGATTATTGTTGTGCTTGGGGTTGCAGGCGCAATGATTGTTTTTTCCGCCCCGCTTATTTTGGTGCTAAACAAGCTTGGCATGATTGAAATTCCAGGGCTTGAAGGCAGCAGCCAAACACAAATGCTTATCATAGGCAACCCAAGTGTTGACCTGCTTGCAGACCTTGACAACCAGCACGATTTGGTTTATTACAGAATAAAGGATGCAGCAGACCTTGATGAAAACCCTGCAGAACAGCTTGCAGAATTTGATGTTGTTTTGCTTGACCAACATATGGGAGCAACTCCTTATGACAAAAGCCTTTCAAGAGCTTTGGGTGAAGCAATTGAAAACTATGTTATGACAGGGGGCAAGCTTGTTGTAGTAATGGACTCAGGAATTTACAGAAGCGGCGGAGAATTTGGAACAAGTGTTACCAGTGACGTAATTGGATGGAAGGAAACATTTGGAGACGTAATTCCTGTTGAATGCGATGTAGGAATACAAGGAATGCCTACCTGCACACTGCCTGTTATGGTTTCCGGAAAAATTGAAAGGCTTGACTCAGACAGCGAAATAATGCACGGAATTGAAACAGCGCCGGCAGACCCAAGATATGGGGCTTTAAGCATTTTAACATTTGATGTAAAGCCGTTAGGGAATCAAGTTGCATATATTAACAGTGTTTTAGGCACGAAAAACTATCCTGGAATTGTTGAAAAAAATCTTTTGGTTGGAAAGGCAATTTACTTCAATTACGACCCTGCAATAACTCCAGGAATATGGCAGAATACTTTAGAGTATTTGAGATGAAAAAGCAATGCAGATGATTAAATGATTATCACTATTACAGGCTATCCTGGTTCTGGAAAAAGCACTTTGGGAAAGGGAATTGCAAAGGCACTTGGGTTAAAGCATTATTCTGCTGGCGACTTGCTTAGGCAGATTGCAAAAGAAAAAGACCTGCCGGTAATGGAATTGCACAGGCTAATGGAAGAAGACGAAAGTGTTGACCGTGAGTTGGATGAAAGGAATAAAAAGCTTGGTTTGGAGGAAGACAATTTTGTAATTGACGGAAGGCTTTCCTGGCATTTTATTCCAAAGTCTGTAAAAATCTTTGTAAAAATTGATTTGAAAAAGGCTGCTGAACGCGTTTTTAAGGACAGTTGCAGCGACAAGAAGGAAAGATGCGGAGAAGAAAATGCAAGCGTTCAGAAAACTGTTGAAAATATGCAGAAAAGAATGGAAATGAATAAAGGCAGGTATTTAAAGCTTTACAATGTCGACTACTTGAATGAAAGCAATTACGATATAGTGGTTGACACCACAAAGGCAAGCATTCAGGAAACAAAGGAAGGGGTTTTGAAGCAAATAAAAAGCCTTGGAAAAGAGCAAAGAAAAGATTTATAAAAAACAAATGCCTAACTTTAAAGAATTAAAAGAGGTGTATTTTTTGGAAAGAACAAAAACAGGAATAACAGGTCTTGACGAATTAATTGAAGGCGGTTTGCCAAAAGGAAGCACTACACTGCTTTCAGGAGGAACAGGAACATGCAAAACAATCTTCAGCATGCAATATATTTACAACGGCGCACTGCTTTACAACGAGCCAGGATTGTTTGTAACAATTGAAGCAAACCCAAAAAACATCGCGTGGAATATGGAAAATTTTGGATGGGACATTAAGAAATTTCAGGAAGAAAGAAAAATAAACATTTACAGAATGCACCTTGCCCCAAAAAAAACTTTCGGAGGCTTAATAAAAGACGAGCTTGAAACAATAACAGGAATTGTAAAAGAGCTTGAAATCAAAAGAATTGCTGTTGACAGCACAACAGCGTTTGCATCATTAATAGATGACCCGTCAACAATCAGAAGCCTTTTGTTCAAATTCGCAGACGGATTAAAAGAACTTGACTGCACTACAATTTTCACAGCCGAAACAAAAAGCGAAAGAAACGTATTCAGCGCCTACGGTGTTGAAGAATTTATGGCAGACGGCGTAATAGTGCTCTACTTTACGCCACCAAATAGAAGCATTTTTGTAAGAAAAATGCGCGGAACAAAACACAGCAAAACCGTGCACCCCTTTGAAATAACCCAAAATGGAATAATTGTAAAACCAAAAGAACAGGTTTTATGGGAAGCAATTAAATAAAAAAAAGAATTTGAATTTTATTGCAGACCCTTTACTGCAAGCTTTATGTCCTGTGCAGTAACAGTCTTTCTCTTAGCATGCTTTGCAAACTCTGTTGCCTGCTGTGCAATTTTAATACCCTTGTCTTCCAAAACCTCTGACAAGGCAGCAGCAGCATCCTCGCTTACTCTGCCTCCACCAGCCTTTCTAATAATCCTGTCAACAGCTGCAAGCGGTAATTCACCCATAAGCTTTTCACATCCTTTTGATTTGGCTTTAAAGCCCTAATAAAGGTTATTTCAAAGGAATATTTAAATTTATCCCATTTTTTTGGAAAAAAAGCGGTTTTGAGGCAAAAAACACCGGAAACCAACTAAGAAATGCTTTAAAAAGGTCGCCAGACTAATTGAATGTATGCCCTCTGAAAAAAAGAAAAAACACAGAAGTTTGACAAAAGATTTTGTAAAAAACAAATTTATCAGGGCAAAGGCTGTTGAAAAAAGAGACTATCAGGTAAAGCTTGCAGAATCTGTTGCAAAAGGAGGCAACAGTCTTGTTGTAGCACCAACAGCTTTGGGAAAAACAATTGTAGCAGTTCTTGTTGCAGCAGACGTTTTGAAAAAAAAGCCAACTGGAAAAATTCTTTTCCTAGCGCCAACAAAACCATTGTGTGAACAGCACAAAAAAACAATGCTCAAATTAATGAAGTTGGAAAAGGACTCTGTTGCGCTCTTAACAGGCGCAACACCTGCAAAAAAAAGGGCAAAAGAATGGGAAAATGCAGTAGTAATTGTTGCAACACCCCAAACAATTGAAAACGACTTAAGAAAAGAACGTGTTTTTGCCAAAGACATTTCACTAATAATTTTTGACGAATCCCACAGAGCAGTGGGAGAATATGCCTATGTTTACATTGCAAAAAAATTCAAGAAAAACAAAAACGGGCTAGTGCTTGCGCTTACAGCCTCTCCAGGAGGCAAGGAAGACCATGTCAAGGAGATTTGCAAAAATTTGTACATTAAAAATATTGAAATAAAGGAATTGGAGGATGAGGACGTGACTCCTTACTCCCACAAAATAAAGGTTGAATGGCGCGTTGTTAAACTGCCCTCAGAATTCAAGTCAATGATAAAACTTATTGAACATTTTATGCAAAAACAGGCCGATGTTTTATACAAATTTAGGCTAAGCAAAACCAGTTCACTTAAAGGCTTTGGAAAAGCAAGGCTTATCGAAATGCAGGCAGCAATAAGGAGAAGAATTCAGGCAAGCCACGGAAAAAACATGAGCATTTTTGCAGCAGCAACAGCAGCAGCAGCCTTAATGAAAGCAAGCCATGCCCATACACTGCTTGAAACCCAAGGAGTTAATGCACTCTGCTTATACCTTGAAAGGGAAAGAAAAAAGACAGGAAAGATAAGCAGGGCAACCTCAATGTTTATTTCAAGCATGGAAATGATTCAGGTCAACGAAATGGCTGAAGAAATTGCAGCAAAAGGAATCATTCATCCAAAATTTGATGCCCTTATAAAAGTGCTAAATCAGCAATTTGAAGAAAATCCCAAAAGCAGTGTAATTGTATTCAACCACTACAGAGACTCAATCAAAAAATTAAACCAGGAACTGAACAAAATCAAGGAAATAAAATCGGAAAGGTTTGTTGGACAGGCAGCAAGAGGAAAAGAAAAAGGAATGAGCCAAAAGGAACAGGCAGAAAAAATTGAAGAATTAAAAGAAGGAAAAATTAATTGCCTTGTAGCCTCATCAGTTGCCGAAGAAGGATTAGATATCCCAAGCGTTGACCTGGTAGTATTTTACGAGCCTGTTCCAAGCGAAATAAGGTTTATTCAAAGAAGGGGAAGAACAGGAAGGCTTGCTGCAGGAAAAGCAGTAATTTTAATGGCAAAAGATACCAGAGACGAAGCATATTACTGGGCAAGTATTAACAAAGAAAAAAAGATGCATAAGATATTACATAGGATGAAAAAGGACACAGGAAACGAAGAAATAAAAAAAGGAGAAAAGCAGACTACTTTGAACAGCTTTGATTCAGAAGGCAGTGGAAAAATTGTCGTGTTTGCTGACGTAAGGGAAAGGGAATCAGGAATTTCAAAATTGCTTGCAGACCTTGGATGCTCTGTTGTAGAAAAGCAACTTGAAGTCGGAGACTACATTCCAGGAAAGGAAATTGTAATTGAAAGAAAATCAATTTCAGATTTTGTTTCAAGCATTGTTGACAGAAGACTTTCCAAGCAATTGATTAACATGGCTGAATCATATGAACGCCCCTTGGTTATAGTGGAGGGAGATCGGGAAAAATTGTTTGAAACAAACGTGCACAGAAATGCAATAATTGGAATGCTTACATCTATTGCATTAAACTACCGGGTTCCAATTCTTTTCACAGAATCAAAAAGGGAAACAGCCCAATACATTTACGTAATTGCAAAAAGGGAACAGGAAGGCAAGGGCTCGGATGTAAGACTGCGAATTGGAAGAAAGGGATTAACCCTTGGAGAACAGCAACGGTTTGTAGTAGAAAGCCTGCCATTGGTCGGACCAATGACTGCAAAAAAGCTTTTGAAGCATTTTGGCAGTGTAAAAAAAATCTTCAATGCAGAAGCAAAAGAATTACAAAAAGTGGAGAAAATGGGCAAAGAAAAGGCAAAGAAAATAAAAAAGGTGGTTGAAGCAGAATGGGAATAATTAAATTCTATTAAAAGGTAGATGTTATAGTATGGCAGCAAAACCTTCAAGAATAGCGCTAGTTAAACCAGAAGGAACACTTACAAAAACCAGAGTGATTGGTTTACTTAAAATAGGTGGGTTTAAATTTAGCAGGATGGAATTTGAGAAGGCAATGGGGGGAAACTGTTTTTAATATGAAAATAGAGGGAAAGCTAGTAACAATGCCTGAACTTGCAAGGAGACTTAAGGTGGGAGAAGATACAGTCAACGAAATAATAAAATTAAGAAAAATCAGGATAGGGTCCCAAAATTATGTCACAGTAGCAGAGGCAAATCGCCAGGTACTGAAACGTGAACAAAAGAAGCTATTAGCGTATAAACGAAAAGTAAAAAGGATTAGAATTAATGCAGGATACAAAGCAGCAGCAACAGCAAGGCGTAATAAAGGACTGCCTAGAGCTAAGACACCACTACCATGGACTAAGAAAAAACCACTTTAGCGGAAATTAATAAAAAGCTTACAACCAAAAAATAAAGGCTGGTTCCTGTTAAACAATCCAAATATCCCGAAAACAAGCCTTTTTAATTCTTCCATTTCAATTAATTATTATTCAAGTAAAGCGATTTTCGTTTTTTTTGGTGTTTTTATGACTCAGTGGCATACAAAGAGCAAAAGGAAAAGAACAGGCGGAAACAGGACAGCCGCAAGGCGCTGTGACAAACTGCTTGCATGGAAAGGCGGAGACCCTGCCAAAACCATTGTTTCAGAAGACGACGAGCGAAGAAAAAGCAGGGTTGTAAAAGGCTCTGTTGTAAAAGTAAAGCAGTACAGGGCAAAATTTGCCACAGTAACAGCTAAGGGCCAAAAAAAGGCAATGAAAGCAGAGATTTTAAACGTTGAAGAAAACGCAGCAAACAGACTTTTTACCAGAAGAAACATTATTACAAAAGGCGCCAAAATAAAGGTCAATGTTGAAGGAAAAGAACAAACTGCAAAAGTCACAAGCAGACCAGGACAAACAGGCGTTGTTCAAGCAGTTCTAATTGAAAAATAGGCAGTTTTTAGAAACGGTATCTCTTTCCAACCTTTCCAATAATTTTTCTGGCAATTTCAGCATTCTCAGGCCTACGGCAAGAAACAGTATTAAGCAAAACATTTGTCGAATTCCTCCAAGAAAATTTAGAACTGGCACCTAACCTGACAGAATCAATGTCCTGAACAAGAATTTTCTTTTGCCCGCTTTTGGCTTCCATGACATTAAAAACATCCACTCTAAGAGGCCCAGGACTCATGTTTTTCTGCCCAGAACTCCCAGTGTACATCTGAGTAAAATAAAGCCCTGTTTTAGCCAGTTTTGCTGTTGCATTTACAGACAGTGCAAAAATTGCACTATCTCTTTTTTTGCTCAAATCCAGTTGCCAAAAAAGAAAACCCGGTTTTAACTTTGATTCAATTTTACCCTTTTTTTCTTTAGAATTTCCAATATATGACTCCATTAAAATCCCATGCTGTTTTCTGTCTGTAAAGAAAATAAGCTGCATTTTTGAAGGTGGAACATTGCTTTTTTCAAGGCGCTTTACAATCTCGGCAAAATCAAGATAGGCCTCCTTGTCGGGATGAAAAACCTTTACAACAATCCTTTGAGGAGAAGGTCTTCCCTTAATCTTCATTTTAGCCCAATAAATTTTTCCATAGTCACCACTAGTAATAAAACCCCTGATAGAAACCCACTCAATATTCTATCGATTAAAAGATTTTTGTTTTGGTTTCAAAAGAATAGCTTCACGATTTCTGTAAACAATTTTGGCCTTGGGCTGCTTTGAAGGCGGTTTAATAACATTTGCTGGTTTTGGAAGCCTTCTTCTGTTAGGAGATTTATCACCAGTTTTGCAGGCGTATAAGTAAATGTTCTATTCAAGTATTTAAACCCTATTTTTTGCCAAAAAAAAGGCTTTAAAAGTACTAAAAGTGCTTAAATCAGCGTTTTTAAGGCAAAAAACGGTTCAAAGGAAAGCTTTATAAAGGATGGGGACAGCAAATTAATATAGCATCTAATTTCTGGCAATTATGGTTGTTAGATATTATTGTAGGCTTGTTTGAATTGTTAAAGCTGATTTTGGAAAAATTGGTAAAAAAAATTCCTTGGAAAGGTGGTTTTTGAATGGTTAATAAATGTCCAGAGTGCAAAAGCACAAAAATTAGGAGAGATCCTGAAAAAGGAGAGCTTATTTGCCAGGATTGCGGTCTTGTTATAAACGAAGACATGGTAGATTATGGAAAGGAATGGCGTTCTTTTGACTCAGACCAGTTTGAGCAAAGGGCAAGAACAGGAAGCCCTATGAAATATGTAAAGCTCAACAAAGGGCTTGTGACAATGATTGACAGGCGTGGAACCGACCTTAGGGGAAACAAGCTTTCAAGCAAAAGCAGGGCACAAATGTACCGTTTAATTAAATGGCATAAAAGAGCAAGCATTAGCTCAAGCATGCAAAGAAACCTTTCAATTGCCTTAACAGAATTGAGAAGGGTTGCATCATATTTGAACATTCCAGAATCACTTGTTGAAGCAGCAGCATTGCTTTACAGAAAAACAGTAAAAAAGGGACTAATCAGAGGAAGGCTTATTGAAGCAGTGGTTGCAGCAGTTCTTTACACAGTATGCAGAACATATCACGTGCCAAGAACATTGAACGAAATGGCAGAAGCAAGCGGTTTGACAAAAAAAGAAATTGGAAGAACCTACAGGTTCCTGGTTAGAGAGCTTAAGCTTGATGTACCTTTGACAAACCCAATTCACTACATTCCAAGATTTGCTTCAGAACTCAACCTAAGCGGAGAAGTCCAGGAAGAGGGAAGAAAGATTTTGGAACAAGCCATTGACAAAGGCCTTATTTCAGGAAGGGGCCCAACAGGAGTTGCAGCCGCAGCAGTTTACATTGCAGGACTGCTTAAAGGGGAAAGAAGGACCCAAAAAGAAGTTGCCAATGTTGCCGGTGTTACAGAGGTAACAATCAGAAACAGGTACAGAGAACTAAAGAAAAGATTAGATATAGACGTGGCAGCATAATGGCTGCCGAAATTTCTTTTTTACAGCAGGGTAACTATGCTTGCGAAACTTTTTAGAAAAAAGTTTGCAAAAAAAAACGCTACGCGAAACTTTTTTTTATAACTTAATTTAATGGAAACATAATATTAACTTGTTGAAATTGAAAGTTTTTCAAATTAGCATCAGCCAACGGCTTTGCACTTAAAGTAAAGGTTGCACCTAAAGTCTGAAACTTGCACTTAAAGTCTATAGATTATTATTCTTTTTATTCATCCAAAACAGGGCAAGTTCTACACATCTTGTTCTTTTTATCAGGTTTGTCAGGGCAATCAGGATATAGTCCCTTACAATTAGGGAAGCCATTTTCAGAAGCCATTTTTAGAGCCTTAAATTCAGGAGAACGTTGGCTATGTAAATGCTTGTTAGCTTCTAAACTTTCCAGTCCCCTAACCATTTTATCACTTAATTATATTCAAGTATTAATATGCAAGATTTATTTGCCAGATTTTTCTCTATTATGCTTTATACAAAGCATTTCGCAATTTTCAGCAGTAGTTTTTCCACCTTTGCTCCAAGGGGTTTTATGGTCAGCTTCCATTTCTTCAAGTTCATACTTTTTCTTACATTTTGGACAAATACCTTTTTGCCTTTCATAAGCCTCTCTCTTTTGATTAGCAGTAAAAGAACGAATATTAAGAACTTTTTCTTCTTTTGTTAAAATATAAATGTAAATGCCTGACTTTTTTGTAACATCATCATCCATCATTAATTTACTTACTTCTTTTTCTAATTTCTTTGCATCAATCTTTTTATCTTTAAATGAATTATACAAAACTCCCCAAGGAACATTTTTCATTTCTTTGCGATATTTGGGGAATGTTACTTTTACCCAATTTATAACTGATTGAAAATATAACCATAATTCATTCGCATTTGGGTCGTGTTGATGCTTTGACATATACTCCTTTATTTTTCCTTTTGAAATCCACTCGATAGCGGTTTCTAAGTATTCTTGTCGGATTGCAGTTCCACTTAAATAATCATCCCCTATTTTTGGGCGATTATTTTTAGAAAAATAACGTTTGGCATCAGAAACCCATGAGCCAGAATAAACTGCGTTTCGTAATTCTTGGTCAGTAAGTTTTGCGCCCGCTATGTTAATTGTTTCAAACCAGTCCAATTTTTCACTATCGGTTCCTGAACACAAATAAATCATTAATGGGTATTTTAGTATTTGTTCTTGTTTGTCTTTTGGAAGATTGTGAAATGCTAATCCATTAATTGAGAAATCGCCAGTGATATATTGACAAAGAGATATGGTTCTTTGTTGACCGTCTATTATTTCAAAATTTCCATCATCACAAACTGACCAGTACATTACATTAAGTGGGAAATCTTTTGTAACCGTATTAATTACTGCATCACGCTGTTTGTCCTTATAAACAAATTCTCTTTGAAATGGTGGGCGAATATCAAGTTTTCCACCAAAACCAACTACTCCTGCTTCAGCATTGTCTTGATAATCCTTTGATAATTCGCCAGCTGTGATTCTTTTTAGGTCTATTTTCATAGAATAACAATGTAAATACGCTTATTTAAAGTTTCTTGTTTCTTATCAGAATTCTGTTATATATTTTTTTGCGCTTAATTAAAGTATAACACTCAAAACCAATCCACCTTGCACTGTTGGCAATTCCTTTGACTTCAAATTGTTCAGGGTTATATTTATCTAAGAAAGTGATAGGCACACCCATAATTCCTTTGTAATCAATAGGGATATCACTTACTTTGTCTACATTAATAATATCGTATTTGTCGTATTTTGGGTATTCTTTTTCATGTCCTTTGTACGTTTTATAGAGAATTAAATCTTCGTGCCTCTTTTCAATATCCAAGTTTGTGAACCAAACAACGCTACCCATACTAAAAAACTTTTTGCCATTTTCTATTTTTATTCTTGATTCTGTAGCTATATCATAATTGTCAGGAACTTGAAACCATTTTGTCCCACCGTTATCCACCCCTAACCAAATCTTGTTTTCTTTTAACAGATTAAATATGTCTTTATAAGTAATGTTATTTTGGTTTCCTATAATTAAAAACTTTTTGTCATATTCAATAAGTTGAGCTACATATTCTCTAAATAATGAAAAAGGAGGATTGGTAACTACAATATCAGACTGTTTTAACAAATCAATACATTCTTTACTACGAAAGTCGCCATCTCCTTTTAAATATTTAATACCTATTTCTTTAGGGTCTGGGATATTATTTTTATTTTTGTCACCTATATATTCTAAGTAAATAGCTTTTTCAGATTTACATTTACTAAATAAGTTCATTTGTTGATTTTTATAACAAGTAGTAATTAATTTTTTCAATCCCAACTTCTCAAAATTGTATGAAAAATAATGAAAAAAGTTGCTTACACGAGGGTCATCACAATTACAAAAAACTATTTTGTTTTTGAAATGTTTTTTGTAGTGTTTTAACTCTTTTTCAATGTCTGTAAGTTGGGTATAAAAATCATCATTCTTATTCCCTCTCGCAGTATGCATTCTTTTGTTTAATTGCTTTTTTTCCATCTTAATCTACCAGTATAGTTATTTTTACTTTTTTTCCAATGTGTTTGGCTAGTTCTGTTTTTCTTAGATTTATTGTTCCGTAATCGTAGTTTTTTGTTTCGTTTGTTGCGAGTTTTTTTTTGTCGGTTGTTTTGCTTATTTTTGCTTCGTATTCAAAGGTTTTTACCATAACTATTATTCTATATAGAATATGTTTATAAACCCTATGCACTCTATTCTATATAGAATAAAGGAAGTGGTTTTATGGAAAATAGTAGAATGGATAGAGGTTTGTTAATAAGTCAAACCAAAACAATAAAGAAAATTGAAGGCGGTTTCTTAGTGCCTTCACAAAACGGTAACAAAAATTATTTTGTTTCAGAACAGGATTTAAAATGCACTTGTCCTGATTGCCAAGCAGGAAGAAGCGAATACTGCAAGCACGCTTACGCTGTAAAATACTATTTGCAAGTTGAAAAGGCAGACGGAACAACAGAAAAAGTCAAATTAACATACGGACAGGCTTGGCACGCTTATAACCAAGCACAAACAACAGAAGTGAACGAATTTGACAGATTGTTAAGAGATTTGCTTGAAAGCGTGCAAGAACCAGAATACTCTTTTGGTAGACCAACAACACCAATAAGAGAACAGTTATTTTGTAGTGTGCAAAAGGTTTATTCACAGCTTTCAAGCAGGAGAGCAAAAAGCCTATTCAATAATGCAAAAGATAAAGGCTTACTCAAAAATTCGCCACACTTTAACACCACTTCCAAATTTTTGAATACAAAAGAAGCAACACCAATTCTAAAAGAGTTAATTGGTTTGAGTGCCTTGCCACTTAAAGAGGTTGAAACACAATTTGCAGTAGATTCAAGCGGATTCAGAACAACACAATTTAACGAATACTGTAAAGAAAAGCATGGGACAAAAAAAGAACACAAATGGCTAAAGGCTCATATTTGCACAGGCGTTAAAACCAATGTAATTACAAGCGTTGAAGTAACTGATGCAAACGGTGCAGATTGTCCTCAATTTTCTTCTCTTGTTCAAGCAACAGCAGACAATGGTTTTAATCTTGTTGATGTTTCAGCAGACAAAGCATATAATTCAATAGCAAATTATAATCTTGTGAACGAAGTGGGTGGCAAAGCTTTCATTCCATTCAAAAAAAATGTTACTGCAACAGTTCGTTCTGGAAACAGAGGGAAGCTTTGGAGAAAAATGTTTCACTATTTTGCCTTACACCAAGAAGAATTTAACCAACACTATCATAAACGTTCAAATGTTGAAACAACATTCCACATGATAAAAATGAAATTCGGTGATAAACTCAAAAGCAAAAATAGAATTGCGCAAGAGAATGAACTACTTTGTAAATGCTTAGCACATAATATAGTAGTTTTAATTCACGAGGTATATGAACTTGGAATACCACTTATCTTTAAGGATAAACTACTTACAAAAAAGAAGGTATTTTATAACTTTGGATGATTAAATAGTTATAATTATAGAAAGTGTTTTAAAAACCACTTACCTTAGACTTTAACTCAGTAGATTACTATGACCGAAACTAAAGAAGTATCCGTTTCTAATTCAGAAGAGCCAGAATTTGCTACGGCTATGATTGGATTTTTTGATGCATCAATTCGGAATGGTGCGACTCCAATTAGACTGTTAGCTGATATTCAAGAAAATTTTCCCAAGCATTATGAAGTGATGCTTAAAATAAAAGACGACCCCTCGTTAATAACAGATAATGATTCTGTTCCAGAAAGAGTTAAGTCTACAATGTTGCTTATAGTATTAAAGGCGTCTAAACTTGGCATGGAATCACAAAGGGTTTATGAAATGAGTATTAAAGAAAAAAGAGAATTTGCTAATAAATTAGATGAATTTTCAAAATTTATAAAAAGAAAATTAGAAGAAGAAATGAAAATAGAAAAAGAAATGAAAAAAGAGGCGCTAGAATGATATCTTTATTCCTGTTAAATGACTTTTTTGTATTTCATCCAATTGAGTTGAATGAGGGATATAATTTATTTGGTGCAATATTGGAAGACCTTGTTGTAACAAATCATGACAAGCTTAAGTTAGTAATTAAACAATATACACCAGCAATACTTAAGTACTTAAAGGAAAAAAAAGAAGCTACCACTTCAAAAATATCATCTGATTTAAACATTCCTTATGAAGACGTCTTGTTTGTTCTTAAACGCCTACAAGAAAATAAGCTAATTGTGATGTCTTAATGCAATTTAAGGACTATTTCAAAAATAGATTTACTGATAAAAATGATTGCGTAATTGGTTGCGAATTCAAATCCATAAGCCAAAAAATACCTCGCAGAGTAAATACGGGCGTGAAATTGGAGTCTAATGCTCGTTGTGCAATATCAAAAGAAGCTAACCAAGCAACGACTGTCAATAAGATAAAAGAACTTAAAAGTAGAACCCTTAATCCTTGTACTAAACAAGGCGAGTTTCTTAAAGCTAGAGAAATACATGTTTATAATTCTAGCATAAGTGGTTCAGACCGAAAACCCGACCCATTATCCATTTTAAAAAAAAGAAGAAAGATAGACCGAGTTCATTTAGCAAATCTTTGTTCCATAAAAAATTATTCAATTGGCTTTATCGTTCTTTTAGCAGGGATTTCTCAAAATGTAAGTTTAGAGCATGTTGCTAAAATAGAGGAAGTCTCAAAACTAGAATAATATTTGCACCTAAAGTATTTTTTCTGCACCTAAAGTGCCTTAAAAATCAGACTTTAAGTGCAAAGCCTCAGCCAACAATACTGTTAAATAATAGAAACAGAAAAATAAATACTAATACTTGTAAAAGAAGAATAAGTGCTATAAAACTCTGATTCTTTATGGTTTTGTAAATAAGCAGTGCAATTAAAAACTCTGCAAGAGCAAACATAACTGCCAAGTGTTCGTTTGATTGCTGAGTTTACTGATTCTATCAGGCTTCTGTAGTTGTTTTTGTTTTTGTCAAACAGTTTGGCTGCTTTCTTGCAGTACTTGCTTTTAAGAAATGGCTTTAGGCTATAGCCCTGGCCTGTGCTGTTTCCGCCCTCTTATAGGAATGTGAACTTCGATACAGTTATCCCAACAATAGCGTCTGTTGGCTTTGCTGTCATAGTCTTTGTCTGCTAGCACGTAGGACAAGACCTTTTTCAGTTCTTTTACTGGTGGAATAAAGTCCAGTGTTTCGCTTTGATGGCCTGAGTGAGTTCTGATGTTCAAAATAAGCTTTGTTTTATTATCGGTTAAAAATACGGTTTTTGCATAGTTTTTGGCCCTTGCATTATCTATTCGTTTTAGGTAGTGATATGAGGGGTTTGTGTTTGAAAATCCTGTTTCATCAACACTGCCAGTAACTTCTTTCAAGTTTAACAGTTTTCTGCAGGCTCTAACCATCTTCTCAAACAGCTTCTTGTCTATGCGTTGCATGAACTTTTGCAAAGTAGTATAGTGTGGAATGCGTTTGATGCAAAGCATCCTCTACGGTTTGTTCTCAACAGCTATCTCTACAAATTTCCTATATGAAATGTTCAACCTCTTTTTGTACACTAACAGAAATACCTGTACAAAGTTGTTGTACATTTTCTTTGAACGGTAGAAAAACCATAGGGGAAAGCGAACTTCCTCCAAAACCTTAATGCATAACTTATAAAAACCTGAAAGCTCTATTGGATACAAAGCGTTCATGGAATCACCTCGATTATATGAACGCTTTTCTTCTATTTATAAATGATTTCTGCAGAGCCCTGCTGCCTAAAACACTTCGACTTCTGGATAAATTGTCAAACCGTTTTTTTCAAAGCCAAGTGCAAGCAGTTTGTTGGTGTGCTTTGTTCCGCGCATTTTGAGGATTTCACAGCTGTGAACCCTTGTTCCCTTTTCGGCTTCCTTGCTGTAATAAAGTGAAATAATTGCATCTGTTAAAAAGCCAACACTCCCTTCTTTTATTTCCGCAACCTTTGGCGAAAGTTCCGAAATAATCATTGAAGTACATTGCCATTTTTCAAGCATGTTAAAAAATTCAAGAATTCCTTCCCTTCTCTGGTAATCGTCTTTGAAAAGAAGCCCGTATGAAGTAATTGAATCAATCACAAGCCTTTTTGCTCCCATTGCTCTTATTTGGTCTTTTATTGGCCCACCTCCTTCGCGCATTAGCTTTTCAACGTGGTGTGGCCTGTATTGCAATACTTTGAACAATCCTTTTTTTTCAAGTGCTTCGAAATCCCATCCAAAGGAAGAACTGTGCCTGTAAAGGCTTTTCCTGTCTTCTTCAAATGAAATGAATATAGCAGGCTCGCCGTAATCTTTTGCCCCGTTGTAAAGAAACTGCAGTCCAAACAATGTCTTTCCTGTTCCTGCACTCCCAACAAGCAAAACAGTTGAATTTTTTTCAAAGCCCCCTTCAATCAATTGGTCAAGCCCTGTAATTCCTGTTTTGATTCTTTCAATTCCTTTGCCTAAAACCTTTTCCTTGATTGTTGCTGAAATCTTTTTTGCCAATGGCTTTGGCATTACAGGTCTGTCAACTGCCTGTGCCTTTTCCTTTATTTGCAAGGTTACCTGCTTGAAGTCAAATCCTTCCGCGGCCTTTTCCCTTGCCTTTTTCGGCTTTGCCATGAACTTTGCATGCTCTTTTTCGGCAACAGAGGCTTTTTTTCCCTTGCCTACAATGCCACTGAAGTCAGGTTTTTCTGCCATGCTTAATCAACAATAGTAATGGAATTCGGTTAATTTAAACCTATTGAAATTGTTTAATTCCATCATTTTTTCATTTGCAGTATTTTTCATATGCTGTAAAAAGCTGGCTTTCCTCTATTTCTATTCTTTTTCCAACAGCTTCAATTATCCCACTTAATTCTTTTTCAAATTCTGAATTGTTTTTTAATTTGGATACATCAACCAAGATGTATTTTCCAAAGAACGCGAATACAATAGGTGAAATGTTCAGCATTTCTTCAGAAAACTTTTTTCCCAGTTTCCTTGCCTCTTCGTTTTCAGCTGTTGCAAGTTTTGGATACAAAAGTTTGTCTTCTAAAATCAAGTGGGCTGCCAATACCTCTTTTAGGTCTCTTAAGTTTTCAATAAGCTCCTGACCTGTTGTATTTTTATCAGAAATTCCATCCCTAACTTCTTCAAACAAGTGAAGAAGATTTGCGTGCTCTTCCTTTAATTGCAGTATCAAGCTCATTTTTTTCCCTCTTATTTTTTTGCCACCTATTGGCTTGCTGAAGTCAGTTTTTTCTGCCGTGTTTAATCAGCTAAATAGCATAGGGAATCCGCTTAATTTAAACCTTTTACAATTGCTTTGACTTGTATTTTCCTTTTTCACGCCATTTTTCATAAACCTGGTGTTGGACTAATTTTGTTTTTTTTTCTTTTTGAATTTCCCTGAATATGCCGAGAATTGCGCTGGTTTTGCCTTTTTTGTCCTTGACAACAGAACTTGTCACGCTTGCGTCAAAACTGCTTTTGTCTTTTCTTTTTCCCACAAGCTTTCCTGTCCAGCCGCTTTTCAAAGTTGCAGGAACCACTTTAGTCCTGACTTTTTTTATCTGGTCTTCCTTCCAGAATTCGTCTAATTTTTTTCCAATTACTTCCTCAGGCTCATACCCCCACATTTTGTTAAATGCATTGTTTGTGAAAATAATTTTCCCTTCAAGGTCTGCAATGCTAATTCCGTCAATGGATGTTTTGACTGCGTCGCCAAACATTATTGCTTTTTTTTCAGCCTCTTCCTTTTTCTTAATAACTTCGCCTATGCCAATTTCCTCTTTTGTCGCTCCTGTCCGCAAAATCGCAAGCTTGAGGCTTGCAAGAATCCTGTTTAGTGAATCTATTAAGGATTGCACTTCGGTTATTCTGCTTTTCTTCAATTGCGTGTCAAACTTTCCTTTTGTTATACTGTCAACGTCTTTTGTTAGTTTTTTTATTGGTTTTGATATAATTGCTGAAAGAATAAATCCAATTATCAAAACAAGAGCCATGGCTGCAATAGCTGTGTTTAAGGATGTTTCAAACACTTGTTTCCTTAATGACCCAAATGCCTCTTCTTCTTCAATTTCTGTAAGCAAGCACCAGTCCATTTCTGGAATCAAAACATGGTTGCCTAAAACATTGACTCCTGTATAACCTAAAAACACTTCTGTATCTTTGTGGTTGATTTCATCTGTCTTATCTTGAAAGCAGTTTTCTGTATTTTGTGTGTTAACAACTTGCTTTAATTCTGTTTGCTCTTTTGAGTTCCTTGAGTTTGTTATCATAACATAATTTTTGTTCACAAGGTAGCTTTCGCCTGTTCTCCCAAGCCCTGTGTAATCTGAAACAATTTCGCTAAGTTTCTCCAGCTTAATTCTTCCAACAAGCACTCCGTCATTATGCGGTGTTGATATATTAATCAGCTTTTGGTTGTCTGCGTCTGAAATGTATGCATTCGTGACATATGTTTTATTTCGTCCGTTGACAAAATATTGGTCTGTTGATTTGTTTTGGCCAATGTGCAATTCGTTTGTTGAGGCGATTATTATCCCATTGGAATCTATTGTAAACAATTCATAAAATTCATCGCTTTTGTTTGTAATTTCCCGCAGCTCCTGATTTGAAAGCTCTTGATGTGTTGCGGCAATTTCCATTTTTTCTTTTTGCTCTTCAATAAAAAATTCAACCTGGTTTGCCATTGCCTGTGAAGTTGAGCTTAAATTGTCCCTGATTTTATTCTCAAACAGCTGGTTTGAGTTTAAGTAATAATAAGTGTTTGCTCCAAAGCTTGAAATAACTGCGGTTAAAATAAATGTTAAAATAATTATCTGATTTAACTTCATTTTTTATCTGTCCTTTTTACTTGTTTGTCTTTTCCTGTTTTTATTCCTTTGCCTTCCTTAAAAATTTTGTCAACTCCGTTTCTGAATTCTTTTGCGGTCTTGTTGGTGATTATTCCTTTTTTGAGAAGAATTACAATATATCTATCAAGTTTGTCCTCTGTGCAAAGGTGGTTTTTCTTGCATTCTTCAAATTCTTTTTTTCCCATTGGACCAAGCATTTCAACAAAAAGCATGGAAACCATTTTTTCCAAGTTTTCCTGCGGAGAAAACAAGAGCTTGATTGGCTTTATTTCCTTCACTGGCTTTATTGGAACTGTAAAGTAAACTGTTGAACCCTTTCCTTTTTCGCTTTCAACCCATATTCTTCCTCCCTGTCCTTCAACAATGCCTTTGCAGATGGTTAAACCCAATCCTGTCCCTCCATGTTCCCTGTATATTGTCTGTTCTTCCTGGAAAAATGGTTCAAAAACCCTTTTCTGGTTTTCTTTTACAATTCCAATTCCTTGGTCTTTTACTGAGAACACGATTTCCTCGCCTTTCAATTTTGCCGAAACAACAATTTTGCAGTTTGCAGGAGAAAACTTTTTTGCGTTGTTAATCAAATTCCTTAAAATCTGCATTGTCCTGTCAGGGTCAACTTCAATTATCGGAAGCGTTCCAACATTTGTAACAATCTCGCATCTTTTTTCGGGCATAAATCCATTCATTTCTTCTACAACCATTTTGGTGTTGTCTGCCAGATTTGCCTTCACAAACCTGAACTTTAGCCTTGCTGCCTCAATCCTTGAAATTTCCAAAAAGTCAACCACAATGTTGTCAAGCCTGCTTGTGTTCTTCAAAACAATGTCAATGGATTTCTTTTGCTTTTCGTTTAGTTTACCAAAATAACCCTCTTCAAGCATCTGCAATTGCGCTTTCATAGGAGTCATTGGAGAGCGAAGCTCGTGGCTTGTGATTGACAAAAATTCTGTTTTGGCGTGCTCTAATTGCTTATGTTCTTTGTCCATTCTATCCAGGGCTTCGGCTGTTTTGTTAAACGAAGTTCCCAATTGTTCCAGTTCATCGCCTGTTTTTATGCTTACTCTTGTCTTAAAGTTTCCTTTTTTAATTTGTTCTGTTGCATAATGTATCTTTTCAATAGGCCTTGAAATGCTTCTTGCAATAAAACTCCCTGCCAAAATTGCAATAACTGTTGTTATAGCAAACATAAAGATTGCAAACAATATGAGCTCTTTCTTTGCTTTCCCAAACGCCTCTTCTTCAGTTATTTCAGCAAGAAGGCACCATTCCATTTCAGGAATGTATACATGCCCTCCAAGAACAGGAATTCCCTGGTAGTCATTAGAAACTGCTACTGCTTCGTGGCCTATATGTTTTTCGCCGGTGACCTTCATGCTAAAGCAGTTTCTTGAATTTTCAGTATCGACCTTTTGCTTTGGAAAAGTATCTTCACCAAACAATAAAGGCGTAATCACGTAACCGTCCTTATTTATAATGTAAACTTTGCCTGTTTCCCCAAGTCCTTTCCTGTCTGTTGTTATCTGGTTCAGCTTGTCTGTTGAAAAGCTTTCGACAACTACGCCCAAAAACTCCCCTTCGTTGTCTGTGACTGGTGCAGAAAAATCAAGTTCCTCAATTCTTTTATCTGAAATATAGGTCTCTCTGATAAACGGTTCTTTTTTTGCTTCAAAAAAACAGGAACAAGAGCTTTTGTCAGTCCCGATATCTAATTCATTGCTTGAAGCAATAACTATTCCGTTTTTGTCCAAAACAAAGATGCTTTTAATGTCTTTTACACTCTCAATTGTGTTTTTCAGCCTTTCGGAAACATCTGCAAGCTTTTTCCCAAATCCCTCTTTGTCTATTTCTGCCTGAAGGAGATTTTTGATTACCTTGCTTTTAGCCATCTGTTCCGCCATTTTTTTCTCCATCTGCAAAAGGGTCATAACATTGTCTCCTCTTGAATCAGTGGCAGTTTCAAGATGGTTTGTTATGGCATTTTTTAAAAGTGCTTCTGAATTCAGGTAAGAGAAGTAGATTCCAAAAAAAGTCAGTACAATGGCTAAAACAGCAAACAAGACAATAATCTTTCTGCTGATTTTTCCAAACAGTGCCTTTTTGATGCTGAATCCGTTTTCTTCCATAAGCCACACTTTTAAACAGGCGTGTATGCCTTGCCCATGTCAATTACTCTGTCAACAAACATGCTTGATTCCTGTATCAAGGCTTCCTGTTCTCTTACCTTAATTGCATAGACTATTGCCTTGCTTTTTGTTGCCTTTACCCTTGCAACAGTGTTTGAAATAAATTTGCCAACAGGTGCCTTTTTTTGGTAAACCAAAAGGTTTGTAAGGCTGTCAAAAATCATATACTCAAAGTCGTGTTTCAAAAGTTTGCTTATTTTTATTGCCAATTCAGTCAATGCCCCGGGGCTGCTTACAAAATAGCAGCGGTCTGTGTCCTCTGCTTCCTTAATTGTTTTTGTAATTGCGTCAACAAAAACAAAGTTTTTGGTGTCAATGCCTTTTTTCTCAAAGTTTTCCATTATTGCCGGAAAAGTCTTGTTCAGCGTAATGTAGCCAACAGTTTTTCCGCTCAGCTGTTTTGCCACGCTAATGCTTATTTCATTGTATTCTGTGCCAGGCATTAAAAGCAGTATAGTTTGGTTTTCTTCAAGCTCTTTTAAAATATCCACTTTCACTCACCAACAATTTTCTTCACGCTCTCAACAAGTTTGTTTATGCCAAACGGCTTTTGAATAAAGTCTACAATGTTCTTTGATTTCAGCAGGTCCTCTTTTTCTGCTTCCCCAACCCTTACAACACTAAGGTATGCAATCTTGGTTCCCTTTATTTTTGGAACAATGTCCTTTACAGGCGTTCCAGGCATCATGATGTCAAGCAAAATCAAATCCGGCTTTGCTTCCGCAATCTTGCTCAAGCAGTCATCACCGTTAACCGCTGCGATAACATTATAGCCTGCCTTTTCAAGAATCGTTTTAACAGTTGTTCTGATGTCTTCCTCATCATCCACAATCATTATTGTTTTTGCCATTTTTTTCAACCTCCTTATTCTCCCAATGCCTTTTTCACTTCGGCAAGGAATGTTTCCGCAGAAAACGGTTTTTGAACAAAGCCATTAATTCCCTTCATGTCAACCTCTTGCTTTGGAACAATTGAAACAAAAACCATTTTGGCCTTGCCATTTACCTTTTCCCTCATTAGCCTCAACAGGTCATAACCTGAAAGGGTTGGCATTTTAATATCAATCAAAATCAGGTCAAAGGCATTCTCCTTAAACGAGTCAATTGCGTCAGCACCGTTTGTAACAGCCTTTGTCTCAAACCCGTTCTTTTGAAGCAATTCCTCCATTGCTTTCAAGTCATCAAAATCATCGTCAACTACCAGAATCCTTTTACTCATTTTTTTCCTCCTGAAGGCTTTATTCTATTCTATAACAGTTTTTGTTTTATTAATTCTTTCGTTTCCTCCAAGGCTTGTACGCCCCCCTTCAAGGCTTGTGCAAATCTATTTATACTTCTTTTAGCATTCTATTTTATAGGAACAAAAGAAGTGGTGAAAAAAATTTGAATCCAATCATTATTCTTGACCTTGTTTCTGTTGTGCTTGCGCTTGTAGTCTTTTATCTTGCCCATCAAACCCAGAAGAACTTTGGAGGGCTTTTTAAGCCGGCTTTTATAATTTTTTACTCTGTTTGCGTTCTTTCCATTGCAATTGCAGGTCTTGAAATCCTTGGCTTTATTGTTCCTGACCAAAGCCCTGCAACATTGGCATTGCATATTTTTATGCTTGCTGTTCTGTTGTTAACCCTTCTGGGGCTTTTTTCCCTTTCCGGTAGCGGAATTTGGTTCAAAAAAGCAAAAGTAGGCCATTCTTCAAAAATGCCTTAAATTAGCCCAAAACCCCTGTATTTTGCACTTTCTTGCCCTTTTTTGCCATATGCCTTTAAATTACTTTTCTCCCGCGTTATATTTGAATTTTGCCTTCAATTGGTGAAATTAATGCAATTAAACACAAAAGGAGGAATCTATTATGGGAGACTCATTAGTAGTTGGAAGCAAAGTAAAGGACGCAGTTAAGGCAGCAGGATGCAATTGTGCAGGCGAGTTAACAGACGCTTTGAGCACAGAAGTTGCAGGAATTATAACAAAAGCTGCGGAAAGAGCTAAAGCCAACGGAAGAAAAACCGTTAGGGCAGCAGACCTCTAAAAATCAGAAAATATTATTTTTTTGGAATGGGGCATTTTGCCCCTTTTCCAGAACTATTTTTTTTTAAAACATTTTTCGGCAAAGAACGATATAACGTAAAAGTTTTTAATAACTTCCTTGTATATACTTGTATATTATGGTAGGTTCAAACAGGTGTTCTTTTAGGCCTTCACAGCATGCGAAGGACAAAATGATTGAAACAGGAATCAGCAAGATTGAGATTCTGGAATCGGTTCTAATGGGAGCAAAAAGAACAATGCATAACAAAATTGTTTCAGTATTTAAGGGATTTGAAGTTGTTTACAGGCCGCTGCCTTGTAATTATTTTATTATAACCGTTTACTGGAAAAACAGGTGATAGAAAAATGAATTGTCCAACATGTAATGAAAAAATGAAGAAAGGAAACCAACCCTATTATTTTAATGACAGAAAATTGGGTGAATTTGATGCAGAAAAATGTCCTAAATGTAAAGAAGTCTTTTTTACAGAGGTGGCATCAGACAAAATTGACAAAATAGCTAAAGATATGGGACTTTGGGGGCTTAGGCAGGAAGGAAAACTTGGTTATAGTGGAAATAGTCTTATAGTCAGAGTTCCAAAGAAAATTGCTGAATTTTTGAATTTCAAAGAGGGTCAAAAGGTATTAATTCATCCAGAAGGAAAAGACAAGCTTGTTGTTGAAGCTTAAAAAAAGTATGGCCGTGAGTTCAAGTGAAGACTGCCAGCTTAGTGGGAAAACTAAAAAAGGGATTAAGCAAACAAAAAAGAATTTTGCAAAAGGCAAGTTTTATGCTCTCAAACAGGTTGAAGAAACGTCTTCTTCTAAGGTGTAATCCTTTCAACAGCATAATAGTTTACGTCATTTTCAGAGTCAACAACAGCCATTAGCATTTTGGTTCTAATATTTCCTGAAAGCCTTACCATCCTGCTCAATCCAATCATATTAACTTTTTCATTCTGGCTTACGGCGTTTACAACCCACTTGCTGTGAGCCTGCCCTGGTTTTTTGCCCCTTGGGTAAACGCGAAAATCAAAACCAAATTTGAAGCCCGTCTTGGTGCAAAAGCCCTTTTCCCTCAAATCTTTGTAAACCTGAAATTTTAAATAAAAATTTTTTATTTTTTTTTCACTGTAAATCAAAAACTTTTTCTTTGAAAAAATCTTGGCTTTTTTGTCTTTAACCTTTAACTTTTTCTTCTCAAGCAAATAAAGTGCTTCGTACAAATCCAAAACAAATTCGCCCTCGCTTCGCTCACCAAATCCCTTCTGCTGAAACTGGCTTGCCAGCTTCTTTTTCTCAACAACCGCATTATTTCCAACCAAAAGGCACATTTGAATCAACCTAATTGCTTTATTAACTTAATAAACATTAAATAAAAAAGAGTTAATAAAAAGTTGTCTTTGGTGAAAAAATGGCAAAAATCGATCCCTGGGGAAGCAATGCCGTAAATGATTACGAGCATGTTTTCAAAAAATTTGGCTTAACAGAATTTCCTGAAAGCATGAGAAGTCAGCTTAAGCACCGTTTTTTTAAAAGAAACATTGTTGTGGCACACCGTGATTTTGAAAAGGTACTAAAAAGAATTAAAGAAAAAAAGAAATTCATTAATATTACAGGCATTGCCTCTTCCGGGCCTTATCATTTGGGTCACAAGGCAGACCTTGACCTTTTTGTATTTTTTAAAAGTCTTGGAGCCAAAAATTACTTTTGTGTATGCGACATTGACGCATACTGCAGTCGTGAAAAAATAAAATCAATTGCACAGGCGAAAGAGATTGCAGTGCAAAACGTTGCCGATGCGCTTGCCCTTGGTCTGAACAAAAAAGACATTTATGTTCAAGGCAACAAAGAAAAAGAATACTATAGCTTTGCTTTTGAGATTGGAAAAAAGATTACTGCAAAAACATTTGAAGCAATCTATGGTCACCTTGATTTGGGGAAAGTAAGTGCAAACCTATTGCAGTATGCTGACATATTGCATGGACAGCTGCCTGAGTACAGCGGAAAGATGCCAAGCATTACTGGAATAGGTCTTGACCAGGACCCCCATGCAAGAGCAACCCGCGATGTTTCAAAAAGGCTTCCTTATGATTTGGAAACCCCAAGTTTTATTTACTTCAGGCACCAATCAGGATTAAAGGAAGGTCGAAAAATGTCGTCTTCACATCCTGAAACTGCAATTTTCTTAAATGACAGTGAACAGGATGCTAAGAAAAAAATCAGCAATTGCTTTACTGGCGGAAGGCCAACTGCAGAAGAGCAAAGAAGACTTGGAGGAAAGCCGGAAATTTGCAAAAAGTACAAACTTGACTTATTTCACTTGGAAAGCGATGCAAAACTAAAGGACATTTTGGAAAAATGCAAATCAGGCCAAAGGCTTTGCGGCGAATGCAAAAAACTTACAATAGATTACCTGGGCAAATTCCTTAAAGAACATCAGGCAAAAGCAAAAAAAAATCTGCCAAAAGCAAAAAAAATAGTTTACGGTTAATTACTCTTCTTCACCCGATTTAATTTTTTGCATCTATTCTGCTTCAGTCAATCCAATTTCTTCAATCATTCTGCTTTACTCAATTCAATTTCGTGAATTTCAATTTTTGGCAATTTTTCCTTCATATCATTCAACAGTTTTTTGAAAAAATCGTTATCCTGCTTTACTACAAAAATTTTTGCAACCTGATTCAATTGTGCCAAATGCTCTATTTTGTTTGCAGTGTCTCCCCATTCAATAATGTCATTGCACGTTTTTCTTTTCTTTCCAAAAGCTGTTTTGACTTTTTGCATTAGTACATTGCCTACTGCAATTTCCCCCGTAGCAAACCCAAACCCTCCTGCCATTGCAGATGTGTCAATAACAAGCAAAAGAATTATCTCACCTGCTCCCGGGGCAACAGCTTCAATAAACCCTTCTTCGCCTTCTCTTTTTGAAAGCAACGGAACAAGAATTTTTGGCCCCTTTGGCTTTTCAACCTGCTCCGCGTCTATAATTCCTTTTTTTCCTGCCACTGCTTTTTTTTCTGCAGCTTTTTTCTCATTTTTCTTAGATTGCCTGGAAATTGTCTTTTCTTTTTTCAATTATTTCACCCTCATCCTTCAAAAGCTCGCACACAACTCTTGCAAGCATTTTACTAATTTCTATCTGTTCAGCAATCCCTGCAACACCTGCTGCCTTTTCTTTTATTGCTGAAAGCACGTTTGCCCTGTGCCTTTGATATAAAGCATTTTCCACAACATAATAAAACCCGTCAAAGCTTTTAATTCCCCGTATCTTGCCTTCATCAATTTCTTTTTTGAGTTTGACGCTCAAAATCTTTGCATTTTGTGCATTTTTGAATACAAGAAAGCCGTCTTTTTCAAAAGTGTACTGGTCTGGGCGCTTCTCTTTTGCTTCAAAGAATTCTGATTCCTTTTTTCCTGTGCCAACTGTTTCTGATTCCTTTTTTCCAACAACTTTTTTTTCGCTGGCTTTTTTTCCACTGGATTTTCCTTCAGCGATTTTTTCTCCACTGGTTTCATTTTTGGTTTTGTTACTTGTTTCATTTCCTGTTTCAAAATCCATTTTTACATTTTTTTCAATTTCTTCCCTTGTCTTGTAAACAGCCATTTTGTATTTTGGGCTTAATTTGAATGCAACAACTCCGCCTTCTTTCAAAAGTTCGTTAAAGCGCACAAGCTCTTCTGTGCTTAAAAATGTTTCAAATCTTTTTTCAACCCTGTCTTTTAAGTTCTTTTTCTTAAGCAATGCAAAAATCTTTTTATCCAAAGGATTTTCTTTTTGAACAGGATTTTCACATGCAACCAAAACCCAAATTCCTTTCTTTGCCTTTACCAACTCATAGCATGCTTTTGAGTCAAGTCCAAGCTCTTTAAATTCCTGTTGCTGGACAAGCAATGCAAAATCACCGCCTTTTTCTGAAACAGTTATCTTTCCCATACCCGAATATAATACTATATAAAACAATTAAAAAACAATGATTTTCAAAGTGTTAGCTTCCTGTAATGTCTTTCAAATGTCTTTTCTGCCTGTTCTTCTCTGTTTTTTCTTTTGCATCAGGGGCAAATTTTTTTGCAATATCCTTTCTGTCTTTGTTCCTATTTGCAAAGTAGATAATTACTTCAAGTGCGTCCTTCAGATTCTTTTGTTCTTCAGGGCTTCTTTTTATTGCAGCGACAACCCCCCTTTTTAGGACAGACTCCACACTCGGCCTTTCCTTGCTTTTCAAAATAATGCACAATGCATTCAAGTTTACTCCTTTTACTTTCAACAGGACAGCAGCAGCTTTTGAAACCTCTGTTTTAACATTAATTGTCATTGGTCTGCCTTTTTTACGCCTTTTTCTTCTAACTGTTGCTGGAATAAGCCCTGCTGAATACAGTTTTTCAGCAAAAACCTGTTCTCTGGGAGTTTGTTTATTTACAATGCCTGTAAAAAGCTCAATCTGACCCACAGGTTTCTTTTGCAAAAAGTTTTTCGTTACTCTTCTTTTGTTCATCAGTGAACTCCACCAAATTTGTACTCGTCCAATTCTTCCATTGCCTCTTCAACAACCTTTTCTTCAATTTCAAACTCTTCTTCATCAGGCTTTTCCACTTCCTTGCTCAAAAGGCTTTTTCTTACCTCAATAAGCCTTGCCCTAATAGAGTCTCTGATAAAATCGCTTCTGCTGCTGAAAATTCCATGTTCTTTAACCAGTTTATCAATTTCCTTTACAAGCTTTGGGTCAATTACAAGAGAATAATGCTTAATGCAAACCACCTAACATACATCTTATATAACATCTTATATAACATGTTATATAAATTACTTTCTTTTTGGACTTGCTTTGTGTTTTTCGTCTTTTTCAAACAACAGAACTGCATACATTCCAATCATTTCCCCAAGCCTTTTTCCAACAACTTTGTTTACATGCCTGCTTGGGGTTGCAACAATTTTGTGCCTTGTAACCTGCCAGTCTTTTCCAATGCCTTGTTTTAAATCACTGCTTCCAATTTTGTGCAAGTGGCCTCTTGTTTCCATTCTCCTAAAGAGGCTTAGTGTCTGCCAAAAAACTCCTTTTTCCAAAGGAACGGTTACAAGAATTTTTTTCCTTGCAACCCTTTGCAATTCCTTAAGCGCCTTTCCCCATTTTGGCACATGCTCCAAAACCTCTGTGCATAAAACAAAGTCAAAGCTTTTGTCTTTGAACGGAAGCATTTCTGCATCTATTCCTGCAAAATGGCAACCGGCAAATTCTTTTTCAGAAACCGGGAGTTTTTCAAAAGTGTAGTCTCCTCCAAAGACATTTTGGCAAAAGCGCCTTGCAATTTTTTCAAAATATCCCTGTGCACATCCAACCTCCAAAAAGAAATCATTTCGCTTCAAGGTTGCAAGCTCTTCAAGAATAGCACTTTCCCTTTCCTTGTTGCCAAGTAGTTTTCCGCCAATATTTCCGTAATAAAAGTTTTGGTCGTTTAGCTCAACCATTTTTCAACCACTTCAAGTCCTTTACGCATTTTGCTTCAAGTCTTTTATACCTTTTATTTCAAACCCTTTACAAACTCAAACACAGAGGTTGCTGCAACAGCCCCTGAACCAGCAGCTACAATTGTCTGCGCAAGCTCTCCAGTAATGTCTCCTGCAGCAAACACACCTGAAATGCTTGCTTTATTGCCTTTGTCAACTTCAACAAACCCTTTTCTGTCAATTTTTAGATCAAGCTGTTTTGCCAAAGCATTTTGTGGAACACTTCCAATATAAACAAATACTCCGTCAACAGGAATTACTTTTTCCGCTCCATTTTTCATGTCTTTTATTTTAATGCCCTTAACCTTTTCCTTTCCTTCAATTCCAACAGTCTGCATATTTACCATTAATTCAATCTTTGACTCTTCCTTTAATGGTTTGGAGTAAACTGAATCAAAAACAGGTTTTTTTCCAAACTCAATTAAGTAAACCTTTTTGCAGATTCCTGCAAAGAACAAAGCTGCGTTTGCTCCTGAATTTCCTGCCCCTATAACTGCAACAACCTTATCCTTAAATCCTGGGCCGTCGCATGTGGCACAATAGCTTAATCCCCTGCCATACAATTCTTTTTCACCTGGAACACCAAGCTCCCTGTATTTGCTTCCTGTGCAGAGTATAATGCTTTTTGCAAGAAGTTTTTCTTCTCCGTTTTCAATGTCAAGTTCAAACAATTCGCCTGTTTTTTTCACACCTGTAACCTCTGCAGCTTCTTCTGGTTCAACTCCAAATTCATTCAAATGCTCTGACATTTGCTGCATTAATTCCATTCCATTTATTTTTTTAATTCCAGGGTAGTTTTCAACCCAAATGGCGTCAGCGGTTTGCCCTCCAACTGCCTTTGATTCAAAAAGCTTTACGCTTAAGGCCTTTCTTTTTGCATAAATCGCAGCAGTAATTCCTGCAGGCCCCCCACCAATAATTGCAACGTCAACAATTTCTTCACTCATTCTATTAGCATATAAATTGTAAAAAATTAAAAAAGGGCTTGTCTTTGCATTAAAGCCTTTTAGAAAGATTTTTAACCCCTTTGTAATACTTTGTATTACATGGATGTTATTAGTCTAAGGCTTGGAAAAAAGCTTGATAGTGTTGTTGAAAAAGATTTGAAGGAATTCAATTACAGCACAAAAACAGAGTATATCAGGCAGGCAATCAGGGAATTGCACGACAGGCTTAGCACTGAACTGGCAATTAGAAAACTTGCAAAGGCAAAGGGCTTTGCCAAAAGAGCTGGCTACAAGGAGCCGACCGAAGAGGAATATGAGCGTGTGCGTGAAGAGGTTGCAAGAGATTTGGTAGCAAAACTTAGATCTCCTCAGGCAAAAAAGTAGTGACTATTTCATGAAGTGTTTGAAAGTGTCTGTCTCTTGAAACAACAACTGCCTTGCTGTCTCTTGCTATAATGGCATGTATTGCGTCTCCAAACGGAACGCCAAACTTTTTGGATACCCTTTCAGCTTCAAAAGACTGTTCTGTTGATAGTGCAACTTTAAACAGTAAGCCCTTATCTGAAACAATTCCAAAGCATCTTTCTTGCATTTCCCAAGGCTTTAAATGTTGCTCTAATTCTCCTACAACAAAGTTGGAATATAATATTTGCCACTTTTTTCTGACTACTTTCCTAAAAAATGAAAAAGCCAATTCTCCAAGCGGCCTAATGCTGTCCCTTCTGTTTAAAGCAAAATCCGGCCAAATATTTGTGTCAACATAAAATTTCTTCATAAAACAGGCGTTGTTGCACAACTTAAAAAACAATTCCAAAAATTCGGCAATTGCCTTTCCCTTCAAACAATGCAAGTGGATAAAACACAACCTTATTATATAACATAAAAGAGTAATTTATTACATTAAGAGGTGTACTACAGTGGATTCAAGATACAAAAACCTTGGCATAATTGTTGCAATAATTATTGCTGTGGCAGCAGTCTACTTGTTTGTACCATTGGAACCAGTTCCAGGTCCTGGTCCTGCGCCTATTTTAGAAGATGATTTTGAATCTGGTTTAGATGTTTTAAAAGATATTTTTAACTCAAAAGGAGTTGAATTATTTAGTCCTGGTTTTGTGGCTGATTTAACTTCGTTGAACACCGCACAGCTTTCGTCCCTTAATTCCAATTTATTAGATTTTAAAAGCAATCTAAACAGTTATGATTCTGAAAGCAAAGCTGCTTTGGACGAAATGGCAGACATTTCTATACAGTTTGTTGACTTTATAGAAAGAACTCAGGAATTTGATGTAAAGCTTGATGCAGTTTCAGCTCTAAGTATTAATGACTATTGCGATTATACTGTCTTGTTTGAAAGCAGGGATTTGATTGGCAGGGAAAGAATAGATTTGCTGGAAAATATTGATTCTTCAATTTCGTCCTTTAATTTAAAATACCCTGTTCAAAGCCAAATTTCGGGACTTGATAAGATTATTGTAATTAATCTTGGTGTAGAACTTGCAGAAAACCAGTTTGAAATGGAAAAAAGTACGGTTGAACTTAAAGACAGTTGTGGAGGAATCTAAAAATGCGCAAAGCTTTCCTGTTTTTGATTTTAATTCTTTTGCTTCCAACCGCTCTTTCATCAACATTCAATCGCGAAATTAGCTTAGATACCGGAACCTGGCAGCAAATAAGCGCTGGTATGGATTGTTATGAAAACAGTGACACAATTCAGTTAATCAACGACAATGTTGTACTAATAACACTTAGATGTAAAACTTACAATGAAGATCTTGACATAATGCCTTTTGAAATAAGCGTGGCAGGCGGTTATCCAAACCAAACTCTGAATTTTCCTGAACAAAGACATAGTGAACAGATGCTTTTTGATTCCAAAATATTTATTGACCTATTTTTTGACGAATGCAATATAAATGATTGTGTTCACGTTAATGAATTAAAAATTTCGTTGCCTATAAATATTTTACCAAAGTTAAAGGCCTTTGTTGCAAACGAAAATGCAAAAACCATTCAGGAAAAAATGGAAGGGCAAAGACCTGAGCCTACAGCAACTGTAGTAAAAACTTTTTATATTTCGGAATTAAATCCAGACCAGCAAGACTTTGCTGAAGAAATAGAGTGTGTTGAAAGAAAATGCTCTATTGAATTTGTTGGAAAAGAGCATGGTGAAAAAATAATTGTTCTTGATATAGGTGAAGTATATGATAAAGCAGGCGGCGTAGCTGGCTGGACAAGCTTTTGGGGTGGTCACGTTCCTGGTATAAAACTAGTTGGCTCAGCAGACTTTGACACCAAAGTTTTGGGAAAATTAGATGAAACAATTAATTTTGCTGAAGATACTGTGGAAAATTGGCGCACTCACGCATCTTCAGGCGTCCAATTAAATCTTTACCTTGACCATTTTTCTGTATATGAAGGAACTTATGTTCAGCAAGTCAAAATTAGGCTTGGACAAGATTATGTTGATATTTTGAAAAAGTATTATGAATTAATTCCACCGCCTAATGCAGAAACAGGTGATGTAAAGATTGATTTCAAAGATTGGATTTCTCAATTGGAGGGAAAAGTAAGCAATCCAATTGCAAAGATTAATACTGCGCTGACTGTGAAAGAGGAAGGTACAACCAGTGGCGAAATTTCACACGAGGTATCTGGTGCAAACTTTATTATTTTAAAAGATGTAAAAGTTGGTAGCAAATATATTCTAAACATTGCTTCAATCAAAGTAGGCGATAAGTATGTAAATTCTGTTACTGGTACAAGTGATGAAATAAAAGAAGAGAACTTAATTATAGGTGGCGTTTAAATGAAATACAAACTTTTGATTGTTTTAGTTATTCTGATGTTGGCACTGCTTGTTTCAGCTTCTGTGCCTGTAAATATTACCTGGGGCGCTCCAAGTGCTTCTGATCCAGCTGCAATGACGGTTCCTTTTCCAGGATTTGTTGATAGCCCGCCACCAGTAGGCCCAACTCCTGTAACCCCTGATACCCCTATTCTAAACCCTCTTGCAACAATCAGCCAAAGTCTTGTGAACGATTTGGACCCGCCTAAGTGATTTTGTTTCAGTGATTCAAATGGGAACCAGACTAAAGAAGGCTAAGGCAAAGTTGGGCAGTCTTAAGTCAAAGATTTTAAGAAAGGGTGGCAGATTATAACACTATTATGTCCTAATGCCTATTGTGTTGTCCTGATTTAATGTTCTCTCTATAGTCTGGGTTGTCCTTTGTCATTTTAAGCTTTTTCCATGAAAGCTTGCAGGGGGGTTCTTAGGCTTCCGTTTTCTAGGCTCATGTGGGGTCTTTGTTCATTGTAGTATTTGATTGCTTTGTGCATGTTGCCAAAGTGTTTGGTGAGGAAGTTGTTGGTTTGCCACCATCGTTCGAGCTTTCCGTTTGTTTGGGGGTGTTTTATGCGTGCTTTGATGTGTTTTATTCTTAGTTTTTTGAGTCTTGTTTGGAATCTGTTGTCTGCTGGTTTGGCACAGGTTTGTTTTGGTAAACTGGTGAACTGTGTGCCGTAATCTGAGATAAGCTGTCTGGGGCAGCCATAGTTTTGAATGGCCTTGTTTAATACTTTGACCGAGTTTTCTGAGGTTGCTTTATTAAACAGGCCATAGCCTACTACCAGGGCTTATGCAGCACAGGATGCCTATCATCTTTGAAACGATTGTAAACCCTCAAAGCATGCTGTTTTGTTACACCCTGCTGTTTTGCAATCCGCCAGTGACTCAACTCGCCCAAATCCCAATGCTTTATAATCCACCTAATCTTCTTCTTATTGAGCTTCCTCATGTAAGGTTCCTCCTTTATTGAGGAAGCTCTCAACCTTACCTTATTCCTAGAGGGAACCTTATATCGGGACAAGACACGTCCTAATGCCTATCAAAAGCTTTAAATTGTATCGTGTATATAATATGCATATTAAATGCATGTGAGGTGCATATTATGGTTGATGCAAGAGTTGAACTAAATAACTATTCCAACAGGGTTTTGGCTGTTGTCAAAGCAAAATATGATTTGCGTGATAAAAGCGAAGCAATGAATAAATTTATTGAAGATTACGGGTCTAATGAAGTTGAGCCCGAGGTAAAAGAAAGTTATGTCAAAAAGCTTCTTAAAATAGAAGAAGAGCATTTTAAGAAGTACGGGTACAAAAAGATGAGCAATAAAGAATTGGACAAATTATTTGGAAAGTGAATAAATAATGTCTTTTGATTATGGTTTCTCTGACAAACTTAAGGCATTAATCCCCAAGCTTTCTAAGAAAGACAGGCGAAGAACGGACATAATTTACAAAAAAGTAAAGCAGATTATAAACTCTGATGAAAACACAATTGAGCATTATAAAAATCTAAAATATGGTCAAAAAAATGAAAAAAGAGTTCACATTGACAAAAGCTTTGTGCTAACATTCTCATATATTAAGGAAAAACAATTCATTCTGTTTCTGGATTTTGACCATCACGACAATATATATAAAAAATAGGCTTGTCTAAACTGTCAAGACCTTTTTTTCTTGCCGTCGAAATAGTTTTCAATTCACTTCTTTTTCTTGCTTGAAGCAGCCTTTTTCTTCACTTGTTTTTTTACAACGTGCTTTTTCTTAACCTCTTTTACTATGTCTTGAAGGTTGCTTTTACTGCCTGTTGTTTTGGCTGTTGCCTTTCCGTACTTTTTTCCTGTTGCACTATTGCCTTTTCTGTGTTTTCCTATTTCTTCAAGTTTTTTTCCGGGAAGTTCCTGAACGTCTTTTGCAAGATTTATCAGGCCTCTTTTTGGCTTTTCGCTTGCCTCTGCTTTGAGGGCAATTGCCGCAAATGCAATTATTACCGCAATAACTATTGCTGCAAGGGCGAGGTCGCTTGCGTCGCCCAATCCAAACAATCCAACAAAAATTTCCTGTTCTTCTGGTTCTTTGTCAAGGTCAACTGTTATTTCCCTTTCCATTGTTCCCTTGTCTGTTTCTATCCTAAGTAATACATCAAATTTTCTTTCCTCGCTTTCTCCAATGTACACTGTCATTGGAACCTTTATTGATTCATCTGCCTGCAGCAGTGTTTCTTCAAATTCAAATACTGCGTTGAGGTCCTGTGAAGAAATTTTGGTAATTCTAATCATTGAATTTCCGTCATTTGAAACCTGTACTGAAACCTTAATTGCCTTTTCAGTTCTTTCAATAATTTCTGTTACATCTGCATTTGCTTCAACACTTGCTGTTCCAAGGTCTGCATAAAGTCCGCCGTATACAATAATGTCAAGTTCTTTGCTGAATGTTTTGCCATTTCCATTAATTGTTATGGTTGCTGTTTGCTTTCCTTCTTTTGTGTCATAAGGTGGTGCCATGTAAAAGTATATTTCCTGTTCTGCTCCTGCTTCAATTCTTGCCTGTGTTGGCTCAAAGTAAATCCATTCAGATCCTGAAACAGAAACCGAAATATTCTGGCTTTTTGTTCCATTGTTTAAAACCTTTACTGTAAATGGCTCGCTTTTGCAGTTGGCGTCCAATGCAATTTCATCATTTAAGCCGTCCCAGTCTATTTCAAGATTGTAGCAGTTTTCTGCAACAAGGGCATAGTCTCTTTGCATTGAAAAGTTTTCGCCTTTTACCTGCAGGGTAAAAACCTTTTCTCCCATTTGCTCTCCTGCAAGGTCTATTTTGACTTTAACATTTGCAGTTTTGCCGCTTGCGATTTCAACAGTTTCTGGCGAAACAATTGCATTAATTCCAAGTACTGTTATTTCTGTTTCAATTGGCTGGATGCCATCGTTTGCCAAAACAAATTCGTACTCTGCCTTACCTTCAATGCATGCTTTTGCTTCGCCTTCAATGTTTCCGTTAATTTTTGTTTCTGTTATTGAAACATTGTAGCAGTCCTGAAGTTCTGTAAAAAGTTTTTGCTTTGTTTCCTTGTTGAATTTTGTTGAACTGGCCAAAAAATCAAAATCGTATACTCCTTTGCTTGCGTTTGTTTTGAAGAAAAATATTGAAACATTTTTTTCTTCTCCTGCTGCAAGTGTAATGTTGGCTGGTTCAATATTTGCCCAGTTAATTCCTTCAATGCTTAAGCTAAGTTGGTCTTCAAGTAATCCGTTGTTTTTTACCTTTACTGTTCCCTGCATGCTTTTTTCGTTGCAGGCAGTCATTTCACTGCCACTAATGCTTATTCCTTGACTGTCTTCTATTTCAAGGACTGCGTTTTTCACTATAAAAAATGCAGTGCCATTAAGCCTTGCTTTAACATTAAATGTGTAATTTTTTGTTTCTGCATCGCAATCAGGTTGAATTTCAAGCTTTACATTTTTTGTTTCTCCCTTTCCTAAAAACATTTCAGTAAAGCCAAGTCTTGCCCATTTATTTGGAAGACCTTTAACTTCAAGTACAATGGTTTCATTCATTTCCCCGATGTTTTTTACTTTTACTTCAAATTCGGCTTTTTTACATTGTGAAATTTTCTGGCTTTCAGGCAGGATATCAAGTTCAAGTAGCCTGCTTTCTACAACAATAACAATTATTTCTTTCCTTTCACCGCTTATGTCTATTATTACAGTATATTCTCCTGGAGAAACATAGCATGTTTGGGGTTTTACAAATGCATAAAGCTCTTCGGAGTCGTGGTTGGCTAGTGTTATAACCAATGGTTTTTCTCCAATCCAAACCCCGTTAATATTTATCCAGTCGCTGTTTTCTCCAATTGCGCTTATTGTATATGTTTTTGTTATTCCTGAATCGTTGTGCAGAATATATGTTTCGTTGTCAGGAACTGCACAATTTGTTTCAAGTGAAAAGTCTCCTGTTAGTGTTGCTGCGCTTGCTGTTCCAATAATGAAAAGCAAAGCTAATGCCAGAATAATTTTTTTAACCATTTAATTGTCGCCTCCATATTTCTTTTTCTTGTGGTGTTTTAAAAACCTTTACTAGCAAAATGCTGGCAATTATAATAATTATCAGCATTAAGCCGCCAATTGCAAGTCCTTCTCCTAGTGCAAACAGTCCTGCAAGTCCAATATCAATTGTTTCATCTTCCTTCTCTTCTTCTGCAATTACAATGCTTATGTTTTTTGTGTCGCTGTAATCACTGTTTCTTGCCTGTAGTATTGCAGTATATTCTCCTGCTGTTTCGGTTTCTGCGTTTACAGTAAGGCTGAATTGTCTTTCTTCTCCTGCCTGCAATGAAATATTGCTTTCGTTAGAAGCGCTTACTCCCAAAGGCAATCCTGTTAGGTTAATTGAAATTCCTTCAATTGTTTTGTTGGAATAATTTTTGAGAACAACCAAAAGTTCTTTTTCTGAATTTGCATCCATTGTAAGATTGCCTGTATGGCTTAGAATGACAAGCCCCTTTTCCTCTACAATTTGTTCTTCAACTACCTTGAATCTGAGAATTTTTTCAAATTTGTCGTGGTTTGTCTCAGCCTTTAATATAATGCTATAATTTCCTTCTGCAAGCCCTTCCAATGCCGTAACGCTTACATAAACCTGTCTTTTGGAGTGCTTTTCAACTTCAAGTTCATCCTCTGACAGTGCTGTTTCAATCAGATTATTGTTGTTTTCAATTTCGAGTTCAAAGTCCTCGCGGTAATCTCCAAAATTTTGTAATGTTATCACAAAAACCGTGTTTTCACATGCTATTATTTCAAGATTGTTTTCTTCAATAACAATGTCTGTATAATGTTCTTTTGAAGGCTTGATGCAAATATTTTTTTCAATGCTGTGATCCGAATTCCAAACGTGCAATGTGAGATCGTAGTCTTTTACCTCTTTATCCTTTGCAACATTTACCTCAAAGTAAAATTCACGCTGTTCTCCTTCTTCAAGCCATGCGTTTGAAGTCTGCAATTTTGCTGAAAGGTCTCCGCCAACGCTGAAGAAAACATTTTGCTCTTCTTCAAGCTTGTTTGTGACCTTAAAATAAATTCGTTCGTCTTCTTCTTTTTCAACAGTAAAGCATGAAGAGGAAATTGAAACAGAAAATTCTGCTATATCCTTTTCACCACAATTTTCAACGTCGATTGAAAGTGTTTCCTTAACTATTTCGCCGTCGGTAATTGCATACATGCTAATATAGTGCCTTCCAATTGAACTGTATGGTGAAGGAAAAATTTTAAGTTCAACATATCTTTCTTCAAAAGGTGCCATATCAAGTTCTTCTCTTTCAAAATATGGCAAAAGCATTTCATTTTCTGCCTGCAGTTCAACCTCTTTGAATTCGTCGCTGTTGTTTCTTACCAAAACATTAACATGGTCTTTTTTGCCTCTGCAAACATCATTTGTGTATGCAACAAGTTCAATCTCAGGCTCTTCAGAAACATAAATAGAAACATTTGCATATGCGTTTCCCTGGTCTGATTCAGCTTCAAGTGTTACAAGCTGCAGTCCTTTTGGTGCATTTTCTGTTGTTATTGTAACTGTAACATTTGTTGACTCGCCTCCGTTAAGGCACACATAATTGTCTATAAGCCCTGTGTCAATATAGGCAGCATTTTGTTCTGTTTCAAGGTCAATGCATGCTCTTTCATATCCATTATTTTTTAGCTGAAACTGTATTCCGACTGAATCATTTCTGGAAATGTTTGCCTGTTCTGCGCTTGGAAGCAATGCAATTGATGCAAATGCGTTTGAAGCAAGAAGCACAAGCAAGATTGCTGTAACCACTGTAAGAAAAGTTTTGTTCATTTTGAGCCCTCCACCCGTTTTACAAAACGTGAAATAAATGCAATTAAAAGAATTGCTGCAACAACTGCAAGAAATGCATTAAGAGCATTTTCCGGTGTAAAAATAATTGCTGTAAAAGCGTCAAAGTCGGCAAAAGAAAAAAGGCCTGTGCCAATTGTTTGCACCTCTGGTTCCTCTTCGGTTTCTGCTTCTTCTTTAAAAATAATTCTTACATTTTTGAAAGCCTTTTCTTCACCTATCTGAATCTCCAAAGTGGTTTCAAAACTGTTTCCCTCCAATTCCTCGCTTGGAATAATTGAAAGGCTTAAAATAGTGCTTTTTTCTGCTGCAATGCTTCCGTTTGAAGGGGAAACAATTGCTTCAAATGGTGCAGAAATCTTTGCTGAAAAATCCTGTGCAATTTCTTCATCATTTCTGATTGTTACAGGAAAGTCTTCTTGCTCTTGCTGGATAATTATTGTTGAAGGAAAATCAACATAAATTGCATTAGCGCTTACGCTGCAAAACAACAGAAACAATGCCAAGGCACAAAGACTTTTATTCAAATTTTAACTCCCCTATTCAAAGCAAAAATCATTCATTAAATTAATTCAAAATTATGTATCAAATTAACTAATTCACTTTGCTTTGTTATATATAATAGCCTCATGGGATAAATAAAAAGATATCGTTTTGGCTTGAAACAGGCTTTTTTTGCCTGTGTCATCGAGCCCAAGCGAAGATGGCACTCGCACTAGCCGGGCGTGACGGCTATTTCAGCATTTGTTCAAGTAAATTGCTTTTGGTTATTATTCCGGTGTTTTTTCCCCTTTCAACAATCAAAACTGCTGCATTAAAATTAAGCAATTGTTTTATTGCAGAAATCGGGGTGTTTGGCTGAATTGTTGGCAAAGCCTCTTCCATTGCCTCTTCCGCAGTTGTTTTTTCAACATCTATTCCAGGGGTTGAATTTATTTTTGCCAAAATGCTTTTTTCTGAAATGCTTCCAACCTGCTTTCCTTCATCCAAAACAGGCAACTGGCTTAATCCGTGCTTTTCCAGTGCCTTTATTGCCTTTTTCAGGCTTTCGTCTGATTTTACAAATCTTACTGGTTTTGTCATAACATCTTTTGCCTGCTTTTCCTTTCCTGTTTTTAGCCTTGTAAGGCAGTCAAAAAGCTTTTTTGCCCTTCCATAGCTTGGTTCAATGTTTCCTGATTCAATTTTTGCAATAAGGCTTTGGCTTACTCCGCTTAATTCTGCAAGCTTGCTTTGTGTCAAACCAGCAGAAATTCTTCTTGCCTTTATTTCGTTTAAGTTAGGAAGCATGTGATGATATCTGTACCAAAAAGCCTTTTAATCTTATTCTAATCGGAATAATTAATGCATTTTGCAATTACTTAAAAGCATTATCTGGTTCTTTTTTTTTAAAATATTGGATTAATTTTTTTGGAGATGATGAACAAATGAGAACAGGAGACGGAAAATTTTTGTTCACAAGCGAAGCCATGACAGAAGGCCATCCTGACAAGGTCTGCGATCAGATAAGTGACGCAATTCTTGACGATATAATTAAGGATGACCCAAAAGCAAGGGTTGCCTGTGAAACAATGGCTGGAATGGGGTTTATTCTTGTTGCCGGTGAAATAACAACAAAAAGCTATGTGGACGTGCAAAAGATTGCAAGAGAAGTTTTGAAAGACATTGGTTACAGCAAACCAGAATACGGTTTTGACTGCCAAAGTGTTGGCATTCTAACTTCAATTCATGAGCAAAGTCCTGATATTGCAATGGGTGTTGACGAAAAAGACGGAGAAGGCGGTGCAGGAGACCAGGGAATGATGTCTGGTTATGCAACAAACGAAACTCCTGAACTAATGCCTGCTCCAATAATGTATGCACACAAGCTTGCAATGAAGCTTACAGAAGTGCGAAAGGACGGCACATTAGCTTACCTTAGACCTGATGGCAAAACACAGGTAACGATTGAATACGATGGCGGAAAGCCAAAGAGTATTACTGCAATTGTTGTTGCAGCACAACACGATCCTGATGTAGAACTTGAAAAGCTAAGGGAAGATATAAAGGAAAAGGTAATAAAGCCAGTTTGCGGAGATTTGCTTACAGACGATACAAAATACCTCATTAATAACACCGGAAGGTTTGTTATTGGAGGACCTGTAGCAGACACTGGATGCACTGGAAGAAAAATAATTGTTGACACCTATGGAGGAGTAGGCAACCACGGTGGAGGTGCTTTTTCAGGAAAGGACCCTACAAAGGTTGACAGGTCAGCTGCCTATATGGCAAGGCATATTGCCAAAAACATTGTTAAGGCAGGTTTGGCAGACCGGGCTGAGGTTCAAATTTCTTACGCAATCGGAAGCAGGGAACCAGTAAGCCTTTTCATTGACCTTCATGGAACCCACAAGGTTGAACCAAAAAAGATTCAGGAGGCTGTAAAGAAGTTGTTTGATTTGAGACCAAGTGAAATAGTAAAATACCTTGACTTGAAAAAACCAATCTTCAGAAGAGCCTGTGTCTACGGTCACTTTGGCCACGAAGATGAAATCTTTACCTGGGAAAAGACAGACAGGGCAGACGAATTGAAAAAGGAATGCGGGCTCTAAAACCCCCATTTTCTTTCTTTTTTTATATTATTTATCTTATATTAATTAAAATATATTATATAAATACTGTCAGAGTTGTGACATTTCTTTTAAATTGTGGATTTAAGGCATTTAAAGCGGTTGGTTTTTCAAACAATTTTGGCAAAAAACGCAAATTTAAAGCAGTTTCATAGCACAAAATAAATGATTTGAATGGCATATAACTCAAAACCAAAAGAAATTATTTCTTCTTTTTTGAAAATTGAAATACTTGCCATTGTAATCGGAGTCGGTGTTGTTTGTTATGCTGTTATTATTGAAAAGACTGTAGCTTCATTCACCGCTTTTATTGGTTATTTCCTTATAATTGTTGGTTTTTGGATTGGTTATAAGAAAACCAACAGAAGAATTAGATGCTCACAATGTGACGAAAAACTTGGACTGCTTAAACATAGTCTAAAAACAACAGATGGAACACGACTTTGTTGGAATTGGTACCAAAAGGTACACGTTGATGGGGTAGGGCAAGTAATAGTCAAACAGGGTGTGTTGTGGTCAAGAAAGATTGTAGACCGTTGGAAAGTCCAACATAAAAAAATTGAAAAACATAAAGAGTATATAATTGAACCAACAAAACAAGAATGTAAAGAGTTTTTAGAAACACTGCCAGAAAATATTGTAATCGAAGTTCCAAAGGTTTTAAAAGTTGTTTTTACAGAAGACGGTAATAACATCAAAATGTAAAAATAAGTGATTTGAATGGTTGAAATTGTTTTCAAATACAAGTTGGTTGCTATTGCAATTTTTGTAGCAGTCTGTACAGATTTTATTGTTCATTTATTTCTAACAGACCCAACATCAACATTAATCCTTAACTTTAATGTTATGGGATTTTTAATCATTGCAAATGGTTTTGTAGTAGTTGCAATTTTGAACTTATTTAGGAAGTGATTGTGAATGGGTTTATTTGATAATTTGACTGGGAAAGAAAAAGAAACAAAGAAGGAAAAGAAGCAAAGAACATTTACTGCAAGCAAGTGGGGCGGAAAAAGAGGCGAAGTTGAAGGCGTTATGCATTTAATAGCAACAGGGCATACTGACATCAAAAGAGCGCCTTTTGGACAAGACTTCATTTCAAAAAAAGATGGTCAAATAAAATATACTGAAGTAAAAACAGGGACTGCAAAACTAAGCAAGCTACAACAGAAAAGAAAGAAGCAAAAAAAAGGCAATTACAAGGTATATAGAACAGACCGAAGTATATTTTAGACTTTTTTTCGCTGATTGCCTTAATCCTGTAAACCTTTTTATTGTCTATTCTATTCTCTTTTATATACTGCTTTTTTTCTAGTTAAAATTCTAAAAGGATTTTAAAGAAAATCCTGTTTTTTCCTCAAATGTAGTATCCCGATATTTTTTCGCTTTAATTTAAACACTTTTTCTGGTACTACCTTAATGACAAAACTATCGAATAAACGGATTAAATTCATTGTTAAGCGGGTTTCTAAGGGT
>JAFCCL010000002.1 GCA_017610205.1 Candidatus Iainarchaeum sp. | reverse complement strand
AAACACTCAACTCACCCAACTGCATTTGTTTTATAATCCATTTAACCTTTTTCTTATTCAGCTTCCTCATATAGATTACCAAATCTACTGAGGAAGCTACTTCTTTTCTAGAGAGGAACATATTTCGGGACAGGACACTGAAAACCCCTTAACAAAACCTTAAAATACAACCTTCTACTTCAAATTATTCATGTCACTTTTGATTTATGCAGCAATTGTTGTTTCCTTACTTGCTCTTTTATTCAGCTTTTTGAAACGTGCAGAGGTAAGGTTTTATCCGCGTGGCAACAAAAAAATGATTGAATTGTCTGATTTGATTCACCACGGCGCACTTGCTTTTTTGCGAGCAGAATACAAAATGCTTGCTGCTTTTATAGTAGTTGTTGCAATTTTACTCGGTGTTTTTCTTAACTTAAGCATTGCAATAGTGTTTGTTTTTGGTGCAGTGCTTAGTGCAATTGCTGGAAATATTGGAATGAGAACTGCCACAAGCGCAAACAGCAGAACAACACAGGCAGCAATCAAAAGCGTGGAAGGTGGTTTCAAAGTTGCCTTTGCTTCAGGTTCAGTAATGAGTTTTGCAGTAGTAGGCCTTGGCTTGCTTGGAGTTACCTTGTCATATCTTATTTTTCAGGATCCAAACATTCTTTTCGGATTTGGCTTTGGTGCAAGTAGCATTGCCTTGTTTGCAAGAGTTGGAGGAGGAATTTACACAAAGGCAGCTGACGTTGGAGCAGACCTTGTTGGTAAAATAGAAAAAAACATTCCTGAGGATGACCCAAGAAATCCTGCAGTAATAGCTGACAATGTTGGAGACAATGTTGGTGACGTTGCAGGAATGGGTGCAGACTTGTTTGAAAGCTATGTTGACGCAATAATTGCAGCAATGGTTTTAGGAGCTGCTTTTATGGGAACAAACGGCATTTTGATTCCATTAGCCCTTGCAGCAATTGGAATTGTCGCCTCAATTATTTCAACACTTTTTGTAAAAGCCAAAAAGAAAAACATTTTTGGAGCAATTGACAAAGGCATTTTTGCAGCAGCACTTTTTATGGCAATAATTTCATACTTTTTCCTTGTCTTTTTCCTTGGAACCCTTGGCTTTTTCTTTGCAATTGTCGCAGGACTTGTTGGGGCTTTAATAATTGGCTATGCAACAGAATTTGTAACAAGCCCTTTTCACAGTCCAACACAAAAGATTGCTGAAGCGGCAAAATCCGGTGCAGGAACAAATGTCATTGCAGGTCTTAGTACAGGAATGTTTTCAACAGCAATTCCTGTTATTACTGTTGGTGCAGTAATTCTTGTAAGCTATTATTTTGCAGGAGTAATGGGTGTTGCGATTTCCGCTGTTGGACTGCTTGGCACTTTGGGCATTACTCTTGCAGCTGACACTTATGGAAGTGTTGCAGACAATGCTGCAGGAATTGCTGAAATGGCTGGCTTGGGCAAAAAAGTCAGGGAAAGGACTGAGTTGCTTGACGCAGTTGGAAACAGCACTGCTGCAATTGGAAAAGGTTTTGCAATAAGTTCTGCGGCCTTAACTGCTCTTGCATTGTTTGCCTCTTATATTGTTGTTGCGAATCTTAGTTCCATTGATATTGCTCAGCCGGTTGTAATTGTCGGGCTGTTTCTTGGGGCGTTGATACCGTTTGTGTTTAGTGCTTTTATGTTGAGTGCTGTAGGTAATGCTGCAATAAAAATGGTTGAAGAGGTTAGAAGGCAGTTTAGAGAAATTAAAGGTCTGATGCAGGGTAAGGCAAAACCGGATTATGATAAATGTATTTCAATTAGTACACAGGCTGCTTTAAGGGAGATGATTGTGCCAAGTCTGATTGCCATGCTTGCCCCAATAGCGGTTGGCTCGGTTTTAGGTGTGGCTGCTCTTGGAGGTTTCCTCGCAGGTGCAATTGCGACAGGTTTCCTTATGGCTGTCTTTCAGACAACTGCTGGTGCCAGTTGGGATAACGCAAAGAAATACATTGAAGCTGGACAATTTGGTGGAAAAGGTTCTACAGCTCACAAAGCTGCAGTGGTTGGAGACACGGTAGGAGACGGATTTAAAGATTGCAGCGGAGTTGGAATTAATATTATTCTTAAACTAATGACAATAGTTGCCTTGATTGCGGTGCCGCTATTCTTGTAAATTGTTTTTTAACAACCCTGCTTTTATCCCCTCTCTAATTTTGTTCCATCCTCCAATTATTTCAGCCCAGTTCTTGTCTTTGTTTTCTTGAATGTATTTCATCTTGTCAATTTTCTCCTTGTGTTTGCTGTGTGGAAATAAATTTTTTATCAAGCTAAGTGTTTCTTCTTTTTTGTACATTATAAAGTTGTACATATCCAAGTTAAATGTACCAAAAGTTCCTTGTAAGCCCTTCTTTGACTTAAAGTAGAGTCTTGGGTTGTATCCATAAGATTCTAATGTGCTTTTTATCTGTTCAAGAACCTTCTTGTCGCCTGCTGTTATTCTGAATATAAACCTCGTACTATTTTCATAGCTTTTGATAATACTAAAGCTTCCTTCACAGTCTGAATATGCACACAAAAAACTGTAAAAGCAGTTCTTATTTTCTAGAATCCATTGAGGGATTTCATTTGGTTTCTTTAAAAGAAATTCAAAAGACTTATCAAGGTCAGCATAAATAAACCATTCATCTTCTCTTGCTTTGTTTGTGTTATAGTACGTTTTTGTTTCGCCATATTTTTCAAGTGACTTTCTTAGTAGTTCGACTTGTGCTGGATGTGTGGATGTAGTTTGCATTCTCACAGATATGTGCTGCTGTTTTGCGTAGAAGTCTCCTGTTCTAAGTCCTAACAGGAATGCTTTTTCGTCTAAGCCGCCTGTGAATGGCGCTTTGAATTTTTTTGTTCCTGCTTCTGACAATGTTCTGCTTGCAATTCCTGCCTTTTTCATCTTTTTTAAAATTCTTCTGTGATTAGTCCCAAATTTTTCTCCAATTTGCTGTGCTGTCAATTTTTTATCCCAATAAAGCTCTTGAAGAGTTTCTTTTGGAATTACAATTTCATTGTATCCAATTGGCCTTGTTTCTATTCCATGCTTTTTCATCCAATAAGAAACATTTGCCCCACAACAACCAAGCTTTTTTCCTGTTTCTTCAAAAGAAAATCCTTGTTTCCAGTAAAGCTTTTCCAAAACTTCTTTTTCTATTTTGAGATCTTTTCTATAAGGAGGCCTCATTTTTATCTCAAATTGTTTCAAACGATTGTAGACTATTGTTCTTTCACAACCAACTTCTTTGACAATTCGGTCGAGAGAGAAACCTTTCTTGTTGTAAAGTTCCTCAAGCAACTCTTTAGTCAAATCTTCCTTGTTCATTTTCCTTACTCTCATAGATTTTCCCGCTTGCCTTTTAAGGCGCTTTGGAGAGTGGGTTTCCGGTGATTTCATATTGGAAACCACCACTCACTTGTTATACCAATACAGAACCCAACAGCATAGGTTAGGATTTCTGTGTCTTCCAAGTTAAGTTCTACAATCTGCAAGAACACCACTGACATTATGAACAAGAAGATTGTGGAAACTACTATGTTCATAACAGTCGCCTCTTCCATGCTTCTCTGGCTGTCTCATTCCTTTTTATGGCTTCAGAGATTTCAACAAAAGACCTTCCATAACCAACTGGATTATCTTTTGTTTCTGAAAGTTTTTGAGAAAAACTCATCATCTATCACCTCCAATTTAGAATGAATTTTTTTCATGGACGTCCCTGCTGTTTTTGGAGGGATTAAACATTTAGGTGCAGCCGACCTGCCAAAGGCAGGGAAATGTTTAATCCGAGAAAAACAGAGTCCTATGAAAAAATTCGGAATTGGAGGTGATGAGGAGAAACATTTTTATTCTAAAACCCCCTATTATTTTCGATTACTATGTCTCCTGGTCCAAAGCTTGTTGTAAAAGATAAAAATAAGAAAAACGTTTTCTGGCCGTCTGACGAAATGAGGGAGCGAGCCTGGGTTGGTACTGACCGAATTTACAAGGATGCAGCTAAGAGCCCAAAGGACTTTTGGGCAAATCTTGCAAGAGATGGATTAACCTGGTCCAAGCCTTGGAAAAAGGTTTATGAGGGAAAGCCGCCTTACTTCAAATGGTTTCTTGGAGGGCAGTTAAATGCAAGCTATAATTGCCTTGACAGGCACTTGGAAACAAGGGGAAACAAGGTTGCAATAATCTGGGAGGCGGAACCGGAGTTTGAGAGGGAGAGAAAGATTACTTACCGTGGATTGTACAGAGAAGTTTGCAAGTTCTCCAATGTGCTACGCAAGCTCGGAGTGAAAAAAGGAGACAGGGTTGGAATCTACCTGCCAATGATTCCTGAGGTAATGGTTGCAATGCTTTCCTGTGCGAGAATTGGAGCAATTCACAGTGTTGTATTCTCAGCGTTTTCAGGCTCAAACTTCAAGAAAAGGGTGGAAGACTGTGAAGCCAAGGTTTTGATTACCTGTGATGGCTATTACAGGAGAGGAAAGCCAATTGTTTTGAAAAATCAGGCTGATGTTGCAGCCTCTGCCAAGTCGGTTAAGAAGGTTGTTGTTGTCAAAAGGTTTGATAACAAGACAAAAGTAAAAATTGCAATGAAGAAAGGTCGTGATTTGTGGTACCACAACCTAATGGCAAAGGCAAGCGAGGATTCCAAAGCTGTTCCAGTGGAATCAAACACACCCTTATTCCTTCTTTACACTTCTGGAACAACCGGAAAGCCAAAGGGAGTAATCCACGACACTGCCGGTTACTTAACCCAAGCTTATTGGACTACTTTGTTTAACTTTGACATTCACGAAGACGATGTCTTCTGGTGCACTGCAGACATTGGATGGATTACCGGCCACACATACAATTGTTACGGTCCCCTTTCTGTTGGTGCTACAATGGTTATTTATGAGGGAAGCCCTGATATGCCTGATTGGGGAAGGCTTTGGAAAATTGCTGACAAATTTGATGTAAGTGTATTCTACACTGCACCAACCGCAATCAGGATGTTCAAGAAAATGGGTGTAAAGTGGCCAGCGCACTACGACCTTTCCACTTTGAGAATTCTTGGAACTGTTGGAGAACCAATTGATATGGAAACATGGCATTGGTATTTCAAACACATTTGCAACAATTGCTGTCCGGTAATTGACACTTGGTGGCAGACTGAAACAGGCGGAACTTTAGTAAATGCTCTTCCAGGAGTTGGTCCATTTATTCCAACTGTTGCCGGAAGACCTTTCCCTGGTACAGTGGCAGACATTTTGGATGACAAAGGCAAGCCAGTTAAGAAGGGTGAAACTGGTTACCTTGTGTTTAGGCCTCCTTTTCCCCCAGGGCTTCTTCGCGGAGTTTGGAAAAACCCAAAGAAGTACAGAGACACTTACTGGTCAGAGTACGGTCCCAAGGTTTACTATACAAGTGACGGAGCAAAATGGTATGACAAGCACAATATCAGGGTTACTGGCAGGGTTGACGACGTTATGAAGGTTGCAGGCCATCGCTTGTCCAGTGCAGAGGTGGAGGATGCAATTACTTCACATCCAGAGGTTATTGTTTCTGCTGTTGTTCCAAAGCCTGATGAAATCAGGGGGCAGGTTCCTGTTGCATTTATTGTTTTAAGACCTGAAGTAAAACCTTCTCCAGAGGTTGAAGCCAGTATAGTAAAGCAGGTGAAAAAGGAAATTGGCCCAACTGCCAAGCCACATCAAATCTTTTTTGTAAAGGGTTTGCCAAAAACCAGAAGCGGAAAAATAATGAGGCGCTTTCTTAGAAGCATCCTTGTAAACGAAAAACTCGGAGACGCAAGTACTCTTCAAAACCCTGAAATCGTTCCCTACCTCAAAAAGCTGGTTGGGTATAGGGGGAAGTAGTTTTTACTTGTATGCCTTGTCATGGTGCTCGAATTTGATTAATACAACCGATTTTTCTTTTATTGAATAAAGTAATACAAAGCTTTTCATTATGTGGACTTGTCTAAAGCCTTGCAGTGGTTTGTGCATTGGCTTAAACCTATAGGGGTTTTCAAGTATTTGCTTTACTTTGCTGTCAATTGCTTTTTTTAATTCACGGTTTTTCTTAGCGCTTTTGTAATAAGCTTTGTCAAAGTGGGTTGTTGTTTCAAGTTCAAAAGGCATCTGAGTCACTTTAGCAGTTCGTCAAGGCTTTTGACTTTTTTTGGTTTCTCTTTGCCGGCTTTTAGGCTTTCTTTAACAAATTTTTCCTTGTACTTCATTTCATCAACAGGGTGCCAGTCAATTTTTTCCATCCAATGCCATTCTTGCCTGCTAATTGGCTTTTTTTCCAGGTGCTTTTGAAGGGCTTCTAATTTTTTAAGCCTTTCAACTTCTTCCCTCATTGCCTCTCTGGCTATCTCAGTCCACTTAATGTGTTTGTGGGTTTTCACAGAGTCTTCAAGTTCTCCACTAACAGACAAAGTAATATTCATACAAAAAATCACCACATAAATATGTGAAACGCATAATATTTAAATATATGCGTCTGGGTTATAATGCAACAACCTTGCAGAACCACTGAATGTTCCCTATTTGAAAAAGCTGGTTGGGTATAGAAGGAAGTAGGGCTTAAATAATTGGCTTGTTTAATTTTTCAACTGTTTCTTTAAATTTAGCATTACATCTGCAAATAGGTTTTTTGGGATTGACTTCCCTTCTTTTGGCAGGCAACCGCAGTTAAATGTTCCTGCACGCTTATAGTTCTCAGATTTTAACCAAATTTTTTCCAAGGATTCTTCCCGGACATCTCCTAAAACGGTTATGTCGTCACCAGGGCATCTCAAAACTGTTCCAGTTAACATTACGTACATTCCGCATGCGATTTGATTGCAAGGCTGCCCTCCAGCATAGGGTGCTATCCCCTCCTCTTCTTGAATACCTTGAGGAAAGCAATAAGATTGCTGTAACAATGAATGGCATTACCTGGATTCACAATTCAAACCCTGATTTAAGAAAGGCATTTTCAAAAGGTTTGCGTTTATGAAAAAGGTTAAAGTTGTTTTGTCTTATGAGGCAGAAGAGGTTTACGAATATTTGAACAAGGAAGCATCCACTTCAAAAATTGAGAGAGACATTCTTGATGCAGTAAACAAGAAAACTGCTTTGATTAAGGCAAATTCCTATTATAGAAATCCAATATCAAAAAAGCTGATTCCAAGAGAGTATAAGCAAAAGTATGGCGTCAACAACCTTTTCAGAGTAGAGTTGCCAAACAGGTGAAGAATGCTCTACTCTCTAACAGATAGTGAAACAAAAATAGAAATAATTGCTTTTGTTTTGGATATTTTGGGCCATCCACGCTATGATAAAAAGTTTGGCTGCAAGAAAAGATAATTGCTCCTATGGCAAAAAGTCTTTGTTTTTGATTTTTGTTGGAAGGTATTCTGTTGCAACAAATTCAAGGCTTTTGTTTGCCAGTGCCTGCTGTTCTATTCTAACCTTTTCCTTTAATGCTTTTTTCAGCTGGGCTTGCCAGTCTTTGTTTTGGAACCAGGGATATTCCATCATTTCTTTTGCTCTTTTTATGTCTCCTTCCTTCATTCTTTCTGTAACGTTTTGAAGCTGGTATGTTTCGATGTCGTCTAAAGTCATTCCAATGTATTTTGCTTCAGGGCAGGCCATAAAAGTTGAGTGGGCTGCCAATGCCATTGAACCCTGTTTTATTACGCTGTAAATATACCATCCATAAGGGTCTCCATCTGTGTTGTGAACACAAATGAAGTTTGAGAAAAACCTGTGTGTGTTTGCCATTTCTATGTCGTAAACATATTTATCTTTTGGTTCGGTTTTTTCCACACTTTTTATTCTTGCAAGTGTCGTTTTGTTGTTAGCAAACTCTTTTAAAACTTGTAAATTTTTGCTTAAATCCCTGCCATTGAGTAGCCTGCGCAGTTTTTTCTTTGAAATTCTTGGCCATTGAAATGTTGCTGGAGGCAATTTTTTCTCAAGCTCGCCCCTGAACTCATTTCTAAAGGTTTCTCTAAATTTCTCAACAAACTCTCTTGGCAAGCTGTCAATTTTTGGTGTTTTGATATAATTGTTTTCTATATGTTCCAACGCTTCCGGTCTGAGTTCTGCTACAATATCTTTCAACTCAAGCAAGGCCTCTTTGTTTGCAATGCTTACAAGGTAGGGTTTTTGCTTTGCAGCAATCTTTGTTTTTTGGATTCCTGAAGCAGTTTCCATTTCGACTTCGTGCTCTTCCTCGCTTTCTTTCGGGTATTGGATTGTTGCATTTGCACCAATCTGTGAGATAAGCAAAACCAAGTCATAGACAAGTTTTTTGCTTACTGTTTTTGCCCAGAGCTCGACAGATGATTTTTCTTTCTTGAAATCTACTCTGCCATCTCCCCTAAAATAGCCTTTCAAAAATTCTTTTTTAGCTTTTGTCGGAACATTGAATACAATGTCAGGCACTTTTTTGTTTCCTGAACCTGTTGAAGCAATGTTTTTGAAAATTGTTGAAAGCAGGGTGTTATGGATTTTTACTTGTGTTTCTGTGCTATGTGGGTTGTATTCTTTTGTTTCTAATTCAAATAATGTTTTTGTTATATTTGCAACATCTTTAATGTAATCTATTTCTTTTTTGCTGAAGCTGAAAACGGTATTGTATTCTTCTGCGTATCCTTCTGCTGCATAATACCCAAGCAATCTGCAAAAGTCCGGCAGGTTTTCTTTATCAATGAATCTTGGAATTGAAAGCTTATTTTTCTTGTTTGTTATCCTCTCTTTGTTTACTTTAGCATTTGCATGATTAAATACAAATCTTCCCAAGTCAATTCTTTCCAGGCTTTCGTTGTTTGGAACATCAAGACTTACTACTGCAAAATCTTTTTCCAAATCAACTTCCAGAGGTGTTTTTTCCGCAAACTCGTGTTTCTTAGAGTCATAGACGATTAGGCTATGTGACTTTGTTGTTTTTACACTGTAACCCAAATCTGTTTTTACTTCAAAAAGGTCTTCAACAATCGGATGCCTTATTATCTGATTTATTTGCCCAAAGCCTGTTTTCTTATTATCAAAGCACATTGATTTTGCGTTTATTCCTGCCCTTTCATTTTCAATAACTCCGTCAATTTTTACAATTTCTTTGTTTTTCATTAGCTCTTTTAGTTGAACATTTTTAATCAAACCATCTTCTTCGAGTACAATAGTTTCTTCACCATCAACGCTGAACACTAATACCGGAAGTTTCTTTTCCTTGTGCAGTCTGTGAATAAGCCTTCTTGTTCCTCTTGCTGCCTGTCCTCCTGTTCCAATAAGGACGCATTTGTTTTTTTGCGGAAATTTTTCCTCTACAAGTCTTTCATACATTGCTGCTGTTTCTATTACCAGAATATATTTTGCATTGCATGAAACAATTTCAATTTCTTCCGGTTCAAGCCTTGACATAATGCTCCACCCGCCTCTTCCAAGCTTTCCGCAGTTGAATTTGTCGTTGTGGTGGACTTTGTCCTTTAAGACTACGTCACCGTAAAGTGTTCCTTTTGGGTTTGCATGCAGGTTTAGCTTCTCTCTGATTGTGTCAACACTATGTTCAAGGTCTACAATGCATGAGTCTGATTCGGTTTGGTTGTCAAAAGTGTTTTCTTTTGTGTTTGGAACAGTGTGTTTTAATTCGTAATAAATTTCTCTGATTGAAGCGGTTTTGTTGTGCTTTAAGTAGTCATGTGCTTTTGCTGAAACAAGCATTGTTTGCATAAATTTTTTTGCATGTCCTACGTTCAAAAAGTTTCTTGTGGTTCTTTTCTCTCCCAATTGCAGTATGCCTCTTTTTTCGTCAAATTCAACATTGCTTCTTCCCCTTTGCTGGGTGACAAATTCTGGGTCGGTGCCTTTTTTAATTTCTGTAACAATGCCTTTTGCCATGTTGTCTATTTTTGTGACAATTTGCTTTGGTGTTTCTTTTTCTCTTGAAACCTTGGCTGTTTTTTTCTTTGCTTTTTTTTCCGGCATTTAATTCACTCTTTCATTTTCCTTTTTTTCCTGCGTGTTGGCTTTTTGCTTTTTTGCCCTTTGTTTTTTCCTTGGTTTTATGCTCTTCTTTTGTTTCCTTTGCTTTACTTTCCTGCGTTGCTTTTTCCTTGGTTTCTTTTTCTGCTTTTTTTTTGCTTTCCTTTTCTGCTTTTTCTTCAGTTTTTTGTTCTGTTTTTTCAGGCACGCTTTTTGCGTGGGCGTTTTCTTTTTTTGCTATTTCTATTCCTTCACCTTTTCCGTTTTCTGCGTTTTCTTTTGCTTCTTTTTCGTCGTCAAGTTTTAGTTTTAGCAAAACCATTTTTCTGAGCTTTTTGTCCAATGTGTCTTTGTCGGTTTTTGTAATTGCATTTAATGCGTAAACAATTTCAGGAATATATTTGTAGAACAATTCTCGTTTCATTAGTCTTTCTGCTTCTTTTCTTTTTCCTGAGATATACCTTCCTGCTTTTCTTCCTGACTGCATTAGTGCAAGTCTTATTTCTTCAATTACTTCGTCTTCGTCGGCAATTGCCTGTTTTCCTGCTCCTGTGTATGGAATGTATACTGAGATAAAATTTACAAGAACTGTTACTGGTGCATTGTCAATGTCTTTTATGTCGTATCTTTTCCAGTCAATGCTGTGCACTGCTTTGGTAATTGCACAGTTTCCTGCGTCAAAAAGCAGCGGTGACCTGTTTGCAAACCGCATTATTTCAAGTCTTTTCTGTGGTCCGTCTGAAGCACTGCCACTAATTGTTCTTCCTGCTTTTCCTCCGTATGCTATTGAAACCTCTACCTGGAATGGAAATCCTCCTGCGTAAACCTGTGGTTTTCTTGTAAGAACATGCATGAATTCAGGGTCTACAATATTTTGAAGACTTTTTGTAATTCTTTCCTCTCCAATTGGTCTTAGGGCATCAGAGCTTGGTGCAATGAAGTCAATTTCCTTAAATGCTTTGACAATTTCTTCTGCTTCGTCCCATCTTAATTGCTTTGGGTCTTTGTTCATGTCAAAGGAAACTCTTTTGGTGATTCCTTCAAGGCTTTTTTGTCCCATCCTGTCAAAGTCTGTTCTCAAAAAGCTGCTTACCTTTCTTGCATCGCTGTATTTTGACATTGTGACAATTTCGTCAACTGTTACTCCTTTGGGGTGGGGCTTTACTTCAATTGGTGGCTTTGGAACCTTTGAAGCGCTTCTTTTAAAAATAAATTTTTGCCCTGTTGGGTCTCTAAATTTTATTTCCGCATGCGGGTTTGCAATTGCGGTTCTTCTCAAGTACTCCAATGGTCCTTGTTCTGAATCCCTGTATAGCATGCCTTTGAATTTTGCCTGCACTGCAAGCCCCCTAAAATTTCGGTCAATTTCTTTCATGTTTGTTATTTTTGGCAAATTGTGCTTTGGGTCAATACTTAGTTCAAGGCTTATTGGCTTTCCCTTTCCTGTTCCTGTAATTACCCTGCATGGTTTTCCTGTTGTGGTTTGGGCAAGCATAGTACATCCGCTTGATCCAATTCCCTGCTGTCCCCTTGACTGAATCATTCTGTGAAATTTTGTGCCTGCAAGAAGCTGACCCAGTGCTTTTCCAACAGTTTCCTTTGTTAGCCCTGGTCCGTTGTCTTTTACTTCAACTTCATAATACTCGGTTGCAATTTCTGAAATTTTAACCTGAATTTCCGGCAAAATGTTTGCCTCTTCACATGCATCAAGAGAGTTTGTAACATATTCATGAATTACTGTTGTAAGAGTCCTTACCTTTCCGTAGAGTCCAAGCATTTGCTTGTTTTTCTTAAAGAATTCTGCAACAGAGTGTTCTTTAAATTCTTTTGCAAGGTGTTCTGCATTAATAATTGTTGATTCAACACCTTTTCCAGTAGCCATAATAAAAAAACCTAAATCGTAATTTTTTCCAATTTTCTTAAATTATAATTTTTTTCCATTTCCGCTAAATTTGTAATTTTTTTTCATTTTCTTAATTGTAAAATTTTTAATTCCCTTAACTTTTAATTCTTTTCCCTTAAATTTCAATTTTTTCCAGTTTAGATTGTAAATTTTTCAATTCCTTCTTTTTCTTTTCTTAAAAATTCCATTGCTTTTTTGTGCTGTGCTCCCTGCAAAAGCATTTCAACTGCCTTTCTTGCAAGCTCAACTTCTTTGTAATCTCCAATTATTGCAATTGTTTTTCCAAAGACCGATATTTTTGCACCTGTTGCATTTTCAATGGCTGTCCTTGCTCTTCCCTCTGTTCCAATAATTCTTGCCTTTTTGGTGTGAATTGCTTTTTCGCTTCCGCCAACAATATCGCTTATTTTTATTATGTCCAGAAGTGTGTTTTCGTCAAACAATGCAAAAGATGCTTTCGGAGAAAAACCCCTTCCAATTGCTTTTACAACGTTTACAGCGTCATAAAAATTTCCAGCATTTTCCCTGCTTTGAATTCCTATACTGCCTGTTTCGCTATCCACTTCAAGTTCAACTCCTGCCAATTTTTCAAGCTTTCTTTTAATCTTGCCTTTTGTGCCAATTAAGACCCCAATTCGTTCTTTAGGAATTTTTACTGTTTCAAAAAGCTCTGAAGGCAAAAAAGACCACCTATATATATTATATATAATATATATAGGCAAAGATTTTAAAAGCCGAGTAAGAAAAAAATGGAATTTTTGCTCAAAAAAGGCACTAAAGAACCTTTAAATAGGAGAAAAGCCTATTTCTATTAAAAAATTCGGGAGGTGAAAAGCAAAATGAATATAGGAACCGCAATTGGAAAACCCTTTGGAAACATTAAGAGCCTAATAATTGGAATAATTCTTATGGTAATTCCAATAGTCAACATCTTGACAATTCCTGGTTACTTTATAAGGGTTGCAAACAGGACAATGAACAATGACAATACATTGCCAAGTTTTGGAAACTTTGGAGAACTCGTGGTTGACAGCATTAAGTACATTGTAATTTCAATAGTGCTAATGATTCCGGCAATGATTGTGTTATTCATCGCACTAGGACCGATTGTCATAGGTGCAATAAGTGCGGCGGCAATGGCAGGCAGCACAGAGATGGTGCAGGAACAGCTTACTACCTTAATTTTAGGCGGTCTTGCAGCAGCATCAGGTTTGATAGTGCTTGGAGTGATTCTTGCAGTAATTGGAATGATTCTGATAATTTCGGGAATCATGAACTATGCAAAGACAAGGCAGTTTGGAAAAGCGTTTGCAATAAAGGAAAACCTGCGAAACTTTTTCACAGGAAAATTCATTATAGCAATCATTGTGGCCATAGTGCTTTCAATAGTCCTTGCCTTCATTGTAGGGCTGATAACAAGCGCGCTCATGTTTGTTCCGACAGTGGGAATCTGGATAGGTCTAATCATTATGATTATCTTCTATTTTGTAGTGGGTGTAATGATTTGGAGCCTTCTTGCAGAAGCATACCCTAACGGAGCAGTAGCAGGAACACAGGCGAAACAAGTGCAATAAGGGTTTCGCCTCCCTTTTTCTTTTTTTTCAAAAATTACAGTTGGCAAACCTATTTTTATTCAGAATCCAACCTATTTTTTTAGGGTGGTTTTTTTGGATGAATGTATTTTTTGCAAAATCGTAAAAGGGGAAATTCCCTGCACAAAGTTGTATGAGAACGAGCAAGTGCTTAGCTTTCTTGACATAATGCCTGCTTCAAAAGGCCACGCATTGGTTATTCCAAAGAATCATTATGCAACGCTTTTGGACCTGCCCCACAAAGAGCTCAAAAGTGTAACCAAAGCCATACAAAAGGTTGCAGCTGCAACAATGGTTGCACTGCCAGGAGTTCAAGGCTTTAACATACTGCAAAGCAATCACAAGGTTGCTGGACAGGTTGTTCCACACGTTCACTTCCACGTAATTCCAAGACATGAAAATGACAAATTAAATTTTGCATGGGAGCAGGGAAAAGCGGAAATTGAAGAATTGAAGAAGTATGCTGAGCTCGTGAAGGGAAAGATTAAGTAAATTCGATTACTCAACCTTCTTGAACAAAATTTCTCCTTTCTTAACCTTTGTTCTCTCTTTTAGCAAATCAAACTTGCAGTCCTTTAGCAAACCTGACTTTACTCCAAGCTGCTTGTTGATTTTTTTGCTTGTTTCAGGAATGAATGGTTGCAGTAGAATTGAAATTATTCTAATGCTGTCAGCCAAAGAGTAGAGTGTTTGCTCAAGGTCTTTTCCCTTCTGCTTCCAGGGTTCTTTTTCGTTAATGAACTGGTTGCAGGCTGAAACAAATGAAAATATTTCCGCAAGGGCGTGATGTAATTCTAAGTCATTCATTTTCTTTTCAATTTTCTTCAAGTCAAGTTTTTTCTGCAGTGAAGCATCTGTTTTTGAGGCAGGAATTTTTCCACCTGCCTTTTTCTCAATCATAACTAAACTACGGTTCACGAGATTTCCGAGTTCGTTAGCAAGCTCGTTGTTCAAACGCAGCTTTAATGCAGCTTCTGAAAAGTTGCCGTCCTGTCCAAATGGTATTTCACGAAGAAGGAAATAGCGAAGGGCGTCTGTTGAATATTTTTCTGCCAATTTTATTGGGTCAACTGTTATACCCCTTGCTTTGCTTAGTTTTTCTCCTTTTAGATTAATGAATCCGTGAACGATTACATTTGGAAGAGGGATTCCTAATGAAAGAAGCAGTGTTTTCCAAATAACTTCGTGATGCCAGACAATGTCACTGCCTATGACATGTGTTGCCGGCCAGAATTTTTTGAATTTTTCGTTTGGATAGTCCAAGGTTGACAGATAATCTATTAGTGCATCAACCCAAACAGCCACTGTAAGGTTTTTGTCAAACGGCAGAGGAATTCCCCACGTTACCTTCTCCCTGGTTATGGTCAAGTCCTTCAAAGGCTCTTTTAATCTATTCAGAATTTCATTTCTTTTCTTTTCTGGCCAAAGCGAATTTGGATTGTTTTTCAGGTCTTCAACAAGTTTTTTTTGATACTTGCTCATTTTGAAGAAATAACTTTTTTCTTTAACTCTTTCTGTTTCTTTTTTGTGAGTAGGACATTTTCCATTTACTAAATCTTTTTCTGTGTAGAATGTTTCACAATCAACACAATAGTTTCCCTCGTATTCTCCTTCGTAGATGTCGCCTTTTTCATGAATTTTCTTGAGTATCTCGTTGACTACTTTCACATGTCTTTTCTCTGTTGTCATAATAAAGTCGTCGTATGAAATATTGAGGACTTTGCATAAGTCCCTAAACAAGTCAGAAATTTCTTCAACAAAGACGTTTGGTTCTTTTCCTGCTTTTTCTGCTGCTCGCTGAATCTTTAAGCCGTGACAATCTGTACCAGTACTAAAATAGACTTTATAGCCTTCTAATCGTTTCCACCTTGCAATAGTGTCAGTAACTATTTTTTCGTATGCATGACCGAGATGAAAAATTCCAGAGGGATAATCTATAGCCGTGCTAATGAAAAATGTTTTTTGCATCTATATCAAATAATTATCACCCCATCAAAGTCTTTTATTCCTTTCTATAATAGTCCACTGCCAAGTAACCACTGCCTTTTTGAAAAAATTCTGAATTGGGCAATAGACGGAAATTTCCATAGAATTTTAAACAATCCTATTTCCAATTTACGTGATGACAGACAAACATCGCTACCAAAAGCACAACAAGTTAAGAAAAAAGAGAGACCGAATAATAGAAAAACAGCAATTGCACTTTATTGATGCTGACGTATTTATTGGAACTTTATTGGCTGAAAGAAAGAAAAAAACGTGTGACGACTTACTTTACTCTTTTAGAGGAAAACAGAGAAAGTCTTTGACCAGTACGCATGCAATTGGAGAGGTAGTAAAACGAATTCATACTGCACAAATGGACAATTCTTTAGTGAAAACTGGACCGTTAATGAATGCGTTGAATTTCATAATCTCAACTTTTGAAATTGAAATATACAATGTTGATAACAAAACTTTGGAATTGGTGAAAAAGGCAGTAAAATCTGATACTGTTTGTGGATTTAAAGACGCTATCAATATAGCAGTTGGCTACCAGTATGGTTGTGTTTGCTTTCATACAACTGACAAAAACATTTCCCCAAGAACTCTAAAAGAATTTGAAATGAAAAGAATGCTAATTACTGATTAAGCTGGTTAAGTCTTTCGAATATTACTTGCCTTAATAAATTTGTTAAGTTTGGCCAAATATTCCTTCTTTGTCATACACCAATATTAACATCGCCAAATTTATTAACCCTTTGCCTTTTTCCGTCAAGGAAAGCAGAGTCCTAAGAAAAAACTCGGAATTGGAGATGATGAGGGGAAAACGATAGCAAAATCAGATCTCTTTTTCCCCAAAACCTTAATACAGTGTTTTGAGTATTATTACAATATGAGGTTGGATATTCCTGCCTGGCTTAAGAGGTGATTGAACCGCATACGGAGAAATAATCGGGTTCCCTCAATGCTTGGTCCGTCAGGAGTTCCAAGAAAGATTATGAGGACAAGAAAGCGGCCTCCTCCTTCAAATATTGGGTAATGGGTTTGCTTTCCAAATTAGTCATTCTTGTTTTGGTTTGTTTTGTCAATTGCTTACCTATAATTATTTTAGTGTACTAATAGTATTGAAAGATTTTTTTTTCAATCCAACACGAATTTTTTTTGATTTCTGGAATATTAGGGGAAACTCTTCTGAAGGGGATTTTTAGCGGAAACCTGCTCTTTGAAGCGGTTTTAAAAGGGAGAAATGGGAGAATTTTTATAAAGTGGTAAAAAATGTCTTTGGAGGAAAAAATCAGGGAGGACAGTGAAAGCCCTTACGTTTCCAAATTCTTGGAATTTTTTGAAGCAAATTACAAAAGAGAGCTTGAAAGGCTTGTTGAAAACTATCCTGACAAAAGAAGCCTTGATATTGACTTTACTCTTTTGGAGAGGTTTGACATAGAGCTTGCTGATGCAGTTCTTGACCGCCCTGAACTTCTTTTGGAGGCTGCAAAGGATGCAGTTGAACAAATAGAGGTTCCTGCTCTTGAAATTGAAAAATTTTCACCACACGTTCGTTTTTTTAATTTGCCAAAAGAACACGAGCCCCTTGTCAGAGACATTAGTGCAAAGCAGTTGGGAAAGCTTATTGCTGTTGAAGGTATTGTAAGGCAAATTACAACAGTTATGCCAAAATTACAGCTTGCAGTGTGGAAATGCAAGCACTGTGGCAACACTTATAAGAAAAAGCAGGATAACCAGCAGCTTCAAATGCCTTCTTTTTGCGAGTGCAGGCACAGAGACTTTGAGCTTGTGCCAGAGCAATCAGAATTTATTGACAGTCAAAGAATTGAAATTCAGGAGCCTTTGGAAAAGCTTAAGGGAAATGAACAGGCTTCAACTCTTAATATTTATATTGCAGACGATTTGGTTAACAGAATTAGTGCAGGTGACAAAACAAGGTTTGTTGGAATTTTAAGGCTTGCTTTGCCTGACAAAAAGAAAACAATTTATGGAAGGTATTTGGAGGCATTGCATTTGGAGGAAACCCAGCGGGAATTTGAATCTGTTGAGGTAACGCCTGAGGAGGAGAACGAAATAAGGGCTTTGGCAGAAAATCCTGAAATTTATGAAAAGCTTACAAAAAGCATTGCGCCTGCAATTTATGGGCACGAAACTGTAAAGGAATCAATTATACTGCAGCTTTTTGGAGGAGTCAAAAAGCATTTGCCGGGAAACCAAACCATCAGGGGCAATGTTCATGTTTTGCTGGTTGGAGATCCTGGAACAGGAAAGAGTCAAATCCTTCAGTCTTCTCACAATATTGCTCCAAGAAGCATTTACACTGCTGGAAAGACAACTTCTGGTGTGGGTTTGTGTGTAGCTCCGGATTCCTTAATTCTTAATGACAACGGTTTCAAGCCAATTAAGGATTTTGTTGAAGAAAATTTTTGTGAAGAAAATTCGGTTGAAGAAATTCCAAATGCTTGGGCAAATAATTTTAGCGGAAAAAGCCATTGTTTGGGTTCAAAGTTGAAGCTTGAAAAGGAAGATATTTACAAAATTTGGAAAATAAAGGCACCTGAAGAAATGATTAGAATTAAAACAAGGCTTGGGAAAGAAATAGAGCTCACTCCAAACACTTCGCTTGTTAGATTAAAAGACAACAAAATTGAATGGGTTAAATCAGAAGACCTTGGAAAAGGGGATTTTGTTGCGTGTCCAAGAAAATTGCCTGAAGGAAACAAAAAAAACATTCCTTCAATAAGCTTGCTTGCCAATGACAAAAACATTCTGGTGAAAGATAATGTTGCTGAATTACTGAAAGAAATAACAGACATTCTTGTTAAAGATTACGGGTCTTTGCAGAAAATAGCAAAAAAAATTGGCAAAAGCAGGGATACCATCTATGCTATAAGAAACAAACGACACTATCATGCAATTTCTCTTAAAAATTTAATTGAATTGAGTCAAGAAGCTGGGTTTTCTTTGGAGGACATATCAAAACAGATTTCTGAGGTTTTTGTAAACCATGGAAAGCCAATGAAAATTCCAATATACCTTGATAATGAAAAACTTGCATATCTTGCAGGTCTTGCGCTTGGAGACGGAAGCCTTTGGGAAAAAGGCAACGGCACCTCAACAATAAGAATATTCAGTGCTACTGAACAACTGCTACAAGAAATTGATGCCATATCTTTGGAACTGTTTGGTTTGCTTCCTGAAAAAATTAACGACGGTTTTAGAGTGCCTGCGAGAAGAATCAGCTATAGGGTTGTATGTGAGCTATTGAAGGCATTTGGGCTTAATCGTGACAAAACCAGGATAAGAATCTCGCATCTTGCAACAGAAATGCCAAATAATATTTTGGCAAAGTTGTTACAAGGTCTTTTTGATACTGATGGCTGGGTTGTCATTGGGAAAAACTATTCTTCAAGTGTTGGAATTACTACAATAAGCAAAGGGCTTGCAAAAAGTCTTCATTTGGCATTGCTTAAATTTGGAATCCAGAGCAAGCTGAGAAAAAGGAAAAAGGCCGAAAAAATTGCCGTAGAAAAAAAAATTTCTGTAACAAGCAGCCATGACCAGTATTATACTGAAATAAGAGGCAAAAAAAACATTGAAACATTTGAAAAGCAAATAGGATTCAATCTTGTAGAAAAAAAGAAAAAGTTAAGAGAACTTATTTCAAAAGCACCTGAGGAAAATACAAACATTGATATAATTCCAAGTATACATCAATTGCTAAAAAACCAAAACGCAGAATGGATTTACAGCAGTGGAAGGTTAAACATTTCAAGAAAAAAACTTCAAAAGTTTGTTAGAAAAAAATCTTTTAATAATTTATTGCTTAAACAGCTTGCAAAATCTGATATCCTATGGGAAGAGGTGTCAGAAAAAGAATGCTTCAAGCCATGCTATGAATTTGTTTACGATTTTTCTGTTAAAAAAGATCATAATTTTATTGCAAATGGAATTTTTGTCCATAACACTGCCTCGGCTGTTAAGGATGATTTTGGTGAAGGAGGCTGGACTCTAAAAGCAGGAGCTCTTGTTTTAAGCAGTGGCGGAATCTGCATGGTTGATGAATTGGACAAAATGGATGCAGAGGACAGAAGTGCAATGCACGAGGCAATGGAGCAGGGAATGATTTCGGTTGCAAAAGCCGGAATTGTAACAAGGTTTAAATCTGACACAAGCATTCTTGCTGCTGCAAACCCCAAAATGTCAAGGTTTGAACAATATACTCCTTTCATTGAACAAATTAATTTGCCTGCATCGCTTATTTCACGATTTGACCTTTTCTTTATGATAAAGGATGTGTTGGACAGGACAAAGGACGAAGCCATAACAGCACACATTTTGAAAACTCACAAAAGCGGTGAATTAATTTCACAGTACAAGAAAAAAGGAAATGCTCTCAAAAAGGAAGACCAGGAAGACATTGAATTAATTTCAACCCCGCCTGTTGACCCAGAGCTTTTGGGAAAGTACATTTCTTTTACAAGGCAAAATATTTTTCCTGTGATGAGCAAGGAAGCAATTCAGGCAATTGGGGATTTTTATATTGGTTTAAGGGATATTGGCAGAAAAGAGGGAAGCTATGCTGCTACTCACAGGCAGCTTGAAGGGCTTGTAAGGCTTGCAGAGGCAAGTGCAAGAATAAGGCTTTCAGACACTGCTGAAAAAGAGGATGCTGAAAGAGCTATAAAGCTTGTTAAGGCAAGTTTGAGCGATGTTGTAACAGATCCTGAAACAGGAAAAATAGATTATGACATTATTATGACCGGACAAACTCATACTCAGATAACAAATATGAGAAAGATTCTTTCAATTTTGAGAGAAAAGGCAGCTGAAATGGACAATGTTCCATTGCAGGATGTATTAAACGAAGCTGTTTCTGAAGGCATTGATAAGGAAAGGGCGAGAGACCTGATTCAAAAGCTTGAAAAGAATGGTGAATTATACAGGCCAAGGCACAATTTCTTAAAGCCAACAAGGAAGGATTAAGTCCCAGAGGAAGGGCGCTTTTTTTCAAGCTGTATTTTTATCTTTTTTATTGCACTTGTATGAAACTTACTAGCCCACTGCCTACTGCTACTCAAAGCTTTTCCTATTTCAGAACCGTCTTTTCCATCAAGCCTTAATTTTACAACTTGCTTTTCCCTTTTATTTAACCCTGTTTTCTCAGAATTAGAAATTTTAAGCAGTTGTTCTTTGATTTCTTCAAAGCCAAACTCTCTAACTTGTTGAAGGTTAAACCCAAGACGTCTTAGAAAACTCTTTGTCGGATTAGGGATTTCCGATAATCCAAATTTTGGAATCAAGCGTGATTTACCTCTAGATTATGTTACGATTTCAACTTCGGAATAAAACCGATCTTTTTTGTCACGTGGCATCTCTTTTTCTCTTTTTTCTGATGCATATTTATAGGACCGTTTGCAGAAGATTTTTGCACCGTCCATCATCCAGCTAAGAACGCTTCTAGGTTTTCCCTCAATCAAGTATTTTGGGTTATAGTAATCAAGCTGTTCAAAGACATAGTTACTCATTTCTTGGTAGAAATCTTTAAATTCTCCGAATTCTTTCTTGATTGATTTTGAACTCCACCATTTTTTAACAACAGAAATAAGAGCCGGCTTGTGTTGTGCGAGAAGGACTTGTTTTTCTTCAAAGGAAAAGGACAAAATTTTTTCTCTCCTAGTGGCTCTCACTTTTTGTCTAGCTTTTGCAGCCAAATGAGCGACTTCTTTTTTTGACCTTATTTTAAATTTTTTATTAAAGGAATAAGCAGTACCGCGACTTACACCAGAACGTGCTGCAATTTCCTTTATAGAAGCATCTGTTGAAGCCAAAGCCCTTCTAAAAAAGGTTCGCCTTCTTTTAGTGGTTTGCTTCCACCTGCCTAGTTGTACAGGTTTTTTCTTTGCCATGTATTAAACTTCAGTTTTGTAATATTAAATGATTTGCTTTCTTCCATCAATTATTTAAGCACTATTGCATTCTTTTTTCTTTATGCAAAAGGTTTTGCCAAAGCTTGTTTTGATTTTTGTGCTTGCACAGGTTATTGGACTTGGTGTTGGTGCTGATTTAATTGCTGAAATTTCTTCAGGTGAAATGGAGCAACCAACCATTTTTACTGACAGCCCTGATGACCCGCTGAATGCGGTTTTTTTAATTGCAGGAATTTTGTTTTTTACAGCAATGCTTTTGGTTTTCATGTTTTTCTTCAAAGGCCCTGGCTTGTTCAGGGTTTTTGAAATATTTGTTGTTTTTACCACTTCAATTATTGTTTTCAGTACCTTTGTTCCTGAAACAATTGCTTTTGTTTTTGCAGTTGAACTTATTGCACTAAGGCTACTGCTTCCAAAAAGCGTTTTTATAAGAAATATTGCGGCAATTATTTCTGTTGCTGGTGTTGGTGCGCTTATAGGTGTTTCTCTTGGCGTAATTCCTGTTCTTGTTTTTCTAATCCTTTTGTCTGTCTACGATTTCATTGCAGTGTTTAAAACAAAGCACATGGTTAAGCTTGCTAAAGGAATTTCCGGAAAAAACCTTGCTTTTACTGTTGCAATTCCTACAAAAGAGCATCAGTTTGAGCTTGGAACAGGCGACCTTGTTTTGCCATTGGTATTTGCAGTAAGCGTAATGAAGGCAAGCTCTGCCGCCTATCCTTTTTATCTTGTCCCTGCAGCAATGATTTTGGTTGCTTCAATAATCGGATTGGTTTTTACAATGGACTGGGTTGGAAGGCATGTTGGCAAAGCATTGCCTGCCCTTCCTTTGCAGGCTGTTTTGATGATTTTTGTATGGCTTGCTTTAATTGCCTTAGGCTTTTAAAAAAAGGTTTTTAAAAAATTGAATTTAAAAAAATCAGCCAACTCTTTTTGCTTTTTTAAGTTGTTTCCGGACTTTGGCAAGTTGTTTTTTGTAATTTAAGCGATCAGCTTGTGAATGTGCAAGTCGTTGTCTAATTCTCTCAATCGCTGACAATTTTATCGTAGGCGATTTTTTTGCTATACTCTTCGCAACTGGTTTTCTTATTGTCATATTCCTTTCACTTATATATTTCTTTTTCTAATATTTTTAAACCTTTCTTATAGCCCTAGTAATGTCCCAAGCCATGGTAATGCTTCCATTCCAAGAAATCCAACTAATGCAACCAAAACATACCTTAAGAGTTTCCCAAGCCATGTTGCCAAAAAAAACCTTTTTGGGTCGTATTTTATTATTCCTCCTGCAATTCCTATCAAGTCAAAAGGCAATGGTGTGAAGGCGAATATAAAAATTATTGGCATGCCTTTGTCTGCAAGTTTTTCTCCGACTTCAAAAACTTTTTCAATTTTGGCCTTGCTCATTTTTTTAAGGGTTTTTACTCCAAGCAATCCAAGAATATATCCTGACATTTCTCCAATTGCTGCTGCAGTGCCTGTTAAAATTCCCACAAAGATTGCTGTCCAAATGTTTGGTGCAAATGCTGCAACTGCAAGCACTACTGGTTCTACAAGGATTGGAAGCACTATTGAGGCGTTTGCAAACAAGGTAAACAGGAAAAGCAGTGGGATTCCCCAGGGAGAGCCGTAAAAAAACTGCGTAAAGAATGAAACAATTTCCGCGGTTCCGCTTAAGAAGATTGAAAAGTCCATGTAGCTATTACAATCCCGTAATTAATAATGTTTTCTTTTTCCTGCTTTGGAAAGGGTTAAAAATGCTCGCAGTAACAAATTATTTCATGGAATATGAAAAGATGCTTGAAAGGCTTTATGCTTGTTTGCCTGAGAGTACAAAAAAGCACGAGCGTTTTGAAATGCCGCAGGTTGAGTCTTTTATTCAGGGCCACAAAACCATTGTGAGAAATTTTTCAGCAATTTTGAAGGCAATTAATAGGGACAAAAAGCACCTTTTTAAATTTATTGCAAAAGAAACAGCTACTTCTGCAGCAATTGACGACAACAACAGACTTGTATTAAATGGAAAATTTAACAGAGAGCAGGTAAACAAACTTATTGAAAGCTATATTAATCAGTTTATTTTGTGCCCTGAGTGCAAAAGGCCTGATACCAAGGTTGTTGAAAAGCACGGTGTAAAAATGTTAAAGTGTGAAGCCTGTGGTGCAATAAGCAGTGTCAAAGGGCTTTAAGAGTTGGTTTAAATTCTTTGCAGGGTTCATGGTTTGGGAAGTAATGCTGTTCTTGGTGTTTGTGACAAAGAGCTTTGTGGCAAAACACTCAATGGCAAAAAAACAGAGTTTGTTGTAAGCAATAGCTTTTACAACGGAGAGCCTGTGTCAATTGAAGAATTGCGAATCAAACTCCACGAATTTGAAAACATTAATATTGTTGGAAACAAGGCAGTTCAAATTGCATTGGAGGAAGGCCTTGTTTCAAAAGATAATGTGATTGAAATTGCAAAAGTAAAGCACGTGCAAATATTTAAAATATAGTTATTCTGATATTGCAAATAACCATTTGTACAAGGCGTTCTTATGATTGTTAGCCTATCTACTGGTAGTGTTTACAGGGTTGCTGAAAGCATTCTTGAGCACCTTCATTTTATCGAGAAAGAGTTTTATGGGCTAATTGACGGTGTTGAAATTTGCTTTATCTTTAAAGAAGATTTTGACAAATTTGAGTTTGACCAAAAATCTATTAATTTTTTGAATTCGCTTGAGTTCAATACGCTGCATGTTCCTGTAAAAGAAACCAATTATGGCAAAAACGAAGAAACAAAAAACAGTTTCAAAAAGATTAGGGGCGTTATCCAAACAGGTAAATTTTGAATTTGTTACTTTCCATCCAAATCATGTAAGTGCCTTTTCTGCACTGTCAGCTGTGAAAAATGTGTGCATTGAGAATATGCCTAACGGTAAAAAAAGAAAAGGCTGACAATATCCAAAAGAATTTGAAACATTCCTCAATAAATGGAGCAAATTCGGATTTTGCTTTGACGTTAACCACGCAATCGCAAACGGAATAGAACCAAAAGAATTCGCCGTTAATTTGAAAGATAAAATAAAATACATTCACTTAAATGCAACACGTTCTAGAAATCCAAACCACGACTTGCTTGTTGAATCAGATGCTGAAACCTTGAAAAAAATACAGCCTGTCTTTTCTTTGCAAAAACCATTTGTAATAGAAGTAAACATTGAAAAAGAAAAAATTCCGTTACTAAAAAATGAAATTGAACTAATAAGAAAAAAATCATAATATCCAAGCGTTATATTTAAAACATAGTCCAAATAGATTTTATTGAATGCCAAGCAACAAGAACAGAAAAGACAAAAAGGGAACTGCTCCCATTGTAAAACTGCGTTTTCCAAAAAAGGACGAGTTTGAGATTTTCGGAGTGGTAACACAGCTTATGGGTGCAAACCAGCTCAAAGTAATGTGCCAGGACAAGATTGAAAGAGGATGCAGAATTCCAGGCAAATTAAAGAAGCGTGTTTGGATTAGAGAAAACGATTTGGTTATTGTAAAGATTTGGGATTTTCAGCCAAGCAAAGGCGATGTTGTTTGGCGCTTTTTTGGAAATCAGGTTGAATGGTTCAGGAAAAAAGGCGCTTTGGAAGGACTGCCAATCTAGTTTTGCAATTTTTTTTTGAAAAAAGCACTATTAGGCATTTGCCTAAGCAAAAAAAGCACTATTTAAATATCAGTAATCCTATTTGTGTTAGGTGATATAAAAATGGATCTTGATACAAATTTTTTACTTGGTTTTGCCGTGCTTGTTGTAGTAGGTGCGGCTTTAATGGCATACCCCTACATGGGACCAATAGACACTAACAACGGTGGCAATGGTATAATACTGCCGCAATTTAAGGAAGTGCCACGCTTTCAAAGCTATGAAGAATTAAAGGCTGCTTTTGATGAATCTGATTGGGGTTATCGTGGTGGCATAATGGATAATATGGTGCTTGAAACTGCTGTTCCAATGGCTGCTGAAAAAAGTGGGGATTTTGATGGCACAAGCTCAGATTTTTCAACCACAAACATTCAGGTTGAAGGAGTTGACGAAGCTGACATTGTAAAAACAGATGGAAAATACATTTACAGTTTTTCAGGTGAAACGCTTGTGATAACAGATGCTTATCCAATTGAAGGAAGCAAAATAGTTTCTGAAACAAATCTGCCAGGTGTAAATCCTTTGGAAATGTTTGTTTTGGATGACAAGCTATTGGTGTTTGGCAACTCACAGTTGCAATATGCAGCTAGGGAACAAGTTCCTGCAGAATCTGGAATTGCAGCTGACGAAATGTATTACCCTTACTATGGAGGAACTAGTGTTGCAGTAAGGCTGTATGATATTTCAGACAGGGAAAATCCAAAGCTTGAAAAAGAGCTTGACTTTGAAGGAAATTACCTAACTTCAAGAATGATTGGAGACTATGCATACTTTGTTGTAAACAGCTGGCCAAACTATAGGGACTGCTTTGAAGGCAAAGAATGCATTATTCCAATGATGGCTGAGGACGGAACTGAAAAAAGGGTTGCAGAAGCAACTGAGATTGGCTACATTGACCCAATGCCAATCAGAAGCTTTGTTACACTTGCCTCAATAAACCTTGACTCTGGTGAAACAGAACAGGAAACAATTGCAGGAGACGCTCAAAGTGTTTTTGCTTCAAAGAACAACATATATCTTGCAGCAACAGCATGGCTTCCAAGGGAAACTTTTATTCCTGAAGGAACTGCTGTGAAAGAAATTGAAAGAGTAATCATTGGTGACAGTGAAGAAACAGTAGTAACCAAGTTTGGTTTGGTTGCTGGAGAAATAGGCTATCTTGGGCAAGGCAATGTTTCAGGCCATGTACTAAATCAGTTTTCAATGGACGAATTTGAAGGAAACTTCAGAATTGCAACAACCATTGGATGGAATGGTTCAAACAGCCTTTATGTCCTGGATGAGGCCATGGAAACAATTGGTGAATTGGAGGATCTTGCCCCTGGTGAAAGCATTTATAGCGCGAGGTTCATGGGTCCAAAAGCCTATATGGTAACATTCAAAAAGGTTGACCCATTGTTTGTCATAGATGTTTCAGACCCAACCAACCCAACAGTTCTTGGAAAGTTAAAGATTCCTGGGTACAGCGATTACCTGCATCCAATAGACAAAGACCATCTTATAGGAATTGGCAAGGACTCAATTGAGTCAACTTACGGAGACTTTGCATGGTATCAAGGGCTTAAAATGGCAATTTTTGATGTAAGTGATGTGGAAAACCCTGTTGAAATGCACAAGATTATTATTGGAGACAGGGGAACCGAGAGCTATGCATTGCACGACCACAAGGCATTCCTATATAACAAGGAAAAAGAGCTTCTTGTTTTGCCAATACTATTGGCCGAAATTCCTGAAGATATAAAAAACTCTCCGAATATTGAAAGAAAAGGTTCGCCTGAACGAGGAGAATACACTTTTCAGGGTGTCTTTGTTTTCAATGTAAGCCTTGAAGATGGGTTTGTTGAAAGGGGCAGGATAACGCATGTGACTGAAGAGGATGAATTAAAAAGAGGCTATTACTTTGACGATGTTTACAGCGTCAAAAGAAGCCTTTACATTGGTGATGTGCTATACACCCTTTCGGAGAGAATGCTAAAGGCAAACAACCTTGGCAGCCTTAAAGAATTGAAAGAATTTGTTTTTGGGGCCTAAAAAAGCCCCATTCCTCTTTTTTTCTTTTAATAATTTTTTTCATTTTTTTAACCTTTTTTTCTTTTCATAATTTTCCGCCTTTTTTCAATTTTTTTCCCCTCCAATTAACAATTTAAACTCCTTTAGCCCTACTCTTTTCTATATGCCAAAAGAAAACAAGAGCGAATTTGACATTAGAAAATTTGTTCCGGAAGAAGAGCAGAGGAAAACCTTTGCAAAGGTTTTTGACAAGAGAACAATTCATGCATTGCACAAGCTTGCTTCAAGGGGCTATTTTGATATTGTGGAGCATGTGATTAGCACCGGAAAAGAGGCACATGTTTTTCTGGCAAAGGACAGTGCTGGAAACAACCGTGCTGTAAAAATTTACAAGACTGATACAAGTGACTTTAATAAAATGTACGAGTATTTGCATGGCGACAGGCGCTTTGGAAAAGTTAAAAGAAACAAGCGTGACATAGTTTTTGCATGGGCAAAAAAAGAATTCTCAAACCTTTTGCTAATAAACAAGGTTGGAGTCTCATGTCCTATGCCAATTGCTTTTTTTGAAAACGTGCTTGTAATGGAATTTATTGGCACCGAAGAGATTGCTTCACCATCTCTTAAAGAAAAGCCGCTGAAGGATATTAAAAAAGCCTACAAAACTGAAGTGGGTTTTCTTGCAAGGCTTTTGTTCAAAGCTGAACTGGTTCACGCTGACTTTTCAGAATATAACATTTTAAACAGGCAAGGCGAGCTTGTTTTGATTGATGTTGGACAGGCTGTTTTGACAACCCATCCTGAAGCCGAAGAATTTTTTGAAAGAGATTTGAGAAATGTGGCAAAGTATTTTTCAAAAAAGGGTTTAAAGAAAAGCATGGAAGAGGTAAAGGCAGATGTTAAGGCCTTAGAGAAACAGATTTAGCAAATCGTTTGAAATGAGGTGTTTTAGAAAATGAATTCCAAAAAAATTGTACAAATATTTGTTCTAATTCTAATAGCTTACTTAATTTCAAGCCTTGCATTGCTTTTTGCCAACATGATTACTCCAATAGTTTTTTGGGTTGTTGTTGTGTTTGCAGCAGTCTTTGCTTTTTTTGTGCTTCCAAGAATTAACAAGTGAGCTATTTCAATTGAACTATTTTTTCCCTTCCTTTAAGATGCTGATAAAAATCTCGCCAAACCATTCTTCCTGCCATGCATTTACTTTGCCGCTGTTTACTAAGAATAAGAGTGGTACAAAGCAGTACACCATTGCCAGTGGAGTTTGTTCGTCAAGCAGGGTGGTAAAGCTTACAAGTCCCTGGCTGTCAACCCTTTCTTTTATTTTTGCAAAAACTTTGTCAATCTGTTCTGCGGCCTTTTCTTTGTTAAATTCAAGGCTGAATTCTGGAATTTCTTTGTCTCTCAAAATGCTTTTTTTTGTCCTTGTTTTTTCCAAAATTTCGCCAATGCTTTCAACCAGTTCGTCAAGTGAAATTTTTCCTTCCCTGAACTGCCTTTGCCCCCTCAATTCAGGAATGGTTTCTTCAATCATTGCAAGTTCTTCTCTGCTTATTTCCTTTGTTTCACCATCCTCTTCTTCAACACTGCTTATTTTTATTGTTCTTGCCTTTAACTTGAGCATGATTGCCGAGGCAAGGATTGCATTTGCAGGAACCCTTAAATCCTGTCTTTCAAGAAGCTGTATTTTTTGCCAGTACAAATTTGCAAGCTCTACTACATCAATGTTCCAGGGGTCCATTTTGTTGCCTTTTACAAGCCCTATAAGGATGCTTTTCCAGGCAGGCTGGTCTATTAAGTCAACAAGGTATTCTTTTTCTTTTCCTTTTGGAACTTCCTGAAGGCTGTCTGGATCAATTTTACTGCTTTCAAATCCAAAGTCTTCTGCTTTGTCCTCGAAGTTTTCAGGTTTTTCAGGAATAATTTCAGGCATAAAGAAAATAGCTCTGAAAGAGTATTTAATCCTTTTCCCAAAAAGCCTTTATGTCCCTTCCTGCCATGAAGCAAGGTATTTCTTCTGTTCCTCTGTTAGCTTGTCAATAGTTATTTTCATTGCCTCAAGCTTTAGCTTTGCAATACCTTGGTCAACTTCTTCTGGCAAAAGGTGAACTCCTGCCTCAAGCTTTCCCTTGTTTTTTATGCCGTATTCCAATGCCAGTGCCTGACCGCAGAATGATAAGTCCATTACTTCTGAGGGGTGGCCTTCTGCAGAGCCAAGATTTACAAGTCTTCCTTCAGCGCACAAAAAGATTTTCCTTCCGTCTTCCAAAACATATTCGTCAAGCTGCCACCTTATCCTTCTCTTGCTTTTTGCAAGCTTTTCAAGTCCGTTGACATTTATTTCGCAATCAAAGTGTCCAGAGTTTGCAAGAATTGCTCCGTTTTTCATTTTTTCCATGTGGTGAATGTCAATAACGTGTTTGTCTCCTGTAACTGTAATAAATATGTCACCTTCTGGTGCTGCTTCTGCAATTGGCATTACATTATAGCCGTCCTGTTTTGCCTGCAGTGCTCTTACAGCGTTAACTTCGCATACTATTACGTCTGCTCCTAGTCCCTTTGATCTTAGTGCAACACCCCTTCCACAGTCTCCGTATCCTGAAACCACAACGGTTTTTCCAGAGTACAAAACATTTGTTGCCCTCATTATCCCATCAAGTGTAGACTGTCCAGTACCGTAGAAATTGTCAAAAAGGTGCTTTGTCAAATTGTCGTTTACTGCAATTATTGGATACTTTAATGCTTTGTCTGCTTCCATTGCTTTTAGTCTGATAATTCCTGTTGTTGTTTCCTCTGTTCCCACAATCAGGTCTTTTAGGAGCTCTGGTCTTTTGGCGTGAATTTCTGAGATGATGTCACATCCGTCGTCAATTGTGGCGTTTGGATTGAAGTCAAGAACATTGTTTAAAAATCTGTAATAGTCTTCGTTTGATTCTCCTTTGTGGCCGTAAACATTTACTCCGTCTTTTGCAAGGGCTGCTGCAACATCGTCTTGTGTGCTTAAAGGATTGCATCCTGTTATTGCAATCTCTGCTCCTCCTGCAATTAGTGTTCTTACAAGGTTTGCTGTTTCCTTTGTTATATGCAATGCCATTCCGACTCTAATTCCTTTCAATGGCTTTTCTTTTTCAAAACGTGCCTTTATCGCCCTTAATGCAGGCATGTTTTGTTCTGCATATTCTATGTTCATTTGACCCTGTTCTGCCAGACTTTCATCCTTTACTTCGTGTGCCACAAAAATCAACTCCTTTAAAATTTAAAATTCGTAATTCTTAAGATTATTTGACTGCAAACTTTTTTAAAGCAAACATCCCCTTTCTTTGTTTAATGCATATAATAAAGTTTTCTGGAAATGTTCCCTTTCATGAAAAATCAAAAAAACCAAAAATCCCTAAAACAATTAGACTAGTGCCTAAAGGAATGCATCAAAAGTTTACAACTCTGCAGGCAAATATTAAGAGCGCAAACCATAGTTTTGAACTGGCTCGAATTGAATTGCTGTCTGAAACACGAAAAAAGAAGCCTGTGGCAGAAAGAATTGTTTACCTTGCCTCCTTTGCTTTGGAGAAGCATCTTTGGCTTAGAGCTGAGAGAATTGAGTTTTTAACATTTCTTAAATCAAACCCTGATCTTTTCACGTCGCGCAGGGAGTGGGAAAAAATAGCTGCTGCAATTGCAAAGGAAGAGGCTGGCATTGAAGAAGATGGAAAAAAATGTGACGAATGGTTTAATAGGGAAAGTCTTATGCCAAAAAACCAATTTCCAATATTTCAAAATCTTACAATCTCTTTAAATTCGTTAAACCTTTCTTCAATTTCCTGCATTGAAATACTGCACAATTTTTCAGTTCCCATTCCCTCTGCATTAAAGGAAGCAACAACCGACCCATAAATTATGGCTTTTCTCATAAGCTCTTCATTAACCGTTCCCTGCTTTGCAAGAAATCCAATCATTGCCCCTGCAAAGCAGTCTCCGCAGCCTGTTGGGTCAATCACTTCCTCCAAAGGGTATGCAGGCGCAACAAAGCTTCCTTTTTCTGTGTTCAACAATGCACCGTGTTCTCCTTTTTTGATTATTGCAAGATTTGAATCAAGTTTAATAATTTTTTTTGCGGCTTTTAAAAGGCTTGGTGTATTGAAAAGCATTCTTGCTTCTCCGTCGTTCATAAGGCAGATGTCTGCTTCTTTTACAACCTCCAAAACCTTGTCTTTTTTGTGTTCAATGTAATAATTCATTGTGTCTGCTATTACAAGTTTTGGCCTTTTTTCCATTTGGTTTAGTACATTAAGCTGTGCTTCTGGGTCGTTGTTTCCAAGAAGCAAAAATTCGGCATTTTTGTATTCTTCTGGAAGTTCTGGTTTAAAATTTTTAAGAACGTTGAATTGAACGTCAAGAGTTTTTGCTGAATTAATATCATGGCCATATTCTGCTTTCCAGTGAAATGTTTTTCCAGGCATTAATGCAAGTCCTGTCAAATCAACGCCTTTTTTTTTCAAAATGTCCATATTTTCTGTTCCAAAGTCGGAACCAACTGCGCTTACAACCCCGGCCTTTGAGAAAAAAGAAGCGGCAATGCTTGCATAAGTTCCTGACCCACCAAGTGTTTTGTCTGTTTTTCCAAAGGGTGTTTTTATTGAATCAAACGCAACGCTTCCAAAAACAACAATGTCAACCATTTACTCAATCACTCCAAGTATTGTTTCAACATTTTGAATGTTTTCATTTACTTTCCCGTTTGCATCAATAACCTTCAAAAGGCCTTTTTCTTCATAGTATTTTACAAGCGGTGCTGTCTTTTCCCTGTATGTTTCAAGCCTTGTTTTTATAACTTCAGGCTTATCATCATTTCTTTGCACAAGGACAGAACTACACTTGTCACATTTTCCTTCCTCTTTTGGAGGAATGTTTTTCAAGTGGTAAATTTTTCCGCATTTGCCGCAGCTTCTTCTTCCACTTAACCTTTCAATAATGGTTTCGTCACTTGCTTCAATGTCAAATGCTCCATTGAGTTTCAAACCAAGCTTGTTAAGAATTCCTTCAAGTATTCCTGCTTGCTTAATAGTTCTTGGAAACCCGTCCAAAATAAATCCCTTTTCTTCACCTAATTCTTTCAGCTTGTTTTCAACAAGTTCTGCAACAATTTCGTCTTCAACATATTGTCCGGATTCCATTATTGCCTTTACTTTATTTCCAAGTTCTGTTCCCCTTCCTGTTTCTTCCCTTAACAGTTCTCCTGTGCTAATTTGCAAAAGTTTGTGCGCTTCACATAACCTTTGCGCTATTGTGCCCTTGCCTGCACCAGGCGGTCCCAAAAAAACAAGCCTTAAAACCATTTCAACAAAACCTCTACGATAACAAAATTAAGGGAATCTATTTTAATTCTTTCCTCTTTGCCTAAATGAATAGGGTTAAATATTTGAAAAACATTTTACTATAATGGTTTTGCTTCGGGGAACTTCTGCTCAGGCTGCTTTGGATTATTTAATGACTTATGGCTGGGCGTTTATTCTAATTGCAAGTGTTGTTGCCGTTCTTGTTTTTGTTGTAAGCACTCCTATTTCCAAAGTCAATTTTTATTCCAGTGACCCTACAAAAATTATGCTAAAAGGCGGTTCTGTTTCTGGTAGTGATGTTGACATCATACTGCAGAACATTGCTGAGGGAAAGATTTATGTTACAAAAATTACTTTGCCTGCAAGTTATTCAACAGAATCTGTAAGCTGTTTGATTAATGGCAATGTCATAAGCACTGGTGTAAAAATATCTCCAGGAATTTATATGCCTGCTGGTGAGAATCTTTGGATTGATTGCAGTGGCGTTTCAGAAGTTTCTGGAACAATTGAAATAGAGTATATTGATTTTGATAATTTATCAAACACATTTGCCGTTACAATTACTGGTTCAGGCACTGGTGTTAGTCCTGTGCCAACCACTATTCAGATAACTGATTGTGCCAGCTTGCAGGCAATAAAAGACGGCGATTTGACAGAAAATTATGAGCTGGCTTCAGACATTGACTGTTCTGCAAGTGCTGCCTGGAATGAGATTCCAGAAAATCCTGGTGCCTATTATGGGTTTAAGCCTATTGGAAGCAGTGCTGCGAAGTTTACCGGAAGCTTTAATGGAAACAATTTCCAGATAACAAATTTGACTATTAACCGAGGGTCAGAATGGAGTATTGGATTGTTTGGGGATCTTGGTGAGGGTGGCGAGATATCAAATGTTGGTTTGACCAATGCAAATATATACGGGTTGAGGGTTGTAGGCTCTTTGGCCGGATCTGTCTCTCAAAATGCAATCATAAGAAATTCTTATTCAACTGGAAGTGTTACCAGCGCAGGTGACTATGTTGGAGGTCTTGTTGGTACTTCTGGAGCAACAATTTCCAACACTTATTCTTCTGCAAATGTTATATGCAATGGAAACCAGGTTGCAGGAGGGCTAATTGGTACAAATTATGGTTCGATAAGCAAGTCCTATGCCACTGGCAAGGTCTCTGGAAAAGATAACGTTGGCGGTTTTGTTGGAGTAAATACTGCAACCTGCACAGCAGACAATTACTGGAATCCGACTGATTCAGGCCAGGCATCAAGCGGTTGCGGGACAGAGTCAACTCAGGCTGATATGAAGCTGCAGTCAACTTATACTGGTTGGGATTTTGTAGGCATTTGGATTATTGATGCAACGCACGGTGGCTATCCCTATCTTCAATGGGAGTAGTTGCTAAATCTTTTTTCCCCAAAAGTCTATTACGACCTGTTCCTTGCTTGCGGAAAAAGAACGAACTTTTTTCTTTCTAAGAACGCGTGTTTTCATTCCAAGTTCTTTTGCTGCTTCTTTAATTTCCTTCAATGGCTGCCCAACTCCTTTTTCCCTTTCAACAAATCTGTAAAAGTGAACAATGCCGCCCTCTGACTTTAATGCCATCATTGCCTCTTTCAAAAAGTTTTCTCCACCTTTTGGCAAAGGCATTACTACCCTGTCGCATTTTTCCAAAAGCATTTTTGGAACTACTTTTTTTACGTCTCCCAAAATAGGTTCTACTTTGTTTTGGCATTTATTCAATCCAATATTATGTAGAAGTCCTTTGTATGCTTCTGGGTTAAGTTCTACTGCATATGCCTTTTTCATCTGGCTAAGCCTTGTAAAAACTATTGGAAACGGTCCAACTCCTGCAAAAAATGCGCCAATTATCTCATTTTCTTTAATTAATTGCGAAATTCTCATTCGTTCAGTGCTTAATCTGGGGCTAAAGAATACCTTGCCTAAATAAACCGAAAACAGGCATCCGCTTTCTCTGTAAGATGCTTTCAGTGTCTTTTTTCCCGCAATTACCTTTACTGGTTGTACTCTGTATTTGCCTTTGTGTTCTCCTGAAACCATGCACACTGTTTTGAATTGCTTGTTTGTGGAGAGCAAGGCATCTCCAATTAGCTTTGCTTTTTTTTGCAAATCTTCGTGAATTTGTATAACTGCAATGTCGCCAATGCTGTCAAAGCTTGTGATAAGTTTTTCTCTTTCTTTTTTTGAAAGCTTTCCTTCAAGTGCTTCTTTCAAACTTCTTGGCTTTTTTTTCTTCTCCATTTTTCATACCTGCTTAATTCATCTTAGATTTATCTCTATTTTTTTCTTTTCAAAATTCATTTGCACAGCCTATTCTGTCATTGTCGAGTTCAAGCAAGAGCTTCTTTTTGCCTGAAGAGCTTGCCTTCCTAATTTCTCCAACAAAAATAGTGTGGTCTCCAGTGTCAAGGCTGCTTGCCACGACGCATTCAAAATTGGCAATGCATCCTGCTATAAGTGGAGGCCTTACACTTTCTGCTTTTTCGGCCTTCAATCCGCTTTCCTTGAACTTATCTACATTTCTGCCTGAGTGGGTACCGCAATAAATTGCCGCTTTCTGCATTTCCTCCCCTGGAAAAGCAAGAACAAATTCCCCGCATTCTGAAATGAGTTTGTGTGAATACCTGCTCTTCCCGACAGAAATCGCAATCATCGGCGGCTCATCCGAGGTGCGCATGTTCCAAGCAAGCGTAATTATGTTGGGCGTTCCATCCTTATCTATAGACGTTGCCAGTGCAATTTGGTTAGGGTATAAGAGTTCCCGAACCAGGGCAAGTACTTTTTCCTTCTCCATAATACCAATATAAAAGAATTAAGTTGTTAAAAATTCCTTTGTATGGACCCTGGTTCGATTTTTTACGAATTTTTTGCCCAAAGAATTGCTGAACGCGGTCTTTATGGGCCGGCGGAGTATATTGTTTACGGAGCAATAATGCTTTTTCTGCTTTTTTTCGTAATCTTTCCATTGCTTGACAAGCGTGGAGTAAAGTTTAATACAAAATTTATGCTTGCGCTTTTACCCTATGTTCTTCTTGGTTCTGCCCTTCGCGTTCTTGAAGATATGGCACTGCTTCCGCGTAGCTGGAATCCACTTGAGCTAGCTTATTATTTTGTTACCCCTGGCATTTTCCTGTTTATTGCAACCGTAACATTGGTGTCTCTTGTTGTTTCTCTTTTTGCCTCAAAAAAATTTAATATTAATTTTTACAAATTGTTTGCATGCATTGGTTTAATTTTTGCCCTGCCAATTGTCTTTTTTGAATTTTTAAATTTTCAGGCGTGGATTGGAGTAATTGAAGTGCTGTTGCTTGTTGCAGTAACAACAGCATTGCTTATTTTCATTTCTGGAAAACTTGGCAAAAAAATTCTCAAGACTGGTTTGAACAGGCTTGCGCTTGCCTCACAGGCTTTGGATGGATTTGCAACTTTTGTTGCAACCAAGTTCTTTTTTTGCGGCGAACAGCACCCTCTTTCAGCATTTCTCCTTGATTCATTTCCAGTTAGCTTTGTGCTTGCAAAGATTGGTTTGGTTTTTGTAATTCTTTACTTTGTTGACAAAGAAATCAAGAACGAGAATTTGCGCGGATTTATAAAAATTGTTATAATTATTCTTGGATTTGCAACAGGCCTGCGTGACGTGTTAACTTTGGGTGTTGGAACCTGTCTTTAAAACAGTGCTGTGAATTAATGTTTTTGCAGAATAGTGCTGTTGCAAATTAATGTTGTTATGACTTAGAGTTTTTTTTTTCCAAAATTATGCCCTTAGTGCCCTCATTACAACAAGCAGTCCTATTACCATTGCTACTACAAAACCAACCGCTCCAAGTTCACTAGTGTTTCCTAATGCGGTGGTAATGTTTGTAAAAAGCAACATGCCAGAGCCAAGAATTAGTGCTGCTACAATAAGGCTTATGCTTACTGTGTTGCTGCTTTTTGTAAGGCTTTTGCTGAGGTCGTCAATGTTTTTGGCTTCAATTGAAACTTTAATGTCTTCTTCTTCAAGCTTTTTGAATATGTTAATCAGGCTTTCTGGCAATCTTTTTATAAGTCTGTCAAATTCAAAGTAATTGTCTTTAAATGTTCTAATCAAATAACCCGGTTTCATTTTTTCTTCCATTATTTTTCTGATGTAGGGCTCTGCCTTTGCCATAAGGTCAACTGATGGGTCCAATATTTCAACCGTGTTTTGAGCAACGCTCATTCCCCTTAAGAACAAAAGGTATTCTTGTGGAATTTTGACTTTGTGTTTTACCATTGTTCTTATCATTGCGTTGCCAAATCCTGTAAAGTCAATTTTTTCATAGCTAATATCATAAAAATAATCCATTATTTCTGCAAGATCCAGCATGAATTTTTTTTCGTCGTCAAGCCTGTCAATAAGTCCCATTGCCTTCAGTTGTTTTGTTAGTCCCTTAACATTTTTTTCAGACATTAACACAAGCATTGCTGCAAAGTTGTCTCTTGTGTCTTCCATTAGTCTGCCGACCATTCCAAAATCAATTAAACTTATTATTGGCTTGTTTTTGTGGATGTATACAAAAACATTTGCAGGATGCGGATCTGCTTGAAAAAATCCGTAAGAAAATATTTGTTTAAAAAAGCAGTTGATGAAGTTGTCGGCAATGGATTTTTTAAGAGCTTTTTTCTTGTTGTTGAAAAACTTGCTTATTTTTCTGCCTTTAACCCGCTCAAGTGTTATTACTTTTAGTGTAGTGTAATCCCAGTAAACTTTTGGAATTGTAACATCGGGGTCGTTTTTGAAATTTATTCCAAAGTGTTCTGCGTTTGTTGCTTCTCTTCTGTAATTAAGTTCTTTTATTATTGTTTCTCCGAATTCTTCTGCAATATTTGTCGGATTATAGTACTGTGTTTCTTTGATATTTTTTTCAACAAGCTCTGCAATGAATGCCATTATCCGCAGGTCTTCCTGTATAATGTGCAGTATGTTTGGTCTTTGCACTTTAACAGCAACCTGTCTTCCATTATGCAGAGTTGCAAGATATACCTGTCCTATTGAGGCAGCGGCAACTGGCTCTTTTTCAAAGTGTTTGAAAATTGTTTTAATATTTTTTCCAAATTCTGTTTTTATAATTTTCTCAGTTTCCTCGTAAGAAAAAGCAGGTGCCTCGTCCTGAAGCTTTTTTAGTTCAATAATATATTCTTCTTTTATCAGATCAGGTCTTGTGCTAAGCATCTGTCCAAATTTTATAAAAGTTGGACCGAGCTCTTCAAAAATTCTCTTAAGCTTTACCGGTCCAGAAATTTCTTCTCCGATTTCCTGAGTTTTCTCCAGTTTGTTCAGGAAAGGGAATTTTCCCTTCATTTTCTTTAGTTCTTTTGAAGACTTCCACCCATATTTAAGGAAAACCCTCATTATTTCGAGGAATCTTTTTATGTCTCCTGGAGTCTCAAGAAAGCTGAGCATTTATCTTACCTTTTCAACTTATTTTTTCTTTTTTGCAGTGCGCTTTTTTGATTTTTTTTTCCTTGCAGTTCTTTTTTTCAAAGCCGTCTTTTTTTGTTTTTTTAAAGTTTCTTCGGCCTTCTTCTTCTTTTTTTCAAGTACTGCAATCTGCGTTGAAAGAGTTTTTATTACTTTATTTATTTCGGCCAGGTCTTTGCTGCTGTAAAGTCTTGTTTTCAAAGCATTTTTTTTCATGGCTCTCATTTTTGCCTGCATTTTTACGAGCTGTTTTTGCTGTTCAGCAGCCCACCTGTAGACCATTTTTTTTCCATCATTTGCACTGAGCTTGTTTTTTTTCTCAAGCCCTTTCATTATTTTGTTGAAATTTTCTCCGCTTATCTTGACAATGCCAAGGGCAAAGTTCATTCCTTCTTTTATCGCATCTTTTGGCATAAACACCCTCCGTTAAAATTTTAATTGAATATAAAATAGAATTTGTGCTTAATAAAGATAACTGTCTGGAAAAAATTGCCGCATTAATCAAACATTTTTTTTAATTATTTTCAAGTTTGCTTATTGCTTGTAGTGCTTTTTTTATTCTCCATTGGTTGAAGTATAGTGCTGTTAGGATTAGTGTTTGTATGATTATTGTTATGAATGCTATAAGGGTGTTTTTGCTGTAATAGTTGACTGCAAGTGGTAGTGCGGTGTATGTTACTGCCATAAAAACCCTGAACCAGCCTGGTTTTAGTTTTGTGACTTCAATAATTAAGCCGCTGATTATTGCGATTGCAAGTATCCATATGATTAGGTAGTTTGGTTGTTCAACTGTTTCTTCCCCAAAAACTGTTTCGACTGTTGGTTTTGCATCGGGGTTTATGTTTGGGATTATTTGTAGTGGGTTTGTGGCTTGGTAGCTTATTGTTGTTTGGTATCCTGTTGTTTGGAGTGTTGCTGTGTATGTTCCTGTTTCTTCTGTTGGCAGGATAATAGTGCCTTCTTGTGCTTTTAGTAATGCTGTTGTGTTGTTTGGGTATGTAAGGTATAGGTTAAAGTCTGTTATTGTGTTGCCGTCTCCCGCTGTTAGTGTTATTGTTTGGTTTTGCCCTGTTTCTATTTTTTGTTTAAAGTTTATTGTTGGTGGTTGGCATTGTGTTATGTGAATTTTTTGGGTGCCTGCGTAGTACCCTGATTTGGTTGTGTAGAAGGTGTATTCGCCTTCTGTTTCGAACGTGAATGAGTTTTTTCCTGTTTCCGGCGTTGTTCTGGTTTCAACAGTTATTCCATTTTTTGTTACGCGAACAAACGAACCTGTTGCCGGATTGCCCTCCTGATTTAATATTGTTGCGGTTATTGGCTGGTTCAAACAGCTTCCTTCTATGCTTGCAGTTAGCCTGTTTCCAGTTGCTCCAGAACTTGTTCCTGTTCCAGGGTTTGGCGCAGAATTTCTGCATCCAACAATCGTTGAATTTGAGCAGCTTGCAGTACAAGTTCCTCTGTTGTTGCAGTAATCTGTTGTACAAGCATCTCCATCATAACAATTTGAATCAGAATAACAACATGGTGTAAAGCATTCATCACTGCAGCAGATTGTTCCTGTTTTGCAGGTTATGTCTTCTGGGCAGTTGCTGCAGGTTTCTCCTGCGTCAACAACTTCATTGCCACAGCTTTCTATGCAGTCGTTGTCTGTTTCTGAATTGCAGTCTGGTGGGCAGTAGTTGTCATCATTAATACATTCGGTGATTTTTGTATTGGGGCAGGCCGCGCTACAAGTGCCAGGGTTACTGCAATTATCTGTTGTTGAACTATCACTATCGTCACAATCTATATCTATGCTGCAAACAAGGTCTACACATGATTGACCACAGCATATTTGGCCAGTGCAATCAGAATCCTGTGTGCATTCGGCTGGTTCAGATACAATTACCTGACTTTGGCCGCTGACAGATGCTTCGCTTTTCATGCCCTCAAACATGTATAATCCGCTGAAGCTTGTTGTTTCTCCGGAGCCTGATGCAGTCAAAGTATAAGTATAAGCAGTATCAACAGCACTCTCTATCATAACCCATTTTAAGTGTCCTGCTTCGTCATTGTTTCCAGTTCCTGGATTTGATATTGTCCAACCGCTTGGCAGTGTTTCGTCTATTGCATAGTAGGTTTCTCCACCGGTAATGTCAGCAGTAAGTGTTACTGTTATGCTTTGGCCTGGTTCAATTTCCGTGCTACTGAAGCTTCTTGAAACAGTTGATGCACTAACACAAGCTGTCAATAGCAGAATTGCTACAAATGTTAGGCCAATCTTTTTGTTCATTTTATTTTTCACTCTTTTTTTTGCATTCTATTTTTTTAAACAACTATATAATTCTTTTCAGCAACCTTCTCCACTTTTCCACTTGCCAATCTTTTCCATTATTGTAGTCATTCCAATATTTCCCTGCTTCCATTGTTCTACATGCTCTAAAAGCGTTGGCATGTCAACACACTCTGGTTCTGGTGGGTTGCTGCTTTGGCTTGCGTAAATCTGTTCAATTTCTGCCGTGCTTAAAGCACGGCTGTAAAGCATTATCTCGTCAAGCAGGCCGTCAAACCAGTAGGTGTAAGCGCCTTTGGTTCCTATTAGCGTGTTGTCTGTCTTGTCATTCAGGTTTGCAAGCGGAGCATCAATCGAATCTACAAGCAATCCGTTCACATAAAGATGCATCTTTGAGCCATCCCAAACGCTTACCGCATGATACCAGGTATTGCTTTGGACAAAGTATGGGTCAGTGTTCACTTTAAATTTTGTTAGGCCATTGCTTATTTCAGACCTAATGTAGCCGCTTGGCAGGTTAAACCAAAGGTTGTACTGGTGGTGCACTTGAGAGGTGTCATAGCTTCCCCTTCCAATAATTGCTTGCCTCGTGCTTGTTGTATCGGTCTTAGCCCAAGCAGAAATAGTTATTGGTCCTGTAATCTTAGTTGTGCCGTCCCCTACATCAATGTACTGCTCGTTTCCATTCAGTCTTATTGCCTGTCCAAGAATACCTGGCTCGTATGTTTCTGTTCCGCCAATAAAGGTTCCATTATTTATTTCGGTTATATCCTTTGTGTCAAATTCAAAACGCCAATAAGCAGCAAAGTCGTTGGGAACATTTGGAATTCTACAGTCTGTCGGGCTAAAGTTTATGCAGCCTTGTTGCGCATCACATGTTGCGCTTGTGCATTCCGGGTAGATACTTAGGCAAATGCTGCTGTCAGGAGTTACATCGCTGCATATTCCATTATTGCAGTGGTCTGAGGTAGTACATTCTATACCATCATCGCAGGAGTCGCTGTTGAAAGAGTATTGACACTGCCCTTCTGAACAAGAGTCTGTTGTGCAGGGGTTTTCATCATCGCAGTCTCCTGCCTTTGAACAAGTGTTAAGTATGCAGTCAAGTGCTCCAACCATGCTTCCTGTTGTAAGATAGGGTTCTCTAGTAATATTTCCATTGCATGCCTTGCTTGACATTAGAAGTCGCATGTCGTGGTTTGGGTAATCCTTAAAAAGACCTACATAGTCATCGTCTCCCATGTCCCTGTAAACGCTTACATCAAGGTTGTTTTCTACAACAAAGTTTTTCCCGGGGTAATCATCCGGCAGTGGAAAGTTATTGGCAATGTTGTTTTTTACGGTTATGTTGTCTGCTTCTGCTGTAATTCTTATTCCTGGTCCGTGGTTGTCACCGTTTGTAATCCCATAAGGTAACAAAATCGTGTTGTTTAAAATTTGAAGTCCTTTTGGACCACCTGCATTTTGAACTGTTATTCCATGGCCTGTGTTTGTTGCAAGGATAACATTGTCTTCAATCACTCCGCTAAAATAATCGGTTGATTCAATGAAGATGCCCTGCAATCCGCCTAAAGTGTCTGGGTCCCTGTTTGGATCTGTCCTTGCATTTATATAGTTTCTTCTGATAGTGATATTGTCATATTTTTCGGTTGGAAGGTCGTTTGTTGGAAAGACCTGTATTCCATCGGTGTGTGTTCCTGTTGCTTCGTCATCATAGGAATTGATGAAAATGTTGTCTTCAACAATTGTGTTCGGTCCATTTAAGGATGTTAGAGCGTCAATTGAAAAGCCGTCCACAAGGTTGCCTTGTACTAGGTTGTTTCCTCCAATGCCGGTAAACCCGTATTTCACATTTCTTATAGTGTTATTGATAAATGTAGAGTCAGCTGGGCTGCGAATGTCTATTCCATTTTGAGCTATTTCTCTCCACTCATATGCAGTCCAGTCTGATGCATCATTAACAATGAAAATGTTGCAGTCCTCAATTATTATGTGATAGTTTCCATAACCGTAGATTATTGCCCCAGTTCCTTCTTCAACAGGGCCTGCAAATTCAGGGCTTATATGCAATCCCTTGAACTTCCAGTTTTCTGCATATTTTATTATTATTTTGCTAAGCTGTGGTATTGCTCCGTCTGCTGCCTCAATAGTAATCAGTCCTTCGCGTGTTACTCCATAGGTGCTGTGGGCAAACATTCCATGGTAACCTGATAGAAGCTTTACTGTGTCTCCGCCAACTATTGTTTCATTGTCAAAGAATCCTGTTTCGTCAATTGATTGAAGGCTTCCCCAGGGATTGCTTTCGCTTCCATTGCCTGTTGTTGTGTTTCCGGTGACAGGGTCACAGTAGTAGGTTGCTGCTTGCGCTGTTCCAATTATTGTTAGGAAAATTAGTGCAGTTGCAATATGCTTTGGTTGCATGTTGTGTTAATTAGAGGTTTTTTTTTATTTAATGTTTTGTTTTGCTTTTTTTTTTTTTGCAGAATTAGCTTCCTTTCTTTCTTAAAACCTTTACTTGGCTTCCCCATTTTACATACTCTACTTCAATGCCTGAAGCAAGTCCTTGAATGCTTTCTGGCTTTTTTACGTCAAAGGTTTCATAGGTCCCAAGGTCCATTATTTGTACAGTGTCTCCCATTACTGCAACAACTTGTGCGCTTCCTTTCAGCATTATTGGAACGTCAACATCCATTCCTGTTGATTTTAGCAATCCTCTTTTTTGGCCTGAGAAAACGTCAAATGCAACAACTCTTACTTTTGCTGAGCCGTGCTTTCCTGGCTTTGATTTGTCAACGCTTTTTACCTGGCATGCAAAGCCGTCAATTAAAACAAAACTTCCTGGCTTTAAATGACCTGCGTTTGTAAACTTTTTTTCTCCTTCTGCCAAAAAAACACCCTGAATAAATTAATCCGCTTCACTTTAAATATCTTTTCGCTTGAACTCTCTTGCAAGAATTGAGTAAACTCTTACGTCATGAAGCTTTCCAAGGCCGCTTTTGATGCCGTCTCTTTCAATTCCCTCAAATTTGGCGCCTGTTTTTTCAATGACTTTTCTGCTTGCCTTGTTTTTTACAAAACAGCTAATTCTAATCCTGTTCAATTTCAGGTTTTTGAATGCAAACCCAAGCACGAGCTGTATTGCTTCCTGCATAAATCCCTTTCCCCTGAATTCTTTTCCAAGAAGGTAGCCAATGTGCGCTTTTCTGCTGTGTTTGTCAATGTCCATTATGTCAATGCTTCCAAGCAATTTCTTTTCTTTTTTGGAAATTATTGCAAAACCAGCTTCCTGTTTCTTTCGCCATTTTTCCCTGCATTCCTTTAACTTTTTCCTTGCATGCTTTAATTTGTATGGGTTTGGAACTCTTGTAAAATTTGCAATGCTTTTATCATTTAACAATGCCACAAGGTCTTCTGCATCGCTTTCTCGCCATGGCCTTAAAAAAATTCTTTTTCCATCTAGTTTCATTTAACCACAAATTCTGCTGTAAATACCTTTTTCTTATTATTGTCATTACTTTATTATATATAATATTGGTGTTTTCCCTTGGTGCTTGACGACGTAAAGAAAAAGATTGGCAAGGTAATTAAGAAAGAGAAGGGGCGAAACATTGCTGTTTTTGTTGACGGCCCAAACATTTTGCGCAAGGAACTTGGAATTGATTTGGAAACCATAAAGCAGGTTTTGGAAAAGCACGGAAATTTAAAAATTGCCCGCGTTTTTTTGAATCAGTTTGCTTCCAACAAACTTGTTGAAGCTGTTGTAAATCAGGGTTTTGAAACCTTGTTAACTGTTGGAGATGTTGATGTTGCAATGGCAAGCGATGCAACCGAAGCTGTTTTTAACAAGGCAATTCATTCAATTGCTTTTGTTACAAGGGATAGTGATTTTTTGCCTGCGATAATAAAGGCAAAGCGCTATGGCAAGCAAACAATTGTTGTTTTGGCTGAAGAGTCTTCGGCAGCAGCATTAAAAAACACTGCCGATGTAGTAATAGTGCTGGGTGGATGAATGAACATACCTGTTGGAACAGTTGTAGAACAACATAAGTCTTTTTCTGAAATCGTGCCTTTTAAGAGGCTTGAAAAGATTCTTGAATCCGATTTTAATGGATATTTTGTTGCTACAATTGAGGGAATTTCCGGTTTGGAGGAAGGGTTGCTTTTGATTAAGGAAAAGAACATAGTTGGTGCAGTTTTTGATTCACTCAGGTTAAACAAACAGGTTTATGGTTTGCTTGCTTTGCGCCTTATGTTCAATTTGCTTAAGGCAAAGAAAGGATTGTTTGATTTAAACAGTCTTAGCAAGCAGCAGATTGATTTAATAATTGCTTTTAATGACTGCATTACACTTTCAAAGCCTGTTGAAAAACAGTTGCTTTCAAAGCTTGAACCCACTTCCTATCAAGAAAATCTTGTTTCAAAAATTCTTGAATTGGAGCTTGAGTCAAGTGCTTCAAGGCACAATCTTCTGAAAAAATTGGGTCTTGGTTCAATTTAAACTGTAAATTTCTAAAAAAAGAGGAGTAATTGATTGAAAAGAGGGGTAATTGATTGTTTTTAAATGGTTTTATTTCAATATAAACTTTTTAATTGATTTCGCTGGTGTCAATCTATTAGGAACTGTAAAAATATGTCTAGTTTGAGTTATTTTTTTACTAAATTTGCCGCAAAAGTTCTTGACTTTGACCATACTGCTTTGCCAGAGCAACAGTTTGCACTGATTCAGGATGTACTGGCAAACGAAAGCGTTCAAATAAGGGGAACCGAACCCAAAGAGCTTTTATCATGCTTAAAACGAAAACACCTTGTAAACAGCATTACTGTAACGCGTCTTAAAAATGACGTTGTATTTAGCAGCAGTGGAAATGGACAGGCTGAAAGCAAAAATGCCTCAAATCTTATGAATTTTGCAACCAAAAATTTTGCAACCGCTGACCTTGTTACAATGCGCACAGAAAAGGATTGGGTAATGCTAATGCCGTTTGGGAAAAGCATTTATATTGTAAAAGCAAACAGTTGCCTTTCAACAGTGGAACTTAAGGCCATAGCACGCGAAATAGAGTTTGAACTGAAAAAAAGGCACATTTCTTGAAAAGCAACATTTTTTAACAAAGAATATATTATAATAACACAAAGGCGTTTAATTTGGGAAAAATAATAACAATTGCTTCAGGCAAAGGAGGGGTTGGAAAAACAACACTAACAGCCAACCTTGGAATTGCACTTGCGCAAAAAAACCTCAAGGTTCTCTTAATTGACGCAGACATTGCAATGGCAAATCTTTCCCTATTGCTTGGAATGCAGTCCTCGCCAATAACATTACACGATGTTCTTATAGGCGAAAGCGAAATCGAAGACGCAGTCTACGAAGGTCCTGCCGGAATAAATGTTATTCCAAGTGGCTTAAGCCTTGAATCCTACAAAAGGGTTGACACAGAACGACTTGAATCTGTTGTAAGACAGGTTGCGCCAAAATACGATTTTATTTTACTGGATGCCCCTCCTGGAATTGAAAAAAATGTTATGTCTGCACTTGCATCAGCAGACGAAATTTTGCTCATAACAATGCCTACTTCTCCAAGCATTGCTGACGTTCTCAAAACAAAAATTGTTGCACAAAGGCTTGGTTCAAATCCGTCTGCAATAGTTGTAAATTTTAGCATGGGTGAAAAAGGAGAAATAAAAAACGAGGACATAATGAAAATGCTTGAATTGCCTGTATATGGCACAATTCCATTTGACATTGAGGTAAGAAGAAGCTTTATGCAGCAAAACGTACAGCCTGTAATAATAAGAAAACCAACAACGCCTGCCGCCATTGAAATAAGAAAAATTGCAGCAAAGGTTGCAGGAGTAAAAACAAAGGAGTTCCTTGCAGGTCCAAAGAAGCAAGGGTTTTTAAGCAGGTTGCTAGCAAAATTCAAAAGAAAAAAATAATTGCAAAAGACAAGGGGGAAAAACAATTATGGCAAACAGACCATTTGACATGCTCAACGAAGCGCTTGGAAAAGAAATACTTATTTTGCTCAAAGGAAATATACAAATAAGCGGAACACTAAAGGCATTTGACGTTCACCTAAATCTTGTCTTGGACAACGCAACACAGCTTGAAAACGGCGAACCAAAAACCAAATACGGAAAACTAATGGTTAGAGGCGACAGCGTAGTCCTCATAAGCGCTTAAAGTTGCTTTAATCATACTTTGAAGCTACCGCGCTTTTTTAAACATTTTCCAAACCCACTTATTCTAAACGGGCCCTTAGTCTAGTGGTATGACGCTCGGTTGGCAATCGGGAGACCGCGGGTTCAATTCCCGCAGGGTCCACTGACCCATTGAGCCCAAGCGAAATGGGTTCCTTGTGGTAGTTGTGATTTTAGCCAGCCTTTTTCTAAAAGGCTGTTCAATTCCCGCAGGGTCCACTGACCCATTGAGCCCAAGCGAAATGGGTTCCTTGTGGTAGTTGTGATTTTAGCCAGCCTTTTTCTAAAAGGCTGTTCAATTTCCGCAGGGTCCAAAGCCGTCACGCTTGGCTGGTGTGGGAGCCGCCACTGCCGGCTGGTCAGAGTGCCATCTTCGTTTGGACTCAATGACACATTTCACTTGGGCTCGATGACACGAACTCAGTTCGTTCGCATTTTTAACTCTTTCTCAAAACTATTTTTTTACTTAAGGGCTCTTAATCTAGTGGTATGACGCTCGGTTGGCAATTGGGAGACCGCGGGTTCAATTTCCGCAGGGTTCAACCTTCTTACTTTTTTTCAATTGAAAAGTAGAACATTTTTGCTTGGGGAAAACCTTTTTTAGTCCGTTGGCGTATTCTATTTGGAATGGTTTCCAAAAAACAGCTTTTGTTAAAAAGCATTAAAGAACTTATCGCATTGAATGTTTCAAACAAGGAAATCGTGTTAAATTTGAAAGAAGTTGGCATTGACCAAGAGAATGCCAAAAAGCTCATTGCAGAAGCCAAACAACCTGAACAGGCAGAGCCTTCGAAAAAGGCTGTGGCAAAAGAAGTTCCTTTTCTCAGCCATTTTAAGAAAAAGTCAGCCAAGACCGTGAAAGAAAAAGAGGAAAAGGCAAAAGAGGTTGAAGAGGAAAGGGAAAAGGCAACAGAAGAGCTTGCAGCAGAAGCGGTTGAACCGGAAAAAAAGGAACCTGTAAAAGAAAAGGAAATTTTTGAAGGGCTTAGCCTTGAAGAAATTGGAAAAAAAGACCATACCAATGAATCAGAAGAAGAGCCCTTAAAATTTCTTGAAGAAAAGGCAGCGGCTATGACAGGCGAACACCGTATGTTTGAACCTGTAACTAAACCTGCAAAATTTTTTCCAGAAGCACCTGTTTCAAAGCCATTTGAGGAAAAATCATTTACAGGCATAAAAACACAACCTCTTGCTTCGGAAGAAAAAAAACAGCATCTTGTTGAAGACATTGCAATAAGCAAGCTTTGGGAAAAAGGCATTATGGCAACTGTAAGCCAAAAGCTTGCTGAAATGAACAAAATCAAAAATGAGCTTGATGATGTGCTTGACAAAAAGGTTGCTAAGGCAAACAAAACGGAAATGGCTAAAATAAAGGTTTTGTTTGACAGCCAACGTGTTTTGTTGGTAAGCAAGGTTGATGCAGAGCTTGAAGCCAAAGCAAAAAGTTTTGCAGGCATGATTGAATTAAAGCTTAATGAAATGAGGGGCATAAACAAACATATTGAATCTCAAATAACTTCCCTGAAAGAAGCGGAAGAAAGGTCAAAAAAAGAAGCACAAAGCCTTTCCAGAATGCTTGAAGAAATAAATAAAATAAAAGAGAGTATTGTTGCATCACTAAACACAGAGCTTATAAAAAGCAGAACTGAGAGCAAGCAACTTGTTGAAGAAATGAACAAAAAGCTTATTGAAATGGATTCAAGAATAAACAAGACCCTGCAGCTTGAAAATCAGATTGTTGAAGGTCTTGTAAAAGAAGCTAACAACAGTGTTGCAAAAATGCTTGAAGAGAAATCAATTGATTTTATTGCCGAAAGCAAGAGGCGTTCAAAAGATTTGCGTGAAATAAGAGACCGGTTTGAAAAAGAGCAAAGGGAAAGCATTGAAGCAGTTGAACACCAGGCAAAATTTGAAAGGTTTTCTTTGGATAAAAAACTTGAGAAAAAACTTAAAGCAATGGAAGAACTGCACAATCAGATTACAATTGACTTTAAACCAGCTGAATTTAAAAGGCAAATGCAGGAGCTAAACGAATTCAAAGCACAGTTTGTTGAAGCCATACAGCAGAATGCTGAAAAGTTCAACCAAGGGATAAAAAACCTGAATCACCAAAGCCAGGTAATTGAAAGACAATTTGCCCTAAGAACAGAAAAAATCGACAAAAAAATTTCAGAGCTTGACACCTTTGAAAAAAACTTTGCAAAAGCAATAGGTTCAAACATTGAAAAAATGGGCAAAAAGAACAGGAAAAAAAAATAAGTGGGCTGTTCTATTCCAATACTTTAAAAAATATGACGGGATTAAACTTCCTTACACGGGCCCGTGGTCTAGTGGTTAGTTTCTGTTCGCTTTATGCGAAGGAAACCCATTAATGACGCTGCCTTGACATGGCAGAGACCGTGAGTTCGATTCTCACCGGGCCCATAATTTTTCTTATTTTAATTAACCTTTCCCCTCGAGTCTTTCAGCCATTTTGCATGCTTTGCAAACCTTTCCGCTGCAGGGTTCTCCGCATTTTGAGCATGTTTCAATCTTGCTGCTCCCTTCATTCTTTCCTGTTGTTTTCCTGGCTTTTCCTGCTTTCTTTCCTGTTCTTTCCTTTACTTCCTTCAAAAACTTTACTGTGCTAAACATTGTTCCGGGATACTTTGCTTCAAATTCCTCAACCATTTGCCTGAAGTCATTTCTCTTAGCCTGCCATTTGAACGGACAGCATTTTTGCTCAAAATATTTTATTCCTGCAATTTTTGCAAAGGCAATTATTTCCCTTTCAGGGCAATAGTACAATGGCTTTATTCTTGGAACCATATTTTTTGCTCCAGTGCTCAATGGCCCAATTCTTAAAAGCCTTTCAAGGTCTGCGTCCATTACATTCATCAAAACGCTTTGTGTTTCATCATCCAAATTGTGGCCTGTGGCAAGCTTGCATGCATTCATTTCTCTTGCTTTCCTATTCATAATCTGCCTTCTTAAAACCCCACAGTAGGCGCAGGTGCTTCCAATAACTTTTTTTGCTCCTGTTTTTCGCATGACGTCAACCATTGTAAAGCCAAACTCTTCTTTGAATGAAAATCGCTTAAATGGCACATTCCATTTTTTGCAGTTTTTTTCTGCAATTGCAAGTGCTTTGTCCCTGTATTTTGGAATTCCTTCGTCTACAAGCAGGGCTTCAATTGGATTGCTTTTTCTAAAAATCTTGTTTAATAAAAAAAGGGTTACTGCACTGTCTTTTCCTCCGCTGTATGCAACAACTATTTTTTCCCTGCCTTTAATTAGTTTGTTTTCTCTGATTGTTCTTCTAACTCTTTTTTCAAAAAAGTGCAAAAAGTGCTTGTTGCAGAATTTGTGCGGACCATAGGCTAAAGAAATTGTTGCTTTTTTTTCACATTGTATACATTTGTTTGCCATGACGTTTACCTTTAAAAAAGCTTGCAATCAAGTAATTCTTATTGAAAATCAATCTTTAAATGCTTCTTTTTTAGGCAATTTTGAAGTGAGTTTTTATGGGTGCAGCAAAGCATATTCAGGAAACGTTCCAAAAGGAATTCAAGGGCGAAAAGGACGATTTGTTTAATTATAAGGCTCTTCAAAGAGATCGCTTAATTGAATTCAGGAAAGAAAAGCTTGCAGTTGTCCGCCTTGAAAAGCCAACAAATATTGCAAGAGCAAGAACTTTGGGTTACAAGGCAAAAAAGGGCTTTGTTGTTGTTCGTGTTAGAATCAGAAAAGGAAGCGGTTTGCACAAAAGGCCTACTATGGGAAGAAGGCCAAAGAGAATGGGAATCAAAAAGCTTACAAGAAGGCTTAATATTCAGGCAATGGCGGAGCAAAGGGCTGGCAGAAAATTCAAAAATTGTGAAATTCTTAACTCTTATTATATTGGCGACGACGGAAAAATGCACTATTACGAGGTAATTCTTGTTGACGTAAATGCTCCTGAAATTGTTTCAGATAAAGACATTAATTGGATTTGTGGCAAAAACCAGAAAGGAAGGGCTTTTAGAGGACTTACAAGCAAGGGAAAGAAATCTCGTGGTTTGAAAAACAAGGGTTTTGGAACAGAAAAAGTAAGGCCTTCTCTTAGAGCAAAGAAAAGGCAGGCAAAGTAAACAATCGCTTATTTTAATTGTTTTCAGCCTAATTTTTTTGATTTAATATGCCTTTGCCTTCAAGGGAAGAATGCATTGCACTTCTTTGCAAACACAAATTACCTGAACACATTATCAGACATTCACTGACAGTTGAAAAAATTGCTGTATTTCTTGCAAAAAAATTCAATGCCAAAGGAATTAAAGTTGACACAGAACTTGTAAGCAGAGGCGCAATATTGCATGACATTGACAAACCTCAAACTTTGGACAGTGAAACTGTTCACATGCATGGTCACTTAAGCAAAAAAATACTTGAAGCAGAGGGTTTTCCAAGGCTTGGGGAGATTGCCTTAAAGCATAGACTGTTTCGTGTTCTTGAAAAAAACTCTTTTTCTTCCTGGGAGGAAAAGCTTGTTTACTATGCCGACAAGCGCGTTAAACACGACAAAATAGTTTCACTGCAAGAGCGTTTTAATTATCTTCTTAAAACCTATGGTGAAGAAAAAACTGTCTTTGACAAAATTGCAAAATGCAAGCCAAGGGTTGAACAGCTTGAAAAAGAAATTTTTTCCAATCTTGACATAACTCCTTCTTTGGAGGGACTTTAATGCATCCTGTTTTTTTGTTTTCTCTTGCAGCAGGATTGCTTTTTGCAGTTGGTTCCATTTTTGACAAATTCATTTTGGAAAACAAAATGCAAAATTCAACTTCCTTTTTTTTCATGCAGTCATTTCTTGCAATGGCTCTTTTTCCAACAATTTCCATTCTGATTTTTGGACTGCAGTTTCCAACTTTTTTCACAATGTTTCTCATTCTGTTTACTGCAATTGCAGCAAACATCGGGTTTTTCATCTATTTTTTTCTTGTAAAAAACTATAACCTTTCAAGCGTTGGACCACTTGCTCAAACAAAGCTTTTGTTTGCAATCCCGCTTGCATTTATTTTTCTCAGCGAATTTTATGGCCTGAAGGAATTTGGCTTAATGGCTTTGATTTTTGCAGGCGCGGTTTTGACAACTTATTCAAAACAGCTTTCGCTCAAGAAACTTTTGCTGAACAACAGGCTTTTGCTGCTTGCCATATTTATGAGCCTGAGCTGGGCTTTGGCAGATGTTCCTGTAAAAGTAATTGTTGCAGAAATTGCTGCGTCATCTTTTATGGCCTGGCGTTATATTCTCACGCTTCCGGTAATTGCAATTTTTGCAATTTTCTTATTCAACGGTACTGCAAAAAAAGATTTTGTCCAAAAGTTTCGCAGGACAATTCCCTTTGCTTTTACAGCATCGCTTATTGGTTTTACTGGAATGATGCTTCTTTTTTCAGCGTATGAATTTTCTTACACAATTCCAAGTGCCCTTGTCTTAAGCCAGGCTGCCTTTGTTTTCGCGCTTGCCTTCATAATTTCAAGAATCAAAAGCACCCTCATAGCTGAAAACGAACCTCTAAAGGTTTATGCTGTAAGGTTTCTCGGCGTTCTTTTAATCATTTCCTCAATATACTTTTTAATAACCGGGAACCTGGTGTTTTGAATGAGTGAAGAAAATAAGGACTATGTGGTTGCTCCAATAAAGCAAAAGGCAAAAAAGGTACAGGGAAGGAAACTTGCAAAGAAAAGCCAGAGGCCAAAAAGGCGTTATATTTTATTCACCCTTACCCCCATTCCAAAAACAGGAAAGCAAGCTTTTGATTTGATTATTGGACAATTTCCACAGGATGAAAGAAAAGAACTTGGAACCTGGTTTATTGAATTCATTCCAGAAACAGGTCAGGGGATTATGAGGTGCAAACTTGCATCCCTTGAAAAAGTAAAAAAAACCCTGAATGGAATTTCTGGTGCAAAAACTTTGAAAACAAGCGGCACTTTGAAGGCTTTGAAAGGCAGGTGAACAGCGTTCACTTTTTTGAAATTATTTTCTGTATTCTCTTTTGATACTCGAATTTTTTTTGATTGATTCTTGCTTCACTGTATCCTGTTACTTCTGCTATTTTGCTCCCAGTTAAGCCTGCTGCGTGTCCAAACAAAACTGCCTTTTCCAAAAGATTTAATTTTAATCCATCGCTTATCATTTCCAGTTGTTTTACTGTGATTTCTTTGGATTCTGGTTTTGCCTGTAGAGTACGTTTCCTGTCTTGTTTTTCTTCCATTCCTGTTTCAAGCGATTCCAATTTTTGCCTTGAATATTGTTTCCAAGCAGTTCTTCTTATATCGAATTTAATGCTGCTTAGTGCAGAATAAAAGAACTTGTTTACTTTAACTTTTTCTGAACCCTTCCAGTTCTTTGGATTAAATGTTCTTAGCCTCCACTCCATTCTTTCAGCTATTTCTTCAGGTATTTGTTCTGGCAGGGCATCTGTTCCATCAAACGCAACTCTGTTTTCTCTGTAGAGACGTTTTGCCGTTGATTCAATTGCCTTTTTCTTTTCCTCCAGTATTGTTTTCCTGCGTTTTTTGTCTAAATAATCTATTGTCCTCTCAGGCTTTCTCTCTGCATTTTTCATTATCTTGCTTCTGCTTACTACTGGAATTAGTCCTTTGCTTTCAAGTATTCTTCTTTGCCTTACAACCGTGTTAGGGCTAGCTCCTTCCACTTTTGATATTGCGTTGCTGCTTCTGAAGGGGTCTTTCATCAGCGCTGTAGTTATTTTTCTATGTACTGTTTTTGGCAATGCCCATGGCACAACACCTGGCTTTCTTTGTTTGGCTTTAGCAGCTTTTTCTCCCTTAATGATTTTTGTTGCATATTCTATAAGGTTTTCTACTCTTCTTGCTTTTGCCCTGCTCCAATTGTAAACTCCTTTTGGTGGAATGAATGACGGTTTTGTTCTTTTAGTGCCTTCTCTTAAGACACTTACATATAAACTAAACTTTCCGGATGTCATTCCAAGCTTTTTTCTAATCTGCTTTACTGTTTTTCCTTTTTCGAACATATTGTAAATAGTGTTCATTTGCATTGCTGCTTTTCTTTCTGTTAGATAACGTCTTCTGCGTTTTGTTCCTTTTGTTGCTCTTTTTTTTACCTTCTTTGCAGTCATTTTTTCTCTCCTTTAATAATTTCATCCCTTCTGCTTTAATTAATCTTTCTTATTGTTGGAAATTGCTGGTTTTCTTGTGTTTTGTAGCTTTTTAACAACCTTTTTATAACTTCCGTTATTAAAATTATAAAGTAGAGAAAAAGAGAAAGAAGAGGAATTTTTTGAGGGATTTTTAATGTATCCTGGTTCTAGAAAAAGCAGTGCATATGACAGAGTTAGTACAATGTTTAGTCCTGATGGAAGGCTGTATCAGGTTGAATACGCAAGCAAGATTGTGGAACAGGGAACGCTTGGACTGGCAATGGCTTACAACAACGGTGTGCTTTTTGGAGCAGACAAAAATGTTACAAGCAAGCTTTTGAAGCCATACAGCATTGAAAAAATTTTCAAAATAGACCACCACATTGGAGCAATTTCCTCTGGTTTGGTCGGAGATGCAAGAAGGCTTGTTCAGCTTGCACGAAAAGAAGCACAGGAAAATCAAATGTACTACGAGGAAGACATTCAGGTTGAAACACTTGTAAAAGAGGTTTCAGGAATAAAACAATTATTTACCCAGTATGCTGGAATGAGGCCTTTTGGGGTTTCATTCATTATTGGCGGAGTTGACCAGACAGGCTCAAGGCTTTTTGAAACAGAGCCAAGTGGGGCACTGGCAGAATATACTGCAATTACAATTGGAAAGGGAAAAAAGGAGGCAATGCATTTTCTTGAAAAGAATTTCAAGGAAGGGTTTTCTTTTGATTCTGCAATTGCTCTTGCTCTCAAGGCTTTGGAAAAAGGTCTTGGAGAAAAGAGAAAATTTGATGTTAATAGTTTGGATTTTGCTTTTGTTGAAAAAGAAAAACCTTTTGAAAGGATTTCACTTCAAAAGCTCAAATCTATTTTAGGGAAAAAATAAAATGAAAAGGAGTTTTGACCAATGGTCAAATTGGAAGATGCTGTAACCGCAAGGTTTGACAGCCACGGAGAAAAGTTTGAAATTCTTGTAGATCCTGATCTTGCTCTTGAGCTGAGAAAAGGAAATCCTGTAGATTTTTCAGACTTGCTTGCTGTGGAAACGGTTTTCAAAGATGCTGCAAAGGGAACAGAGCAGAGTCCTGAAGCCTTAAATAAGGCATTTGCAACAACCGACGTTTTTGAAATAGCCAAAAAGATTGTCAACCAGGGCAATGTTCAGCTTACAACAGAGCAGAGAAGGCATATAAGGGATATCAGGGTAAAAGAGGTTATTGAGTTTATTTCAAGAAATGCAATGAATCCTCAGACAAATGCTCCGCATCCGCCGCAAAGAATTGAAAATGCTTTGGCTGAAGCCAAAATAAAGATTGATGAAATGAAAGGTGTTGAAGAGCAGGTTTCGGGCATTTTGAAGGAGCTGAAAAAAATTCTTCCGATTTCCCTTGAACAGATAAAGATTGCAATTAAGATTCCTGCAGTTCATGCCGCAAAAACCGAGCACATATTGCACAAGTATAAATTGCTAAAAGAGGAATGGCAGGGCAACGGAAACCTTGTTGCCGTTGTTGAAATGCCTGCGGGTTTAAGGCAGGATTTTTTGAACGACTTGAACGGTACATGCCATGGTGATGTTGAAACAAAAATTTTGGAGAAGTGATTTTATAAATGGAAAATAAAAAAGAGGAAATGGCAATGCCAAAAGATGCAGTGCCTGTGGCTAAAGAAACAAAGGCCGAAGCAAAGCCAATGCCTGAAGAGGGCAGGGCTGAACACAAAGAGAAAAAAATAGTTATTCCCGGAGATCTTATTGCTGAGGGAAGAAAAAAATTAGGTCAGCATGTTTTTATTGAAAATGGCAAGATTTATTCAGACGCTCTTGGAATAACTTACCCTAATTCAGGAACAGCGTATGTTGTCCCGCTTTCAGGAATATATCTCCCTCAAAGGGACGATCTTATTGTGGGAATTGTTGAAAGGGAAACAATAAAGGGTTATATGGTTGACATAAACAGTATTTATTCTTGTTATCTTTCTGCAGACAAATGCAGGGACAGGCTTGAAAAGGGAAGCATTGTAAGCGCTAAAATTGACAGCGTAAACGAAGTAAATGAAGCAGACCTTTTTGATGTGCGTGTTTTTTACGGTGGCACAATAATTAGGGTGGTTCCTGCAAAGGTTCCAAGAATGATTGGAAAAAATGGAAGCATGCTTGCTGTTCTCAAAGAGGGAACAGGATCCAGCCTTCTAATTGGAAGAAACGGTTGGATTTGGTCAAAGGGCGGAGATCAAAAAAAGCTTGCTGAAGCAATTAATTTGATTGAATCAGAAGCTCACTTGGACAATCTTACTGTAAAAGTTGAAGCATTTTTAAAAGGGAAAAAGGTGAATGAATAATGGCTAAAAAAGATGAAAAAATTGAATATGTAAAAAACGGAAAAAGGCTTGATGGAAGAAAAGTTGACGAAATAAGGCCTTTGAAAATGAAGGTTGGTGTTTTACCAAACGCTGATGGTTCAGCTTACCTTGAATGGGGGCAGAACAAGGTGTTGGTTGGAGTGCACGGACCAAAAGAGGCTTTGCCAAAACACAAGCAGAATCCCTACAAGGGACTAGTGAGGTTTACTTACAGAATGGCAACATTTAGCGTTCCTGACAGGAAAAATCCACGACCAGGAAGACGTGAATCTGAAATAAGCAAGGTTTCAGGAGAAGCTTTGGAAAAGTCAATTTTCCTTGAAAGGTTTCCAAACTGTGCAATTGATATCTATGTTGAGATTTTTGATAGCAACGCAGGTTCAAGGGCGGCAGGAATAACAGCTGCAAGTGTTGCACTTGCAGATGCAGGAATTCCAATGAAGGATCTTGTATGTGCTGTTGGAGTTGGAAAGGCAGGTGGTGAAATAATTCTTGACCTGAATAAGGACGAGGAAGATGCGCCTGATGCAGTTGATATTCCAATTGCAATAATGCCAAGAACTGAAGAAATTGTTCTTTTGCAGATGGATGGCCCAATCACAAAACCTGAATGGAATAAGGCTGTAAAGCTTGGCATTCAAGGCTGTAATCAGGTTTATGAGGCACAAAAAGTGGCTTTGAGAGAAAAATTTGCCAAAGTGGAGAAAGGGAAGTGATTTTGAATGGAAAAAATGATATGGGATATTGAAGCCAATAAGGTAACTTCCTTGATTAAGGAAGGTAAAAGGGTTGACGGCAGGAAATTGGATGAACGAAGAAAAGTAACAGTTCTAAAAAATATAAGTGACAATGCCGACGGAAGTGCCAAAGTAACCCTTGGCAAAACAGAGGTTATGGCCGGTGTAAAGATGGTTCTGGGAACACCCTACCCTGATAATCCTGACAAGGGAACAATCAGTGTTGGAGTAGAGCTTTTGCCTTTGGCAAGCCCTCAATTTGAGGTTGGTCCTCCAAGAGAGAATGCAATAGAAATTGCAAGAGTTGTTGACAGGGGCATAAGAGAAGGCAAGGCAATAGACTTCAAAAGTCTTTGTGTAAGAGAAGGAGAACTTGTTTGGATTGCATTCATAGATTTTTATGTAACAAACTATGACGGCAATGCATTTGACGCAGGAAGCATTGCGGCTCTTGCTGCATTGAACGAGACAAAGATTCCGAAGATCGAAGACGATAAAGTTGTAAAGCATGAGTACAGTGGAAAACTCAAACTTGCAAAACAACCGCTTCTTACAACAGTTTCAAAGATTGCAGGAAATCTTGTTTTGGATCCTGTTCTTATTGAAGAAAAAGCTCAGGATGCAAGGTTCAGCTGTGCTGTTTCAGACGATAAAACAATGTGTGCTTTCCAGAAAGGTTTTGGAGGCTCTTTTAAGGTAAGTGAAATAGATGAATGTATTGACTTATCTTTTAAAAGTGCAAAAGAATTGAGGAAATTAGTGTAAGGAGTTTTTCAAAAATGGGCAGTACAAAAAAAGTCAGAAAAACAGGACGGTTTGGAAGCCGATATGGAGTGGGCATAAGAAAAAGACTTCTTAAAATAGAAGATAAACAGCAAAAAACATATGCTTGCCCGTTTTGTGGTTTTAAAAAAGTGAAAAGAAAGGCAGCAGGTCTTTATGTGTGTAGAAAATGCCACGCAAGCTTTGCAGGCGGAGCATATTTGCCTGTTACAATGCCTGGTTCAATCATAAAGAAAACAGTTGCGCAAAAGTCTTTTGTTTTAAAGAACAAGGCCCTTGATGAACTGATTGAAAATGTTCCTGAAGAAAAACCTGTTGAGGAAAAAAAAGAAGACAAAAAAAAGAAAAAAGAACCTGAAAAAAAGAAAAAAGAAAAAAAATAGTTTTTAAAAAAAGGTGAGCAAATGGCAAGTTATAGATGTGCAAAATGTGGAGAAATCATTTCTGAATTACAGCCTGGTATGATTAGATGCCCAAGCTGTGCAAGTAAAATACTTCACAAGATGAGGGAAAATGTCGCAAAGGATATCAAAGCAAGATAAATTTGAACTTTGCCTAAATCTTCATTTTTCAAATGAAAAAGGTGCAAGTATTGCCTACAAGACGATTTTTCCTGATATTAGTGCAAGGCATTTGAAAAGAAGCACAATTTCACTTGGTATTAAAAACAGAATCATTTCCATTAATATTAAAGCACAGGATGCAGTTGCAATGAGGGCTTCCATTAACTGGTGTCTGAATTCAATTATTCTTGTAAAAAATGTCATGGAGGTTTAAAAAATGGCTGAAATAAATCAATCAAAAATCGAAGAATTTGAAAGAAACAGAGCACAACTGTATGGCGTTTCACAGCAAAAGCAGCAGATGCAGGTTCAAAGCATGACTTTGAAGCAGGCGTTAGAAGAGCTTGGAAAAACCAAAGAAAAAAGGGTTTACAAAGCAGTTGGCAATATTCTGATTCAGGAAGACACTGTCAAAGTCAAAAAGGACATTGAGGAAAAGAAGACCTCTATTGACTTAAGGCTTAAAACAATACAAAAACAGGAAGAAAGCCTAATAAATAAGTTAAACAAGCTCAAATCAGATCTTGAAGCAGGAAGCAAACCTGCAACGAAAGAAACCAAAAAGTGATGCTGTTGGTCAAGCCCCTTTCTTCATTCAAGGGAAATAGAATTGCACTAATAACACACTCTGGCTGTGATGTTGACGCAATATGTGCAGCCACAGCATTGTTTTTTTCTTTAAGGGAAAAAAATAAGGCAAAAATTCTTGTTCCTGGTCACATTAGTTTGCCTGCCAAAGCACTTGCAAAAAAACTAAACATATCTTACACTTTGACAAAAGGGCAATCTTTGGATGAGTTCAATTGCCTTTTTTTGGTTGACTTTAATGATTTGAAAATGGCTGATGCGCTTGCAGACGAAATCTCTGCATTCAGTGGCAAAATTTTTCTCATAGACCATCACAGACTAGCCAAGAAAAAGATTGCAAGCAAGAAAAACAGTGTTGTAGACCAAAATGCTGTTGCAAGCTGTGAGCTTGTTTTTGATTGGCTTAAAAAAAGCAATTGCACTATTAACAAGACGGCATCAATGTGTATTGCAGCCGGGCTAATAACTGATTCGGCTTTTTTCATTACTGCAAACAGCAAAACATTTGCAATTCTGTCAGAGGTCTTGAAAAAAAGCAACACCTCTTTTTCAACAATTACGTCGTTATTTCATGTAAAGCAAACTTTTGATGAAAAGATTGCAAAGTTAAAAGCTGCCAAAAGGGCAAGAATTTTTCTAATTTCAAATTACATTGTTGTAGCTTCTGATGTTGGTGCATTTGAATCAGATGCTGCCTCTGCACTTGTAAGAATTGGGGCGGATATTGCATTTGTTGGAGATACTGAGGACGGAAAGCTTAGAATAAGTGGAAGGGCCTCGCAGGCTGTTGTAAAAAAAGCAGGTTTTGATTTAGCAAAACATGTTTTTCAAAACCTTCCGGCAACTTTTTCAGGAAGCGGAGGAGGGCATGCAGGCGCAGCTGGTTTTTCCGGAAAAGGCAAAGACATAAATCTTGCTTTAATGAAATGCATTTCCCTTTCAAGAAATTTTTTCAAGAAAAAGAAAGGCTACCGTTTCAAAGAATATACCTAAATTTTATGCGTTAAGGAGTGTGCTTTATTTTTACTTGCATTTTTCAACAATTTTCAGTAAGTCAAATGGTTTTTTGAGAACAAAATCCGGCTTGTTTTTTCCTTTGATAAGTTGCCCGTATTCGGCAAGGGCTGTTTTCATTCCGACTCCTTTTGCGCCCTTAATGTCTCTTTCAGGATTGTCTCCAACGAAAAGAATTTCTTCGGATTTGAATCCAAGCTTTTTTATTGCTTGTTTGAATGGCATTCTGCTAGGCTTCATTCTTCCTGTGTCCTCCAATGCTACAACAACGTCAAAAAATTCTGAAATATTTGTTTCAGCCAGCCTAAGCCATGCCTGCATTTTTGGGGCATCGCTTACAATGCCAAGAGTAAGCCCTTTTGATTTAAGTTTAATCAGGGTTTCCATTATTCGCGGATAGGGTCTCAAATTTCCTGTCTTTACACGCCTGTAAGCGGCAATCCCACTTGCAAGAATTCTATAATCAATTTTTCCGGAAACTTTTTTTAAAAACTTTTCAAAAATTTTCTGATCTTCCCATCCAAAATCATCATACATTTTGAAAAGCAGTGCTGAAGCCTTTTCTTCTTCCATTCCAAGCCCTGCTTCAACCATTGCCCTTATTGCCGCATTGCTGCACTGTTTTTTGAATTCAACAAAATCAATAAGTGTATTGTCCAAATCAAACAAAATTGCCTTTAAAGCCATGCACTAAATCCTGTCAAATTACCCTTTTAAATTGTTCCACTTCTTTTTCTTTTGATTTAATATGAAATGCCAAAAATGCGGAATTGAAATGCAGAGGGTTGGTATTGAGCATGTTGAAGGAGAAAAAGTAATTTCAGAATGGGAATGCCCTGCCTGCCATTGCAGAATACAACAGCCTGCAAAACCTTAGGCCTTCACTCTAATTGCTTTAGTCTGACAAAACAGCCTTCGCAGATAAACCTTTCGTTAAAGTCAATGCCGTTTTCTTTTTTTTCATCGCACAAAATGCATTGCTTTCCTTTTCCTGGTTTTTTGAAATTGTCTGCCCACGCCCTTAAAAGCTCCCATGAAACCCATTTTGGCATAAACATTTCCTGCAAGACGCTTTTGTCGTTTTTTTGAATCCTTTCAAGCTGGCTTGGCATAACTTTTTTGTGCAAATTTTTAAGCAACCGCACTCTGTCCTCTGCACCCTTTCTTGTAAGATTAATCAAAGTCTGTTCAAAAAACTCGTTTCCCACAAAATCACCCCGTTTTAATTTTACAAATAAATTGTTCTTTTCATATTTTTAATCTTCACTTCAAATAAATTACTCTTTTCCCATTTTTAATCTTTGCCCTTTGGGAGTATTTTTCCAAATAATGGACTGTGCTTTTTGAAATTCCGGTAACTTTTTCAACTTCTCTAAGGCTTTGGTAATCTTTTCTCATTTCTAAAGCCTGTTGCATTTTTTCCAAAGGAACTGATATTGGACGCCCTGCTCTTGTTTCAATTTCTACCACTACGCCTTTTTTTTTGAGCATGGCAATGTTTTTTTTAGGCATTCTTGCAAGGCAACTTTTGCTCATGGTTGCCTGTCTTAAGCCTTTGCATTTTTTTAGTATTTTTTCCACCAGTTCTTTTTTTACTGGTCTTACAAAGTGAAGTTGTGTTGCTTCTTTTGGAATGTCCTTTAATGGCATTCCGGTTAAAACAGAAAAAATCATGCACACAATTTAGGACAAAGAATTATTTAAATTCATGCTTTTAAGAATTAGATTTTTTCCTTTTTATTTTTTTAACAATTTTGCTCTTTGTTGCATACTTTAATCCGCTTAGCACTTCTTTTTTTTGCATGGATGTTTTGTCAATTGTGTATCCTTTGCTTGTTTCTTTTACATAGGGTCCAATCCATTTCACATTCTTTTTGTTTTGCACTGCGTTCAAAATGCTTTCTATATCTTTTCCTTTTGTTGTAAGTTTTATAATTCCTGTTCCAATCCTTTTAGGGTTGTGGGCATCGCTTCCTGCTGTAACAAATGCTGCATTTTTACTTAGTTCAAATGGTTTTGTGCATCTTTCAAGAATTTCTTTTCCTTTTTTGTCAAGTTTTTCCCTGCCTTTTTTGCCAAGCTTGCTTAGTCTTGTTTTTTTCCCAATGCGGCTTTTTTCCAAAAAGTCAAAAAAGTTCATTGGTTTTCTAACCCAGTTGGTTGCATAAAAAAACGAGCTTACGTTTCCAAACATTCCGTTGAATGCTTCTATTCCTATTTTTTCTTTTTCAACAAGTGCTTTGAGTTTTTTTTCTCCCAAAATATATGCTGCACTGTCGCTTGAAAATCCCCATGGGTGGGCAATGATTAATAGCAGGCCTTTGACTTTTGCTATTGCCATTGCTTCTTTTATTGAAATTCCTTTTCTGAAAAGGCTTTCAATGCTGTAAATGTCTTTGTTTTTTCCAAGAACAAGTAAATGTCCTGCTTCGCTTGAAATTTCAATTCCTGGAATTAATGTTATTCCTCTTGGTTTTTTTTCCAAAAGCATTTCGTAAGCTTTTGCCGGATTTTCAAACGAATGCTCTGTTATGGCTATTGCATCAAGCTTTTTTGCCTTTGCGGCTTTCCAATAGTCTTCTGGCTTAATTCTTTTTTCAAGCAGGTGTGTATGAAAGTCAATTGTAAGTTCTGGCATAAAATAGTTTACTTCAGAAAACTATTTAAATATAAAAAGCCTTTTTCTTCAAGTTATGATTCCATCTTTTTATGCAGTAATTTCGGCCTTCCTGCTTTCTTTGATTCTTGCATCTGTTCATTTCTTTTCTGAAAAATATGCAGAGCATGTTAAAAAGTTTCATATGCAGACAATTTCTTTTTCTGCTGGGCTTTTCCTTGGTTTAATTTTTCTTTACCTGCTTCCTGAATTTTTTAATGGAATGTATCATGTTGGAGAAAGCATTTTTTTGCTGATGCTTGCTGGTTTTGTTTCACTGCATCTTGGCGAAAAGTATGTTTACCAGCATATTGTGAACAAGAAAGAGCAAATGAAGGACCTTGCTTCAATTCATGCACTTGGTTTTTTTGTAAACCATTTCCTTGTTGGAATAACTCTTTTTCTTGCTTTTAGCATTGAGGGGATTTTGTCAGGGTTCCTTATCTTTATTCCGTTGCTTTTGCACACTTTTTCAAGCAGTCTTTCTTTGAATGACATTGATAAAACATTTAACAAAAAGCTTCTTGCAGGCTTTCTTCTTCCTATGTCACCGGTTTTTGGCGTGTTGGCTGCTTATGCATTGAACCTAACACCTTATCTTTACCATCTTCTTTTTTCATTTGTTTTGGGTGCAATGCTTTATATTGCTGTAAGGGACACTTTGCCAAGAGGTCAGTCGGGAAAACCTCTTTTGTTCCTTATTGGGGTTCTTGTAAGTGTTCTTGTTTTAACTATTATTTCAATGCTTTAATTTTGGTTCAAATGGCAACTAATTAAATTTAAATTAAAAGAATACCTTACTGTTCCAATGTTAAAAGGTGATTTCAACGCTTAACAGATTTTACGACAAGTTTATTTATGCAAATTCTTTGAAGTACAAGCATAACAATTTTTTTCTCGTAGACTTGCCCTTTCTTGTTTGCCCTACTCAGCTCCTTTCATGTCTTCTTGAAACAAATGATCCTGAATTTGAAAAAAAGCTGTATGTTGCAATAAGGGAGAGTGTTGCAGACAATCTTATTCCTGCTTTTGGATTGGAGTTTGGTTTAAGGGGAAAAAAGATGGTTGCGTTTTTAGAACAATATTTTGTGGCATCTGGTTGGGGCACTATAAAGAATGTTGATCTTGATTTTAATTCAAAAAAAGCAATTGTTCGGGTTTCGAATAATCCTGTTGCAAAAAATCTTAATTCAAAACTTAAAGCGCCGGCAGACCATATTTTGAGGGGTATTCTTGCAGGGCTTTTTTCAAGAGTTTTTGAGGAATCTGTTGATTGTGTTGAAACCCACTGCTGTGCCTTGGGTGGGAATTCGTGCGAATTTATAATAAAGAAACAGTCTTTGTTTGATTTTTCCGACAAAAGAGTAAGGCGACAGCTTGAAGCTGAAATTTAACCGAGTTTTTTTCTTACAAAAGATATCTCTTTTTTTATTAGCGGGATTTTTTCTTTTTCAAGGGCAACTTCTATGATTAAAGGAACACCAAAAGTAAAAACCGGCTCAATTTTTTTCTGTGCTTGTTTGCTTGAATTAAAAACAAACTTGTGATTTTCCCTTCCTTCTTTTTCAATTGCACTAAGGTGGATGCATGAAATTCTTTCTCCCAGCAATTCCAAAAATTCTTTTGGGTTTATTCCATTTGACATCGCATGGCTTACATCAAAGCAGAAACCAATGTCTTTTTCCTTTTCAAGAAATGCCTTTATCTCTTTTGGAAACTGCCACCCCTTGTGCATTTCTCCACACGCCAAGTTTTCAATGCATGTTTTGAATTCAAATTTTTTTAATGCAGAAAAATCCTTAACATGATTTGGGTGAAATGTAACGTGCTCTAGTTTTATGATTTGGCTAATTTTGTCAATTTTTTCAAGAATTTTTTTACTTTGCCTGCTTTTTCCATATTCCCTGCTTGGTGTATGCAGTGAATTGAATTTCATTCCTTTAAGAAATTTTATGCTTTTTTTATCCAATTCAAATTCTTCAAAACCTTTTTGGTCAATCAAGCACAATTCAACTCCGTCAATCAGGCTAGAAAATAATTTTTCTACAAGATGCACCCCTTCAATTCGATTGTCTACTGCTTTCCAAACGCTTCCTGTTGAAAGACTTAATGTCATAACTTAAATTAGTCTCCCAAAATGATTTAAACGGATCATATTGCATGAGAAAAATTTATATAGAGTGAAGTCTTATTACTATTTGAAGGTTTTTTTATGGAAAAAACAAAATTTGGAATTCAGGGTCTTGACAAGGCACTTGAAGGAGGCATTCCTCAGGGTAATCTTGTGCTTATTTCTGGTGGTGCAGGAACAGGAAAAAGTACTCTTTGTCTTCAGTTTCTTTTAAATGGCGCAAATCTTTTTGGTGAAAAAGCACTTTATATTAGCACAGAGCAAAGTCCTGAAGAGCTTTACAAGCAGGCTGCGTCATTTGGATGGGATCTTGAAAAGCTTGAGGAAAAAAATCTCTTAAAAATACTCTATTTTGACATTACTCACGGTTCAAATTTCTTATCTGAGGTGGATGTAGTAATAAAGGAATTTCAGCCAAAAAGGGTTGCAATTGACAGCATGACAACTTTAACAGATGCTCTTATAATTGGCGGAATGGGGACTCAAAGCGATTTTTCGCTTGTGCAGGTTGTTGAAAAGGTTTCTCCAATTCCTAGAACTGAACAGATTATTGCAAAAAGCATTCTTTACAAATTGATTAGGGAGCTGAAAAAATACAAGCTTACAACATTGCTTACTTCTGAACTTTATGAGGAATCCAAAAGGTTGAGTGCTGATGGAATCTCGGAATTTATTACAGATGGTGTAATAATAATGCACTATATTGAAATAGGTGTGGGCGACTACAGAAGTCTTGAAGTAAGAAAAATGCGTTATTCAAATTATGACAAGGACATAATTCCATATGCAATTACTGAAAAAGGCCTTGAAATAATGGACAAATTGCAATAATTTTTTTAATAGTCCTTTCTTTTTAAAAAAACAACAAATAAATACCGCTTTGTTCTTATTATTAAATGATGAAAAAACAATTTTTGCCAATTTTTGTATGCCTTGTGCTAATGGCTTCTTTTGCCTTGGCTGTGCCGGAACCAGTAACCAATCTTAATGGTGAATTTGTTGGCTTTAATTCTGTTAAAATAACCTGGGGTCATGAGGGTGGTGCCACTTCTTTCAAAATTTACAGGGGCGAAATCATTACTGAAATGCTCAACATTGGTTCATCAACTGAAAAATCTTATCTTGACCAAGGCATTGATCTTGTCAAGGAACACCTTTACTATGTTACAGCAGTTGACTCCAGTGGTGAAAGCAATGCCTTAATGTATGTTACAATAACTCCGACTGAAAGGCCTGACAAGCCTTTTACAACAGTTTTAGTTTCTCCTGAAAAAAAAGTTTTTACTTTTGGTGAACAGGTTGAATTTATTGTAGAGGTTTCAAGCCCCTTTTTTGGAGAGCTCGGGGGTCTTGAAGCGTTTCTTATAAATGAAGATTCTGGAATTGAAAAGCCAATGGTTTTTGATTCAGGCAAAAACATTTTCACTCTTTCTGAAACACTGCCTTCTTCAGAAAGCGAGGAAGGGTTTTCAACAACTTACCTGATAAGGGTTTCCGGAGTTCTTGGCTCTGAAACATTTTCTGAATCAGAAACCTATGTGTTTACACTTGTTCCAGAATCAATTTATGTGCCTTTTGATGTTGGTGCTTTTGTAATGAGCTTTTTTCTTTTCTTTGCTCCTATTATTGTGCTTTTGGTTGTTGCCAGTTTAATAACTTTAGTAGGCTGGAAATATTATTTGAAGAAAAGAACCCAAAAGGATGCTCTCAACCTTGAGCTTGTTGAGGTTTTGAAAGAGCGTTCGGTTTGGAAATATGATATGCTTAAGAGGCGAATTACATCACAGCAGTATGCTGAAAAGGAAAGGGAATTGCAGGGAAAGCAGAATGTTCTAGAGGCAAAGCTTGGTCATGCAAAGAAAGGCATTAAAATTAGCAAAAACCCATTTGCAGGATATTCGCGGTCTGAAATTGAGGACATTGGCAGGATTGTTAAGACAATAGGTGTGCAAAGAAGACAGTTTACAAAGAGTGAGATGCGAGCCTGGCTTGTTGGGCGTGGCAAAAAAGAAAAGATTGCAAAAAAGGTTGTTGAATTGCTTTACAAAGAATGACAAAAATTCTTTTGCTTGCTTTAAATAATTTCAAAATTTTAAATAATTTCAACAATTTTTTCCCCGTCAATTTTTTTGTAAAGGCAGCCTTCTTTTTCTACAAGCCTGCTTTTTGAAAAAGACTGCATTATTTTTTTTAGTTCGCTGTTTTTGATAAAGGTGTTTTTTTCAATGTCTTTCATTGAAAGATAGGTGTTTTTGTGGCGAAGGATACAAAGCAATGCCCTTACATGTTTTGGGCTTGCATTAGGTGCTTTTTGAAAAAGCACTCTAAGAGATGCTGCTTCCTTCAAAGTTGTTCCCTCCAAAATCCCAAAAACACCTTTTTTTGAAGACAACGATGTCCGAGTCCTAAAACCATGCAGACACCATTGTCTTTTTGAGCAGGCTCACCAAGAGATACAACTTAGCCCTCTTGTTGCCTGTAAAACAATTCCTGCTTTTGGCTTAATATAATTAGGGTTGAAAAAAATTCAACCAAATGGTTGACAGGTTTATTCATATCTTAGAGCTTCAACTGGTTCAACACTTGCGGCTCTTATTGCTGGATAAACTCCTGCAACCATTCCAACACTCATACTAAATATAAGTGCCCCTATAATAAGGCCTGGTGTTACAACAGCAGTTAGTGCCAATCCTGCCATTTCGGCAATAATTGAAACAATGCCTGCGGCTCCTATTCCAAGAAGCAGTCCCATTGCCCCTCCGACAAGCCCAATCATTCCTGCTTCCACTACAAAAATGCTTATTATGCGCGGAGTTGTTGCCCCAATTGCCTTCATTACTCCTACTTCCTTTGTTCTTTCAAGAACTGACATTAACATTGTGTTCATTATTCCAATGCCTCCGACCAAAAGTGAAATCGCCGCAATTCCTATAAGGACCAGGCTTATCATTCCAATTACCGAACCTGCTATTTCTGATATTTGCTGCAAGTCCATTACCTGAAAATCCTTTTTGCCGTGGTCTTTTTTAAGCCTGTCACTAATTCTTTCCTTTAATTCACCAATGTCTTCTCCTGGAAGGGCTTTTACAATTATCCTAAATGGAGTAAGTTCTGTGCCACTAATGCCTTTGAGTGAATCGCTATTCATAGCGAGTGCTGTATTGAACATGCTTGCAAAATTGTTTTGGGCCTCTTCAAGTATTCCAACAATTCTAAGCTTGTCTCCGTTAACTTTAAGGCTTTGCTTTAAGCCAATGTCATCTTTTAGTACTTTTTCACCAAACTTGCTTCCGATTACGACAGCGGTTGTATCATGCGGTGTCAGGTTTCTTCCTTCTTCAACATTTGCTATTCCAATAAACCCAAGCTGGTCAATTTTTTCAGGGTCAATGCCTATTACAATAACTGTTTTGATTTCTTTTTTATATTCTACCTGAAGGCTTGTTATATAAAGCGCTGCAGCAAAGTCAACACCTTTGACGTCTTCAATCAAGTCAACATCGTCATCGCTTAGCTTTGCAAACACGCTTTCCATAAAGCCTCCTCCTGGCAAAACCATTATTGTGTTGGTTCCAAGCTGTTCAAATTCTGCAGTTACTGACTGGTTTAATCCCTCTCCTATTGAAATAAGTGCAACAATTGCAGCAATTCCTACTACTATTCCAAAAATTGTGAGAAACGACCTAAGCCTTCTTCCTTTAAGGTTTTTGAATGCAATGTGAAACAATTCAGTATCAATCAATGTCATTTTTTTCACTTTTCCTTCCATTCAGTTTCAATAACTACATTCATTTTTTTCACTTTCCATACCTTAGTGCTTCAACAGGCTCAAGCAATGCAGCCCTTCTTGCAGGCAAATAGCCTGAAACCATTCCAACAAATACTGAAACAGCAACTGCTACGATTATTGCCACAATATTTACCCCAATTGGTAGTCCAAATCCTGAAAGTGTTGCCACAACAGACACAATTCCTGCAAGAATAAACCCAAATATAATTCCAATAATTCCTCCAACAGTTCCTATTAACGCTGATTCGGCTAAAAAGATTGACAAAACTTTTTTGTTTGTTGCCCCAACAGCTTTCATTACTCCAATTTCTTTTGTTCTTTCCATTACTGCCATTAGCATTGTGTTCATTATTCCAATAGCTCCAACAACAAGGCTGATGGCTGCAAGGGCAATCAAAACTGTTTGAATTAAACCAAGTACAACTCCTGCACTTTCCATAATGTTTTCTGTTGTCATTACTGTGAAATCTTCTTCCCCATGTGTCCTCTTAAGCCTTTCAGTTATTTTGTCAGCCACTTCGTCAACTAGTTCTCTGTCTGTTGCCTGTACCATTATTTCTGTTGGATTCTCTTCTCCAAAAAAGTCCTGAACGGTTTCTTTTGGGAAAAAAACCATGTTTGAAACAAGTCCTCCGAATGCTCCGCTCATGTCTTTTGAAATTCCGACAATTTTGAATTTTTGTCCGTCTATTTCAAGCTGGTCCTTAACTCTTAATGTTTCGCCTTCAAAGGCTTCTACAAAACTTTCAGGAATTACCACCGCATATCCGTCGTTTGATTCAAGATGTCTGCCTTTTATTATGTCAATATACCCTGCTTTTTCAAGGAATTCTCTTGCATCTGGTGCTATTCCGATTATAAAAATTGACGCTTGCTGTCCGCGAAATTCTGCAATTTCTGCTGTTTCATAAAATCCTGACACACTTTCAACGCCTGGAATTCCGTCAATTAATCCAATATCGTCTTCCTTAAGTGACTCGCTTACTGCAGTTGCCATTCCCGTGCTTGATCCTGACTGCACTGTAAGGGTGTCAAGTCCCATTCTTTCAAATTCTTCTGTTACTGACTGGTTTAGTCCTTCTCCTATTGAGGCAAGTCCTACTATTGCGCCAATTCCAATAATTATTCCAAGAAGTGTTAAAAAAGAGCGAAGTTTGTGCATTTTTAGGTTGCGAAAAGCAATTGAAAAAAGCTCTTGGTCAATTTCCATTCAAACACCAGTATTTTTTTTTTGGAAAGGAAAAAAGGGAAAGAGGAGGCTTTCCAGTTTACTTCTTTCTTTTTACCAAAAAAGATTTTGCCCTTGGATATGCCCATTTGGCTACGACATACAACCCTATTAGTTCAAGCACAATGGCAACCAAACTAATAAATCCGGTTAGTATGCTTCCGCCAGCGCCTGCTGCTTCTCCAGGACCTGCGACATTGACCATGAGTTGTTTTGTTTCAATTCTTTCAGCAAGCTCATCGTCCTTATAGTATATGCTGAGTGTCAAAGGAATTTCCTGCATTGGTGTTGTAACATCGAATGAAATTTTTGTTTTGAATGAGTCAAAATCATCTGCTTCCAATGTTCCAATAAACTGCTTTGATTCTTCAACACTTATGTACTCTCCTGAAATTTCCACTACAACATATTTTGCATCAGCCAATCCTATGTTGAACATGTCAATAACTATTTCGCTTGTTCCGCCTGGAAATGCTCCTGGTGTTATGCTGTTTATTACTGCATCAACCTGGGCCTCTGCAGTTACTTTTATTCCAAGGTATGCGGTTTCAGTTTTTGATGATCCGTTTTGATCAAAGTACTCTATTGTAATTGGAACAGAATAGTTTTTTAGTTCTGCATTTTGATTTACTGAAAGGTCAAGTTGAACATTTGCACTTTCGTCCATTTCAAGCCTGTCTATATATTTTGACGATGCTCCAACTGAAACTATTTCCCTTTCAACCACAACTCCTGTTGAGGTTATTGTCCTTTCAGGATTTACTTTGAGCACAATGTTTTTTGCAATGCTTCCGCCAATGTTTTTTACTGTGAGTATTATTGGTGTTATTTTTCCTGGTGAAAGTTCATCTACATTGCTTTCTACAATTTCAAGCTTTGGTGTCCTGCTTAGAACATTTATTGAAAATGAGCTTTCCCTTATTGGAATTTCTTCGCCTACAAGAACTTTGATTGAGTGCAATCCATCTATTGCATTGTCTTCAACCAAAAGTTTGTATTCAACTGTTGTTGTTTCAAACGGGTTGATTATGCCAATGTTTTGCTGTACTGTTTCTCCTGGCTGCAAAACAAATGGAAATTCAGTTTTCAGCTGAATAATAGCGTCTTCTGCGTCATATATTGAATTGTTTTTTACCTGCACCCAAACTGTTAATGCGTTGCCTGGCGCAACAGGTGCCGGGCTATAGCTTAAGCTGACTGCCTCAAGGTCGCCTGCAAAAGCATAGCCTGCAAGCAGTAAAACAAACAGCAATGGCAATATTATTTTCTTCATTTTTTAGTCCTCCTCTTTCCATTTTTTTCTTTTTTTACTATTTTTCCGTCTCTTAAGAATATTGTTTCGTGTGCCCTTTCGGCAACTTCGCTTTCGTGTGTTACCATCAAAACAGTTTTTCCCTGTTTTTTGTTTAATTCACTTATAAGTTCAAGAATCTGTTCGCCTGAAACTGTATCAAGGTTGCCTGTTGGCTCATCGGCAACAATTACGTCAGGATTTGTTGCAAGTGCCCTTGCAATTGCAACTCTTTGCCTTTGGCCACCGCTTAGTTCATTTGGCTTGTGGTGCATTCTTTGTCCAAGTCCAACTTCTTCAAGAATTTTTTCGGCAATTTTTTTCCTTTCGTCAACAGGCTTTCCTGCAAACCACAAAGGCAGCATAACGTTTTCCAATGCCGACATTCTTGGAATAAGGTTAAATGTCTGAAAAATAAATCCAATTGTTTTTCCTCTAACCTGTGCAAGCTGGTCGTCGCCCATTTTGCTGATTGGCTTTCCGTTTACAAAAACTTCACCCTTTGTTGGCCTTAAAAGCGCACTAAGAACATCCAAGAGCGTGGTTTTTCCGGAACCGCTTGGTCCCATAATTGAAAGAAACTGGCCCTTGTTAACTGAAAGGCTTACGCCATCCAATGCCTTTACCTGCACCTTTCCCATGTCATAAATTTTTGAAACATTTTCAACTCTTATAACAGGTTTTTCCATTCCATTCACCAACTATTTTTTCATTTTTCCATTGGGCTTTTTTCCAAGGCCTTCAATGCCGCTTTCCTTAAGTTTTTGTATTCCTTCCAAGCCTTCCTTTTGAAGTTTTTCAAGATTTTTTCCGCCTTCTTTCATGGTCTTTTCAAAATCAAGCATGTGTTCAAACATTTTTGTAACAGCCTCTGACTTCATTAAAGAAACACTTTGAAATCCCTTATCTACGCCCATTACAATAAGCTTGTCACCTGGCTTTATTCCAAAAAGCTTTCTTATTTCAACAGGAAGCACAACCTGGCCTCTTTCACCAACAGTTGCACTGCCATAACATTTCACTTTATACCTGGCATCCAAAAAAATCACCCTTATTATCTAATCATACATTTCATACTTATTATAAATGTGTGTTTCAGTGTGGTTTGCCCTTAACCCTTTTAACCCGCTTAATGGAATGCCAGTTCTTTTTTTAGGGCTTTCTAAGGCAAGTTTTTCTAATGCATTACTATAATGAAATAAGCAGTTGATTGAATGGATTATTATAATGAAATAAGCAGGGGTTACAACCAACTTCATTTCGGGGGGCAGCAAAAAAAGGCTGAAACAATAAAGAAAAACATTCAATTAACCGGTCTCTTGCTTGACATTGGAGCAGGTACTGGGCAGGTAACAAGCCTTTTTGAAGATAGTGCAGAATGCATTGCTTTGGACCCTGCTTTTGAAATGGTTAAGCAATTTTCAGGAATGAAGGTAGTTGCCAGGGCAGAGCAGCTTCCTTTCAGGGACACTTGCTTTGATTCAGTAATTAGCCTTACTGCTTTGCACCACTCAAATCTTGAAATTGCTAAACGTGAAATTGACAGGGTTGTTAAAAAGAACGGAAAAATTGCAATTTCTTTTTTTAAGAGGGCAAAAAATTTTTCGCAGGCAAAAACACTTTTTAGGGAATTCAGGCAAATTGACTCTGAGAAAGACCTGGTTTTTATATTGCCATGAATTTTTTTTTATCATGCTTGCCCACAATAAAAGAAGCTTTTTAAGTCTTTTGTAATCAATTTTATTATATGGTTGATAAAAAAGATGCTGAAAGGCAAGACGAAGAAACTCCTGAGGAAACTCCTGAGGAAACTCCGGAAGAAACTCCTGAGGAAACTCCGGAAGAAACCCCTGAGGAGACTCAAGGGGAAGAGGGCAAGGAATCAAATTCTCTTACAGGCGTTTTAAACGCAAAAATTGCTGCGTTGGCAATTGTTGGGCTTGTTGTTGGAATTCTTGTCGGCCAGGTTGTCTTGCCTGGGATTGGAATTGGCTTGGTTGCATTGCCGGCTGAAGGAAACATAGGCCAGGGTGCAATTGACGAGGCAGCGCTTGAAGCAAAAGTTCTTGCCTACCTTGAAGAAAACTTTAAGTTACAAGAAATTGTTGTAGAAATTACTACTTTTGAAGAATTTAATGACGAGCTTTACCTTGTAGAATTCAAGCTTTCAAAAGATGATCAGAATCAAATCGGTGGAGTATATGTTACAAAAGATGGAACAACAATGATTGCAGGGCAGATAATTGACTTGGAAGCGCCGATTCCAGAGGTTCAGCTACAGGAACAGCCACCACAAAACCCACCTGTGCAATTAAGTGTTGGCGATAATGCAATTCTAGGCAATGAAGATGCGCCTGTTACCATTTACGAATTTTCAGAAGTAGAATGCCCTTTCTGTGGAGCTTCTGAAGGCGTTGATACTCCTGTTTCTCAACAATTGAAGCAACAAAACCCAGAGTGGGAACCTATTTATCCTAACCTAAAAGAACAGTATATTGATACAGGAAAGGTTAAGTTGGTTTATAAACATTTTCCATTGAGCTTTCACCCACAGGCTCTTCCAACTGCTTTGGCTGCAGAGTGTGCTCATGAACAGGGTAAATTTTGGGAATATCACGATATTGTTTATAAAAACAGAGATAATTTAAACACAGAAAATTTCAAACTGTGGGCTATCGATTTGGGTTTGAATCAACAGCAATTCAATACCTGTTTAGATAGCGGGAAATACGCACAAGCCATTCAGCTGGATATACAAGAAGCTCAATCTATAGGTGTTAGTGGTGTTCCTGCTTATTACATCAATGGTCAATTAATTTCAGGGGCTGTATCTTTTTCTGAGCTCAAAAAGGTTATAGACCAAGAAATTGCAAAAGTAGAATAATTAAGTTTGAGGAAATAATAACACTGTAAGGGACAGAAGGAAAAAAGATAATCTTGCCCCTTATTCTTTTTTCTTTTATAATGCCGATTTGGCTTTTGACGACATTCCTTGTTGTGAAGGTCTTGAATCTGTTAACTGCTTCTCTGCAGAAAGTCCTGAAATATGCTTTGTTTGTTTTTTGGCAGGCGGTTGCACTAAAAACTTACTCAAGTTAAACATATATTCTCCTGTTTGTAAAAGGAATCCGAATAGGTGCTTTCTTGCTGAATTAAAAAATCAAACTTTGTGCCAAAAAAATTTGGGTTGTGGTTTAGAAAGCGAATTTTTTGGCTTTTTAAAATTTGATTAGCTAACGTAAACTAAACTATAATCATTCTTTATATAGGCTTAGGTTCTTTATTTATTTCCAGGGTTTGCTTTTCTAAAAATTTGGCAAAAACGGTTTTAGAATTCGGAGTTGATACAAGTGGTAAAGAAATTTTTGGAAAATGTGAAAAAACGGGATGGAAGCCTTGTTTCTTTTAACGAACAAAGGATAGAGGACGCTATTTTTGCTGCTGCAAAGGCTGTTGGTGGACAGGATAGAAAGGTTGCACAAGAACTTACTCAAAGAATAGTTCACAGGCTTAAAATACAGTTTGGAACAGCACCTGTTGATATTGAAGCTGTTTCCGACGCTGTTGAAAAAGAGCTAATTGAATCAGGTCATGCAAAAACCGCAAAAGCTTACATTCTTTACAGGCAAAACAGAAGCAATTTGAGGGACAGTAAGGCCTTTTTGAGCAAAATAAACAAGATTATTGACGATTATGTGCAAATAAGTGACTGGAGAGTTTCTGAAAACAGCAATGCCTCCTATTCTCTGTCAGGATTGCAGGCTCATGTAAGCGCTGCAGTAATTGCCGAGTATGCTTTGCGAAATATCTACCCTGCAGAAATTTCAAACGCGCACAGAAATGCGGATTTTCACATTCATGATTTGGGAAACGGTGTTTTTTCAGGCTATTCTTTTTATAGAAATGAAACAGTTGTTGTGAGAGAAAAAGCTTCCAGTAAGCTTTTTTGCTTGGCTTTGGAACAGTTGTTTGATTTGGTTGATTCAAACATAGTGGAAGAAAACGGTTTTGAAATTAAATACACTAATGACTTTGAGGTTTTGGATGAGGGTGGCTGGACTGATTTAAAAAGAGTGTTAAGGCATGAAACGGAAAAACCATTGTTGTCAATTAATTCGGCAAACGGCTACAATTTAATTGTTACCGCTGACCATCCCTTTATTGCCTTGAATCAAGAGAAAGAGTTTTTTAAATGCAATGCATGCGGAAGCAAAAATGTTTTTAAAAATAGAAGCAATCGCAACGGTTTTGATTACTATAAATGCAGGGGTTGTGAAAACACTTTTAAAAAACCAATTGAATTGATTGCTGACCAAAGAAAAGAAACCGCTGCAGGAGAGTTAACTATGAGTAATTATGCTGTAACTCCTGGGTTTGCATTAAAACAAGGCAATGGCTCTTCTTTGGATGAAGAAGATGGTTGGTTTATTGGATTTTTTGCTGCAGAAGGCTATTTTAAGGACAATCATTATCTTGCATTTGAATTAAATTCTCAAAGTGTAGAAGCTCACAAGTTATTGGCCTATTTGGCAAGCAAAACAACCGGATTTTCTACTGCTCTGAGAAACAGGGAAACCAGTGATTGGAATGTTGTAGATTTTGGAAATGTCTTAATGAACCAATCTCTTCAAGGGACTTTGGTTGTCAGAATTGATTTGAACCAGCTTTCTTTTGAACTTGGAACTGTGTTTGGTCAAATGCGTGCTTATTCTGAAAATAAGAATCTTCCGGCAGAATTCATTAACTATTCTGACAATTGTGTTGGGGGAATGGTTTCAGGAGTAATAGATGGAGACGGTATTGTTAGAACTGATGACAAATGGGTTTCTAGGGCAGTTGTAAGATTAACTTCAAAAACCTTGTTGGGTCAAATGCAATTTTGGCTGCAATCTCGTGGCATAAATTCTTCTCTTTCTACAATTGATTCATTTGGCGAAAGAGAATTTAATAATCGTATAATAAAGTCTAAGAAACAACTTTACTCTCTTTCTGTTTTCATTCCTGAAACAAAGGCATATCTGTTTTCTCAATCGCTTAAAGTAACTCAAAACAAATTTAAGTTCTCGCAAAAAGAGCCTTGTTTTAAAAAATTTGCTCATCTAAGAAAAATTGAAACAGTTGAAAACGATTCTCCTTTTGTATTTGACATAACAACAGAATCGCATACTTTTCTATGCAATGGAATGCTTTCACACAACTGCGCAGGTTGGTCGTTAAGGCAATTGCTTGAAATGGGTTTTGGCGGTGTTCCAGGTCGAATTAGTGCAAAGCCTGCAAAGCATTTTAATGCTGCACTGGGTCAAGTAGTAAATTTTATGGGGACTTTGCAGAATGAGTGGGCTGGAGCTCAGGCGTTCAGTTCCTTTGATACTTACCTTGCCCCGCTTGTAAGGAATGACAGGCTTGATTATGCAAGAGTAAAGCAGAGCATGCAGGAGTTCATTTTTGCAATCAATGCAACGAGTAGGTGGGGCAACCAGGTTCCTTTTACAAACCTTACAATAGACTGGACTGTTCCTGAAGACATGCAGGATGTTCCAATTGTCCTTGGAGGCAAAGAATCTAAAAGTGATACTTATTCCGATTTCCAGCCTGAGATGGATTTGATTAACAGGGCTTTTATAGAAGTAATGGCCAATGGGGATTCTAATGGAAGGGTTTTTACATTTCCAATTCCAACCTACAATATAACAAAAGAATTTGACTGGGATTCTGAAAACGCAAAAGCCCTTTTTGAAATGACTGCCAAATATGGCATTCCATATTTTCAAAATTTTATAAACAGCAGCCTTAAGCCAAGTGATGTTAGATCAATGTGCTGCAGGCTGCAGCTTAATCTTAAAGAGCTTAAGCTAAAGACAGGCGGTTTGTTTGGTTCTGGGGAAAAAACCGGAAGCATTGGTGTTGTTACAATAAATATGCCAAAGCTTGGTTTTTTGAGCAGAGACGAATCAGATTTGTTTGAAAAACTTGACAATTTGCTTTATCTTGCAAAAGAAAGCCTGGAGATAAAAAGAAAAGAGGTTAACAAGAACATGGAAAAGGGGCTGTTGCCCTGGAGCAAGCACTATTTGGGCGAGCTCAATCATCATTTTTCCACAATTGGTCTTATTGGAATGGACGAATTCCTTTTGAACTTTATGGAAACAGGGCTTGCAACAAGCGAGGGAAAAAAGTTTGCCTTAAAAACGCTTGATTTTTTCCGGGACAGGTTAACAGACTTCCAAGTTGAGACAAACCATATTTTTAATCTTGAAGCAACGCCTGCAGAGGGATCAAGCTATAGGCTTGCAAAGATTGACAGAAAGAATTATCCAGATATTAAAACAGCAGGAACAAAAGTTCCATATTATACCAATTCAACGCAGTTGCCTGTTGGATACAGTGATGACATTTTTGATGTGTTAAAGCATCAGGATGAATTGCAATGCAAATATACTGGCGGAACAGTATTGCATGGCTTTTTAGGAGAGGCAATGGAATCAGGAGAAGCATGTTCAAGGCTTGTAAAAAAGATTGCACAAGGATTTAAACTGCCTTATTATACAATAAGTCCTACATTCAGCATCTGTCCTGTACACGGCTATATAAAAGGCAAGCATTTTACCTGCCCGGTTGAAGTGAAAGAAAACAAAACAGATAAAAAGGAGGTTGAAAAAAATGTCAAAATGTAATGCACAGTGTGAAGTTTACAGTAGAATTGTTGGTTATCTTCGCCCTGTTAACAATTGGAATGACGGAAAGAAAGAAGAATTTGCTGAAAGAAAAACCTATGATACAAAAAAAGCCCTGGAAAAATGTGATTAATAAAATTACGGTGGTATTACCTTGATTATTTTCAAAGGAATTCAAAAAACAACTTTGATAGATTTTCCAGGCAAAGTTGCCTGCACTCTTTTTTTGCCAAAGTGTAATTTCAGGTGCCCTTTTTGTTACAACAAACAGCTTGTTTTTGACGAAGACACAGGTGTTGAAATAACTGAAGCTGAAGTTTTTGACTTCTTCAAAGAACGCAAGGGTTTTTTGGACGGTGTTTGCATTACTGGTGGAGAACCAACCCTGCACAAAGACCTGCCTTTGTTTCTTGAAAAAACAAAAGCTCTTGGATTTTTGTCAAAACTTGATACAAATGGCACGGTTCCGGAAATGCTAAAAATTCTTTTGAAAAAAAATCTTTTGGATTACATTTCAATGGATATAAAATCTTCAAAAAAAGAATATGAAACGGCAGCAGGAGTAAAAGTTGATTTGAAAAAAATTGAGGAAAGTATTTCTCTAATAAGAAAATCAGGAATTGATTATGAATTTAGAACCACGCTTGTTCCAAAAATCCATCAAGAACAGGATGTTTTGGAAATTGGGCAATGGCTTAAGGGAAGCAAGCTTTTTTTCTTACAGCAGTTCAATTCAAATATTGATTTGCTTGATTCCAAATTGCAGGGGACCGGTTCTTTTTCTGTTGAAGAGCTGGAAAATTTTGCAAAAACCTTAAAGCCTTTTTTTGACAAAGTTGGTGTAAGGAGGATTTAAAAGACTTTTTGCATTCTTTTCATAACATGGCTGAAAAGATTTCAAAGGATATGACCTTAGGCGATGTAGTTGCAAAATTTCCTGAAACAGTTCCACTAATGCTAAAATTTGATTTGCATTGTGCTGGTTGCCATATTGCTGCATATGAAACCCTTGAACAGGGTGCTAAAGCGCATCGGATGAGTGAAGAAACCCTTGAAAAATTGTTGGCTGAAATGAACAAAGCAATTGAAAAAAAGGATTAAAACGAGGTGGTTAATTTGGCTGAAAAACCTTATGTTGACAAAAAAAAATGTACTGGTTGCGGAACATGCAAGGATGTTTGCCCTGTAGATGTTTTTGAAATAGAGGGCGGAAAGTCGATTGTAAAAGATCCTGATTCCTGCATTCAATGCAGGGCGTGTGAAGCAAGCTGCCCGCAAAAAGCAATTGTTGTAAAAGAGTAACGTCTCTTTTTTTGAATGATTTAGGATGGCAAACATATCTTTTACCGGATTAGGTGGCTGTAATGAAGTAGGGCGAAGCAGTTTCCTCCTCGATTTTGGCGAAAAGATTGTTCTTGACAGAGGCATAAAGCTTTCTCCCGTAGGTTCTGAGTATCCTTTGCCTGTTGAAACAAACCTTGACGCTGTTGTGATTAGCCATGCGCATCTTGACCACAGTGGTGCATTGCCCGATCTTTTTGTAAATTCGAGCATTCTTTCCTATATGTCGGCACCCACTTTGGAACTAAGCAAAATATTGTGGTTTGATACCATTAAAATTGCAGGTCTTGAAGGAGAAGACATTTCTTTTTCAAAAAATGAAATAGAAGAGGCTTCAAAATATACTTTTCCTGTTGATTACCGAAGGGTTTTGCACATTACCAAAAATTGTTCAATGCAGTTTTTTGATGCCGGGCATATTTTGGGTTCTGCAATGCCAAAGCTTTCAATCGGAGAAAAAAACTTCCTTTACACCGGTGACTTCAAAGTTGAGGAAACAAGGCTTTTTAAGGGAGCTGATCTTGACGTTGGAAATGTTGACTATCTTGCAATTGAATCAACATATGGTGACAGAAATCATCCTCCAAGAAAGGAATGTGAAAAAATTTTTATTGAAGAGGTTCAGGATACGCTTGACAATGGTGGAACAGCTCTTGTTCCTGCTTTTGCTGTTGGAAGAAGCCAGGAATTAATTGATATATTGCATGGATATAAAATAAATGCTCCAATTTATCTTGATGGAATGGGTCAAAAGGTTGCGAGGGCAACAACAATGTTTCCCAAATTTCTTAAAAATCCAAGGTTTTTAAAAAAGGCTTTGGAAAAAACCCATTGGATAAGAAATAATGGGGACAGAAAAAAGGCATTAAAGCAGCCAAGTGTTATTGTTACAACTGCAGGAATGCTTCAAGGAGGGCCTGCATTGAATTATCTAAAAACCATTTACAAGGACGAAAAAAGCAATGTTTTTCTTACAGGATATCAGGTTGAGGGGACAGCAGGAAGAACGCTTATGGAAACAGGGAAGATTGATATAGATGGAAAAAATTATGAAGTTAAAGGAAAGGTAGAAAAGTTTGATTTTTCAGCACATGCTTCACAGCAGGAAATGATAAAAGCGATTTCACACTGGGGTCCTGAAAAAGTTCTTTTGGTTCACGGAGACCCTGAAGTAATACAGGTGTTTAAGAAAAAAATTGAAGAAGATACCGGCATTGAAACATTGGTTCCTGAGCTTGGTAAAAAAATTGTTTTGGATTGATAAAAAATGAGCTTTGCAAGAGTATTAGTTGACAGTTTTATTCTCTTAAAAAAATGCCCAAAGCTCTTTATTCCAAAAATACTAATTTCATTTCTTATGCTTCCAATAATTATTCTTATCACAATGCTGCTAATCAACCTTAATCTGGTGTCTCCTGAAATAATTTTAAGCAAAACCCCTGAAGAATTAAGATTGCTTTTAATGCAGTTGATTTTTCTCATAGTTTACACTCCAATAATTTATTTTATTGACTATGTTTTGGTAAATCCAATGTATCCTGTAATGATTGAACAATTTTATAAAAAGAAAAAAGTTAATTTTAGACAGTCATTTCTTGTAGTACTAAAGCGTTTTGGGACAATTTTTTCTTCAGTTGTAATTTTTTCAATTCTTTTTTTTGGCACAACTGTTCCGCTTGGATTTATTACTCTGGATTTCTGGCAAAAAGGAAATGATTTAATGTTTTATATTTTTGCCTTTATGATGCTTATAGCATTCTTTGTAATACTGCTTTTGTTCTATCTTCTCTATCCTGTAAGCAGTATTGAAAAGCTAAATATTTCAAAAACATTAAATGAAATGGTTAGAACTTCTCTAAAACACAAAAGCGATGTATTAAAGGCAATTATAATATCCATTCTTGTATCAGGGCTAAGCTTTTTTTTCTCAAACCAAGTGCTGCTTTCTGACCCGTCTTCAAATTTAGTACTGACACTTGTATTTTTTTCACTGCTTATTATAACAAGGTTTCTTATAGCAATTTTTGTTACATACCAGTATGTTTTGAATGCAGTTTTTTACTTTCACTTTGAAAAAAAGGTCTTTTTTAAGAGATGATTAAATGAAAGATGAAAATTTTTGCCCTTTGTGCGGAAAGGAAAAAGGGCATTTTATCAAAGGGCTTTGTGAAGAATGCTTTTTAAAAAAGCACAAGCTTGTTGAAATTCCTGAAACTATTTCTTTTGAGCAATGCAGAACATGCGGAAAAACCAGGCTTTTTGGAAAAATGGTTGTGCCAACCGAAGAAAAGCTTTCCTTGATTGTTAAAAAAAAAGTAAAGGTAAAAGATTTAGAAAATGAGGCAGTGGATGTAAAAGTTTCACAGGCCTCTAAAGGGGTGTTTTCTGCAAAGGTTCTGGTAAAAGGAACAATTGATGATGTTTCCCTTTTCTTTGAAGAAACAGTCTTACTTGAACCAGAGTTTGTTCAATGTGACCCTTGCATGCGTCTGTCAAGTCAGTATCATGAAGCAATAATTCAACTAAGGTCAAAAGATAGCGATAAAAAAAAACTCAAGGAATTGCTTCCAAAACTAATCGATTTTGTTGAAGCAATGCATTCAAAAGACAGCCTTGCTGCAGTAATCGACGTTTCTGAAAAAAGAGAGGGTTTTGATTTAAAAGTTGGAAGCAAAAAGGCTGCTCAGAATGCAGTAAGGCAAATGAAAGCCAAATTTAATGCAGAAACAAAGAGTTCAAGCGTACTAAACGGTGTTGACAAATCAGGCAATGAAAAATACAGGTTTACTTTTCTTGTAAGGGTATAGCAATTTCAGCTTTCAAACTTTTTCAATTCTGTTTTTATTTCTTCAACACTTTTTTGTGTTACAATTAGTGGAATCTTTTCTGATTCAGCAATCTTTCTTGCAATTGGGTCAACATTTTTTGTATCCATTTTGCCGTGCAATACAACAATTGACGGCTTCATATCTGTGCTAAATCTTCCAATTTTAACAGCAATCATTGGACTTCTTCCGTTTCCAACAAATCTAAAAATCAAGGCCCTTTCAGGAGTTTTTCCATAAATTCGCATATATTCGTGAACTGGCACATCCAAAATTACTTTCATGCTGTCAATAAGGCTGTAACCATAAATTCGTGTTTCTTTCAACTTTGAAGGATTTGCAACACAGGTTCCGCTTATTTTTTTCATAAATTCGCCGCCTTTCATTGCTGAAAAGAATTCGTGCGCTTCAAAAGCCTCTGTTTCTGGTTTAAAATCTTTTTCAAGCTGCTTTACTACTTTACCGCCTCTTCCTGAATCAATTTCAATAAGGGTTTCAACAAATCTTGCCACAACTCCAATCCCTGGGCTTTTTCTCCTGCCGCCCTCGTAATCTGAAATTGTACTGCTTGTAATATGAAGCTTGTTGGCAAGTTCTGTTTGTGAAATTCCAAAAATTTCGCGCCATTTCTTCATGCTGCCGCCAGGATCCTTGCTTAGGCAGATTTCCCCTGCAATAGTATTTCTTAGTTTTTCAACCATAAACCTTCAAAAAGAATTAGACAAAACAGGCTTAAAAGGCTTTCGTCAATTGTCCTATAATTTCTGATTTTTTAAGGTCTTTGCCGAGTATTTTTATTTTAGCAGATTTATCAACTATTTCCTGCCAACTATTATTTCATTCTTTTTTCAAATACCTTTCCTAAAACAGCAAACAAAATTGTCCAATAGGCTACTATCAGTAACCTTGGTCCAATACTGTATGCAAAATTTTGCCAATTGCTTAAGTCTGTGCCAAGTAGCGGAATTAATATGCTAAGAAAAGAAAGTACTAATGAAATTAAACCAGATTTTAACCAAAAAGGAATTTTTTCAAGTTTTACTGCCTTGTTTAAACTCACAATAGTTGGGGGTAAAAGAAAGACTCCTAAATAAAATCCAAACGGTGCCGTAGTCAAAAACAAAAGAATTGCTAAAAGTACAATTGCATAAACTCCAATAGTGCTTCTTTTGAGGTTTTTACACACTCGTTCCAATACAAATATTGATGCAATCGATATGATAAGCGACAATACAAATCCAACTAACAGAACAATCAATCCAACTGCCAGAGATACATTTGAATAAAGAATAGCAAATGCCATTTGTTATAAAATGTTTTTTTTTTATTTAATAATCTTTCTATTTAAGAAAAATAAAAGCGGACCCGGAGGGAATCGAACCCTCGATCTACTGCTTAGGAGGCAGTCGCCCTATCCTCTAGGCTACGGATCCATCAAAAGTTTTCTAACGACTTTCGCGCGTTTTGCTTTATCTGGATGATAAAAACTTATTTCCTGCAAAAACTTTAAAATGAATCCTTTTCGTCTTAATCGTAATTCCCATGTAATTGAAGGATTATTTTTGGATAATGATGTAGAACAGCGTTTATAGATTTTGAGAGTTTCGATGTCAAACTTTTGTAGAGCTGCTTTAATCTCTTCTATGAATCCTTTATCCTTTAAAGTGGTGTCTATGAAGAGTTGCTTGGCTTTTTTTGGAGTTTTTGGGATAGTGCCATCTGCATCGTACAATCCAGCCAAGTAACATTTTAACGCATTTTTATTTGAGAAAATACTGCGTGGTCTGAAAGACCTGCAGTCGTTATTTTTTTAACCTTGAATCTTTTTCTTTCTTCTATCGCGCGCGACACCGCTTACGCGGTGTCCTTTAAATGGCGCGATAGGAGACGATTAACTATGATGAATGTTTTAAGTAGCGTTAGCTGTAAAAAGGAAAAGGTTGATACTCGCAACAACTGGGTTACGTTTATGTTTAAAACAAAGTGTGCTTTTCAGTGTTTCAGGAAGCAATCTCATATTGATAATTGTATTGCTGCTTTTCGAGAGTTTGAAGCTCACGGCTTTGAGTTTGGCGAGATTGGTTTTGGTGGCAATCACTCTCATTTTAGGGTGAATATTCCGAAGCGTTATAGTGTCATGGTTGCTGAGATAATGTTGAAGTCCAGAAGCGCAAAAAGGATGTTTGAGAATCACCCTGGTTTCAGGAAACGATATCCTCGTGGTTCTTTCTGGTCAGGTTATGAACATCATCAGTCTACAGGAATACAGAACATGGAACAAGCAGACGATTATATTTTGAGCCAGCAGGAACATCACAATGTGCAGGTTATAGATGACAGGACTGTTTTGATATCAGCGTTTTAAGCGCCGAGCGGGGGTACGGCAAGCCCGAACCCAAGTGAGGGCTTGACGGGGAAGCGAGGCGCAAGGGGGTTATAGGGGGCGAAGCCCCCTATCCTATCAAACAGATTTATATTGTACAACTTACAAAACTTCTTTAAAATTTTTATCGAGCAAATGGTTTGACCGTGCAGGTAATGAGAATATGTTGCTGGAGTTGTTTCTAATCTTCGAGCAGCTTCTTTACAAGTAATTCCTGTTTTTCTATGCTCGGCTAAGAGAATTTTGTCAAAGCCTACTATAAATATTTTTTCGTTTAATTTGGAGACATAATTTGGTAGCTCAATTAGAGTCATCGTATCTAATTCGAAATTTCCTTTTAAAGCTCTTTCATAAGAGAGCGGATTTCCGGTGAAAGCCTTTTTAGAGCAATGCAACCAAAATTGACAGTATAAACCCTGCTGCTATTGGAATGGTAAAATTGTCGTCAAATGGCAGTAACTCTGCGAGCATTCCAATAACTGCTGCTGCAAGTGCAATAGGCCATTGAAACAGAAATAATAGGAAAAAAAGGCTTGCTGCAATTCCACCAAAAGTGCCTTCCAGTGTTTTTTTTCCTGCAATTCTGTGCTTTCCAAACTTTAACCCAAAAACAGTGCTTGCAGCGTCACCAAAAACTGCTACTCCCAATGCACCTAAAACAATTGCTTTTTCCTGAAATAAAACAATGGTGATTATGGCTGCAAGGAAAAAAAGCAATGCTCCCTTGCCAGGCAGGTGCTTTTCATAATCCCGTTCAACCTTTTGAACAATGTGCAAAAGCAAAGGAATTTTTACTCCGTTCTTTAAAAGAAACGAAATCAAAATGCCTGCCCCAAAGCATGCTGCCAGAACAAAAAAGCTTTGTTCAATTCCAAATACTGCAATCAACGCTATAAAGAAAGAGCCAAACAAAAAGTGAATAAATTGTCGTCTTGCCTCGGTTTTCATAACATTCACCTAGAGTTTTTTGCACAATGCAAGCACGTGGTCTTTTTCAAACGGCTTTAGGTTTACAACCTGCTTTATTTTGAATTGTTCTGTTAGTGCTCCGAGTTCTTTTCCAAAAACGCTTCCTACATCGCTTTGCTGTGAAATGCTTTTTGCCTTAACTACCAGCATTCCTGCACTGCCTTTTTCAAGAAAGTATTCTGTGTTTTTTAAAAAAATTCTTGACTGGTCGGATTGTGCTACATCCTGAAACAACAGGTCTACTTTTTTTCCTTCAAGAAATGCTTTGTAGGTCCAGGGCTTTCTTGCATCTTCTATTACTGGCATTACATTTTTTCTCTGTTCGCACATTCCAATAAATTTTCGCATTACCCGTTCACTTATATCTACACCAAAAGCAAGTCCTGTTTCGCCAATGATGTCGCTTACATGGCTTAAGGTTGTTCCCTCTGCTGCTCCAAGGTATAAAACAGTTGAGCCTTTTCTTATTGGCATTTCGGTAAGCCCGTTTTTTATTGCTGCTGCAAGCTTGCTTCTGAAAAAATCCCATTGCCTGTATTCAACATTGTCAATTTTCAAAAGCCTTTCGCCGTAAACCTTTACGCCTGGCACAAGGTTTTTTGTAAAGATTTTGTTTTCGTGTTCAAAAACTTCGGGAAAAATTTCTTCCAAAACAAACACCACTCTAATTCCACTTTCTTATACATTTACTTTAATTCAGCTGCCCTTTTTTCAAGGTCTGCAAGCATTTCTTTTGACACGTCCTTTTTGTTTCCAAAATAATCTGCTCTTGCGGCAAGTGCAAGTTTTGATGCAAGGCTTCTTGCAGCCTTTCCCTTGTTTTTGCCAGGAACCTGTTTTACAAGAGTGTGCCCGTAAATAAAGCCGTATTTTGGTCCCTTGCTTTTTTTGTTTTTTAAATGTCTAAACAATGCCTTTTCTGCTCCAAGCAATTGCATTGTTGACGCAGGAACCATTGCAAGCTGTTTCAGGCCTCCTGCGTTTGCCATAAGCCTTGCTCCAAGCACTCCTCCTGCAATTTTTGAAAAATTTGGAGCAATTTTTTCCATTTCTTTTTCAATAAATTCCTGAAGCTTTTTTCTTTCGCTTTTAAGCGCAAGAGCGTTTGATGCAAGTAATTGAAGCTCTTCAAGGGTCTTTTTTTGAATGGGACTGCCCATTGATTTTTTTGCCTTTTCTTCAACCTTTTTTTCTTTTCCGCTTTCGCCCAAAATTTTTAAAATATTTTTTTCCGAAATTTTTTCCTTTTCTCCAATTTCTTTTACAATCCTCAAATAGGTTTCGTTGTCTCTTATAATTGAATGCAGTTCGGGGAAATGCCCTCCGTACCATTCAATGGCATTTTCTGCCAAGAGGTTGAATGAGTTGTCAAGGTCCCCCAAAACGGAAATTGCCCTTATTATATGCACGTCTTTCTCAGAATACCTTACCTGAACCTGCTTTTTTGCCCTGTTAATTAGTTGTTTTCTTAATTGTGATATATCTCTTGCCATAATATAAAACAATGGTTTATGTCCTTAAAAAAGTAAGCAAAGGCGAAAAAATAGCAAAATTATAAAAGGAATTGCCAGTTTAATTGGTATATTATGCCAAAAGAAGAGATTGCAAACCTGGCTTTGAGGAGAAGCCTTTTTTTTCCAAGTGCTGGAATTTATGCCGGAAGCCCGTCTGGTTTTTTTGACTTTGGGCCGGATGGTGAAACAATAAGGCGCAAGATAATTAATTTGTGGAGAAAGCAATTGGTTGAAAAGGAATCAATGTTTGAAATCTTTGGCTCGCAGATTTTGCCAGAACCAGTTTTTAGGGCTTCGGGGCACATTCAAAATTTTAATGACCCAATAGTACAATGCAGTAAATGCAATTCACTTCATAGGGCAGACAAGCTTATTGAAGTTCATTCAAAGGGCATTGTTCCTGAAAGCTTGAGCACTACTGAGTTAGATAAGCTGATAAAAAAACATTCAGTAAAGTGTCCAAAATGCGGGGGAAGCAATTTTGCAACTGTAAAAAAGTTTAATATGATGATAAAGGTTGACATTGGGGCAACAGGCGATTCATCGTGTTATCTACGGCCTGAAACCTGTCAAAGCATTTTTTTGGACTTTTCAAGGCTTTACAAGACAATGCGGCACCAGCTTCCAATTGGAATTGCTCAGGCTGGAAAAAGTTTTAGGAACGAAATTTCTCCAAGAAACAGTTTGATTAGGGAACGTGAAATAGGTCAGATGGAAGTTGAGGTTTTCTTCAACCCTGACAAGATTGATGAAATTCCAAATTTTGCAGAAGTGGAAAATTACAATCTTAACCTAATGCTTTTGGGAAAGAAAACAAAACCAATTTCGTGCAAGGATGCTGTGAAGAAAAAGCTTGTTTCAGGAAAGCTTGTTGCATACTATCTTGCAAGAAACCAGCAATTGTACGAATCTTTTGGAATTCCTGTTTCAAAAATGCGTTTTAGGGAGCTTGACAAGGACGAAAAGGCATTTTATGCAAGGGAAACATGGGATTTTGAAATTGAAACAGATTTGGGCTGGATTGAGCTTGTTGCCTGTAATTATCGGACAGATTATGACCTGAAAGGGCATCAAAAGGAAAGCAAGCAAAAGCTTGCAGTCAAGGAAGACGGAAAGGAATTCATTCCGCATGTGTTTGAGCTTTCGGCAGGAATTGACAGAAGCTTTTATGTTACCTTGGATCTTGTTTTTAGGAAGGAAAAGCGCGGGTCTGAGGAAAGAATTTATCTAAAGCTTCCTGCAAAAATTGCACCCTATGATGTGGGTGTTTATCCTCTAGTTAAGAAAGATGGGTTAAGTGAAATTGCAAAAAAGATATTTGTGAATTTATTGGATGAAGAGTTTGATGCTCTTTACGACGAAAAAGGAAGCATTGGGAAAAGGTATTCGCGAGCAGATGAAGTTGGGGTTTTTGGAGGAATTACAGTTGATTACCAAACTAAAGATGATGATACTGTGACATATCGGTATAGAGATTCAATGAAGCAAGTTAGAGTCAAAATACCTGAGTTGCCATCTTTTTTAAGAAAGATTAGAAAAGAGTTTACTGATAAGCCTTAGTTTATTGCAGCAATTTCTCTGTCTTCTTCTACTAAATTATTGCAAAATTTTTGAAAATCTAAATTTAAGGTTTTACACATTGTTTCCAAACGGTGAAGTGGGATATGGTTTTTTCTCAGTTTCCATGCAGAAAGTGTTGCTTTAGGTATGTCTAAGCTGGTTGCAAACTCTTTATCATAAACAAACCTCTTTTTTATCCCGTTAAATAGTTTTTTATGCCATTTCTTATTCACTAAAACCATAGTTTTTTCACTTACGTTTTTTGGATTGATGGATTTTATGTTTCTGCTAAGAACAATTCTTTTTTGTTTTTTTAGTGTTTTTAGATAGTACCTCGCAGTTGATTGTTTGCATCCAAAAAATTTTGTAAGATATATAATATCACAGTTTTTTTTCCTACGAAGCAGATTAAATATCTTTTCCTCAGAAATTTTTGTTACCGTTGTTTCTTTGATAACAGGTTTCTTAGTTAAATCGCCTTCTAACCAATGAATCAATTTCCATTTTTGGGTATTTGGCTCAAAATATTGAAGTAGTTTTTTCTTATCATTTGTTAAATATGCATTTATGGTGTAATCTCCTCTTTTAGTCTTACTTCTTCCGTATTCTATGCCGTCTCTTTTCCATATATCTGCTAAAGCTTCAATTAGAGTTTTGCTATTTGAACTATAGCACATTTTACCCTGTTTTGTAATACAACCGTCAAATGTGAGTAAGCCAAGAGCAAAAGCTTTTCTCATCTTCAGATGGGCTTTTTTGATTATCGCTGGTTCAAATGCGTCGTCAGACTTTTTGCCAGGCCAAATTTCAAAGAACTTTTCAAGAAACCTTGCCACTATCTTGTTAGAAAAAGTTACACGCCACATATTCTCTTTTTTGTAAAATTTGTTGGGGTTTACTCCAAACTCATTTATAACTAAATTTTTAAAGAAAAGGACATTGTCTTTGTAGGCATCACTTAATTCAATCGCGTAATGGCTTTGTATATTCGTTAGACGTTTTGTTTGCAGTGAATCAATGAGATTGATGTTATTTTTATTTTTTGTTATGTTTAGATAGTGTTCGTTTCTCTTCTTGGAGTAATTTAGAGAAAACCTTTGGCTGTTTTTTAGCAGAGTTTCTACAATAGGTTTAAGTTTTCTTTTTTCTCTTGCAGAAAAGATGATTTGAATACTCAAGCTTCCATCTGCCATAAAAGAACCAATTAGTTTAGCTAAGTTGATGTTTAATTTTTTGCATACTTTTAGAGGTTTTGCTGAGGCAGAATTAACTTTCAAAAATGTGGTTTCTGAATTAATTTTTTTTAAAATTTTTTTATTCTGTGCAAGTTTGCTAAGTTTAAGGATGAAAGGGAGTGGATAAAAAGCTCTCTTCTCTTGAAACAACTGTTTAAAACTAGTATGGGAACAGTTTAAACTCCTAGCCAACTCCCTACTTAGGTTCTCTCTTGTTAACCCTTGTTTTTCAATAACTTCTTTTTCTAGTTTTCTTACAAATGTTGGTAATTCCTTTCCCCCTATGCAAATCCAAGTTCGTGGGTGAACATCTACACGTGAATTGAGTGAAAATAGATTAAAATTATTATTCATAATATCGTATACTATAAAAATATTTAAAAGCATATGTTCCTAGTAATCATTTATTGCCCCGGTAGCTCAGTGGTAGAGCACCACTCTCGTAAAGTGGGGGTCGAGAGTTCAAATCTCTCCCGGGGCTATTCTTTGCCTGCAAGCCTTTTTATATGCTCCCCTTTTAGTTTCCTTTTTAAACATTCCTTTCCCTAATTTTTTTCTTATGACTGCAATAGCTGCAATGAAGGCCCTTATTGTTAGGGATGGCAAGTTTCTTGCCTTGGAGCTTGAAATTGGCAGGAAAAAGCTCTGGGATTTGCCTGGTGGAAAGGTTGAGGATGGTGAAGAGCCAATGCAGACCCTTTGCCGTGAGGTAAAGGAAGAAACTGCTCTTGATGTTGAAGTGGATAAACCACTTGGTGTTTATTGGTTTAACAGGGTTAGTGACGGAAACCTTGCGGTTTGCACTGTTTTCAAATGCAATGCTGCTTCTGATGCAAGCGTGATTTTGCCGCATAAAAGCAATGAAAGCATTGCAAGCAGCAAATGGATTGGCAAGGACGAGTTTTTGTCAAAGGATTTTGAGGCTCCTGAAAGCCTTAAAGAGCTTGTTAAAAATACCCTTTAATTAATTTGCTTGTTAAAATTATTTTTTAATTAATTTGCTTTTGGCACTATTTCAATGAAATTTGTAAAGTCTTTTTCAACATAAATGCCTGGCATTGTTGGGTCATCATATCTGTAATGCAGGTTGCAGTGTTTTGATTCTTCCCTTCCTCTAACTGCAATTGGTGAGCTTGCCTTTGCTTTTAGTTCCTCTGTTGCTCCTTCTGGAAGAGTATTAATTTGATAGTCTATTAAAGTAAGCCAATCAGAATCGCATATTACTTTGTTTGATACTGAAAGAACAATGTTTTCAAGGTCAATTTTTCCTGTGTTTTTTACTTTAATGTCAATAATTTTTTCTTCATAATTTCCAATTGTTTCATCCCATTCAATGTCAATAGGGCTTCTTGTTGAAATAGCCAGGCCATAATCTGCGCCTTCTTTAATGTCAAGAGTTAGTGTTCTTTTTATTGGTTTTGAAAGGTATGGTGCGTTTAGAACAATGTTTCCTTTTATGTCGTCTTCTTTTTGGGCTGTTGTTGGAATGATTACCTGTAGTTCTTTTTCAACATCTCCTCTTGCTTCAATGCGTGTTATTTCAATTTTCTGTGGATTTGTCTGGTTTGCAACCTCTGTAAACTGGAACCATTGCTTTACTTCGCTTGCGGAATTTTTTGTGGCGCTTGTTATTTCAATGGTAAGTGTCAAATCTCCTATTGGGAATTTGTTGTTGTTTTCAATTCCTATTGTGTCCTGGTCTTTTTCTCCGGCCTTTGCACCAAATGATGCCTCATCAAGGTCCATTTTGACTGCTGGATTTGGGTAAAGAATAAAATCTGCGTTGCTTTTATTTGTTGTATATTTTATCCTGACAACCGCATTTTTTTGGTCTCCTTCATCTTCATCGCCTACTTCTGCATTTTGTGGAACAGTGATTTCAATTTCAACCTCTTTTGTTGAATTTGGCTGAATTGTGCCAATTGTTGTATTTGCCCATTTCTCAATGTCGTTTTCTGCTTCAAGGCTGACATTTTCTGCAATATTGTCTGAATTGTTTTTTAGTGTTATAAAAAAAGTATTTGTGCTTCCTGCGTAGAGTTTTTCAGGAAAGTTTTGTTCAAAGTTGATTATGTCGATATCAAGGTCTTTTTTTACTTCAATTACTGGCTCTTTGTCTTCAGCGCTTACGGTGAAAGAGTTTTTTGCTGTATCGTAGCCATCTACTGCAACAATATATCTGTAGGTTCCTGGTTTGAGTTGTATATCGTAAATTGAAGAATCGGAGTCTGTGAATATAGGCGAGTCCTGTCCTTCGACATAAAGCTTAATGCTGTTTTCGTTCAACATTTTTCCTTCTGTGTCTTTTATTGTTAATGTAACTGAAAGCATGCTGCCAATAAAAAAGTCGTATGCAAGGAATGCAATTACTACAATTACTACCAGTGCAATTATATGCGGCAGGAATTTCTTAAACGGTGCTATTATTCCTGTTACCTGTCCAATTGGACTTTCATCTTCAAACTCTACATTCCCGCTGTATGAAGGGTCATCAAATTTGTCAAAGCCTGGCATAATAATCTTTTCCAAAACTGTTTGTATTAACTAAATTGAACCTTATTTAAATAGCTTTTGCAGGGGTTTCATTTCCCTTTCTTGATTACTTTTGTCTTCTTTCCCTTGTTGCTTCTTCTCTCTTTTTCGCGTCTTTTTCCTTGGAAACGTCTGTCGGTAAAAATGTAAAAATTCCCGTCCCTGAACACTACGTAATCCCCTCTTTTTTTGGTTGTAAACAATTTGCGTTCCTTTCCAGGTGTTTTTTTTAATTCCTGCATTTCCAGCCAAAATTTTCCGGAAATTGTTTTTCCAAAACCAATGTCCCTTTTTAGAAGCAGTCTTTCTGGTTTCTCTCTCCTTCTAAGAAAATTTCTTCTTTCTTTTCCGATTCTTCTGTTAGAACCTTTTTGCCTTTGTTCAGGTCCCTTGTAGTGTGTTGTTGTAACACTTATTTTTTTCACTTTTTTTTGTCTAAACATACTAATATAGTTCATTTTTCCTAATTTAATTCTTTTGTTTAAACAGATTTTGAGTTCATTACTTGCTTTGGGTAGTGTATGTTTGCTTCCAATACTAATATTCTTTAAAAGGGGTTAATGGTAATATAAGTTATGCGGAGAAAATTTGTGGCAATTGCCTTGTTGGCAATAATTTTGTTTTCCCTCTTGCTTAATTTATACAACATTGATTTTCCTCTTGGTTATCATATTGACGAACTAAAAAAAGTCAGGTTTGTTAAGAACTTTGAGCAGGATTTTCATCACCCGATTTTAATGCTTCAAGTGGTCAGGGCAGGAAATTTTTTGTCTGATTTTACACGATCCCAAGATATTGTTTTTCTTGGCAGGATTTCCACGGCAATTTTTGGAGCATTGATTGTTTTTTTGTCCTACTTTGTTTCACGGCTTACTTTGAACAAAAAGTATTCCTTAATTGTTGCCCTTGCAGTTGCAATATCCCCTATACTGGTGGTTCATTCCCATTACCTCAAAGAGGATATAATTTTCACGTTTTTTGCTTTACTTTCCCTCCTTCTTTTTATGCGGTTTGTAAAGCGAACTGATAACCGCTCTCTTTTGCTTCTTGGCCTTGCAACTGGTTTGGCTCTGTCCTCTAAATACATGGGAGCATTGCTTATTCTAATTTATTTAATTTCTCCCCTGTTTGTTCAGTCAATAAAAAATTTAAATTACTTCAAAAAAATCTTTTTTTCTGTTGCAATTTCCCTGATTGTTTTCGTAGTTGTAAATTACCCGCTACTCTATGACTTTGGAATTTTTTGGAAAGGAATTGGCTTTGAAACAAACCACGCCTTAGTCGGTCACAATTTGAAAATTTATGCAATTGACAATTTTTTCGCATTCCATTTAACCCAAAGCATTATTCCTGGAATGACCCTGCTGTTAACATTGCTTGCCTTGTTTTTCATTGGCTTTGCATTCTTCAAGTGGAAAAAAACAGGGTGGCAGGACAAAATCCTCATAGTATACACGTTGCTGTTTTATTTTTCAATAGAGTTTTCTCCAAGCAAGCCATTTCCTGATTTCATGCGCTATGTGATTCCAATTATTCCGCTGTTGATTTACTTTTCTTACAAGGGAATTTTGGCAATTAAGTCTTTTTTGCCTAAAAAGTGGAAAATTCTTACAGTGTTGCTGATACTAATCTCGTTGGCAATTCCGCTTGCTGAAACAATTCAACTGGATTATAGCCTTAACAATGACACAAGAGCGCAGGCAAAAGAATATCTTGAAACATTGCCTGGAAAAGCAAAATGGGGCTGGTATGCTTTGCCAAGACAGGGCTTTGGGAGCTCGGATTATCTTAATTTAGTGAAAGAACTGGATGATAATGTTAGCTATATTGTTGCAACCAGTTTTGTGTATAAAGAATATGCTTTTGGCGCAGGCTTAAGCGGACAAGATACACTAGTGTATGCAGCCAATGAAAAGTATTTAGAATTGTTCAACAATTACCCTGTTAAGGAAATTAATCCGTCTTACAAGAGCTTTGGCTTTAGCAATCCAACCGTTAGGGTAGTTGATATTAGGGAGGGAGCTTCGAATTGAACCAGTTGCTTAGTTTATCAAAATCGGTTGACAATCTTCCAATTATTTTTTTGATTGCCCTTACTTTGGTGTCTGTCTTTGTTTTTTCAGGATATCATTTTTATTCTTCGGACCAATCCACACAACTTCCTGCCGTTCTGCATTTTTTTGATAACGAGCTTTACCAAAAAGATTTTGATATGCAGATTATTAACCCTCCTGCAGTGAAGATGCTTCCTCACCTCATGCTTTTTATTGTTTCAAAAATCACGTTTGTTCCAATTTCCTACATTTACTTTTTTGCATTTACTGCCATAACTTTTTTCATATTTTATTTTGTTTACAAAATTTCGTTTGAATTAACAGCAAAAAAGCACATCGGCTTGTTGGCTTGTTTGCTGTTGTTGCTTGCAAGAAACTTTCCAACCCTCTCAAATTTTTCCGTAATTACCACTGCTCTGGTCCCTTATTTTATTGCTGTGCCGATTGCATTGCTTTGTCTTTACTTAATGCTGAAAAAGAGATATTTGCTTTCTTTTACTGTTTGCAGTCTTTTGTTTTATGTCCATGGCCAGATTAGCTTTTTTGTATTTCTTGCAATGCTTCCCGGTCTTTTTTTACAAAAAAATTTCAAACTTCTGAAAAAATCCATACTTGTTTATGTTCTAATTATACTGCCTGCGTTGTTGTCGCTTATCCTAACATTCACTCCCTTTTCCCAGCCCATTCCACAGTATAGCATAACAGAATTGATTATGTTCAATGTTCCATTCCATTTCTTTCCAAAAATTGAAGAAATTCTCGCCTACTTTGTATTTGCGTTTTTTGTCATAGTTCTATTAATAACAACCAAATCAAAGAAAGAATTTTGCTACTGGAATTATGTCCTGCTGGCAATCATTGCACTTGGTTTGATTTTCACAATCCTTGCCCCAATAGAATTTGTACTGTTTTTGTATCTCATAAGGGTTGATGTTTTTTTAACAATCTCATTTGTTATTCTACTTTCAATTGCCTTATTTAATCTGATTACCGGCATAAAATTCACTGTAAGCAAAAACTCAATTGAATTCTCTGAACTATGCAGGCTACTTCTGTTTTCCCTTGCTGTTTTTTTTGCACTCGGCCTATTTTCAGTTCCTGATTTTAATCAACCTGGGATTGAACCTAGGGCAAACAACTTTACTGATATTGCAAACTATGCAAGGTTAAACACACCAAAGAATAGCTTGTTTTTGACCCCGCCTTATCTGCGTGGATTTAGGCTATACTCTGAGAGAAGTGTGGTTGTTGAGGCTAAAACCAATCCAGTTGGGAGAGGAAGCGTAATACAGGATGAGTGGTTCAATCGATTACTTGCTTTGTGCAATGTAATTGAATTCAAATCTTCTGCGTTATTTATTGGCAGGGAATGCAATTTTGATTCACTGTCCAGAGAAAAATACTTGTCTCTGTGCAAAGATTATAATGCTGATTACTTTGTTACTCGTAATACTGGCGGGGTCAGTCAATGGTCTGACTTGCTTGTTTACAATAATTCTTCTTTTGCTTTGTTTAATTGTTTTCCAATCTGAATTAATTGTTCTTGAAAAAGCTTCAGTTTCATTCCAACAATTCATTGTATCCAAACTTAACTTTTAGGAATGTTTTAATGTTTCCAACTATTCTGTTGTGCACTCCATATTTTGAAACTCCGTGTATTCTTGGATGATGCTTTACTTTAAATTCTTTTATTTTAAACCTCTGCGTTTTTATCATTAAGGGAATAAACCTGTGAAAGTTTTCAAAATACTTCACTTTTGCAACACATTTCTTTTTGAACACTTTTACCGGACAACCGTTATCATGCAAATTCACCTCAAGCAGCAAATTGTTCAAAAAGTTTCCAACACTTGAAAAATTTCTCTTTACAAAACCATCCTTTCTTTCAAAACGCCATCCAAAAACACAGTCACAGTTTTTTCCGAGCAACTTAATCATTAAAGGAATGTCCCTTGGTTCATCCTGCAAGTCAGCATCAATTGTGGCAATTATTGTCCCGTTTGATTTTTGTATTCCTTTGTATAAAGCAAAATCTTTTCCTGTGCGTTTTTCAAATTTTATTATTCTAAGCAAAGGGTCATTTATTTTCTTCAATTCCTTCAATGTTCCATCAGTGCTTCCGTCATCAACTGCAATTATTTCATAATTGATTCCTTTCATTGCTTCCTTTATTTTTTTGTGCATTGGGGCAATGTTTTTTTCCTCATTAAAAGCAGTGGTTACTATGGAAATTTTTCCAACCAAATTTTTTCCCATCAATTAAATATTGAACACAAACCCTAAAATAGTTTTGCACAGTATTATATTTGAATGCACATTTTTCTTATATCGGATTCAAAAACCGGAATAAACTTTTTTCCAGAACTTGAAGAAAAGCTTGCAGGCCAAATTGCTGATTTAGAACTTGACGCCATTTTTGTTCCCTTTCCTGAAGACATTCCTGCTACAGTGCATGAAATTGAAAACGAAGCAGATTTTGTGTTTGTTTTTGTTTTATACGACGAACTTGATTTCAAAATTCAGGCGCTTTTAAACAAGCTTATTGAAATTGAAACAAGAGGCAAGGTAAAAATTGTCAAAGTAATTGAAGAAAAAGAATTTGAGCATTTAAACCAAAGCAGCCTTGAATTGGAGAAAGAAAAGCTTGCCAGCAAATGGTCTGAATTAATAATTCACAGACTGTTTAAGCCGGGTTCTTTTGCTCCAAAAGAACAGGAAGATGACGGTTTTTCATTGTAGTATCCAAAAATGGTTTTAATGCTAAAATGAATTACTTTTTTTTCTTTCCCTTTCTTTGCTTTTTTTTAAGCAGTTGCCTTTTTACTGTTTCGTGTTTTTCCTTGGTTTTCAAAAGCATTGAAAGCTTTTTTACTTTTTCTTCCAAATCGTGCTCTTTTTTGAGTTTGTCTTCTGCTATTTTCTTAAAATGAATAAGCAAATCAGATTTTTCCGAAACCTCTTTGTGTAGTTTTTTCAATTCTGCTTCAAACTTTTTTTCAGCCTCTGCTTTTGCTGAAAGCCTGCTTTCCTGCATTCCCAAAAGCTCGTTTGTGTAAGAATTGCGAAGCTGCAAAGTTTCGTGTTCTACATCTAAAACAATGCTTTTTGCATAATCGCGTTCTTTTTTCAAATTTTTTATAAGTTCTCCGGACTTTTCACTGTAAGCAAAAAAGAATTCTTCCAACGAATCAATTTTTTGCTTTAATTCAGCATAACTATTTTCAACATATTCCATCTGATTTTTGTGAAATGCAACTGTTTTTCCAACCTCGTCAGCACCCAAAGTCATTTTTCTTCCCAAATCGCCAAGTTCCTGTTCCAAATCTGCAACACTGTCTTCTTCAAAATATCCCAGATAGCTTTTTTTCCTGATGTCCTCATATTTTTCTCTAAGGTTTTGAAGCTCGTCTTCCTTTCTTTCAAGGACCTGCATTACCTGCTTTGCTGTCCCAGTGCCAGTTAACGGTGTAAATCCCTGTCTTCTCAAAAAAATTGATGTTCTTTCAAGGGAATATCTTGCCTTTAAAAGTATTCCAAGAATTCTTTGCTCAAGGTCTGCATAAAGTTCCGGTGTTTCCTCTTGCTCAAGTTCATTCACAGTTTTTGCGTTGCTTTTCTTTTGCTTTTCAAACCTCAAATTTTTTTCAAGCATTGCCAAAAGCTTTTCAAGCTCTTTCAAAAAAGGCCGAAGATTGGGGCTTCCTTCCTTTGGATTTTTTTCAATATTTTCGGCAACCCCTTCAAACAGCTTGTTAATATCCTGCAGGTTTTCAATGCTTTCATCCAAAGAATTTGCAAAAACAGTTCTGCCGGAATTTCTCCACGGTCGCCTGCTCAAGTTTGCCTGCAATGTGTTTATTTTTTCGCCTATTTCCCCTGCAAGTTTTTCCGAACCAGTCATAAAAAACAACACTATAATTACATCAAACTTGGTTTTAATAATTTCCCCTAGCCGTCACGCCTTGTTTCCGTGCCGGAAACGGCGTTGCGCGCAGCGCAACAAGCTGGTGCGATAATATGCTATTTCGTTTCACTCAATAGCATGAATTTTTCAAAAAAACCAACAAACACCTAACAAGGTTTTTATTTCAATAAGCCCTATTTATTATCACAATGCAAATTCGCTCAAACAAAGCCCTTTTTGCAGGAAACGTTCCAATTGACGCAAAGGCAAGCTGCAAGGCAGAAAAAGCCGTAATTTCACACGGTCACTCAGACCACGTTGCCACAAATAAGGTCACAGAATATGTTTGTACGCCTGAAACAGAGGCAATAATTAAAAGCAGGTACAAAAAGGAAGCAAACTTTTCCCAATTAAAATTTGGCAAAAAACTTTCGTTTGGAGATTCAACAATTTCCCTTCACAACTCAGGCCACATTCTTGGAAGCGCACAGGTTTTGGTTGAAGGAACCAAAACAATTGCAGTAACCAACGACTTCAAGGTCCAGGACAGCATTATTCAAAAAGGGGCACTGCCTTTAAAATGTGATGTTCTTGTGCTTGAAAGCACTTTTGGAAAGCCCTGTTTTTCTTTTCCCGCCCGCGAAGAGGTTTACCAAAAGATTGGAAATTTTGTAAAAGAAAAAAGCAAACAGGGTTTTGTTGTTCTTGCAGGCTATTCTCTTGGAAAAGCACAAGAGCTTACCAAAGTAGTAAACGAATACACCGACCTTGTTCCACTAGTGCACGACTCTGTTTATGACAACAACAAGGTTTACGAAAAGCACGGCACAAAGCTTGGCAATTTCATAAAGCTTGACCACAACCTTAATGAAAGTTCTGTTCTGATAATGCCTCCATCACTTGTTAATCACAACCTTTTGCAGGTTCTTGAATTTTCAATCCATAAAAAAATCTTTTCAGGAATGGCAACTGGTTGGAATTTCAGAAACGGCTTTAACGAAGTTTTTCCACTAAGCGACCACGCAGACTTCCAGCAGCTTTTGGATTACGCAAAGCAGTCAGAGCCAAAGCTTGTGGTAACAATGCACGGAAGTGAACGAGAACTGGCGTCCTATGTGCAAAGAAGGCTTGGCATAGCAGCAAGGCCCCTTGGGGAAAAAGGACAAAAAACGATTGCGGAGTATGCATAAAAGTGAAATAATATGGACAAAAACTTTTTGGAAATGCTTAGGAAAAAAATATTGCCTTTTTTTGGAAAAGGCGGATGTCACAGCTTTGATCACACAGAACGCGTCTTCAGGCTTGCTACCCTAATTGCGGAAAAGGAAGGTGCTGATTTGGAAATTGTTCAAACAGCCGCTTTATTGCATGACATTGCAAGAAAAAAAGAGTCCTGTGGAGAAGTTGAATGCCATGCAGAGCACGGTGCAAAAGACGCTGAAAAAATTCTTCTTGAAACAAATTTTGATAAAATTAAAATACTTCCTGTGGTTTACTGCATTTTAGTTCACCGCTTTAGAAAAGGTCTTGTGCCAAAAACACTTGAAGGAAAGGTTTTGCAGGACGCCGACAGGCTTGACACCTTGGGCGCAATAGGCATTGCAAGGGCGTTTTCATACGGTGGAAAACGCAACAGATCCTTGCACAGCCCTGTAAAAATAGGACTTCCTTCAGGAATCAACCATTTTCGTGAAAAAATTCTCAAAATTAACCCAAACCAATTTCACACCAAAACAGCTCAAAACATTGCAAAGCACAGGTATGAATTTACAGAGCAATTTGTAAAAGAATTTTTAGACGAATGGGAAGGAAAGAAATAATTATGTATAAGTTAATCTTGTTTAAAATTCTTTCATCTGCCCGGATTTTGGCTCTGCGTAGATTATTACTGAACTGTGATTTTTAATATTTTTAGCAAACTTTGTTCTCAGTTCCTTAATTGTGTTGTGGAATTCTTCGTTTGATTTTGTCATCATTTCAAATTCAAAGTCGTAATTGCCTATTGGCTTGATAAGATAGATTATGCTTTTCAGGCCTCTTAGATATGACAAAAGCTCGTTGATTTTTTCTTTGGAAACATTGTTTAACTTAAGGTAAATTTTTCTGTGAGTAAATCCAAGCTTTTTATGATTTATTTTTACATTATATCCCGCAATTACATCTTTTTTTTCCATCGCATCTATTCTTGCCCTTACTGTTTTTGGGTTTGAATTGCAGGCCTGTGAAATTTCAACAAGGGATTCCCTGCAGTTGATGTTAAGCCTTTTAAGAATTTTTTTGTCAAGACTGTCAAATACTATGTTTCCAATTGTTCCCCCAAATATTATGTTTTTCCCGCCTTTTTTGTCCGACAAAAACCTGTATTTCATATACTCTATTTTTGTTGCTATTGAAAACTGTTTTTCCTGAAAGAATGCGCCAAATTTGTCGTTTACTTCATCGTAAACTTTTTCAAATTCCTGTATGTTTTTTGCCCAGACAAGATATACTAAATCAAGGTTGCCGTCAAGATATGCAATCCACGTAATTTTTGGATTTGCCATAAGATGCTTGGCAAGCTCCTGTTCCTTTTCTGAACTCATATTTTCATACTTTATAAAAACCCTGTAGTGGGTCATTCCAAGAAGATAAATATTTGTTATTGCATAGTATCCAAGAATTACCCTATTTTTTTCAAGAAGAGAAAGCCTGTAGCTTAATGCCTGCTTTGACATTCCTGTTCTTCTTGCAAGCTCTGTAAGGCTTGCCCTGCTGTTAAGGCTTAATTCAAATAATATTTCCCTGTCCTTATCCAAAAGCTTAAAATTGCCCATATTTTAACTTTTATGGCGAAAACAATAAAATACCTACTTTTTGTCAAAAAAACCCGCCATTGTTTTGATAAACATCTTATTTGCAGTATTTATATGGTTGAAGACGATTTAGTGCCTGCTAGCATTGGCTTTGCAAGAAACAGGCAAAAAAGCCATTTTGTCAAGGAACCAGAACTTCGAAAATATTCTTTTTGGGGCCTTGAAATTTTGACAAAGGTAACTCCGGATATTTTTCCGCCTTCTTGCTGTGCTTCTTTTATAGTTGGAAACATAACAATTTTTCCAGGCGAAAAAGTTGTTGATGTAGGAACAGGTTCCGGAATTCTTGCAATCTTTGCAGCAAAAAAAGGGGGCATTGTTTCAGCAACTGATACAAGTGCTGATGCAATAGCTGTTGCTGAAAAAAATGCAGTGCTTAATAACGTAAAACTTTCCTTGCATAAGGGAAAATATTTTGCAGGCGTTAATGAAAAGTTTGATGTAATAATTGCAAATCTTCCGCAGGAAATTGTTCCTAATTCCTACCTTAAATCAGTTGGTTCAAAGCTTTCAAAAACCATTGATGGAGGCAAGCTTGGAAATAAGCATGTTTTAAAATTTCTTGAGCTTGCAAAAAATCACCTGCACAAAGATACCCGCATTTTTTTACCTGTTTACACTGCTACTGACTATGCTTCTACAATAAGGAAAATTCTTTTTCATTACAATGCAAGGCTTGTTGCCTTTGAAAACATATCTACTAAAGAGTTTGTGCCAGAAAATGAAACCTTTTTTCGTTCATTGAATGAAAGAGGCAAAACAAGAATTTTTAAGAAAGGAAAGAACTGGGTTGCAAACGTTTATCTTTTTGAACTAACTCCAAAAAACAGAGATTAGAATTACTTGATTTCTAACACTTAAGCTTTTAATCGTTTTTTGTAAGTATTTAGTTGGCCTGATTTTTGCGCAACCGAAAGTCTCAAATAGCAGATAGCCCTTTTTCGTTTCATGCGCAACTCCCGACCGAAAGTCCACAACAAAGAAAGAGATATCACTGCGAAACGTTGCCCTTGCTGTGGAGGAACAAGAATAACAAAGAAAAAGAAGAAATATTTTCGCACGACAATCCACATCAAGTTTCCAACATTTGAACGTATTCTCAACAAAATCTGGGCATACTACTGCCTGGGCTGCAAAAAAGAAGTTGTTCCAAAACTGCCTGACGCTTTGCCTGGCAGCAAGTTTGACCTGAACACAGCAATCCTCATATCAGTCCTGTTCACTGGCTTCAACATGTCAGGCAGGCGCATAAGCGAACTATCCTTAACAATCTTCAGTCTTGATATCTCGCCTGCAACAGTAAGCAATACCCTACAGAGACTCAAAGATTACTTGAAAGAGGATTACAAAAAGCTTGAAGAGGAAATACAAAAGGCCTTGTTCGTGCATCGTGATGAAATAGGTTGGCGAAAAAACGGAAAACTCAACTGGCTGTGGGTTGCGAGCATTGCACAAACGGTTTACTTCAAAATAACCCTGAAAAGAAACACAAAAACAGCACGCTCCCTAAAACTTGACAAAGACTGCGTCACAATCTCAGACGCGCTCGCAGTATACAATAAAACCAGCAAACAACAGTAGAAGTGCTGGAGTCACCTATCAAGACTAGCCAAAAAACCCAAGCACTACTTCAAGACAAAAAAAGAAAAAAGAGACTATGAAACGCTTGTAAAAAAAATCATGCAAGTGTTCGGCCAAGCAAAAAAAGACAAACGCGAAAACGAATGTTCCAAAGAACTCAGACAAAAATACGACACAGAACTCCTGACTCTATTAGGAGAAAAAAACAGGCGACAAAACAAATGGTTTGGAAAAAACGCCCTGCACCTCAAAAAATACATCCTTAAACAGCAAGGCAAGTGGTTCACCTTCCTACAATACGAGTACGTTGACCCCACAAACAACAGAGCAGAACGAGACCTAAGACACGAAGTCCTAAAACGCAAAATCAGCCAACAAAACCGTAGCAACGACCACATGCAAAGCTACGCCATGCAAGCATCCCTATACATGATCAGCAAACACTGCAACCAACAATACTATCAGATACTGCATGACAGCCTCACTAACCAGCTAACAGGATAAATTTAAACTGTTACTCTTGTTTCACCAGACAGCCTCTACATTCTGGTAGCTGCTTTTTGCAGTACCGCTTTGCCTGCTCTACTAAAAGCATTTCGTTAATTCTATCTTTCTATGAAGCCAATTGAATTATACAAGGCACTGCTCAAGCAATTTGGTGAACAATTGTGGTGGCCAGTAACAGATGCGGGAGAAATTACGCCAACTTACAAGAAGCGCAAACACTTAACCGAAAAACAAAAGTTAGAAATTTGCATCGGCGCAATCCTGACGCAAAACACTGATTGGGAAAATGTAATGAAAGCACTGGAAAACCTGAGCAAAGCAGGCTTGCTTTCCTGTGAAAAAATTGCAAGCTCAAGGCAGGAAACCATTGCAAAGCTTGTAAAACCAAGTGGTTACTTCAACCAAAAAGCAAAAAGGCTGAAACTATTCTCTCAATACCTAAAAAACAATTATAATTACAGCATTAACAAAATGTTCTCCAAACCCATTGCAGAGCTGCGCCTTGAACTCCTCTCCCTGCACGGAATAGGCAATGAAACAGCGGACGACATCATTCTCTACGCGGCAGAAAAGCCAGCCTTTGTTGTTGACGCCTACACAACGCGCTTTGCTAAGCGCTTTTTCAAACTGCCAACAACCGATTATGTGGAAGTCAAGGCTTTTTTTGAATCACAGCTGCCTAAGAATACACAGCTCTTTAATGAATTCCACGCTCTCTTGGTGGAACATGGAAAGCGCTTTTGCAAAAAGAAGCCGAATTGCAGCGGATGTTTTTTGAAAACCAATTGTTGTTTTGCAAAGGGAAACAATTAGCTTTATAACCGTTTTTTACCATTTTTTCTTAATTCAAGTGGTTTTTTTTATGAAGAGAACACATACTTGCGGAGAGTTAACTGAAAAATTCATTGGCAAAAAGGCAATTTTGCAGGGCTGGGTTTCAAAAAGAAGAGACCACGGAAGCCTGATTTTTATTGATTTAAGGGACCGGTATGGGACAACGCAGGTAGTATTTAACCCAAAGGGTGGCAAAGAAGCCCATAGGGAAGCAGGCAAACTTGGAAAGGAATTTGTTGTCCAGATTGAGGGAAAGGTTGGAAAAAGGCCAAAGGGGACAGAGAACAAGGCAATCGAAACAGGCAAGGTAGAGGTAAGCGCAACAAAGCTTGAAATCTTAAATCCTGCTGCAACGCCTTTGCCAATAGAGCTTGACAAGCATCTTCTTGCAGGAGAGGAACAAAGGTTAAAGTACAGGTTTCTGGATTTGAGGCGGCCAGAACTACAGCAAAATCTTATTTTGAGGCACAAGGCAATCAAGGCATTCCGTGATTTTTTTGACAATGAAGGCTTTTTGGAAATTGAAACTCCTATTCTTGCAAAAAGCACGCCAGAGGGCGCAAGGGATTTTCTTGTTCCAAGCCGTGTCCACCAAGGAAAATTCTTTGCATTGCCCCAGAGCCCGCAGCTTTTCAAGCAAATTCTAATGGTTTCAGGTTTTGACCGATACTTTCAAATTGTAAAATGTTTTAGGGACGAGGATTTGAGGGCAGACAGGCAGCTTGAATTTACACAGGTTGATGTAGAAATGTCCTTTGTTGAACAGGAGGATATTTTTAAAATAATGGAAGAGGCAATGGCTTTTGTTTTCAAAAAGTCTTTGAATGTTTCTGTTAAAACTCCTTTCTCAAGAATATCTTTTGATGATGCAATGAACAGGTTTGGTTCAGACAAGCCTGACACTCGCTTTGAGATGGAGCTTGCTGATGTAACAAATGAAATGTCTGGAACGGATTTTGGAATTTTTAATTCAGTGATTGAAGCAAATGGTTCAATAAAGGCTTTGAAGATTGAAAAAGGCTGCGAAAAACTGTCAAAGAAAGATGTTGACAAGCTTACTGAAATTGCAAAACTTTACAAGGCAAAAGGATTAATGAGTGTTTGGGTTAAAGGCGAGGGAATTGAAAGCCAGATTGCCAAATTCCTGCCAGAAAAAACAGTAAAGGCATTGCTTTCCAAAACAAAGTCAAAGAAAGGGGATTTAATTCTGCTTGTTGCAGATTCCTGGGAAACCGCCTGCAATTCTCTTGGTTATGTTCGTCTTGCTGTTGGGCAAAAGCTTAACCTAATTGATTTGAAGAAGTGGAATTTCCTTTGGGTTTATGATTTCCCTCTGCTTGACTGGTCTGACGAGGAGCAAAGGTGGCAGGCAATGCACCATCCTTTTACTTCTCCAAAAGATGAGGATTTGAAATTGCTTGACTCTTCTCCGGAGAAAGCCAAGGCAAAAGCCTATGACATTGTTTTGAACGGTGTGGAAATTGGCGGCGGAAGCATTAGAATTCATCAAAGAGAAATTCAGGAAAAAATATTCAAGGCATTGGGAATTTCAAAAGAGGAAGCTGAATCAAAGTTTGAATTCCTGCTAACTGCATTCAAATACGGCGCTCCGCCACACGGCGGAATTGCCTTGGGTCTTGACAGAGTTGTTGCCCTAATGGCCAACGAGGACAGTATTCGTGAAGTAATTGCTTTTCCAAAAAACAAGGCAACAATTTCCTTAATGGACAACGCTCCAAGTGAAGTTTCAGAAAAGCAGTTGAAAGAACTTGGGCTAAAGCTTGATATTGAAAAGGTCTTGCCATAGTAAAAAAAGCAATAATTCCATTTAAATTCCTTTTACTCTTCTATATTGTGGGGTTTAAATGACTGAAAAGGTTGACAAAAAGCTTCTTTTAAGGGTTGCAGAAAATGCACGCCTGAATCTTTCAGAAAAGGAAATTGAAGAATTCCTTCCCCAATTGCAGGAAATTCTCAAAGCTTTTGACAGGCTTGACACAATTGATGTAAAGGACGAAAAGCCAAGCTTTCAACCAATACCTCTCGAAAACGTGGCAAGGCATGATGTTGTTGAAAAATGCCTAAGCCAGGAACAGGCCTTAAAAAACACAAAAAACAAGAAAGATGGCTATTTTATGGGCCCGAAGGTAATGTGATGCAATGAAAAAAGCCCTTGAATTGCACGAATTTGTCAAAGAAGTCAAAAGAGGCAACATTTCCATAGCAGAGCACACTGAAAAAATTCTTGAAGAAGCAGAAAAAAGCAATTCAAAATTTCACCACTTTAATTTAATTGCAAAAAAATCAGCCCTACAGCATGCAAAAGAAATTGACGCAGGGATAAAAACAGGACAGCACAAAGGCAAACTCCTGGGAGTTCCAATAACAGTAAAAGACTGCATTTGCGTAAAAAATTTTGAATCAAGGGCAGGAAGCAAAATTCTTACAGGTTATTTGCCATTATTTGACGCAACAGCTGTTGCAAAAGCAAAAGCAGAAGGTGCAATAATAATTGGCAAAACAGCACAGGACGAATTTGGCTTTGGAACATTTTCAAACAATGTTGGCGTTGACTTTGAAAAGCCACTAAATCCAATTGACCCAAAAAGATGCTGTGGCGGCAGTTCAGGCGGAAGTGCTGGCTTTACGGCACTAACAAGCCTGGCACATGCAAGTCTTGGTCAAAGTACTGGTGGAAGTATTGCCTCTCCTGCATCATTCTGCGGGGTTGCAGGATTGACTCCAACTTATGGGCGGGTAAGCAGGTATGGATTAATTGATTATGCAAATTCTTTGGACAAAATCGGTAGCTTGGGAAAAACAACTGCTGATGCAGCCTTGCTTCTTGAAGTAATTTCTGGCTATGATATGAATGATAGTACCTCTCTAAAAGCGGAAGCACAGGATTTGGCAAATGCAAACCCCTCCAACGATTTAAGGATAGGGGTTGTAAAAGAATTCTTCAAAGCCTGTGAAGAAAAAGTTCAAAAAGAGTGCATGAAAGCAATTGACAAACTTGAAGAAGAAGGTGCAACAGTTGAAGAAATTTCCCTTCCACTAAATGCAAAATATGGAATTGCAGCTTACTATCTTGCCTCAACAACAGAGGCAAGTACAAATCTTGCACGCTTTTGTGGAATGCGTTACGGACTGCATGGAAAGCTGGAGGGAAATTTTAACGAATACTTTTCAAAAATTCGTTCACAGGGTTTTGGAACAGAAGCAAAAAGGCGTATTTTGCTTGGAACATTTGCAAGAATGTCCGGCTTCAGGGACGCTTATTACTTAAAGGCAATGAAGGTAAGGACAAAACTAATAAAAGAATTCAGACAAGCTTTTGAAAACCTTGATGTTCTTGTAAATCCAACAATGCCGCTTGTTGCACCAACATTTTCTGAAATTAACAAGCTTTCTCCACTGCAACAGTATGCAATGGACCTTTGCACTGTTCCAGCAAATTTGGCAGGGCTTCCTCACGCTTCTGTTAAAGCAGGAGAACACAACAAACTGCCTGTTGGATTAATGATTACAGCAGACCACCTGCAGGAAAAGAAAATGGTGCAAGCAGCAAAGGCAGCGGAGGGATTGAAATGAGCAAAGAATTAGATGTTGCAATAAAGGCTGCAAAAATGGCAGGCAAACTTCAATTGGAAAAATTGTTTTACAAACACAAGCTCAAGAAAAAAGGTCCAAAGAATTTTGCCACAGATGTTGATTTGAAAAGTGAAAAAATCATAATAAATCATATTAGAAAAAATTTTCCTTCCCACAGTTTTTTGTCAGAGGAAAGTGGCAAAAGCAAAAATTCAAGCCAATGCAAATGGATAATAGACCCTCTTGACGGAACACACAGTTATATGACAGGGCTTCCAACCTTTGGTGTGTCAATTGCTCTGGAAAAAAAAGGAAAAATAACTACCGGTGTAATTTTTCTCCCTTACTTTAATGAACTTCTTAAAGCAGAAAAGGGAAAAGGTAGCTTTTTGAATGGCAAAAAAATCAAGGTTTCGAAAAAAAAGGAATTGGATGGAAGCAGCGGAAGTTTTGAAATGCATTCAGACTATTGCTCTCTGAAGCAATACTGCGCAATTTATAGCAAAGTGTTTAACCAAACGCTTAATTCACAGAGCTTTGGAGGCATAACTGACTTTGCAATGGTTGCATCAGGCAGATTGGACTTTTCTCTTGCAGCAAGAACTCATCCTTGGGATTGTGCGGCAGCAACCGTTATTGTTGAAGAATCTGGTGGCACACTTACAGACTTTCAAGGCAAAACAGGACCTTACATTTCAACCGCAATTTCATCAAACGGGTTGTTGCATGAAAAAATCATTGGGGGTGTTGGGTAAATGAGTCAAAGCAAGGAACTAAAAGTTGCTATAAAGGCAGCAAAGGCAGCTGGAAAGATAATTCTGAGTCATTACGGAAAGCTTCACTATGTTAGATTGAAAAGTCCTGCTTTGGGAATTGTTACAGAAGCAGATTTGCAGGCCCAGAAAAAAATCAAGAAAATAATTCTAAAAGATTTTCCAAAGGCCAAATTCTTTGCAGAGGAAGACAAGGTTCACAAAGCAAGGGACAAAGCATGGCTTGTTGACCCGTTGGATGGAACAGCCAACTTTCATAGAGGGCTTCCATTGTTTGCTGTTTCCATTGGTCTTGTTAGGGATAGAAACCCAGTTCTTGGCGTGATTTATGTTCCAATCACAAAAGAGCTTTTCTATGCAGAGAAAGGAAAAGGCGCTTTTTTGAACGGGAAAAGAATTCATGTTTCCAAAATAAAGAATTTTAAGGACACAATTTTTGATGTTCCAATCTCAAACAGGAAAGGTCTTAGAAAAAAACATTCTATCTACTTCAAAAGGCTTCTGAAAATAATGGGCACTATCAGAATAACTGGTTCTGCTGCCATAAGGCTTGCCTATATTGCAGCAGGTCGCATGGATGCATACATTGAATTCGGAATGCATCCATGGGACTGGGCTGCAGGTGCAATCATTCTTCAGGAAGCAGGAGGCAAAATAACAGACTTCAAAGGCAAAACCTTTCACATTTACAGAGACAGGGAAATTGTTGCAACCAACGGCAAACTACATTCACAAATCATAAAGGAGCTGAACAAATGAAATTAACTGTTTTGGGAAGCGGGACAGCAATCTCTGGACCTGATAAATCTGCAGCTGGCTTTGCGTTGCAATTACCAAACGAAACAATTGTAATTGATCTTGGCTTTGGCTGCTTTAAGAACCTGCAAAAGGTAGGCATTGACTACACGAAAGTAAACAAACTTTTCTTTACTCATTTTGAACACATAGACCATGTAAACGACTTGACGGCATTCCTTTTTGCAAAAAAAGTCTCAATTTTCTCTAAACTATCAAACCCAACTCAAGTAGATGTTTTTGGTGGACCAGGATTTGAAGATTTTATAAAAAAACTTCTAACCGCTTATCCTGTCTTGAAAAATCCTTTGTTCAAATTAAATGTTTCAGAGCTTGATTCATTTGCTTCAAAGAAATTTACTAATTTTTCACTAATAACAAAACCAATGGTGCACGAGTCAAGTAGTACTGCCTTCCGTTTTGAAGCAGACAACAAGTCAATTGTGTTTGCTGGAGATACTGCTCAAAACGAAAACCTTGTTGAATTGTCTAAGGGAGCAGATCTTATGATAGCAGAGTGCAATCATGCAGAAAAGGAAACACCTAATCATCTTAATGCTATGCAATTTGCCAGGATTGCTTCAAGGGCTAAAGTAAATACAGTTATGTTAACACACATTGATCCACAAGACGAGGACAAAGACTTCAAGTTAATGGTGTCCAAGGATTTCAAGGGAGAAATCCTTTTGGCAAAAGACTTAATGCAGGTGAATGTCTAAATGAGCAAAGAAAAAGGCACAATGATTGGTCTTGAATGTCATGTGCAGCTTAATACAGACAGCAAGCTTTTTTGTGGCTGCAAAACAACTGCAGAAGAGCCAAATTCTGCATGCTGTCCAATTTGCTTAGGGCATCCTGGCACTAAGCCGGTGTTAAATGCAAAAGCTTTGGATTATGCAATGAAGGTTGCTCTTGCACTAGATTGTGAAATTAATCAGGAATTTTTCTTCAGCAGAAAAACATATTTTTATCCTGACATGTCAAAAAATTTTCAAATAACCCAGTATGAAATTCCTGTAGGAGAAAAAGGGCACATTATGCTAAGTAATGGCAAAAAAGTTGGAATTACCAGAGTTCATTTGGAGGAAGATCCTGCTGCATTAGTCCACACTGAGGGAATGGGCTCAAGCAATTTTTGCCTTGTTGACTACAACCGTTCAGGAATTCCTCTTGTTGAAATTGTTACAGACCCTGATATGGAAACCCCTGAGGAAGCACGTGATTTCCTTGACCAGCTAACTATAATTCTTTCATATCTCAAAGTTTTTTCTCCAACAACAGGAACTTTGAAGGCAGACTGCAATGTAAGTGTTTATGGAAACAACCGGGTTGAAGTGAAAAATGTTTCTGGCAAAAAAGGCGTTGAAAAAGCACTTGCTTTTGAGGTAGCAAGGCAAAAACATGTTTTGCTTGAAGACAAGGAAATTGCAATGGAAACAAGAGCCTTTGATGAAGAAAAGGGAACCACTAGGGCAACAAGAAGTAAGGAAACAGAAGCCGATTACGGTTATATTTTTGAATCGGATTTAACAGCCTTCAGGCTTAAAAAAAGCGAAATAGACGAAATGCGCAACAAGCTTCCTGAATTGCATGGTGCAAAATCAAAAAGATTTACTGAAGCATTTGGCTTGGATGAATACACTTCCAAGGTTCTTGCAGGAAATTTTGCTTTGGGCAATTTGTTTGAACAGGTTGCAAAAGACACGGATGCAAATCTTGCAGCCAATTTTCTTACAAGGGAACTAATGGCTGTAGTAAACAGAAGCGAGCTTGATATTGATTCTCTTGAACTTGATTCTAAAGAAATATCCTCTATGCTTTCACTGCGTTCCTCTGGCAAAATAACAGAAAAGGTTGCAAAGGATGCAATAATTGTTTATCTTACAAAAGGAGTAAAGCCAACAAAGTTTATTGACGGTCAAGGGCTTGCAATGGATTTAAACAAAGGAGAAATTGAAAAAGCTGTTGAAAAAGCAATGGCAGAAAACAAGGCAGCTGTTGCTGATTTAAAAAGAGGCAAGCAAAAAAGTCTCAATTTCATTGTAGGTCAGGTAATGCGCCTGACAAGAGCAAAGGCAAACCCAAAAGAGGTTCAAAACATTATTTTGAAAAGAATCAAGGGTGAATGAGTTTGATAAAAGAAATTTCAATAAAGAGTAAGAAGAGAATTGAACTAATTGACTTAACTGACAAAGTGCAGGACATTGTTTCTAAAAGCGGAATCAAGGAAGGAATTTGTGTTGTTTATTCTCCTCACACAACTGCTGCAGTAATAATTACTGAGAATGCAGATCCCTCGGTCCAAAAAGATGTTCTTGCAAAACTGAATAAGATGGTACCTGCAAATGCACCGGAATATACTCACCTGGAAGGGAATTCGGATTCTCATATCAAGTCAGCAGTAATTGGAAACAGTAGAACGATTATTGTAAAGGACGGAAAGCTCTTGCTTGGAGTATGGGAAGGCGCGATGTTTGCAGAGTTTGATGGCCCAAGAATCAGAAAATTACTTGTTTCTATCAAATAATACAATTCCTTAAATCAACCCCTGCTACCATTTTATTGCTAGTATGCGTCCGGCTTCGATTTTTGCACTATTGTTTTTTTGTACCAAAATCTCTTTATAAACCAGAGGCGAATATTATTACGTGAGACAATTACCTCCTACAATTGTATCACCCCCCAAAGGGAGGCAACCTGTTTATTTTTGTAAAGGGTTTCACCTCATGGTTGGTTGCCTTTCCTTAATTTTTCTTTTTAAATCCTTTTTGGTTTAATATTATTTAAATAAAATGGAGGTTTTCTGATGGCTTTTTGGGATATTCTTAGACCTGTTACAAATCAAGCAGTTGCTTTTGATTTTTTTACAAGCATAATTATTTTTGTGCTCACCCTTGTGCTTTTTGCAATTTCAGTTCTTGCATACAGACGTACAAGGAGCAGGCGACTCCTGTTTGTAACCCTGGCGTTCTTTTTGTTTGCGGCAAAATGGACTTTGAATGTAATTGACTTGTTTTTTAGTCCTGGGTATTTTTTCCACAGGGCAGCAAACAATGTTTTTGAATTGGGAATTTTAGTCTGCCTTTTCCTGGCAATCTTTAAGAAGTAAACAGTAGGAGTTTTTGGTGCCATGCGGGACGAACAATTAAGTGAAGCTCTTGCTCTTGGAGCAAGGAACAAAATTTACAGGGCAATAAACAAAAGCCCTGGTTTGCATTTCAGAGAACTGCAAAGGCGCACAAAAATTGCTACAGGAAGCCTGCAATACCATATTGACTTTTTATTAAAAAGGCATTTGATTAAATCTGAAAAAAACGGCAAGTTTGTCAGGTATTACAGCACAAGGGGCCCTCAGCTTGGAGAAAACCAGGCTACAATAGGGCTTTTGAGACAGCCAAGCCTTAGAAAAATAATTCTTTTCCTTTTAACCAAAAAAAGGGCAAACAATGAAAAAATTGCAGCAGCGGTTGGTTTGAGTCCAAGTACTATAAGCTGGCATATGGTAAAGCTTGTTCAGGGAAATCTTGTTGAAAAAAGGCGCGTTGGAAGAAAAACCTTTTTTTACATCAAGGATGCTGACAATATTTCAGCCCTTTTAAGCAGTTACAAGAAAAGCTTTTTGGACGAAATGGTTGACAGCTTTGTGGACATCTGGGACGAAATGCAGTTGCCTGAAAAGTAGACTTAAAACACATTAACTGCTATAAAGAATCCAAGCAAACCAAAAAGAGCATCCTGCACTTTGTTAAAAGGCGTTTCCCTAAAAGCCCTCCAATACTTGCTTACCATTAGCATTTCCAGGAACTCCCACACAATTATCAAAGCAATTGCAATACTCCAGTCCTTAATAAATGCACCAACAGCAAGCCCTCCTAAAAAATGTGTAATTGTATCAATCTGCGGTCTTGTGTAATACCATTTTTTGTAAAACGCAGTAAAATGCGTAATCAAAAAGACGGCAAGAATTGTAAACTTTATTTCCATAGGGTCCATAATATAATTGCGTTTTCAGAGTATAAAAAATTAGGGGATTGGATGAGCCAGGATTTGAACCTGGGACCTCCCGCTTATCAGGCGGGTGCACTAACCAGACTGTGCTACTCATCCTTTAAGTGAATTAATTTAGAATTGGGAACTAATTTAAAGGTATTTCTTTGGGTAAGTAGCCGTATTGCGAAAAGCCAATATTCCTAAAAGCACAAATTTGTTTTTTTAAGCACATTCACTAGAAACGTAAACCCCTACTTTGTCATTCAAGACTGTTTCCCCTTCATAAACAAAGGCGTTGATTGTTACATTTTGTTCTTCAAAATCTTTTGTGTTCCAGTCATATTGGCACTGCATTTGTTGGATTCCATCTCCTCCAAGAGGCTCTGAAACTATACCTGCCAATGGAATAGCAAAACCCATGTTTTCCCCCTCAATTGAAAGACTTGGGTCATGAAGCTCTTTTCCTTCGACAATAAATTTTATTGTTGTAGTGCCTGTAACTGATTGTTAGTTCTGTGGAGTGTCTATTCTGACATAGGGAATTACGCTTTCACTAGCTGTGCTGAAAGGTACTAAAAACAGCAATGCAATGAGCAAAGTCACTGCAATGCCTGGATTTTTTACTCTCATAAAGATATTGCCTTGTTTTTTCCTTTAAAAGCAGCGAAATTGTTAGTAAAAAACCTAATTATCAAATTTAAAATACCTTCTTCTCTAAATTTTCTTAGGTACTAGCCCCGTCGTCTAGTAAACCTTTTGGAAAAAGGTTTGCGAAAAAAGAAGACGACGGGACAATAAATTCGGAATAGCCCCGTCGTCTAGTGGCCAAGGATACAGGCCTTTGGAGCCTGGGACCAGAGTTCGAATCTCTGCGGGGCTAATCATGGGTTTTCTTGACAAACTAAAGGGAAAAAAGGAAGAGCTTGAAAAGCAAAAGAAAGAGACTGAAGAGGCGCAGCCTGAAGGCAAGTATACTGAAGCATGTTCTTTTTGTGGCGGAACAGGAACCGAAAAAAAGTGGATGGGACAGTATTGGCATAAGAAATGCTTGCGTCAAACACGCAAATCAAGTCGCAAAATGATGTAGTTCTTCTATAGAGCTCTCATCACCTCCACTAAAAGAATTTTTTCTTAGGACTCGAATTTTCTCGATTTAAATCTTTCCACGAATAAATTCCGACTTCTGGCGGAAAGAGTTTAATATCTCCAAAATTCGTAAGAAAACCACGAAAAAATTCATTCTAAATTGGAGGTGATATAATGAGTTTTTCTCAAAAACTTTCAGAAACAAAAGGAAACCCATTTAGTTACGGGGTTTCTCTTAAAGAAATATTGCAAAATATAAAGAAGAGGTCTTCGCAATGAGCTTGAAGTGGATGACCCTTCCTTTATTTCTTCTTATGGTTCCGCCAATAGCGTTGGAAATGCTTGGTTTTAACTGAAAGAGTACAGAATTGTACACGTATTATACGGGTTTTTGTCTTGGCATAGTTTTCATATGGTGTTTGCCATGATCCCCGGAAACCTGGACTATACAAAGCGGTTTAAAAAGAAAAAACAAGATTTTGCCATGGAAGAAACTATTGTTGATGAAGAAACATTCCTTGTGTCATTTGGTAAATACAATTACAGGATGGCAGAGAAATACCTTGTTGCATGTGAATTGCATAAACAAATCAAAAATTTTTCTAAAATAGCAAAACAACTTAACTGCTCACCAAAAACTGTTTGTAACTGGCTTCAAGGAAAACAAATGCCTACAGCTATTAGAGCACTTACTTTTCTTAAATCAATAAAGTTGATGCCTTTAAAAGAAAATCTTGCAAATGAATTTATTCTATTTACTGACTTGGCTGCTTTCTTATTTGGTGATGGGCACTTAAGTAAGCAGTTGGGGTTGCTTATTTTGTATAGACAAAAAAAAAGATTTGGAAAATATTTCTATTCAATTAAATAGGTTTTATGGTGTTAATTCAAAGTTAGTTTATGATTCTACAACTTCGACAATAACAAAAATAAAAAATGGCAACATAATCAAATCCACGCCTTTGGGTTTTTGTTGGCGTTTATATATAAATAATACTTCTCTTACAAGATTGTTTTATCTAGCTGGTGTTCCTGCTGGCGATAAAGTTTCTATTTCCACGAAAGTTCCTGGATGGGTTATGAATAGCACTAAAGATACAAAGCGTGCTTTTCTGAGCGTTCTTTTTGGAAATGAATTACAGTGTCCTTATCTTAGAGTAAAGAATGCATTTTCTTGCTCTCAATTTGGTTTGCACAAGATTGAACGAAAAGAAAAAGACTTGCGAATTTTTTTGTCTCAGATTAAAACCTTGCTTAAAGAATTTGGAATTTCTTCATCTCCTATTTCTTCAGAAAAATGTCGAACAATTAAAAAAAGTGGAGAGCGTTCAATGAAGCTTTATTTTTCTATAGATTCACATGCTCCGAACATCCTTCGCTTATTCAAAGAGCTTCCATTTAAATACGCTGAAGAAAAACAAATAAAATTTGCAAATTTTGTTGAAATATTTCTGCAAAAATCTGTTTGGTTAAAACACGAATGGGAACTATATGAAAAAGTAATAAAATTACATGGTGGGGGATTAGGGCGAAGAACAATTTTCAAGAAATTACAATTACCTAAGAAATATTTTTACAGAATAAACGCTTGGATTCACTATGGGCAAAAGTCGTTGTACTATACCAGGAGAGCTATTTTTTCAGCGCTTTTTTGAGAATGCTTATTGATGGCACTGGTTGTGGGTCAACGTGATTAAGCAGGGCTAAATAGTATGCTGTTAGTGCTGCAAGTTGCAGTGTGTAAAATGTTGTTGCCATAAGCGATTTTCCCTTTAGGTTTATTTCCGTAATGTTGAAGTTTTTGCCCATGATTTTTTTGAGAATTTTGAAGCGTTTTGCAACCCGTTTGTTTTCACTATCATGTCTTAAGAGAAAGATTTCACAGCTTTCCCTACTTAAGCCAAAACTTGAGCTTATTTCATTGTGGTTTTGTTCAGGCAAAAAATGACTTAATGCAAATTGTTTTGCATTTTCATTAATTTCTGTTCTAAACCTGTAGGCAATGGTTTGAAGTTCTTCTGCAGCGTAAATTATTGGCATTTTTCCCTTCATTTTGACTGCGAGTTCTTTTGCTTTTTGTTCAAGGTTTTGTTGCTCTTTTTTGAGAAGAAAAACAGCTTCTCCTAATTCACTGTCTTTTTTTTCCACCAATTTAAGTTTTTCCAGAATGATAAGCATTGTAAGGCAAAGATATGCTATTGCCATTCTTGGTTGTGGTGCTCTTTCAGGAATTAAAACCAAATCATTTTTTGCCATTTTTTTAAGCTTTCCATTTGTTGTGAGGCTGACAACGTAGGCTCTTTTCTTTTTGGCTTGCTTGAAACAGGAAAGTGTTTCTTCTGTGTTTCCTGAAAACGAAATACATAACACCAGTGTTTTTGAGTCAACGTATTCAGGCAGTTCGTAGCTGTTAAATGATTCAAACGGAACTTCTAATTCGTCTTTGAGCAGGTTTCTTAGAATGCCTGCTCCTATTCCTGAGCCACCCATTCCGCATGCTACAATTTTTTCAATTTTTCTTTTCTTTGGCTTGAACCTTTTGGCATAGTATACTGCTTCAATGCACTGGTCTGAAAAAGTCCTTATCCAGGAAAGAGCACATTTTTTGTCATACTTTTGCTTTAGCTTTGTCCATTCCATAACAATTATTACAACTAGTTTGTGGAATAAATAGTTATTGGTGCTTTAATCGGAGGTTATAAAATCAATTATTGAAAATGTTTTGCTTACTATTTTCGATAAGTTTTTTTTTACCCTCTCTTGTATTTGAATTTTCGGTCGTAATCCTTGTGGGTCATATATTCTAAGTAGATTAGGAAGATGTCTACTTGGGTTCCTGTTATTGTGTAGGTCATTCGCCAGTAAGAATCAAGATTGTATTTCCAGAGGTTTTTGATGTCATATTTTTGAATTTATTCTTTTGTCCATTGTTTTCTTTGGACTTTTTTGCCTGCTTCACAATTTTCCGCTAGCCTTGCAGTAGCCTTGCTTATTAATTCCAGTAAATATTCGGCTTCCCTGTTTCCTTTGTCTGCTTTGTTAGCAGTTTGACATAGTCCTTATTGAATTCCTTGCTGTATTTGATTTCCTGCATTAGGCTTACATGCTCTCTTCAATTAACTTTCTTGCTTTTGGTGAATCCGCAAAAATCCACATGAGTTTGTCATCTTTAGTGAGAATCACTTTTCTTGAAGCAATCAAATAATCAATCACTGTTTTGAACGTTTGGTACATCACTTTTCTTGGCAGACTCTTCCAGAGCTTTGTTCTTGTAGGGTAGTCTGGTGCATTCTTTATTGCATCCTCCACCATTAGAACCGTATCCAATCTTGGGTAGTGCAAAACAGTTGTTCTAGCTCTCATATCAATCATATATATTTATATGATAAGAATTTTTAAGGGTTTTGGCTGGCGGGGCAATAAATGGCTATTAGTACTTAAATAGGAGGTTATTTTTTTGATTATTGAAAACAAGTTGCCTTTATTTTTTTGTTTTTTTTGCAATTTCTTCTTTTAGCAGCCTGCTTATTGTTGAACCGTCTGCCTTTCCCTTAAGTTCTTTCATTGCGTTTCCCATCAGTGCCCCAATTGCCCTTTCACCTTTTGCTTCCACAATTTCTTTGTTTTTTTCAACTATTTTTGCAATCACTTTTTGCAGTTCGCTTTCATCTGCTCTTTCCACATTCATTTCCTTCAGAATTTCTTCCGGTTTTGATTCAGGGCTTTTACTCCACTCCCGCAGGAAATCAAGCAAAATGTCTTTTGAAATTTTTTTCTCTTTTTCAAGCAATAATGCTGTTTCAATCATTTCGTTTCCAATGTTTTTCACGCCTTCCCTTCTCAATTGAGTAATTCCGTCAAGAAGCAAAGAGGCAGCAGTGGTTGCAGTAATCCCTTTTTCCAAAAGCTTTTCAAAAAAGCACGCATAATTGCTTAGTTTCATTCCATCAATTAACTTTCCTGAAAGGGCTTTTGCATCGTAAATCCTTTCTCTTTCTTTTACTGTTAAAGGAAGTTGTTTTGCAATTTTTGCAACTTCTTCCACGTTAATGTTTACTGGTTCAATGTCTGTTTCAGGATACATTCTTGCAGCTCCTGGTAATGGCCTGCTGTATTCAGTATTGCCTTCTTCCAAAGCATTCCTTGTTTCCTCAGGCACTCCAACCAATGCCTGTTTGCATCTTTCAAGCACTGTTTCAATAGCTTTTTCTGCCTTTTTTTCTTCAGCTTGTACAATTACAAAGGCATCATTCATTATGCAGTTGCATTTGTGCCTTACATGTTCCACTTCCCTTTCGTTCACGCCGTAAGCAGGCAATTCGTCAGAATGCAGAATTCCCTTTAAACCTGCTTTTGCTTTTACATAGCCAGCTAGTTCTGTTCCAAATCTCTTTTCTGGCTGAATTTCTTTTCCTAAAATGTCCTTCATTTTGTGCAATTTTATTCCAAAAACCTGTTTTCCTTTCAAAAACTTGCATTCTGTTTCTGCAAAAATTTGGGAAAGGCTGGCAATTTCAACTTCTGCAAAATCTTTTTTTACAATTTTTCTTTTTTTCATTTCTTCCCTTATTTCAATTAATGCCTTTTGCCTTTGCACTTCCCGCCTTACATATTCGTCAATCATGCCGAGCTCTTGCACGCCTTTTATTTCAACCCTTGCACCTTCCCTGATTGAAATGTTTACATCCTGCCTTATTGTTCCCAAGCCCCTTTTTGCCTTGCAGGTTCTCCTAAAAAGCTCGCCTATTTTTTTCGCACATTCCTTTACCTCTTCAGGCGTTTTCAAATCAGGTGCGGTTGCCAGTTCAATTAGTGGAATGCCCAGTCTGTCAAGCCTGTAAATTATTTCAAGTTCCTTTCTTTCCATTGGTCTTGCTGCATCTTCTTCCAATGCAATTGTTAGAATTCCTACTTTTTTGTTGCTTAATTCAATTTCTCCTCCGAGGGCAACAAGCATTGTTCTTTGAAATCCGGCTGTGTTCGAGCCGTCAATTACTAGCTTACGCATTACAAACAATTCGTCCAAAATATTGCTTTTTGTCATCAAAGCTGCTTTAAGAGTTGTTTCAAGTGCTTCTTTGTCAGCTGGCTGTGGTGGTTCATCATCGAGTTCTATTTCGCAGTTGCTGTCATGGTATGCTTCGTAATTGTATGAAAGACCTTTGCTGAATGCTTCCAATGCTGCTTTGTCAAATTCTCCCAACTCTGATGCAACAGGCCTGAGGTATCTTTTTACTTTGATATCTGGCTTGTCTTCTCTTAGCATGGAGGGACATCTGCAGAACAGCTTTCCTGTGTTAAGCTGTTGGTGGCATTCCAACCCTGCTTTTAAGCCCAATTTTTCCCATTCGCTCATGCAAACCATTCTATTCAAGCAGAAAAAAGCTTTTTAAGGGAATTATACCTAAGCAATTCTTTTCCCTAACCCAAAGCATTCCTGCATTAATTTCTGGCTTTTTTGGGCTTCCTTAGGCAAATCAAGTTGTGGTGAAATTCTTTCAACAACCTGCATTTTGCAGATTTTTGGAAATTGCTCAAATGCATCCATTCCCTTTTCCCTGCTTTCCTTTCCTTGCCCTCCTGGCATTACTAAAACAACCTTTTTGCCTTCCAAGCGAGGGTCTTTCCAGTGTGCGTTCATCCTGTCAATGAAGTTTTTCATCACCGCGCTTACATTGTTAAAATAATTTGGTGAGCCAAGCACAAGGACATCTGTGTTGGCCATTTTTTCAAATATCTTTGGAAAGTCATCTGTAATGTTACAAGTACCTTTTTCCTCGCAGCCCATGCATGCCTTGCAGTTTTCAACATTCTTATCCATAAGGTTAATCAGCTCAATCTGCGCTCCCTTGGAGGCAGCGCCGTCCAAGATGCGCTTAAGCAGGGTTTCAGTATTGCCTTTGCGGTGCGAACCGTTGACTGCAAGCACTTTCATAACAAAAAAAAAGCAGAAAAAGTGATTTAAAGGGAATTATTTGCATGTTATTTCCAATCTCTGTTTTGCTACATTCCTTGATACATTGTGCTTCGTTGCATATGCATCTATTGCTGCATTTCTAATTTCTGTGTCAGTTAGTCTTTCTTTCGGTTTTGCCTGTGTTTTCTTTTGGGTTCCACCAGCTGTTTGGGCATTACCGCCTACTGGTCGAGCTCTTTGTGCACGGTTTCTTATTTTATTTCTTTCTCTTAACAGGAAAAGTAATTTTAAAGGTGGGTTTATTTGGCTTGATCTCTTCTGCTTTGAATTCTTGATAGGGTAGTTTTGGTTCTTCTCGCCTTTTTTCCTTTTGGGACTTTTAATCTTCCTGGAAGAAAGCTCTTTTTTCTACGTGCCCTTGACATTGTCACCACATTGCTATTTTATTATAAATTTGTTTCAATACTTTTTATTTCTTTCTCTTAACTGCATAACTTTGCCCTGGGCTTACAAATTCTTCTCCTGAGATGTGCATTGCAATTTCTTCATTGCTGATTGTTTCATCATTTTCTGCGTACACTATTTCTCCAATTACCAAAAAGCGGTCTGCTTTGTCTGTTTCAATTATTTCGTGCAGTTTGCATTCCAAAACGATTTTTGCCTCTGAAACTGTTGGTGCCCTAACTTTTTTGCTTTCCCTTAATGTTATTCCGCTTTTTTCAACCTTGTCTTCAATCTTTGCTTCGCAGGCAACTGCTTTTTTAGCCCAGTTTTTGGTTACAATATTTACCACAAATTCCTTTGTTTTGCGCATGTTTTTTATTGTAAGGGTTTCCTTTCTCTGAATTCCAATGTATAGCATTGGAGGTGTAAAAGAAACCGGTGCCATCCAGGAGTAGGGCGCAGCGTTTGGTTTTCCTTGTGCATTTTGTGTTGTAACCAGAACAGTAATTCTTGGGTAAATTAGACGAACTGCTTTCTCTAAATGAACTTCCTTCATTTTTTTTCAAATCTCCATTTAATTTAACAACTTAGTTTTTTAATTACTTCCCATCCAATTTTATTCAAGAGAGGGTTGCTAATGGACATTATTCCTATTGTTTTTGGCATGGTTGGAGGCCTTGCCCTGTTTTTGTACGGCTTGCTTTTGCTGAGTACCTCTTTGCAAAAGATTGCCGGTGACAGGCTCAAAACCATTTTGGAAAAGATTACCGGCAAGAGATGGAAAGGCATTGCCGTAGGAGCAGGAATTACTGCGGTGGTGCAAAGCAGTAGTGTAACAACAGTCACTGTAATTGGGTTAATTAATGCCGGGCTTTTGACATTGACACAGGCTGTTCCTGTAATAATCGGGGCAAACATTGGGACAACTATTACGGCGCAATTGATTGCATTCAAAATAGGGGCTTTTGCAATGCCAATTATTGCTTTTGGTTTTCTTCTTTTCTTTGCCGGCAAAAACTATAAGCAAAAACTTACAGGTGAAGTAATTCTTGGATTTGGATTGCTTTTTCTCGGAATGGAAATGATGGGGGTTGCTGTTGCTCCTCTAAAAGAATCCGCTCTTTTTATGGAGATAGTGCAGGAATTTGGAGTATACCCAATACTTGGCCTTTTGGTTGGATTGGTTTTCACTGCCGTAATCCAAAGTAGCAGTGCAACAGTTGCATTGGTTATTGCCATGTCAATGCAGGGGCTTATAGGACTGCCGGTTGCCCTTCCAATTATACTTGCTGCTAACATCGGAACATGCGTAACGGTCATGATTGCTTCGATTGGAGCAAGGCTTTCTGCTAAAAGGGCTGCCTTTGCACACCTTATTTTCAATGTTGCCGGCGTTCTAATAATCTTTCCGCTTTTGCCATTGCTTATTCCTGTTCTTTCACTTACTGCTTCCAGTGTTCCAAGACAAATTGCAAATGCCCACACAATTTTCAACTTTGCTTTTGCCTTGATGTTCTTCCCATTCATTGGCTTGCTGATTATGGCTGTTAAAAAGTTTCTTCCTGGGGAAGAGCCAAAAATTGAAAGGGGTGTAAAGTTTCTTGACAAACGTACCCTTAGAACACCAGCTATTGCAATAAGCCTTGCTGAAAAAGAGGCTGAGAGAATGGGCAGTATGGCTTTGTCTTCATTGGACAATGCTGTCAAGGCTTTTGAATCAAACGACCTAAAACTTGTTAAGACTGTTGAAAAGCAGGAGGATGCAGTTGATGAATTGGACAATGCAATTGAGGCATTCTTAGTCAAGATTACTCGATGTGAGCTTAGTAAAAAGCAGGCAAAAAGGGTTGCTTCATTGACACATATTATTTCTGATATTGAAAGGGTTTCAGACCATGCAAACAACATTGGAGAGCTTGCTGAAAGGAAGATAAAAGAAAAAATTGTTCTTTCAGCTCATGCCATGCGCGAGTTTGTCGTAATGTTTAGAAAAACAAGGGACTGCTTTAACAAGTCATTAAATGTTATGGTCTCAGGGAATGTAAAAATAGCCGAAAAGGTTTCTTTGCTTGAAGCAGAAATTGATGGTTTGCAGAATCAGTTTGAACAAAACAATTTTGAGCGAATGGATAGCAAGAAATGCAATGCAAAGGCAAATGTTGTGTTTGCCGAATTAATCAGAAACCTTGAAAGAATAAGCGATCACGCGCACAATATTTCTTTGTCAACAACCTTTGGTTTTTAAAAAACCATTTTATTTCAAAGCAAGCATTTGCTTCTAAAAATTCATTCTATTTCAAAACTGTCAATTTCAGTGCAAGCGCTTATTTCTCCGCGCAGGTTTTGCACCATGAGTTTTTTTGCTTCTTCTGCCGGGTAATTTCCAAGCAGCCATGCAAGCTTGATAAAGGCGGTTTCTGTAAGCATGTCTTCGCAAAAAATTATTCCAATGTTTGCAAGCCTTCTGCAGTTTGTGTAAATTGTAGGGTGAACTCTTCCAAAAATGCATTGAGAGGTTAGTGCAATAATTCCTCCGCCTTTTATGAATTTTTTTAATGCCTCATAATTTTTTTCGTGTTCTTTTGTGTTTGTGGGAGCCTGGCCAATTCCTGTTGCCTCTAATACAAATCCATTGTATTTGTTTTTTTGGAAGAATTCAAATGCTTCTGGCAGCATGTTTGTATATGTTTTCAGCAAGCCTGTTCTTTCTTCAAAATTGTCTTTTAATGAAAATTTCCTGCTTTTGCCGGCTTTTTCGTAGTTTTTTTTCAAAAATTTAATGTTTCCTGTTTTGTATTCAACTAGTGCAATTGGAGTGTCGTTTACTGCTTTGAATGCATCTCTCCTGCTTGTGTGGAGCTTTCTTGTCTTGCATGCTGGCAAAATTGCACATTCGTTGTCTGAATCCCTGTGGTGCATGCAGATTGCAATCCCTGCAAAATTGCTTTTTGCAATAAAGTTTGCTGCGCAGGTTAAATTCATTGCTGCATCGGAACTTCCTCTGTCGCTGCTTCTTTGTGCTCCGACAAGCAAAACAGGAACCGGCAGGTTTTCAAACATGAATGCAAGGGCTGTTGCTGTTAATGCAAGAGTGTCTGTTCCGTGCCCAATGATTATTCCTTTTGTGCCTTTTTTTATTTCTTCTGCAACGGCTTTTGCAATGGTTTTGTAATCTTTAAATGTAATGTCTTCGCTCATAATATTTGTTACAAGTCTTGAATTAAAATTTGCTATTTTGGCAAGCTCTGGAAACATTGTAAACAGGTCTTTTGCTTCAAATGCTGCATAAACTCCGCCTGTTTTGTAATCTACTCTTGAGGCAATTGTGCCTCCTGTGTGCAAAATGCTTATTGTCGGAAGTTTTGGGTTATTTTTTATTTCAACAGTTTTTGCCTTTCCAACCTTTTTTCCTGAGCCAATTTTTTTCGCATTTTTGATTTTTTCCAGTGAAATTCCTGCATTGTATCCGTTTTCAAGCTTTAGGGCAAGAATTTTTTCCTTTGAGGGAATGATTGTTCCCTTTATTGAATTGCCTTTTTTTTCGGTTATTTCAACTACGTCGCCTTCTTTTAGGCTGTGTTTTTTTAGAAAAGAATCAATGTTTTTAGTCATGTTAAATCCAATAAATTAATATAAAAGAAGCAATTTATATTAATCGGTTAGTTTTTTTCAGGCGGTATAATGTTTAAGCAAGCAAAGCCATTGTTATCAAAGGGTCTAAAAGGTTGTTATGCCCTTCCTTCTTTTAATACAGTTAATCTTGAGGTAAGCAAGGCAATTTTTCAGGCTGCTGAAAAGGCAAGGGCTCCTTTAATGATTCAGATTACTGAAACTACTATAAGATATGCTGGTCTTGAAAACATTTTTGGAATTGTGCAAGAGCTTGAAAGAAGGGCAAAAATTCCTGTTTGCATTCATCTTGATCATGGCAAGCATTTGCCTTTGATTAAAAACTGTATTGATATTGGCTTCAAAAGCGTAATGGTTGACGCAAGCAAATATTCTTTGAAGAAGAATATTGAAATTACAAAAAGGGTTGTTTCAATGGCAAAAAGAAAGGGCTGTTCTGTTGAAGCAGAACTTGGTGCTCTTAAAAGGCTTGGTTCAAGTGACAGGCATTTAACAGATCCTGACGAGGCAAAACTTTTTGTTGAAAAAACAAATTGTGACAGCTTGGCTGTTGCAATAGGTACCTCGCATGGTGCTTTCAAATTTAAGGAAAGGTCAAAGCTTGATTTTTCCAGGTTAAAAGAAATTAATGAGCTTGTTTCAGTTCCACTGGTTTTGCATGGTGCATCTTCTGTTCCAAAAGAGCTGGTTCAAAAGTGCAATCGTTTTGGGGCAAAAATTTCAAAAGCAAAAGGTGTTTCTGAAAGTGATTTGAGAAAGGCAATAAAGCTTGGTGTTGCCAAAATAAACATTGACACTGATTTAAGGCTTGCTTTTACAGCAGGAATGAGGGAATTTTTTTCAAAAACCCCAAAGAATTTTGATTCAAGGGGTGCTTTGTTGAATGCACAGGATTTAACTCAAAAGGTTTGCGAGCACAAGCTTGCGTTGTTTGGTGCAAAAGGAAAAGCCTGATTTTGTTAACTGTCTACATCTGATGGGTCTGCTGGGTTGTTTATAGGGTTGCTTGGTGGATTGTTACCATAAATGTCGAGATTATCAGGATTCGGGATTGTATTATCTGGAATAGTGGTGTTTGGATTGGGAATTATTTCTTGACAATACATTTCAGACACTTTAAAGTCAATAATATTGCTTCCAAGAACTGTTTGCGTTCCATCTTTTAAATCAATTTCCGGTATAAGACCAAGTGTAATATTGTCTGCCTGAAGCAGTTTTTCGCTGCAATTGCTTCCAAAAAGGCAGCTGTCACAATGGCATCTGGTAATGCAATTTTCTTCAACCATGCTTTGTTCTTCACAGTAACTTGCAACACACTCTGTGTTTGCACCTATTGCATTAAACTCCACTATTTTTTCGTCAAATCCTGCTTCAAGTCCTGAAGCCTTAACTCTTGCTTTGAATAAGCCGTTTTCATTAAGGTTTAAGTAAATTTTTTGTTTCGAAGTTTTACCAACTTCAAGGCTGCCAAAATTTTCAATTGTTGAAGCGCTTTCAATTCTTTTTTCAATCCACTGTCCATCTTCAAGATATCTTCTAAAAACCTCTATTTCAACCGCGGTTTGAATTGCTTTAATGCCTCCTGTATTTGAAAAAGATATCTCAAAAACAGGAACCTCTTTTCCAAGGTCAACTTCTTTAGGGCTCTTTAATGAATCTATTTCAATTTGAGCTGGTCGTTCTCCAAAGTAAATTGTACAAGTGTAAATTTCGTATTCTTTATCGCATCTTGTTGTTGTTGATATAATTTTTGTTTTGTTAAATTTGATTAGTTTGCTGTCCCACTCAATAACGGAATCGCATTCTTTTCCTTGCGGGCAGCAAAGCGTTGCATTATTGCATTGAAACACAATATTTCTTCCCAGTGAATCAAATGTTTCTCCGCCAAATCCATCCCCTTGCTTTACCTCGATTTCGCTGGTAAATCCAACTCCAAGCCCTGTTTCTGCTGCTTCAAGATTCTTTCCAAAAATTGCAAGGGTGTTTCCTGTTGGAAAAAGCATTGGAAAAATAACAAGGGCCAGAACTGACAATAGTAGTATGGAAGCCACTGAGTAAACCAATAATTTCATTGCCCTGTCCATTTTTTCACCTTGCTTGCAGCCTCAGGTGCCATTTGAATAGCCAAAGCACTACTGTGCTTATGCCTGCAACAATAAGGCTTACAAAAATTATTTTTTCAAATCCGCCTCTTTTTAGAAAGTAATCAGTCCAACCAGCGCTCCACAATCTGAATTCAATTAGGACATAAAAAACAAGGGCAAGCCCTGCAATTGTTATAAGAATTTTGAAAAAATTTCCGCTTGTTTTTGATACAAAACTCATTTTTATGCACCTGTACTTACATGCCTTTGTTTTTTGAACATTTGTTCAATTTCTTTAACTGTTGTAGCCTGTTCTGGTTTTTTATCCTGCCTGAGCTTAATCATTCTTGGAAAGCGCAGTGCAAGCCCTTCTTTGCCCTTTGCCTTTCCTGCTGTGTGAATAGGGCTTTTTGTGATTTCATCTGCATTAACTTCAATAACATATTTTGGTTCAACCCAGATATCTGGTTTTATTTCAGATTCAACCCTTGCCGGTTTTTTTTCTGATTTGATTTTTGAAAGAATTTTGCAAAGATTTTCAAGCATTTCTTCACTCATTCCTGTTCCAATTTTTGCAATTGACTTGAATGAATCGCTTTTTTTGTCATATACTGCAGTTAGCAATCCTCCCAATCCAAATTGTGTTCTTTTGCCTTTTCCTTTAAAAAATCCAACAATTACTGTATCAATAGTATCTCCTAACTCGCCTTTATAGCTTCGCTTTAGCTTAATCCATGAAAATTTTCTTGCGCCTGCAATATATTTTGCATTCAGGTCCTTTGCAATAATTCCTTCAAGCCCTTTTCCAACGCTTTTGTCAAAGTATTCTTCAAGTTCTTTGGCAGAATCTGTAACAATTGCATCTGTTAAAATAATTGTTTTGTTCTTTCCAATTATCTTTCCAAGCCTTTCGCGCCTTTTCTTAAAAGGCAAACCCATTAGGTTTTTTCCGTTTGCGTAAAGCAGGTCAAATGAAAACAATGTTAGTGGAAATTCTTTGGCCATTTTGTCAATGTCATATTTTCTTTTTCGCTGGATTGTTATTTGAAAAGGGCAATATTCCTGTGTTTCTTCGTTGAATGCAAGGGCTTCTCCTTCAAAAATTGCTTCGTTTGCTTTTATGTCTTTTACTGCTTTTACAATTTCCGGAAACATTTCGGTAACGTCTTCCTGTCTTCTGCTAAAAATTGTTACCTTTGTTTCATTTTTGTGAATTGCTAATCTAAATCCATCATATTTTGCTTCAACAGCACACTTTCCCAACTTTTTAATTATTTCTTCTGCTGTTGGCAGTCTTTCTGCCAACGTTGGCCTTAGTGGAATGCCTGGTTCTATTTTAATTTTTTCCAGTCCCTTAATTCCGTTCCTTTTCAGGGTTTCTGCAAGGTCTCCCAAATCACTGTGGACATTGTACTTGTCTTCAATTTTTTCTCTTACTGCAAGCCTTAGCTTTTTGTCAAGCTCTTCTGTTCTTTTCTTTTTTCTTTTTTCATTTAATTTTTTTTCAGCATTTTTTTCCCCGCTTTTTTTCCCCTTTAGCTTTTTTTCAACAGTTTTCACAAGCTCTTTGTCCTTTTGTGCTTCTGCCAAAAGGTTTATGGCAAAGGCGTCCATTATTGTTGGATCGCCTATTCCAAGCCTCAAACTTCCCAAAGGAATTCTGATAAGGTAGCGGGCTTCAACAGGAGAGGCGCTGTTTAAAAGCTCGGCTAAAAGCTTTATTTTAAGCTGCTGGCTTCCGCTTCCCTCCGTTGTTGCAATTTTCATCAAATTTTTGAAAACCTTTTCAACAGTAAGTTCTGCACTGAAAAGTGACTGTTGCTTTTTTTTCTTCAAAAATTCTTCTGCTACAAGGCCCAAATCTCCTCTTTTCTTAAATTCTTTTTCAACCTCTGCTTTGGTATAACCAGCTGCCTTTGCAATTGCCTCCTCAGCATAATTTTCTCCCATTCCAATTTCAACATCCTTGTATGGAGGGGCAAGCTGGCCCTGGCAAAGGTATATCACGCGTGCAATTTCGTCAGCATTGCTTTTTTCAAAAAGCTCTGCAAGAAAATCAGTCATTTCAAGCCGCTTGCTTACCTTTTCAACCCTGTCAAAAGACTCTGCCAAAACCTTGAATTTCATTCAGTATTCTATAAGAATTTTCTCAAATATAATCCTTTTGCAGGATGGGTTGAAATCAAAAACTGTAAGTATTTAGTTGGGTTGTCAGGTGGTTATTTTTTTGAAATATTTAAGCAGAAAAAATTTGTTTAACGTAAAATTGTAAATTAAATAATTCAAAATCCTAAAAAAACGAATAAAAAAATGAAGCAGACTAAATACTTACCAAAAACTATAAATATGAAGAACCAGTATTTCCTCTATGCAAAAGGCTTTGAAAATACTTCTTTTAGCTTCAGGATTGTCCATACTAGCTGGAGGGCTGTTTGGTCCAATTTATGCTGTTTTTGTTGAACAGATTGGCGGAGACCTTTTGACAGCAGGAACTGCCTATTCTGTTTTTGCTATTTCTGCTGGAGTTCTAATTTTTTTTATAAGCAGGTGGGAGGATCATGTCAAGTACAAGGAACAGTTTGTGGTAGTGGGTTATGCTCTAGGTTGTTTTGGTTTTTTGGGTTATCTTTTAATTCAAGATCTGCTTGACCTTTTTGCTGTTCAAGCGATTTTTGGAATTGCAACAGCTATTGGGGGGAGCCTGCATATGACGGCCTTTATTCCAAACATTTGGACAAGGGAAAGTTTGTCTCAGAGTGGGGTCTTTGGGAGTCAATGAATTACCTTTTGGTAGGAATTTCAGCAGCTGTAGGCGGCTTTTTGGCAGAATTTTTTGGATTCAGATTCCTGTTCCTTGTAATGCTTGCCCTTTCAATTCTTGGGCTAATTGTTTCAACACTTTTGTTTTCTAAAAAAGAGACCTAGGCTTTTTCTTCTTCTTCCTTAAAGCCAAACAAAATAAGCTTTATTACAAAAAAGCCCATTATTGCTCCAATTGGCACAAACAAAAGATATGGAAACGGTGTTGTAAAAATGAATTTAAGCTGCATTGGCCACTCATAAAAGCTGTGGTGAATGTCAAACATTAAAATTATAAAAAATGAAAGAAATGCAGGTACAAGAAGAAAAATTGCGTCGGCTATAAGCTCTTCCTTTGTAATAATGGATTTCCTTACTTTCTTCAAATGCCTTCTCATTCAATAATTTAATTCTTTTGGAAAGTTATAAACCTTTCGCCACTGTTTTGAAAAGACAATTTCGTCAAAGCCTTGGCAATGCAATTATGCCATTGCTGCCGCAAGCGTCTTTTCCTGTTCCTTGTTTTCTGTTTGCTCTGGTTCCTTTAATGAAATGAACTCATATGCCTTTTCCAAAGCCAAAACAGCTTTTGGAATGTCGTTTGCTTTCAAAGAACTGCTGCTTTTCCACTCATCATTCTTGTCCTTGTATCTTTTGTCAAAAGAAACACTGTAATAGTTTCTTCCTTCCTTTCCTTCATTCTTCCATACTGCAACCTGTATTCCTCCAACAGCAAACTTTTTTATTGGTAAACTCATTTTTCCACCTCCTTTGAATTTTTTAGGGATTGTGATAGATGAATGGTTAAGCTTCCTAACACAATCCGCCGGTGACGGAGGGATTCGAACCCTCGAAGCCGGTAGTAGCTTACTTGGTCATAAGCCAAGTCCATTCAACCGCTCTGGCACGTCACCCGCCACCAAAACAATTAAAAACTTTGAACCACTAACATATATTGGTAGTAGCTTACTTGGTCACTCTGGCCATTTTCTTTTTTTCCACCTCCTTTGCCTTTATGCGAGGCGCGATTACGATTGCCTTTCGGCAACCGAATTCACTCGCTGACACTTGCTTTTAATTGTAACGCCGGCAGGTGCAGGCAATTTGCCTACATTTGCCCTGCCAAGCAATAAAAATAAAAAAACCCAGCTAAATCAAGGGCCTGACAATTTCTTTGCTTCCATAGGCTTCAACAAACCTGCACACTCTAAAAGCTCTCATTAACATCACTCTCCAATTTTTTTTAATCAATTGAAATAATCTTGTTTAACGCGTTTAAAAACAAAAGGAAAGAGACGAGGTTTCCGGTGAAAAATTCAAGTGGATTGATTTCCGGTGAAAATTGTTTGAAGGGAATTTTTGCTAAAAAGAGAGTTTTTTTAAAGCTTTTTAGTCATAATTTCTTTAGAAACATACTGTGCTTTTTTGGGACCGTAGTCTAGTCTGGTAGGATTCTGCGTTTGGGACGCTGCGGCAGGGGTTCAAATCCTCTCGGTCCCACTTTCTTTTTCTTTTTTTTGCATTTTTTAAAAGCTTTTCCACACAATTAAATTGTAGCAATTGGGGGGTTGGTGTAGTTTGGTAGCATTGTGGACTGGGGGTCCTCCGACAGGGGTTCAAATCCTCTACTTCCCAATACATTAATTAACAAGTTTGCAGCTTTATTGGATTTGGTTTGCATGATTAATATGGTTGAAAAAGTAAAAAAAACCGCAAAAAAGGTCAGGAGAAAAAAGCAGTCAAAGGCTTGTGACACAAGCGTTCTTTCCTGGTTTAACAAAAATACACTGCACCATTCGCAGTTTGAAGACATTGACAGGCTAATTGAATTAAAGAAACAGCAAAATCTAAAAATAAGTGTTGGCATTCCAACCCTGAACGAGGAAGAAAATGTTGGCCACGTAATTTCTACAATCAAGGAGGCATTGTATAACAAAAAACATTTTGTGGACGAAATTGCAATAATTGACTCAAGCAGCACTGACAACACCGTTGCAGTTGCAGAAAAAGCAGGTGCAAAAATAATTGAAAGCAAAAGGCACCTGCGTGAATTTGGAGCATTTTACGGAAAGGGAGAAAACCTTTGGAAAAGCCTTCATGTACTGCGGGGCGACATAATCTGCTGGGTTGATGCAGACATTACAAACATTCATCCAAAATTTATTTACGGTTTGGCAGGTCCATTGCTTGAACAAAAAAAGCTAGGTTATGCCAGAGGCTTTTACAGGCGGGCAATTAAATTCAAAGGCAAAACCATTTCATACGGTGGAGGCAGAACAACTGAAATTGGAGTAAGGCCTTTTATGAATCTTTACTATCCTGAATTAACCGGTTTTATCCAGCCCTTATGCGGCCAGGCAGCAGGGCGAAGAAAATTGCTTGAAAAAATTCCCTTCTTTGTAGGTTACGGAGTTGAAATAGGTCACTTAATTGACATTTCAAGAAAGTTTGGCTTAGACAGCATGGCTCAAATTGATTTAGGAGAAGTAGAACACACAAACAGGGAAACATCTGCTTTGGGAAGGCAGGCCTTTAGCATAATGCAGGTTTTTGCAAAAAGGCTTTCTGAAAGAGAAAAAGTAGAGTTTCTAAACAAATTTTGTTCGGTTTTTAGGTTTCCTGAAATAAGGGAAGAGGAAGGAAAGCCAAGTGAATATTTTTTAAACGAAAAGGAAATAATTGAAAGAGAACGACCCCCCATAAAAACATTGCCTGATTATGAGGCCAAAAAAAGAATGGACAAGGATGCTTTGTCAAAAATTGCCGACTTTATAAGGGATAGCAAGAGAAGACACAGGTTTCCAGAGGAAAAATGGCAAAACAAGAAATAAAAAGCTTTTTGCAATGCAATTTCTTACAAGAGTGTTTTTTTATGGTTGAAGAAAAGCAACAGGGTTTGACAGAAACAAAAAAAGGAAATTTTTCCGAATGGTACAATCAGGTTGTACAAAAAGCAGAGCTTGCAGACTATGCTCCTGTTCGTGGTTTTATGATTGTTAGACCAAACGCTTACGCAATTTGGGAAAATATTAAAACCTATTTTGATTCAAGAATATCAAAATTGGGTGTGAAAAATGCTTATTTTCCACTGCTTATTCCAAAAAGCTTTTTTGAAAAAGAAGCAGAACACGCTGAGGGTTTTGAACCAGAACTTGCTTGGATTGAAAGTGACGGCAAAGATGTTGAAGAAAAGGTTGCAATAAGGCCAACAAGCGAAACAATAATGTATGCAAGTTATGCAAAGTGGGTTCGCTCCTGGCGTGACCTTCCCCTGCGCTTAAACCAATGGTGCAATGTTCTACGCTGGGAGGTAAAGCAATGCAAACTCTTTCTCAGAACCAGGGAATTCTTGTGGCAGGAAGGTCACTGTGTTTACGAAACAGAAAAGGAAGCTGAAGGCGAAGCTTTAAAGATTTTGGAAGAATACAGGCTTCTTTGCGAGGAACAACTTGCAATTCCTGTTATTCTTGGAGAGAAAACTGAATCAGAGCGGTTTGCAGGAGCAAAGAAAACATTTACTTTGGAATCACTAATGCCAGACGGCAAAGCACTGCAAATGGGAACAACCCACAATTTGGGACAAGGCTTTGCAAAAGGCTTTGGCATTGAATACCTTGACGAAAAAGGCAGCAAAAAAACCCCCTGGCAAAACAGCTGGGGTTTTTCAACAAGGCTTATTGGAGCAGTTGTAATGGTACATGGTGATGATAAAGGAATGGTGGTTCCGCCAAAACTTGCAAAAACCAAAGCAGTAATTGTTCCGATTCTTTTTGACAAAACAAAAGCAAAAGTTTTGAAAAAAGCAAAAGAGCTCGAAAAAAACCTTTCCTCATTAAACGCTTTTGTTGACGACCGTGAATCTTACTCTGCCGGATGGAAGTTTAATGAATGGGAACTCAAAGGAATTCCTTTAAGAATTGAAATCGGTCCAAAAGACCTTGACAAAAAACAGGTTGTTTTGGTAAGAAGAGACAACGGCAAAAAAGAATTTGTAAAAGAATCAAATCTTGCAAAAAAGGCAACGCAGGCAATTGAAGAAATGCACAATGACCTTTTTAAAAATGCCAAAAAATTTCTCAAAGAAAATTCCGCCGAAGTCAAAACCTGGCAGGAATTCAAAAAGGCACTGTCTGAAAGAAAGCTAATCCTTGCACCCTTCTGCAACACTTCAGCATGCGAGGAAGCCATAAAGGACGAAACAACTGCAACAAGCAGATGCATTCCATTTAATCAAAAAAGCCAAAAGCTAAAATGCATTAAATGCGGAAAGGAAACATCAATAAAAGCCTGGTTTGGAAAAGCCTACTAATTCAACCACGCCTGTCAATCCAGCTTACCCAACGTAGCTTAAATCCTTTTTGTCCTCTGGTGCCAAATCAAGTTCCATTTCTTCAACAACTTCGCTGTCAAGTTCCCTGTGGTACATTCCAATAAACCCAAATCCGAATTCCTTGTATATCTTTTTTGCTGCTGCATTTTTTTCCTTTACAAGCAAAAGAACCCTTGCAATTTTTTTCTCTTTCAAAAACTTAATTGAGTAATCCAAAAGCTTTTTGGCAACTCCATTGTTTCTGAATTCTGGTTTTACAGTTAAACCATTTATTCTTGCAACACTTCCTTCCAAAAGTTCCAGTTCAACAAAACCCAAAATCTTTTTTCCTTCAATTGCCTTGAAGAGAAAAATTTTGCTGCTTTCAATTCTTTCCCTGATTTTTTCCTCGTCAAATTCCACGTAAGGAAATTCTGACTTAATAAGTCCAATTATTTCGCCGTAATCTTTTTCGTCAATTTCTTTAACATCCATTTTTTTAATCCCTTCACTAATTTCTTTAATTTACTTCGCCAATTTTTTCAACATTCATTTTTTTTTCACCACTTTTTTTCACGTAATTTTTTACCATTTTTTTCCATGCAAGAACATATTAATTTCCCTTGCAGAAACAGCACAGCCGGAATACTTTGCTGCAAACAATGCTGCTTCAAGGCTTTGCTCTCCTTTTGGCAATTCCTTTTCAAGCAATCCCATTTCTTCAGCCAAAGCAATCAGCTCAACACTTCTAACTATTGTAATCCCCGGAAACATTAACTCCAAAGCTCTTACATTTGACCTGTCTGCCTTAATTTCAATTCTTCTCCTTGTCTGCAATATTTTTCTCAAATGCTCTGGTGCCTCAAAAAGCATTCTTGTAGTCCTTTCGTCAATTGCAAGAGCTCCTGCTCCCAATTCTTTCACAAGTGCAAGGGCTTCAATTTCTCCCCTTTGCAAAAGCTTTATTGGCTTTCCCTTTATAAAAAAACAGGCATTTGCAATTCCTGCAATTTCGTCAAAAAGTCCTTGGTCTTTGGAAGCAACTATTTTGAAGCCGTTTTCTTCAATTACTTTTTTTATTCTAATTGCATTCAACTCAAACCTTTTGATTGAAATAGGCCTTTGCACTGCCTCGTAAAACACAGCCTTTGGAACTATAAACTCTGCATTCATTTTCTGCTTTAATCCACCTAAAAGGTTCACAAGGCAGGTTTGGCTTATTGAAATAAGGGTAGATGCATCAAAAATTACATTCATTTCTTTTTCACACCCATCTTTCTTTTAAGACTACGCAACCTTTTTCCAATGTCAAGTGTAACGGCTTCCCTGTCAGCAAGTCTTGTAACTCCAATATAACGAAGCAAATCTTTTTTGTCAGTTCCAGTCAAGGCAGCAGACTGCCCCAAACTCAAACCCATGCTGTAAGCAGTGCTTGCATATTTTATTTTTGCTTTTTCAAAAAGATTCTGCACATAGTTTCCAATTTTTTCATCAGCCTGCTTTACTGAACCAATTACTCCGCCAATCCAGTGGTCAAATCCTTCAAGGTCAGTGTCTTCAAGGCTTTTTGCAGCCTTTTTCAAATCAAACAAAATATCGTGCTTTATTTCAGGCCATCTGCCGTCTCTTACAATATGCTGCTTGCTGCTCATCTTATGCAAACAATAGGCTACAAGAGCAAGGTTTGCAAGCCTTTTGTCATTTGCCAAAGAAGCATTTTCAATAGCCTGGTTTGCAATTTCCTTCAATCCAAAAATGTCCTGTTTTTCAAAAGCAAGAGTAACCTTTTTTAGAAACGAAAAAAGCGCCTTTTCACCCATTTTAACCCCTTTAAATAAAAAAGGCAATCCACCTATTTAAGCCTTTGCAATAATACTCAAATTTAAGTTAAAATAATTTATTGTCCTGTTTCAGCCCTTTGTTCCATTCGCTTAATTACTGCCGAAACAGTCATTTTCTGGCTTTTAAATCCATTGCCTAACAATGCCTTGTTTATAACATCGGAGCCAGTATTTGTCTGCGTTGCAAGTTGTTTCATTTTGTTCAAATCATTTATAACAATTTCAAAAATGTCGTTTTTGGTTTTTCCTGCATTTTCCAGCTCTTTTGCCAGCATTTCAATATGTGCCTTTAAGCTTGGTGTTGGAATTTTCAGAAATTTTTTAAGGGCTCCAATTTCCCTTACCTGCTGCCTTCCTTTTCTATACTGTGCATATTTTTGAACAGCCTTTCGTGCTTGTTCCCTTGCTTTTCCCCCAATCTTGCCCCAACTCATCCTTCTCTGCAATGCGCGAATTGGAATAGCCATAGCCATATTTTATCAATAAAAACTTGTTTTTCAAAGTTATTAACAGTTTCGCTATTTTTCATCAAAACTCTTTTTCATCAAAACCCTTTTTTATTCAAACTTTTTTCTGTTTCTGACAAAAAAGCAATTAGTGCCTTTGCCTCTTTTTCTGAAAGCAAAGACCTTGAACAAAGTGCCTTAAAGGAGGCAAGCACTGCCTTTTTGTCATCAATTGACGAAAGCAAGCTCAAATCTTTTTCAAATATTTTGACCAGAATTTTTTTGGTTGTGGGTTTTGCACTCTTAAACCCTGCTTTTTTTCCATTTCCTGCCTTTTTTTCACTTTCTGCAAACAACTGGTAGAGCATTACGCAGACAGCGTGGCTTAGGTTAAGAGTGGGATATTTTGCAGATGCAGGAATGCTTGCAACAAAATCACATTCAGCAATTTCCCTGTTTGAAAGACCGCTTGGTTCTGAACCAAAAACCAAAGCAATTTTTGCATTGCTTTTGCCAAACCTTTCTGCAATTTCAACAGGTTTTAAAAAATTCCTGTTTTTGCCCTTTCTTGCACTTGTTGCAATAGCGTAACTGCAGTCTTTTACAGCCTCTTTAATTGAATCAAATTCCTTTGCTTTTAACAACAAGCTTTTGCCATGCATTGCCCTGCTCTTAGCCTTTCCGCTATTCCAATCACATTCAGGGCCAACAAGTGCCAGTTCCCTGTAACCAAAATTTGCCATGGTTCTTGCAGTCAAACCCACATTCTCGTCATAAACAGGCCTTACAAGAACGATTTTTACCTTTAACAAATCACCGCAACCTTAATATATTCCGCTTCATTTATTACTATTCAATGGTCAAAAGGTTTTTGATAGCATTAGCTTTGCTTTTTTTGTGTTCGCAGGCTTTTGCAATAAGTGCACAGGATGCCATAAATTTTGCAACAAAGCAAAA
>JAFCCL010000015.1 GCA_017610205.1 Candidatus Iainarchaeum sp. | reverse complement strand
ACGCCTTTTGTATACATAACGATGTATATGCTATTTTTCTATATAACCACCCCACATATCTTCAGATGACCAAAGAGCGTAAATTTGGTGATTTTGAAAGGATATTCAAAAAACGTCAAAAGGCAAAAACAGCATTGGAATCTTGAAAAAATACGCCTTCACAAATAAAAAATACTGGGCAGAAGGAAAAGATTCAATAAAACTAATTCAAGAGAAACTAGAAAGCAAAGGCATAACGCTTTCAAAAGACTTTGCAACAATTCTAGTCAAACGAAAAGAGGCTGAAAAGAAAACATCAACAAAACGAACAAAATCAAAGATGGATTTGACTCCTCTTGTAAACGCATTCAGGAAAAAAATGGGAAAAAAGCCACTAGAAAAAAGAGAAATCGCTAAGGTTACGATAAGTGTTCCTCCCTTCAAAAATTACTTGGATAGCTATACATGCGACCTATAGCTAATAACATAAGTATTTGAACATTTTAGTTAACTTTTTTTTTGTGTGCTTGTTTTTGCACTGCTTTTTTGTAGTCGTGGATTGTTTTGTAGTGGGTGTTGGCGGTTGCGTGTTTGAGTGTTTCCCATGCTTGTTCTATTGGATTTTCATTCGGGCATGCGGTTGGGAATAATATTTGTTTTATGTCGTGGTTTTGAATGTGTTGTTGGACTATTTTGGCTTTGTGGTGTGGGGCTTTGTCCTAGATTAGCAAAAGTTTGGGGTATTTTTTGTTCAGTCGTTTGAGGAAGTTGATTGTCATTAGTGCGGTGATGTTCTTCTTTTTCTTTTTTGTTTTCTTAAGACTTTTTTTTGACTTTTTCTTTTTTGTGTTTGTGTAGAAATAATAGTGTTCTTTTTTTCCGTTGGCAACTCTGAAAGCGTAGAATCTGGAGGCGCGTTCGTAAGTCAGGGGGACATGAACTGCAGGACCTTTAGGGTACTAGCCTCTTGCAACATATGGTTTTAGAGAGAAAACGCTTTCATCTTCTACAAAAATTGTTCTTTTTTCGTGTTTGGCAGCCAGTACCGCTCTGCGTGTTTTTTTTTGAACTTAGCAATCTCTTCTGGAGATGCCTTTCTTGGGTTAGTGGACCTTGGTTTTTTGTATGAAAAACCTATTTTTGCCATTAGTTTGGGCATATTACTTTTACAATATTTGACACTATAATCTTTACAAACAAGTTTTTGAATCATGCGCGAGTTCCAAAAACCTTCGGCAAAACCACTGTCTTTGGGAGCGCGCAACAAATTCTTTTTCAAATCCTGTAACTGTTTTCTTGTCAAGTTTGGTGTCCTGCCAGGCTTTGGCAGGGAACGTGCTGCAGCCAAACCACGCTCCTCAAATCGATGCAAAATGTCATGAACAGCCCTCCTATGCAAACCAACTGAATCAGCTATCTGATCTATACTCTTATCCTGTTTTCGGTTTAACACAACCAGCAAACGCAAACGCGGTTGTCTCTTTTTCTCTGCCGCTACCCGTTCTTTCAACTCGCCCAAAGAAAAATCCAGCAGAAATTCATTCCCGCGAGCCAAATTCCAAGTCATACAACAGTAAGGAAGTTCAAATATATAATATTACGCTATAGATGGTTATTCATCTCAGCCTCCAATGCTTCTTGCAGCAGGTCTTTGAAACCTGCTACCATGACATCTGCAAGCGCATCACCATCCTTAAAGCTGTTCTGCTTTAGAAAGGCTCTGGCCTGCTCCCTAGTGAACAATTTATCAGTCATATTTTGCTTCCTCCATAATGGCATAATAGCCTTCTAATTAATTAACGTTATGGAGTTTCAGCAAAATTCGTTACAGACTCATATAGAATTATTGTTTCTTTTCTTTTTTCCTGCTTGCTGCGATTTTTTGTTGTAGTGAGTATATTTTTATGAAGGCTTGTGCTTCTTTTCCTGTCCAGCTTGCTTGTTGGGCATATTTTGCTATGTCTTCTCTTATTAGTGAGTTTGGGCTGTGGACTTCTGTTAGAAAGGCTGTTTTTTGGTGTAGTTTTATTTTGACTTTGCCTGTTACCCTTTTTTGGTTTTTGTTTAGGAATGCTTGAATGTCTTCTATTACTGGGTCGTGTAGCAGGCCTCTGTATGCCATGTTTGCCCAAGTGTTGTCTAAGAATTGTTTGGTTGAGAGCTGGTTCCAGGTCAGGGTTAGTCTTTCCAGTGCTTTGTGTGCTTTTATTAAGAGAAGCAGCCCTGGTGCTTCAAATGCTTGGATGCCTTTTATTCCAATCGTTTCGTCTTCTATGTACAAGCCTCTTCCGTATCCGTGGGCGCCTGCTTCTTTGTTTAGTTTTTTTAGTATGTTGGCTCCGTGCATTTTTTTGCCGTTTAATGCTACCGGAATTCCTTGGTTGAATTCTATTTTAAAGTATTGTGGTTTTTGCTTTGTTTCTTTTGTTAGAACCCAGGCCTCTTTGCTTGGCTCTTTGTTTTTGTCTATTTCTGAGCCGGAGATTGTTCTTCCGAAAATGTTTTCGTTTATTGTGTATCTCTTTGTTTCTTTTGAGACCCTGAAGCCTTTTTCTTTTAAGTATTTTATTTCTTCTGGTCTTGTGATTCCAAGCTCTCTTATTGGTGCAATTATTTCAAGTTTTGGGTTTAGGCAATTGCAGGTAATGTCGATTCTTATTTGGTCGTTTCCTGCTCCTGTGCACCCGTGGGAAACAACTTTTGTGTTTTCTTTTTTTGCAGTTTTTACCAGGTGTTTTGCGATGGTGTATCTGTCAGCGCACATGTTGGGGTAGATTCCTTGGTATAAGCCGTTTGTTTTTATTAGGTAGGAGATTATTTCGTTAAAGATTTCTTTTTTTGCGTCAACAAAGCAATGCTTTTTTGCGCCAAGCTGTTTGCTTCGGGTTCTAATTTCTTTAATCTTTTTTTTGCTTAGTCCGCCAGTGTCAACTGTTAAAGTGATAACGTCGTATCCTTTTTCTTTAAGGTATAAAACTGCGAACGAAGTATCTAGGCCTCCTGAAAACGCCAGAACTATTTTGTTTCTCATTTTTTTACTCCCTTGTATGTTTTGCCAAAATTGCAGCCAGGCTGTTTTAGTCCCTCTTTGCGATTTAAGCCAAACATTAGGTTCATGTTTTCTATTGCTTGAGAAGCGGCACCCTTCATCAGATTGTCTATTGCTGAAACTATTATGATGTGCTTGCCTGTTGTTTCGAATCCGCCTATGTTGCAGTAGGGGGTTTCAATCACGTCTTTTGTGCAGGGGATTTTTTTCCCTGGTTTTGTGAATGTTTCCTTATAAAATTTCTTGTATTCTTTGAGAATCGTTTTTGCATCAACTTCTTCTTTTAAGGAAAGATGTGCTGTGCACAGTATTCCTTTGTAGGAGTTTACGACGTGTGGAGTAAAGGAAAAATCAAATCCCAGAATTTTGGACAGCTCTTTTAGCTGGTGGTGGCTTGTTAGCTTGTAAGCCATGATATTTTCCTCAAAGTCGTATTTTGGGTTTTTTCCGCCACCTGAATAGCCGCTTATTCCGTTGAATACTGCTTCTTTCAACAGGCCCCTTAAGGGGTATGATGCTAGAATGCATGCTGTTGCATAGCAGCCAGGGTTTGCAATCAAATTGGATTCTTTTATTTGTTTTTTGAATAATTCCGGCAGACCATAAGTGTTTGTCATCCTGTGGTCTGCACTCAGGTCAATTACCTTGCACTTCAGTTGCGGTGCCAAGTATTTTGCTATTCCATGCGGCAGAGCCAAGAATGTGACATCCAACTTGTTTAGTTCTTTTGTTGAAAGTTTTGAAAACTTTAAGCCATAGTTGGTATTGGGTAAGAGGGCGGTTACTTTTTTTCCAGCATTGTGGATGTCGCAGGCTAGTTCCACGCTTGCCTTTTTGTGGCCTTCTAATAACTTTAGGAGCATAAGTCCTGCATTGCCTGCTGCACCAACTATTCCAACTTTAATCATTTTTATTTCCCTCTGGAGAGATTGCTTTCTTCAATGTTTGCACTGCAAAGTCAATCTCTTTTTTTGTCATTGTTAGTGTAGGAAGAAAGCGCAGTATGTTGCCATGAATGCAGTTCACCAGCAAGCCATTCTTTGCGCATTCTTCTGAAACCTTTTTCGCGCCTTCGTTTAATTCAAGTGCAAGCATTAATCCCTTGCCTCTGACTTCTTTTACTTTGCTCGAGTCAATTGATTCAAGTTTGGTGAAAAAGTATTTGCCTTTTTCCTCAACTTGCGGCAAAACTTTTTCAATCAATTCAATTGTTTTCAAGGATGCTGTACAGCAAAGGCTATTGCCACCGAATGTTGAGCCATGGTCTCCTGGGTCAAAGTCAATTCCTTTTCTTGAGATTACTGCACCCAATGGCAAGCCGTTTGCTATTCCTTTTGCGACTGTTACAATGTCTGGCGAAATGTTTTCGTGCTGAAAACAGAAAAACTTGCCTGTTCTGCCGCAACCTGTCTGAATTTCGTCCACTACCATCAAGACATTGTTTTCTTTGCAAAGCTTTTCAACCTCTTTTAGATAGCCTTCCGGCGGCATTATTACACCGGCTTCACCCTGAATTGGCTCAAGAATTACTGCCGCAGTGTTTTTGTCTATTTTGCTTTCTAGGGCTTCAATGCTTCCAAATTCAACGTGTTCAAATCCAGGCATCAATGGCTTGAACTTTTCCTTGAATTTTGGGTTCCAAGTTGCGGAAAGGCTTCCAAGAGTCCTTCCATGGAAACCATTCTTCATGGCAATTATTTTGCTTTTTCCAGTATGTTTTTTTGCAAGCTTTATTGCTGCTTCAACTGCTTCTGTGCCTGAATTGCAGAAAAAACACTTGCTCAAGCCTGACAATTTGGATAGCTTTTTTGCTAACTCTATTTGTGGCACGGAATAGAATAAATTGGTTGAGTTAATCATTTTTCCAGCTTGGTTTGCAATAGCTTTTACTAGCTTGGGGTTTGAGTGGCCGATACTGCATGTTGCAATTCCGCCTGTTAAATCCAGATACTTTTTTCCAGTATTGTCAAAAACATGGCAACCAATGCCATACTCTAAGCAGACATTCTTTTTGTAAGTGTTCATTAGGTATTTTGAATCCTGTTTCACTAGATCCATTTCAAACCGCCTCCTCAATCATTGTGGCTTGCTTTTCTGCCACTGCTTCAACACTCTGCATTATTTCTTTTTCGCATAGCCCTTTCCAGTATACTTTCCACTTGCCTTTTTTAACAAATCCGTCGCATTGCTTGTCATAAAAGCTGTTTGCGCCGTTGCAGGCAAGTGCCCTCCAAACGAGTTTGCTGTATTTTTTATCTAGCTCTTCCCAGAGGCTTTTTCCCAGGCCTGTTCCTTGGCAGTGTTTTGCTACAGCAAACTTGTCCAAGTAAGGCAATTCATTGGCTTCTTTTATTATTGCTACGGCCTCGCAGTCCTTTTGGTACAGCACTTCTTTTGCTTCATCCTCAAAATAGCCTTCGGCAAGCTTTTTGCCAAAAGCGTCTTCCAGCAAGCCTTTCAGTTTGCTTTTATTCAAGTCGTTAAAGCCTTGGCTTAATATTATGGCATGACTTTTGACTAATGTGCCACTTCCTTTTACAGTGAATATTTCTTTAAGCATGTTTTCCGCTGATGTTATCACAACCGCGCACTCAATTCCGCTGTCCAAGAATTCCTTTATTTCCTTTACTTTCTGCAACATTCCGCCACTAATGTTGTCAAATGCATCTTTGGAAGATAGGTTAATGAATGGAAGCAGTTTGTTGTTTTTGTCAAGGATGCCGCCTGTTTCCGTTACCAAAATGAATTTTTTTGGCTGCACTGCCTTTATTATTTCTTTTGCAGCAGTATCTGCATTAATGTTAAATTCAACACCGTCTTTTTTTCCAATAGGGCTTATTATTGGCACAGCATTCTTTTCTACAGTTTTCTCTATTGTGCTCAGGGTTAGACTTTTTATTTTGCCGGCATATCCAAATCCTTTGAGTGCCTCACATTCAAAAACGCCTTCAATGTGTTCTGCATTACCGCCCTTTTCTACGATTTTGCCTACAAGTTCGGTGCTTAGCTTGTTGAAAACTTTTTTCACGGTTTTCATGTCAGCCTTGCTTGTAAATCTTACGCCATCAACCTTTTTTGTGCATGGCAGCATTTTGTCCAGTGTCGAGCCTGCCCCATGCACTACTATTGGGCAGATGCCAAGCTTGTTCAGAAAAGCAAGGTCTTCCGCGATTTCGTCCAAATGCTTTTCCAAGGTTTCACCGCTAACCTTTACAACTGCAAACTTTCCGGCAGGAAGGCTTTTGTACATGCTGTGAAAAAGCTTGAACTCTGAGTTCTCTCCTGCTTTCTCTAAAAACTTTACCAGCATCTCCTTCATTTCAAATCACTTCACAAAAGGCCCTTTTTTATCAAAACCCAAACAGAACTGCTGTTTGCCAGCCTTAAATGGCTTTTGCCTGAAACAAAACAGATTTTGGGAATTTGTTTCAAACAAAACAAATGTCCCATTTGAAACAATAATGTTTTATTTGTTACTATACATATTTTTATTGAAACAGCATGGCTTCTACAGCAGCACTTGCAGAAAAATTCATTTCCACACACATCTCCATCAAAGACTGCCTCAAAAAAGGCCTGATTAACTACTCGGCACTATCCAAGTTTATTGCAAAACAACTCAGCCTGGAGAAAAAGGCGAGCAGGGAAGCAATCGCAATCGCAGCCATAAGATTCAAAGACAAAATAGAAAACAAGCAATGGGAAGACAAGGTAATAAAGCTGTTCAAAAAAAGCAACCTGGAAATAAAAAACAACATAGTAACCTTCACGCTTGAAAAACACATATACCCAGATTCCCTGATTGACATAGAGCGCGAAATCAAAAAAGACAAAGCACTGTTCTTCACAATTGAGGGAACAAAAACCATTACAGTAATAGTCCAACAGCAAAACAAGCAACTGCTTGAAAAACTCAAAAACTACACAACCAGCAAAAAAGAAAGCCTTTCTTTAATCACAATAACAAGCCCGGGCATTAAGGCAACACCTGGAGCAGTCGCATACCTCTCAAGTCTTTTCTTCGAAAACGGCGTAAACATCGAGGAGTTCATGAGTTGCTATGACGACACTCTAATCGTTATTGACTCGAAAAACGCCGGCAGAGCAATGGAATTCTTAGAATTCTAGAGCATTCTGCCACTTCAACCAATTATTTTTCAAAGTCTTTTCGGTACCAATGTCGAATTTGCTGTCGCCAACCATTGCAGCGTTTTCTTTTTTTTATTTTAGTTCTTTTTCCATGAAGAACTGGTTTGTGTTTTTGAATCCTTGTTTTTGGTAAATTTTGTATGCTTTTTCTTTTTTGTTTGCTACTAGGTATAATATGTTAAATTTGTTTTCTTTTGCAAGGTTTTCAATGAATTTCAGTGCTTGTTTTCCGAATCCTTTTCCTTGTTCTTTAGGGCTTATAGCAAATTCTGCTAGCCACAAGTAATTGCCTTTTGCGTAATCGAATTGCTCGCAGAACATGAAGCCAACTACTTTTCCTTCAAGTTCCAAACAGAAACACAGGTTTGGTGCTTCTCTTATTTTTTCTTCAAGCCTTCCCCTTGCTGTTTTCTCTGTCCAGTTCTCTTGCCCTGCAAAGGCTTCAATCATTATTTTTATGCAAGCAGGTAAGTCTGTTTCTTTTGCTTTTCTTATTCCAAGTTTTGCTTGTTCAGGCATGCATTGGAGTGTGCAAGGAAATAGTTAAAAGCACTTTATTTGTAAGTGGTGACGCCAGACATAAAAAGCCAAAGAAAGTTTTTAGTCTTTATGTTAGCAAAAAAGTTTTGAGGCAGGAGCTAAGTGCTAGATTACTTGGCAGAAGCTATTAAAAAGTGTTAACAAACTTGTTTTAGAAACGTTTCCAAAAAACAGGCATGCAAAAAGGTTAATAAGAACTAAAAAGAAAACTAATTAGAGTAGAATGTCTAAAAGAAAAACACGCGCAGGTATTCGAAAAATCGTTTCAAAAATGCGTTCAGGAAAATCAAGAGAAAGAAGCGTCTTAGAAAATCTTTCAGAGCAAGTGAAAGGAAGAGTAAAAAAGAACGTACACGGCTTTTCAGTAGAAGATATGAAGTACCTAAAACGGCTTTCTTACCCGAAGAAAAGAAGTCTTATCGCCAATCCAAACCTGTTCAAAAAACTTATAGCACTTAAAAAAAAATCTAAACAAAGAATAATTGAACAAACTTTTGGCTTAAGAGGAAACAAACTAGGTTTTCTTGTAATTCAACCAGAGTTCATGGGGCAAACAAAACATGTAAGACGCTTTTTATCCAACTCAAAATGCAAGATAGTATTCAGTAAAAATATTATTTTCTCAAAATTGCAGCTATACGGTCTGTTTGGACACAGGCAAATGCAAATTTACAACAATTTTCCAGTTACTACCCAAACATTTTTGAGTTCCCCGTCAAAAATAGTTGTTTTCAAGCACCCATCAAAAGAAGAATATTTCAAAATATCAAAATATCTCAAACACTTAAAAATTAACAACCCAAAAGAATACCAATACCAGCTTTCTAACCTTTCTAATAAAAGCAGGCAAACAATCTTTGACAAGCTTTTCAAAGGAGAACATGAAAAAGTTCAACTAGGAACAATAAGAGGCGACATAGTGTACCCTTGGCTTGTAGGCAAAGGATTTGAAAAAGGGGGTACTAATAACAAGAGGGAAAAAATGCTTGACCCATTAGAGTACCTGAAAAAACATCCTGATTTAAGAGCAATGAGCATGCTAGGAGGTGTACATTCTCCAAAAGAAACAGAACTATTCCGAGAAGTAGCGGTCCTCTTAACAATACCGGAACTAAAAAGGATACGACAAAGGTTGGCTTAAAGAAACTTAACCAAGGTTTTTTATTCTGCTTCACAGTTGTTCGTTTTTAGGCTAGAGATTATTGTTATTCAGCAAACACTTTTTCTATTTTAGGATATACACCTTCTTTTTTTACTTTTAACACAAAATTAAATTTGTTTAGGTTAAGGCATAATTCAAAATCTTTTTCTGGAGCCTCTGGGTTGGTTGAGTTAAAGAATTTTAGGGCTGTTTTATAATTTCTTAAGTGGTTTTTGATTTTTAAAAAATCTGTTTCGTTTCCAAGTAAAGAATTTTTAATGTATTCGGCACATGATTCGTCTTCGTCAACTTTCTTTGTTCCATCATTCCCCATTGGGACTAAAGTGACAAGTTTAGGGTTTTTTTTCTTAATGTAATTAACTATTGCTCCTGCGTTAACGAAGCTTCCGGTAATTAATTCACTTGCGTTTTTTGCGTATAGAATTCCTTGTATCCCGGCACTTGTTCTCATTATAATTGTTTTTCCGCTAAAGTCAACGTTTTCGATTTCTGTGGGTGAATTGCCAAAATCAAACCCTCCAATTTTTAAGCCGTTTTCTTCGCCCATCAAAACAAGTGCAGGGTCATGTTTTTTCAATTCAAATGCATCAACAGATTCTTTTATAGGGATTACTTCTTTTGCGCCATTACCAAAAGCATAGCAAATAGTTGAAAAAGCCCTAAATACGTCTATAACGACAGTTAGTCCTTTTGCTTTTTTTGCCCCTTCACTTAAGCTCGTGATAAAAATATCCATATAAGTATACTAATCAAATGAGTTTAACAAATTTTCCGTTTTTCTCGCTTATATGTCTATGTCTTTGCAGAAAGCTTCATAAAAACCGTCAAGTACAAGGAAGGTATTTAAATCGGTAGTTTTTGTTATGCTTTTTTTGATGTTCTTTTTTTGATTTCTTGTAGTTCCGTTCTTGTGAATAAAATTGTGGCTTCTTTGAATAGTTCTTCTGCTTTTGGTGCATGAACTCCTCCAAATACTGAAAGGGCAGGAATGTCAGGATGGGCTTCTAAAAAGCCAAACATATCTAATAATTTTCCTTTTTGTACTAGTGTTGGCGTGTTGAATCCCATTTCTTTTAGTTTTGCTTGAACTATGTCTCCCCTGATTGTTCCTGGTTGTACTTCTTCGTGTTCCCCTTTGAATATTTTGTCGAATATTGCTTGCCCGGTTGCTTTGCTTAGTCTGTCAATTATCCTTTTGTGTTTTTTTGGGTTGGCATTTCGGAGGTGTTCTAGATAGCGGGATTTTTGTAAGTATTGTTCTGGACTTAGGTGCCTGAACACGAGTACTTTTATTGGGTTGCAGAGCATTACAGATGATTCTATTGGAAAGTCCCAGTATAGATGCATTTGTTTTTTTCCAAATATGTCATATAATTGTCCTTTGGTTAAAATTAGGTTTTTTGAGTATATTATTTTGCATCCAAGGGTGGAAAGAAATTTTCTGATTTCTGGAACGTAACCTTGCATTTCGGGTTGGATTGTTAGTAGGCCTAGTCTTTCTCCTTTTAGCCCAAATGTTTCTGCAATTAGCCTTTTTTTTGCGGATTGTTTTAGTCTGAACAATCTGTCTCTTATAATTCCTTCGAATCGTGTGCCGTAAGTTCGTGGGAAGACTTTAGATCTTAATCTTTTGAGGTCTTCTGTTGTGAATGGCCGTTTTTGTTTTAGGCGAATTCTTTTTGCTGTTTGTTCGGATATTGTTTCCGCAACTGCCAATGGGCGTGGCTTGCCTGCCTTGATTTTTGTAACTGTCTTTTTCGTCCATTTTTTTCCAGCACGCTTAAACATCAATTATCCCTTTTTTTGGTTATTGTTTTGTTCTTTGTTAAAATAAACTAATGCTTTTTGGCATTCGGTATTTGTGTTTGTGTAAATGCAGTCGTTGCAGAAGAAGTATAGTTTGTGTTTGGTGCTTTTTCTGAATTTGTGGAATTTTTTTCCTAGCCAGATTTTTTTGAATGTGTTGTTGAGTATGTTTCCCATTGAGACGCTTTTTATTTGTCTGTGGTCTGCTGCGTGGCAGCAGGGGAATACTTCTCCATCTGTGTCAATGGTTGCGTGAAACATTGGTAAAAAGCAAGGTGGTTTTGGATTGCTCTCTATGAACATATAAATTGCCCTGTAAATCTCTTTCTTGTTTAATCCATTTTTTTTAGCCAGCGATATTAGTTTTGGCAATGTTTTTTTTGCAAAAAAGTTTTCTTGTTTCTTAGTGGTGTTTAGTTCTGGATTTGGTTTTTGGCCAACGTACGGGCGCATTGGATAAAAATGAAAGCTATTAACCCCGTATTTTTTTAGCAACAGGATTTTATGCATGTCTTTGTAGTTTTTGGCATTTAATACTGAGCAAAGTGTAACTGAAATATTTTTTTTGTACTTTTTTTTGAAGAGGTTAATGAATTTTATTCCATTAACTGCTTTGTCATATGCGCCTTTAATTCCGCGTATTTCGTCATTTGTTTTCCTTTTATGCGAGTCTATGGAGAATTCTATTGTGTTTGTTCCTGCTAAGACTATTTCTTTGGCTTTCTCTTTTGAGACAAGCAGGCCATTGGTTAGCAATATAGTTCTGAAACCTTTTTTTGAAGCAGTTTTAATTAATGGGATTATATCTTTGTGGAGTAGTGCTTCTCCCCCTGAAAAAGTTATGGTTTTTGTACCCAGACAAGCCAATTCATTCAAGAGCTGTTCTACTACTTTTGAAGGCATGTCGTCTAGTGGTTTTTTTCTCCAGTAAAAGCACATTTTGCATCTTGAATTGCATCTTTCTGTCAAGTTGAGCTTTACAACAGTTGGTGCTACTGGTTTATTCTTAATCCATGATTTAAAAAACTCAAGACCTTCTTTATCATTAGAAATTGGAGCCTTCATCTAACCCTCTCCCTAATTTCTTGTGCGTATTTACAATTAGAAAACATTTCTAGGACCAGGGCATCAACTTTCTTTGCTAACTTTTGCCAAGGTGGTCTGGCTCCAGGACCTCGGTGTATTTCATCCAGTAACATGTTTAGTTGTCTAACTTGTATTCTTTCTCTAGCTTCCTTGGGCAGACTCTTCCAGTACCTTTGCATTCCTGAAAAACTTCGATGAACAGAGTTCCAGTCAGGCCTTCTGATACTTGGGTCTTCTTTTAGGGTTTGTAATAGCATTAACCTATTTAGGGATGTGGGGGTAAAACCAACTGCACTATCTGCAATAAAAAATTTTGCGGGGGCATCTTTCGAAATTAAGATATGGTCTCCTTTGGTTTGGGTTGGAAAAAGCCCTTTCTTAATCAAACTTAACCCGAGTTCATTAACTTGTCTAATTATCTTTTCTTTTTTTGCTCTTGGAAGCGATTGAACAAATTTATCTACTGGTTCAACACCCTCTAATAATTCTGTGACAGTAATGCGTCTGCTTCTATCTGTTGGTTCAACTCTCAAAACAAAATTTGGCACTCCAATACCAACTCTTCTTTGTTGCCTTCGGGCATCTTCTATCTCTCTTTTTTCTAAACGAAGGCTCTTTTGGTCACGCTGGTCTTTAACAAATACTCTTTTTTGCTCGCTTGACCCTTGCAGTCTTTTGAGCCAATAGACTGTTTCAACTGGTCCACCGCCTTTTCGTGCAATTGTTCTAGATGGTGTAACATTGACATCGGTTAAGATTCCAACAAATGGCTTTGATGGCGTAATGATATAGCACTTTCCGTCTATCTTTTTGACACTTAATCGGTTTGAGGGTGTGATTAAGTCTCTAAAAACAGAGTAGGTTCCAGAAAGCCCTTTTGCCTTAGCTTCTTTTTTAACAGCCTTGCTATGTTCAGTCAACAACCCGCGGCTTTGGGGGGTATAGGATACCCGCATTCTGCCCATTTTGTGGGTTACCATTTTGTTTGACCTTTTTGGCATACCATATAAAAAGGGTAATTATAGTTTTTTAAGTGTTATCTAATGGAGTACATATAAATATTTTTGTGGTGAAAGTTTATTATGAGAAAATTTAAGGTTTGTTTTGTTCTGCCGAAATTTCTTGAGTCTGAAGGAATTTCAATAATTGCTAAAAGGCTTTGTTTGCACTTGATGGATCAAAATGTTGAAGCTCACATAGTTGCTTTGGAAAGCAGTAAAGTAAGTGTTGAAACAGAAATACGGTCAAATAAAATTGATGGTATTCCTGTTCACTTTGTATCTCCTGCAACTACGAACCCGTTGGACCAGCCTTTTTATGCATGGGGGCTAGACAATCTAGCTTATGCTTTGGGGGTTCTTGACCAGAAATATGACTTTGATATTTTTCATGGGCAATATATTGTCCCATCAGGCTATATTGCTACCTTGGTTGGAAAAAAGCTAAAGAAGCCTGTGGTTGTAACAATTCAGGGTAATGATATTGGGAATGACATCTTTAACCCAACAAAATTTCCTTTGATTCGCTGGACTTTGGAAAATGTAGACAAAATAACTGCGGTTAGCTCAGACTTGAAAGAATGGGCTAAACTAATTGTTCCGAAAGCAAAAATAGAGGTAGTGTATAATCATGTTGACCTTAATGTTATTCCTAACTCAGTCACAGGCAAATTTGATGATAGGTTAAACGGCAAGATTGTGATTGGGGCGTTTGGGGAAATTAAGCGAAAAAAAGGTTTCACATACCTTTTAAGGTCCTTTAGCGAGGTGCTGAAAACGCATCAAAATGCGATGCTGCTTGTTATTGGTGAGGTGAGAAAAGGGGAAGATGCAGAATACAAAAAGCTTATTGAAGAGTTAGGGCTCGCGGGCAAAATAATTGTTACTGGATTGTTGCCTCATAAAGATGGCTTAAAGGCACTTAGCTCAGTTGACATCTTGGTTTATCCATCCACCTCAGAAGGGAGCCCAAACGCGATTGTTGAGGCAATGGCTGAAAAGAAAGCAATTGTTGCTACAAGCGTTGGATCCATGCCCGAGCTATTAACACACAACAAGGATAGTTTGATAGTAAACCCGCGTTCTGCAGAAGAATTAACTTATGCAATTTTGGCTCTGCTCAAAGACCCAAAAAAGAGGCAAGCTTTGGGTGAGAATGCGTATCACAAAGTCATAAAGCAGTTGAATGCTGAAGTTGAAGTAAAAAAATGGATTTCTGTTTACAAAAAACTTTTAAAAAATAAGCTTAATTAAAGTCTATTAAATTGCTTTTTAATGTCATTCAAAATTGTTTTTCCAATTTTGTATTTGTCGAAATTGTTTTTGGGGAGTCCTTTTTTTTGTTTCAGTAGTTGAATTGTTTTTTTCTTGAATTCTTTCTTTGTTAAATTAAATTCGTCTAAATAAACAATGTTTTTGTTTTTAGATGCTTTTTTTACCCGGTAAGGCTCTTCTTCTGTTCTGCCTATTTCGGGGAATAAAATGGCTTTTGTGTTTGTGAGCAATATTTCTGCAATCGTATTGTAGCCCCCACGGCATATGACCAGATCCGCGGCATTGATCATGTCAATCATTTGAGGAATGTAATCAAGGAACTTTATTTTGGAATCCTTGTTTTTAATGTGTTTTGCAATGATTTCTTTGTCCAAAAAAGGGTCAATTTGGACTAACAGGTTATACTCTTTTTTGCCATTGATTTCCTTAAAAGTTTTGAGTAACACATCTAAGATTTTTTCGATTCCTTTCCATCTGCCTAGGCTAACTAGAATAATTTTTTCGTTAGCAGGAATACCATAATATTCTTTTATTTCTTGTGGGCGTACGAGTTCTTTTTTGGTTTTTATCGTAATTTTTCCCAAATATTTAGCTCTGTCACAAAACTGTTTGTCTAGCTGATAATCTTTTTTGAAGTTTATTGTTTTTTTGTCTTCCATTATATAAACCAAGTCAAACAAGTTTGTTCCATCTATTGAACCTCCTTTTTGGGTTTTTTCCTTCCAAAGGCTTTTTACTCTTCGTGGGGAATCCATTATGCCCCTTGAGATATAGACCGTTGCAAAGCTTCTTTTTTGGTGGTTCCTATCTTCCACCCATCGCCGCATCAAAATTGGTAACATTTCGGCATTTTGCCCAAAAAAAGCGTGTTCTACAATCAGAACATTGGGTTTAAAGCAATCGAAAGTATCAAGTAGTATTCTTCTTCTTAATTCTGATATTTCGCTAAGGCTTGCTTTTAAGTATCTTGGAATTAAGGATGTTGAATTATCGGGATTGTCTGTCATTTTGATTGAAGGTAGCTTGACAATCTCTATGCCTTGATTCAAAAAGATGTGTGGGACCCCTGTTCCGGCAGCTATTAGTATATCAGAATTTGGATTTTGTTTTTTGATGCCGGTTAGTATTGCTAGTGCACGAGTGGAATGTCCTAGTCCATGCGAATTGTGGCTGTAGTACATTATTTTTATGTTTTTGCTTTGTTTCACGTAATACTTTAAGAGATGTTATTACTTAAAGTTTTCTTATGAAAGTGATTATTTCTTTCGTTACCCTTATCAGTCAAAAAATGGACTTTAATCAAAAAATTGAGTTTTTGAGCCAATTTGAAATTGATGGGGTGGAAATATTCGGTCAAGAATTGGCCACTGCTGGTTTAGTAGATTCAACCATTAGTATATTGGAGGGTTATAACGAGAACTCTGTACATATGCCAAATACAGGTGTGTATGATTCTTCACAATCTTGCAAGGAAACAATTGAACAAATAACAAAAAAGGCAAAGGAAGTCAAAGCCGAAAAGCTAATTTATCATAGCCACCAAATTCAAGATTATAAGTATGTCTTTCAATCTGGTTTTGTTTCAGCGATTGAGAATGCTCCTGATGGAAAAAAAAAGAAAGGTTTGCAAACAGTTGAGGAGAACCGTGTTCTCTTAGAGAAATACCATGGCTTAAAACTAGTTTTGGATCCAACGCATGCCCTCGTTAACTCGATTTTGCCAAAAGATTTCCTTGCACTTAAAGAGTATATAATTGGAGTGCATTTGAGCGGAATATCCCAAATTGGAGGAAGTTCAACAGACCACTTGTTACTTACCCAAACACCTGAAAATATCCTCAGGGAAATCAGGCCTCTTTTAGATTTAAATGTTCCTTTTGTAATTGAAAGCAAAATACCATATATAGATTGCAGAAAAGAAATTCAGCAAGAAATAGATTTTGTAAAAGAAAAGTTTCACTTAAGATGATTAGAAATGGTGGCAAAGATTGCGGTGATTGGAGTTGGAGCGTGGGCTACAAATCATTTAAGGATATTGTCAAACCTTGAATGCAAACTTGTGGCATTAGCAGATATCGACCCAAGCAAACAAAGAATTGCTGAACAATACGGTGCAAAGTTTTTTACTAATTATGAAGACGCGTTAAATCTTGTTGACGCAGTATCTATAGTTGCTCCAACACATTTACATTATGAAATTGTGAAAAAAGCTCTTGAAAAAGGCAAGCACGTTTTTGTGGAAAAACCGTTGACACTAAACTACCAACAGGGAAAAAAGTTAGTGAAAATTGCCAAAGCCGAAAACGTTTCATTAATGGTTGGACACCTTTTTAGGTTCAATGCAGGAGTTTTAAAGCTTAGAAACCTTCTTTTAAAGACAGGAAATATAAATTACATTACTGCAAGGTTCATTCATTCACATAAGCCGCCAAGAAAAGACAGCGGGGTCATCTTTAACTTTGGCAGCCATTTAATAGACACAATGAGTTTTCTTTTAGAAGAAAAACCAAAAAGAGTATATTGTTCTAAAGTGAATTGTTTAGGGAACCAAAGAGAAGATTTTGCGTCAATTACATTGAAATATGATGGTTTTGTTGCAAATTTAGAGATGAGTTGGTTGCATCCTCTAAAAAAAAGAGACGTTTGGGTTATTGCAGAAAACGAAAAAATTTATGCAGACCTTCTTGAGCAATCAATTACAAGTTACCCAATCAAAATGCTAGAAAATAGGGTGGTTCGTGGAGCTGAAACGGAGATAAAATTCGGAAAGAATGAACCCCTTTTTGAAGAGCTCAAATATTTTGTAAACTTGGTTAATTCAAACAAAACATTTGTTGATGAAGCGGCATTAGAAACAGTCAGGCTCTGTGAAAAGTGCCTAATATCTGCTAAACAAGGAAAGGAGATTGCAGTATGAGGATACCGTTAAGCAGACCATTAGTTACACCAAAGATGATTAATGCTGCGGTAAAAGTTCTAAAAAGCGGGTTATATATTAAAGGCCCAATTGTTAAAAAGTTTGAAGAAGAATTCTCAAATTATTGCGGGACAAAATTTGGTACAGCAACATGCAATGGCACAGCATCAATCTATATTGCTCTGAGAGCATTGGGAGTTGGTAGGGGAGACGAAGTGGTTGTTCCAAGCCACTCCTTCATTGCATCAGCTTCTCCAATCTTAATGTGCGGCGCAAAGCCAGTGTTTGTAGACGTAGATGAAACATACACAATAGATATCAAAGATTTAAAGTCAAAACTGACTACCAATACAAAAGCAGTAATTGCAGTTCATCTTTATGGTCAAATGTGTGAAATGGACGAGTTGTTAGCTTTAAAAGAGAAAAAAGGATTCTACTTGGTAGAGGATGCTGCGCAAGCTCATGGAGCCAAATACCACGGAAAAAAAGCCGGCTCGATTGGCGATATTGCTTGCTTTTCATTCTTTCCCGCAAAAAACATGACCGTGTGTGGCGATGGAGGGATGGTAATAACAAGCGATCCAGAGCTTTACAAGAAAACCCAAACGCTTCGAGACCATGGAAGAAACTATTCTAAAAAGGAAGGAAAATATATAAGTGAGGTCTTGACTCTAAATTTTAGGATGAATGAAATAATGGCAGCTATTGGAATAGAACAACTAAAGAAATTGGATGACTGGAATGAAAAGAGGATAAAAATCGCATCAAGTTACGATAAGTACCTCACCGAAAAAATAACAAAACCGACACAAAGGAATAATTCAAAACATGTTTTCCATCAATATGTGATAAGAGTAAACGAAAGAGACAAACTCAGGGAACACTTGGACAAAAATGACATCCAGACAGGAATACACTATCCAATCCCAATACACAAGCAACCAATATTCTCTAACTTTAAATGTGTCTTACCAAATACCGAAAAATTTTGTAGACAAATCCTTTCACTGCCAAATTACCCGTCTATGAAAATTAAAGACAGTAAAATAGTTATTGACAAGATAAATGAATTTTGTCTCTCTAATAAATAAATTCTGACTTGCAAGAAAAAAAGAGTGCTAAATATTTTTTAAACCCGATTGCTTAAGTTGTGAAACAAACTTTGAGATATTCAACAACCTAAAAAAAACCTTACCGAAACCTTGAAATAGGCTAACTGGTTCTTTGGGTTTTAAGGAATTATTGTCATCCACCATATGACTTTTCCGATGTATTGGTTTTTTTTCACGTTTTTAAAGTTTCACAGCAGATCAGTGTAATAGTCCTATGAAATCCCTTTTGCGTCCCTGAAAAAGCGTTACCGAAACTTTAAATAATGGGAAAATGGTTTAATTAGAGTGGAAGGAAATGATTTGATTGTGCAGACAAAAAATAAAACGATGTAATTGATTTGCATGAAAAAGACAAATGGGCAAACTGCTTTATGAGAGAATCTTTATCCAAAAGAGAACTTTTCCTTTATACTCGCTTTTCTTGAGATACTCAATGCCCTGGGAGTTTGTTTCTTCGTTGTCTCCTTTTGTTAACACAGAATACTCTGGTTTGTCACATACAAAGGCATAGAATACCAATTCGAGCCAGTAACAATCAGCCGAGGAGACAGCTTCCAAATAGAAGGAATAGGCGTAAGCGCCGCAAAAGAAATAACCATAACATACACTGAATCAACAACAGGCCTCGAAAAAACAGACACCACCCCACTCAACACCAAAAAAACCGAAGTATGCAACAACGGCATAAGCGACAACGGCAACGACCTAATAGACTGCCACGACCCAGAATGCAACGTATGCACGTACATCACCGAAACAACTTTGCCTGCAGGACCGCCAGAACCAACTCCTGCGATCATTACCTTTGGACCAATAGAAACATCCAAAGGGGGAAACTTAGCTGGAGTTTGGAGAACATCCTCTGTTAGTCTTTCATTTTACGTCAATGAAGGAGATTATACTCCTGGCACAAACGTCCAAATTAGTTATGGACTTGTGCCTTCAGGCTGGCAACTGGTTAATCAAGGAGGGAATACCATCACAGTTAATATGTCGGAGTATTATATGGAAACATTGCAAAATGTTACTCTATCAGGTTCATCACAATTCAGCATTTCCATGGCCGAAAACCACAAGCCAAAAATCCAAGCAAATTTGAAGGAAACCTAAAAAATCCTTAAATTCAAGCAAAATGCCTTTTATAAATCAATTTTCGTCAATTCCACAATATTTGGCAATTTAAGTCAGAATTCTGGCATTTCCGGCAAAAAATGTAAACAAAAGGCTTAAAAGCAAGCCAAGAGGCAGTATATATATGAGCCTCAAAAAACTGGCCGCCGTTATACTATTGACTGTTCTAGTTCCGGCATAGCCTTTGCTGAAGACAATCAAAGCCAAGAAGAAGCCAAAGTATACATTGTCCTGCTATCAGAAGGGACAAGCAAGGCAATTGTGGTAGAATACGGCGAGACAGGCCACGAATTCCAGCACATAAACGCCGTAACCGCAAAACTCACAGAAGCAGCAGCAGAACAACTAAGGCAGGAGCTAGGAGTTGAAAGTGTTGAAGAAAATCAAGCTATATACATAGGGCCAACAGCAACCAGCCAAGCCAAAGGCAGTGAATTAACAATAATGAGCGAAGGAACTCAAATAACAAGCCACACCACAGGAAGCCAATGGAACCTTGAAGAAACAGGAATAAACGCAGAAAACGCCTGGAACAACTTCAACGTAGACGGTCAAGGAGTAACAATAGCAATAATCGACTCAGGAGTCAACTACAACCTCCCAGACATAAACGGAGCAAAATATCTAGGAGGATACGACTTTTGCTCAGTTAGAGAAGGATACTTCTGCATTGAAGAGGACAACGACCCAATGGACGAATACGGACACGGAACAGAAATGGCCTCAAGTATGCTAAGCGCAATAGGAACAACAGAAGGCACAGCACCACAAACACAATACTACGCACTCAAAGTCGGAAACGACACAGGAAACACAAGTGTACTAACAATACTTGAAGCTATAGAATGGGCTTTGCTTCAAGAAGATGTAGACATTATATATATGGGTGTTGGATCATATGGATATTACGTATTAGCCGAATTATTTAACAGCAGTTATGCAGAAGGAATGATATATGTAGCACCAACTTACGAATACCCTTATGCAGGTCCCGCAGTTTATTCTAATGTTATAGGCGTTGGTGCCCATACAAGGTACGACCCACAAGAAGTTACAACAGACACATGGAAGTATACCGAAGTCCTTGCCCCTGGCGAAGAAGTGCCTGTTTTGGCTTTGGATGGCAGTGTTGTAAATGCCACTGATTCAGTCGGTGTTGCCGCAGCCCAGGTTGCAGGCGCACTTGCTTTGATGATTGATTACAACAGACAACAGGATTTGGGTTATGACAATACTGCTTTATGGGACGTTTTGAATTACAGTGCA
>JAFCCL010000008.1 GCA_017610205.1 Candidatus Iainarchaeum sp. | reverse complement strand
GGTGGCAGTTTGACTCACCAACTGTATGATTATAACTTGTTAGCTTGATTCCTGTTTTCATGATTTTTTTTCAACTCCTGAGCAAACAGAAACCTTTTTCTACAGCTACCACTATATAGATTAATAAGTAAGGTGTGTGCCGCCGTAAGGCAGCCGCGCCGTATGTTCTGTTTTCTCAATACTATTTTTGTTTAAACTTATAGAAATAGCTGCATTAAGGGGAAAATCTGGCTGTTTCCCTTAACAACCCCTTACCAATTGCCTCGATTCATCTGCCCGCTAAAGCAGGCAGGTTTCTCTCGGCACGGCACTAAAAAACTCTTTTTATCTAACTTTTTAGGCTGAATAACACTTCCAAAAACAAGACCAACAAGATTGCCTTCAAAAAAAGCACCAACTATTAAGTCCCCTCCGGACCGACCTACATATTTAACCCATTCGTCTGGAATTCTGTCAACTTCTTTGAAAGAAAACCCTTTAGCCATCAATACTATATTATCAACTACAATTTAAAAGAATTTTCAGGCCCTTTTTGGAAGAGCGACAGTGGATTTCTGATTGTTACCCAGTCGGGAGATTTTTAGACTGGAAAAAAGAATCCTGTGTACTTTAACGTATTTTTTAGTGGAAACCTGGACTAGGGTAGAGCCTTAAAAACCCTTTCAGGCAAGAAATTTCTTAGGTGAAAAAAAAATTGTTTGATTTTAACAAAATGGTTACTGCACATCTTAAAAAAAGCGGAAGCTGGAGAAAAAGCGTTGGCAGATATTACCCAAGCGAAGTTGGAGGATGCATGAGAAAGGTCTGGTACAGCTACTTTTATCCGGTGGAATTGCAGCCAGAGCTTTTGAAAATTTTTGAAATGGGAAACATGATGCACGATTTTGTTGTAAAGGTTTTGGAAAGTGAAAAAAATCAGGAAGTGCAATTGCTTAAAAGCGAATTTCCATTAAAAATTGAAACCCCTGATTTTACAATAAGCGGACGTGTTGACGACCTTGTGCTTGTAAAAACAAGCGGAAAAACAGTAGTGGTTGAAGTAAAGTCAACAAAAAGCATTGACTTTATAAAAGAAACAAGCGAAGCCCACATTATGCAACTGCAGTTGTACATGCATGCAACAGGCATTCACAACGGAGTTGTTCTCTACATTGACAAAGGAAACCTTCAAAGCAAACAGTTTGAAATCACATACAACGAAGAAGAAATAAATGCAATAATGGAAAGATTCAAGCAAATGCACCAGTTGCTAACCCAAAAACTTTTGCCAATAGACGAAGCAAAACGTGATGAGAAAAAAAACTGGCTATGCAGGTTTTGCGAGTACTCAGAAAAATGCGAAAAGAATGAGGCCTGACAATGCCAAAAAATAAAACCTGGGCAAAGCAAAAGCAACAGAATGAAAAACAATTTTGGGCAGTGGAAACAGGAAGGTTTCGTGTAAGAAATCCTGAATTGTTTGCGGAAATCAGGGCAAGGGAAAGAATGGCAAAAACCCTGTTAAGGCCATTGAACAAAAGCAAAGAAAGCAAAGGGCAAAGCATTGAAAATTGGCGCGGAATTGAAAACTATTTGTTTAGCGGCAAGGCAAAGCCGAAAAAGCTTCTTGAAATGTTCCTTAAAGCCCAGAAAAGCTCGAAAAAAATGCTTGAGGATAAAGAAAACTTTTTGAAAATGAGAGCTGCTGCAAACAAAAAGTTATTCAATAAAAATGACTGGAATGCTATCCAAAGAGTTCTTGCAATGAAAGAATTAAAAGCCGCGATAAATTCTGAAATAATGTTTTTTGGAAGAATGGCAGAGTTTGGAAAGGCAGGCAAACTGGCACAGTTTTGCGAGCTTTTAACAAGACTTAAGATAAGCAATGACAAAAAATATGCAATGCACAGGCAAAGTGTTGTGCTTGCAGGAATGGGAATTGAAAAACAAAACATTAGAACAAGTAAACGCATTAAGAAATTGGCTAATATGTATGCCGAAGAAAAAATTAGTGCGGTTAAATATCTTAAACAGTCATTGCTTGCAGAATATGCCATCACACAGCAATATTTTAATCTTATAGAATCAGCTGAAAAAATGTATGCTTACATTGGAAGGCAAACAAATGACAAGAGCCTCAAAAAGATTTTGGACAGAATTAAAAGAGAAATTCATAGAAGAAAACTATTTTACATGTCTGAAAAAACAAGAATTGAAATGGAGTTCAAAAAGAAAAAATGAACCCCAATTTCACAACAACAAAAAACTAATTATTTTTTCTTTTCCTTAATTGCAGCCTGTGCTGCTGCAAGCCTTGCAATCGGAACCCTGTAAGGCGAACAGCTTACGTCATTCAAGCCTATTCTGTGGCAGAATTCAACGCTTTCAGGGTCTCCTCCGTGCTCTCCGCATATTCCGATTTCTATTTCCGGTTTTGCTTTTCTTGCCTTTTTAACACATATTTGCATTAGCATGCCTACTCCTGACTGGTCAATGGTTTGGAATGGGTCTTTTTGGTAAACTCCCAAATCGTCAACATATGGCTTTAGGAATTTTGCTGCATCGTCCCTTGAAAAGCCACAGGTCATCTGTGTTAGGTCATTTGTTCCAAATGAAAGGAAATCGGCTTCCTTTGCAATTTCGTCAGCTGTCAAAGCAGCTCTTGGAACCTCAATCATTGTTCCGATTTTGTAATCTACTTTGCCGTCTGCACCTGTTTCCTTTGCAACCTTTTGGATAAGTTCCTTTATTTTTAGGAATTCCTTTAGGTTTCCAACCAATGGAACCTCAATCCAGGGCATTGGAGTAACTCCTTTTCCAAGCTCTTCCAGTGCAGCTTCAAAAATTGCCTGAGCCTGCATTTCGTTTATTTCAGGGTAAACCATTCCAAGCCTGCATCCTCTAAATCCAAGCATTGGATTGAATTCGTGCAATGACTCTGAAATTTCCCTGATTTTTTCAGTAGAAACATTCATTTCGTCTGCAAGAATTTTCATGTCCTTTTCCTCTTTTGGAAGGAACTCGTGCAAAGGCGGATCCAAAAGCCTTATTACTACAGGAAGCTTGTCCATTACTCCAAAGATTCCTGCAAAATCCTGCTTTTGAAAAGGCAAAAGCTTTGCAAGGGCTGTTTTTCTTCCCTCAAGGCTTTCTGACAAAATCATTTCCCTCACTGCCTTTATTCTTTCACCTTCAAAGAACATGTGCTCTGTTCTAACCAAACCAATTCCTTCTGCTCCAAAATCCAAAGCAATTTTTGCATCTTTTGGAGTGTCAGCATTTGTTTTAACCTTTAATTTTCTGAAAGAATCTGCCCACTTCATCAAGGTTTCAAAATCTCCATGCATTTCAGGTTCAACCAAAGGAATCTGACCGCTGAAAACTTCTCCGGTGCTTCCATCCAAAGAAATCCAGTCTCCTTCCTTAATCTCCAAATCCTTTATTTTGAAAACTCCTTCCTTTTCATTAACCTTGATATCACCTGCTCCTGCAACACAGCATTTTCCCATTCCCCTTGCAACAACTGCTGCATGAGAATTTGAAACAAGTAATGGTGTGAATTTTTTTGTGAAAACAACAAAATTTTTGTCTAATTCATTTATTGAATCAACCTCAAAATTATAGACTACTTGTTTGCCTTTGTCACTGATTTTTTGTACTCTGTACATTCTCAAGTCAGATCCAAGAATTTGCTGCAATTCTTTTCTTATTGTGTTATTTGAAATTTTTGCAGAGTACTTGTCTGTTTTATTCTTTCCGAACAACAGGTTTCTTTTTATTCCGTCCTTTATCCGTTGTTTGCTGTTTGAATGCAATTTTACATCAGAAATGCAATCTTCAAACAACTGTTTTACGCCAAAGAGCTTTGATTCATACAACTTTTCTTTTGCTTTAGGCATAAACCTCTTTGAATGGCATAAGATTCCATTCATTTTTTCCACTAGTTGAATATTGTAAATGTTTCTATTGGTAGAAACCTGGGGAACTATACCTAATTTTAAACAGGAAACAACAATTGCCTGGGCAAGGTTTTCCTTCAAAACATAGATTTGAATCCTGTTATTGCTAAAAGAGCCATCTCCATCAATTACACCTGCCAAGAATTGCAGCGTAGATTGTTCATCAAGACCCATTGCCCACTGGCATAATTCCTGCCTTGTTTCCATAAATTGAGAGGCAACTGCCTTGCTGTGACATATGAAATCAGTGGCGCTTCCACTAATGGTTCTACCTCTAAAAAAATTGTTAGAAGTTTTAATCCTCTGTTTCATTTCATAACCAAACAACTCCAAAAAGTATTGGTTTACAGTGTGAATAAAACTGGCTTTTGAAGGAATGTTCTTTGGGGTAAACCACACAGCGCCTCTTCTACGCGTAAGGTTAATGTACCCATCAGTTGAAATTACACCAACTAAATAAGCAAATCTTGGGTCATTATGCTTTGGTTCAAAAGGTATCTTGTCAACAATTGAAACAAAATCGCCTTCATTCAAAACATTCTGTAATTCTTTCTTAACAATTTTCCTCTTGTCAACAACCATCATTTTGTGGTCAGGGGTAATAACAAGGGAATTGTCTTTTGTTCTTCCTGATTGGGAGAAATTAACTTTTATTGTTTCAGAAACTTTTTTCCCTGCAGCAATTACCGGTTTCCATTTTGACTTCATTACAGCATTATCAAATGAAAGAATCTTTGGCTTTTCACCTGCTTCAATTAACCCAAACAATTCCTTGGCAGAAAAGAAGCCCTTGTCAGTTAAAAGCAGGGAATCCTCCCCAACACAAGTCATTCCGCCTCTTGCTGTCAGGATTCCCTGCGCTGCATTCATTCCTTCAATGTCATCAGGGCTTGTTTCAGTTCTGACCAGGATAAGCTTTTCATGGCTGTTCTCATCAAACAAATCCTTTGCTTTCTCTGCAGTAAAGACAACCTTTCCAACAGCTGCTCCAGGAGAAGCAGGCAACCCAGTTACAATTACCTTGTTTTCCTTTTTTGCTTTTTCATCAAGCTGCTTGTGCAATAACTGGTCAAGCTGTTCTGGCTTTACTTTCAAAACAGCCTCCTCTTTTGTCAAAAGACCCTCTTTTTCCATGTCAACTGCAATCTTTACTGCAGCCTGTGCAGTTCTTTTGCCGTTTCTTGTCTGCAAAAGGTAAAGCTTTTTGTTTTCAATTGTGAACTCAAAATCCTGCAAATCCTTATAGTGGTTTTCCAAAGTGTCATAGATTTTCAAAAGCTCTTCATAAACCTCTGGCAACACGTTCTTTAGCTCGTCAACAGGCCTTGGAGTCCTGATTCCTGCAACAACATCTTCTCCCTGTGCATTAATCAAAAATTCTCCATAGTGCTCTTTTTTTCCGTTTGCAGGGTTTCTTGTAAAAGAAACACCTGTTCCTGAATCTTCGCCCATGTTTCCAAAAACCATTGCCTGAACATTTACACCTGTTCCTGCATCCCTTCTTAAATGGTTTATTCTCCTGTAAGAAATTGCCCTTGGAGTATTCCAGCTGTCAAAAACAGCATTAATTGCCAGTTCAAGCTGTGTCCAGGAATCCTGTGGAAAATCCTTTCCTGCCTCTTTTCTTACAAGCTCTTTGTATTTTGGAATTAGTGCCTTTAAATCTTCTGTATCAAGACCTGTGTCGTCACTGACACCCTTTGTTTCCTTTGCCTTGTCCAAAATTTTCTCAAAAAAAGAGTGTTTAACACCCATTACCACGTCGCCAAACATTGTAATAAACCTTCTGTAACTGTCATAAGCTGCCCTTTCATTTCCTGTTTTTTTGGCAAAAATTTCAACAGTTTCATCATTCATGCCCAAATTCAAAACAGTATCCATCATTCCAGGCATTGACACATAGGAACCAGACCTTACACTCAAAAACAAAGGCTTTTCCTTGCCACCAAGCTCTTTGTCCATTTGCTTTTCAAGCTTTTTAAGCTTTTTCTTAATCTGCTCTTCCAAGCCAGAAGGCCATTTCTTGCCCTCTTCATAAAACTGGTTGCAGGCCTCTGTAGTAATAGTAAAGCCCTGTGGAACAGGAAGCTTTGATTCAGTCATTTCCGCAAGCTGTGCTCCCTTGTTTCCCAATTTAAAAATCCACTCCTGTGAATTTGCACCCTTGACCTCGTCAAAAGAATAAACCCATGTTTTATCACTCAAATTACTCACCCCTAGCTCCATTTTAAAAAAAATTAAATTCTTAAATTCCAAAAAAAAGTACTTTTTTTGGCTCAAACTGATTAATTATATAATCGGAGAAAAGGGTTTTAAAAGTATTGGGAAAACAGGCAAAAAGCCAAAGAATGTTATTTAAAGACTTTTAAAGTAATTTATTGCATGGAAGACGAGGAAGCTATTTTAGAGTACTTTTTTTCCAATTCAAACAAGCCAATTTATGCATTGAAAGAATTGCCTGCTGCAATTCAAAGCTATTTTTACATGGGAGTAAGCAGGTTTCCAAACATCAGGCAAAGGTTCATTAAAATGCTGCGGGACAGGGAAATTTTTGAAAAGGTTGCAAAAGCAATAAAGGAAGAAAACAGTGTTGAAAGTGCTTTAAAGCCGTTGACAGAGTTTGCAGCAGAAAAAAATGCTCAAATCTTTTTTGAATTCGGGCACAAAAGCGCAGCAGAAGGCAGTTCAATTTTCTTTGTCTCAGAAGAAAACCCAATCTACGCAACAGAAATACAGCAGGATTTCTATTACCCAATGACAACAATGGAGTACAGCACAAGATATGCAAAAAAGTTTGGAATTGACAGGGTTTACTGGGATCCTGTGTTGATGAAGTCAGAATTTGGGCCAGAAGCCAAAGAAGTGATTTCAAAAAACCTTGAATTGTACGAAAACGGGTTTGAACTCTTAACGCAAAGGCTTAGGGACAAAAAAGCAAAAGAGGACTTGCCTGAGAAGGTTTCAGTTCTTGATTCACTACGTTTTCTTATTCCAATTGCATCATACACCGCAGTTATACTTGGAGGAAACACAAGGTCTTCAGTGGAATTGTTTAGCAAGCTTTTAAGCTATGAAGACAGTTTTACGCAACAATTTACCAAAAACTGCATTGAAGAGGCAAACAAGCTAATGCCGGAATATTTTTCAAAAATTAAAACAGACAAAGCAGTTGTTGAAAGGGAAAAAAGGCTAAGGGAACTTGGAAAACAGCTTTTTGAAAAAAAGTTTTTGCCAGTAAAAGAAAAAGTAAAGCTTTTTTACCAGCCTCCAATGGAAGAACTTGCACTTGCACAAATACTATACCCCTATTGCAGCATTCCGCTTGAAACAGTGCTTGAAAAGGTTTCAGGATTTGGAGAAAAAGAAAAACAGGAAGTATTTGAAGCAGCAACAAATGGAAGGGAGAACAGGACAAATCCGGTAAGAGGGTTTGAAACAAGACCACTGGTGTTTGAAATTGAATCAGCCTGGGCAATGTGGAAAGACTTTAAGAGAAACAGGATGAATTTAAGATTCCAACAGCCAATGCGTGGAAAAGCAGGATTTGAAATTCCTGAATTAATAAAGGAATCCGAAATAGAAAAAGATTACTCAAATGCAATGCAGAAAACATCAGACCTTGCTGAAAAGGTTTTTGAAAAATATGGCGCAATGTCAAGAACTGTTGCAGCACAGGGTTCAAACAAAAGGTATTTGCTCTGCATGGGAGCAAGACAGCTTACAGTGCTAACAGAGTTAAGAACCTGCGGCGAAGGAGACAAGGGATACAGGAAAATTGCAAGCAAAATGATAGAACTTGCGCAGGAAGAAAAGCCAGCAATGTTTGCACACGTAAACGACAATTTCAAGAAACAAAAATAAAATCTTGTTTTAATTAGGCACTTGAACAAAAAAAACAATGTTTAAAAACAACAAAAAACTAATTCTTTTGATATGGCAAGAAAAAAAATAACTTACCCAAGACATGCTAAGGGATTTGGAATGCCTGTAAGGCTTTCTCCAGAAGGCAGAAAACAGGTCGGAGTAACTCCAAGAATTCAAGAATATGTATCTGGCTTTCATGCAAAAGGAAAACTTAATCTTGCAAGAAAGATTGTCAAAAATATAACTGAATTTAAAAAAGTTGCTTTGTCAATAAAAGAAGCAAAAGATCTTTGGGCAAAAAGAAGTGTTGAAGACATAATAAATACAAAAAAAGTTTATATCATGAATCGGAAAGAAGCAGCAAAAACAGGAAGAGCTGCAATAATGGGGTGCACAGATTGCGCACAGGCAGTAACTGCCTCGCTTAGGGCAATTGGATTAAATGCTCTTATTGTCAGAGCAGGGACACATACATATACAAAATTTTTCTACAGAAACAAGATATATATTGCAGACCCTGTTGAAGGAAAAAGAGTAATGGTTAGGGAGATGATGAAATCAGACAAAAGGATTGAAAATATGTACAGGACGCAAAGAGCGTTTGCCGAAGGCCAAAGCCTTGCAAGCATTAAACTAAAATCTTATAAAGACTTTTTCAGATACAAATATATGCCTCCTGTAAAAAGGCACTAGAAAAGAAATTCGGGAAACAGAAATTCGGGGTGATTTGGTGATAAAAGCAGTGATTTTTGACTTAGGCGGAGTTGTGTTAAAAGGAAACCTTGCTTCCTTCAAAAATAAAAGCGAAAAGATTCTTGGAGTAAAAGCAAAACCCGGAACAGAAGCATTGTTTGACAAAAAATTAAACCTTGGAACAAGCAGCTTAAGAGCGGCCTTTGAACGCGTTTTTGGAAAAAAAATGTTTGACGGAGAATTTTTGCCGGTGATAAAGGCATGGATGGCAAACTGGGAAATTGACGAGAAACTGCTTTCGTTTGCAAAAAAACTCGGAAAAAGATACAATGTTGCAATACTGTCAAATTCAGACTTAAGCTATGAAGAAAAATATGGTGAAAGGCTTGCAGAAGTTTTCCCAACAATTGTTTACAGCCACAGGGCAAGAATGCTAAAGCCAAACAAAGAAATTTTTGAACACACTCTAAAAAAACTAGGGCTTGAGCCGGAAGAATGCATTATGGTAGACGACGTTCAGGAAAATATTAGAGCAGCAAAGGAATTGGGAATGCACGCAGTCCAGTTCAGGAATTTTGAAAAACTAAAAAAAGATTTAGAATTGCAGGGAGTAAGAGCCTGATTACTTTTCCAACGCCAAGGCCTTTAAATCATCTTTAACTGCACTAAACTCTTTTCCAAGCTCTTTTGCCAAAGCACGGTTTCTTGACAGTTCATTAAAAATGCTTAAAACCCTGTTTATCCTGGCAATCTCAGAACGAATTATTGGGAGTTGCTTCTTTGCATTTCTGCCAGGCAAACCCCTCTTTTTAGAATTGGCAATTTCTCTTGTTAAATTATTTTTTTGAGCGGTTAACATGGCCTGCCAGCCCTTTGTATTAAAATCAGGATTTTCAGCAATTGTGTAAGCAATTTTTTTAATAGAAATGTTGGTGGTGTTGTGAACAGCTTCAAGAAGCTGGATTTTTTTAACAGGCAATTTTTCAGGAATCCAATTGCAGGTCTGACAAAGATTAATCCAATTTTCATGGTTTTTGAGATAGGGCAACTTGCTTTTAATGGAGACCCCAAATGCCTTTCTTTCAGCAAGGTATTTTACCCTGTTGGACTTCGCACGCTTGCGAAGTAAAACACTTGCGGTGCCTCCAAGGACAAAAGTTCCACCAACAATAGCCGTATTTTTGGCAGCTTTCCCTAAAAATTTACGCCTACTTATTTGCCTCTTTGCAGCCATCTCAACCATATAAATTAAAGCTTCAATTGTTTAAAAATATTTGTTTTGAAAGAAAAATTTCGATAATTTGAAAAGCGTAAAAGAGGGGAAAAGAAAATGAAGAAGAAAACCCAATTAATCCGTCAATTAACGAAATAGTGTTGGACAATAACCTAAACATTTAAATATGGTTGTTGGGCTTATTCTGTATCAAATTTAGTGATTCTAATGAGAACAGAAATGCCTTTGTTGCCGGTAGAGGAAAGAGTAAAAAGTTTTAAGGAAATAGAGCTTGGCTACAGCGTAGAGCAGGCAATCAAGGAAGCCGGACGATGCCTGCAATGCAAGGAGCCATTGTGCGAAAAAGGATGTCCTGCAGGCGTAGGGTGTAAGGCATTTATTGAACAGGTAATGCTTGGAAACTTTGACAAGGCCCTTGAAATAATTCAGGCAAAAAACCCGTTTCCTTGCTTTACAGGAAGAGTGTGTGCAGAAGAAGCCCAATGCGAGGGACAGTGTGTGCTTGCAAGCAAAAAACAGGCAATTGCAATAAAGGCACTGGAGAGATTTGTTGCAGAGCACGGAAAAGCAAATTGGAGTGAGGAAAAAACCAATGGAAAAAAGGTTGCAATTGTGGGAAGCGGACCTGCAGGAATGGCTGCAGCACTTGACCTTAAAAAAAAGGGGTTTTATGTTGAAGTGTTTGAGGCCCTGCCAAAACTTGGCGGAATTTTGGGATGGGGAATCCCGGAATACAGGCTGAACAGGCACTCTGTTGAAAAGGTTGTAAAAGACCTTAAAGAAAAAGGGATTGTGTTTAGGAAAAAGGAACGAATTGGATTTGAAAAAAAGTTGAATGTTTTGATTAAAGATTTTGACGCAGTGCTTTTGGCAATAGGGGAAGGGAAAGCCAAAAAGATTGAATTGCCTGGCATTGAAAAGCAAGGAGTTTTGTACTGGGACAAGTTTCTGCAAGGATTTGGAACAGGAGAAAAAAAGCTCGATGGAAAAAAGGCAGTTGTAGTAGGCGGAGGAAACACAGCACTGGACTGCGCCAGAGTTTTAAGAAGGCTTGGATGCAAGGCTACTGTTATATACAGAAAAAATGTGCCTTTTATGCCGTGCAACAAATCAGAATTATTTCACGCAATGGAGGAAGATATTGAATTCAAAATGCAGCTTGTTCCAAAAGAGTTTTTGGGAAAAAAAAAGCTTGAAAAAATCAGGTTTAAAAAAATGGAAATTGACAACGAAGAGTTTGTTGAAACAGAGAAAACAGAGGACTTGGAAGCAGACATTTGCATTATGGCAATAGGCCAGGAATACGACCCAATAGTGGCAAACGGAACAGAACTGGAAGGAAAAGAAATAAAAATTAATGGAAACAAAACAGAATTATGGAGTGTTTTTGCCGCAGGAGACCTGACAAACCAGGAAAAGACAGTTATTCACAGCATTTCCTCGGCAAAAAAAGCAGCGAGTGAAATAGAAACATATTTGAATGAAAAGAAGTGATATAAATTATGGCAACAAGCAAAATTTCAGGATTTTACAAAAAAAACCTTGAGGAAAGACTTGCAATCATAAAAAAATTTGCAAACCTTGACAAGGAAGAAGTTGCCGAATTGAAAAAATACGCAGCAATGTCCTTTGAAATTTCTGACAGAATGATTGAAAACGTAATAGGAACACAACAGTTTCCCCTGGGAATTGCAACCAATTTTTTGATAAACGGAAAAGACTACTTGGTTCCAATGGCAGTAGAAGAACCAAGCGTTGTAGCAGCAGCAAGCAAGGCAGCAGGAATTGCAAGGGAAACAAAAGGATTTAAAGCAAAAGCAAGCCCTCCAGTAATGATTGGACAGGTACAATTGGTTAATGTAAAAGACTGTGAAAAGGCAATTAAAGAAATTAAAAAAAAATCAAGGGAAATTATTGATTTGGCAAACAAAGCCGATCCAATACTAGTAAAATTCGGTGGCGGAGCAAGAAAAATTGAAACCAACACAATTGACACAGAAAAAGGAAAAATGGTAATAGTGCACTTGCTTGTTGATGTCCGCGATGCAATGGGAGCAAATGCCGTAAACACAATGTGCGAAACAATTGCCTCAGAACTTGAAAAACTTTCAGGCGGAAAGGCAAGACTTAGAATTATTTCAAACCTGGCAATTTACAGAACAGTAAAAGCCAGTGCAGTATTCACTAAAAAGGCACTGGAACAAAGTTTTAGAAAAGGAAATCTTAAAGGAGAAGAAATAATTGAACACATTCTTGAAGCACACCATTTTGCAGCCAACGATGTCTTTAGGGCCTGTACAAACAATAAGGGAATAATGAACGGAATTGACGCAGTTGCCATAGCATGCGGGCAGGATTTTAGAGCACTTGAAGCAGGAGCACATGCATTTGCTTCATTAAAAGGAAAATACACAACACTTACAAAATACTACAAAGACAAAGAAGGAAACCTTGTTGGAGAAATTGAACTGCCTCTTGCAGTCGGACTTGTTGGCGGAGCAATAAAAACAAGCCCTGTTGCAAAAATTTCCGCAAAAATAATCGGAGTAAAAACCGCAAATGAGCTTGCCGAAGTAATGGCTTGCGTTGGACTTGCACAAAACTTTGCAGCAATGCGGGCACTTGCAACAGAAGGAATTCAAAGAGGGCACATGGGACTGCATGCAAAAAATATTGCAGTAATGGCAGGCGCAAAAGGAAAACAAGTTGAGGAAATTGCTGCAAAAATGGTTGAGGAAAAGAATATAAGAGTAGATAGGGCTAAAGAAATCTTAAAGGGGACAAGAAAAGGAATAAAAAAATTGTGAAGAAATTTAGGAATAGAGGGAAAAAAATAATTAAGTGATTTTTTTTATGGCAGGAATTATTGGCTACGGAGTATATATTCCAAAAAACAGGATAACAGTTGAAGAAATTGCCCGAGTTTGGAAAAAAAACGGCAAGGCAATCTCAAAAGGACTAAACGTTAGGGAAAAAGCTGTTGCAGCCTATGACGAAGACGCATGCACTATTGCAGTTGAAGCCGCAAGAATCGCAGTAAAGCAGGCAGGAATTGAAGGAAAACAACTTGGGGCAGTTTACGTTGGATCAGAATCACACCCTTACGCAGTAAAGCCAACAGCCTCCATAGTAGCAGACGCAATTGGAGCATCACCAGAACTTACAGCAGCCGATTTGGAATTTGCCTGCAAGGCAGGAACAGCAGGAATGCAAATGTGCATGGCACTGGTAGACAGCCCTATTCCAGCATGGCTTGAATACGGAATGAGTATTGGAGCAGATACAGCACAGGGAAGACCAAATGATGCTTTGGAGTTTACAGCAGGCTCAGGAGGAGCAGCTTACATAATGGGAAAGAAAAAGGAAGAAATACTTATAGATATTTTGGATACTTACAGTTACACAACAGATACTCCTGATTTTTGGAGAAGACAGCATGCAGAATTTCCAAGACACGCAGGACGCTTTACAGGAGAACCAGCCTACTTCAAGCACGTTATTGGAGCAGCAAAGGGAGTGATGAAACGCGTAAAAATGGAACCAAAAGATTTTGACTACGCTGTCTTCCACCAGCCAAACGGAAAATTTCCAATAAGGGTTGCAAAAATGCTTGGATTTTCAATGGAACAAATTGAACAAGGGTTAACCACACCGCACATTGGAAACACTTACTCCGGAAGCATGATGATTGGATTGGCTTCGGTGCTTGACAAGGCAAAAAAAGGGGAAAAGATTTTGGGAGTAAGCTATGGAAGCGGAGCAGGCTCTGACGCATTTGTTTTGGAAGCAACAGAAAACATTGAAAAGAAAAGGCACAAAAAAAGCGTTTTTGAAATGTTTGAAGAAAAAGAATACATTGATTACGCAGAATATGTAAAATGCAGAAAAAAATTGAAGAGTTTGTAAGGAAAAAATTGCAGGAAAAAAAGGTGAAAAACAATGAGAAGTGTTTCAATAATTGGAATAGGGTGTACAAAATTCGGAGAGCACTGGGAAAAAAGCTTTAGGCAACTTATTGCAGAAGCAGGAATTGAAGCAATTTTAAGTGCAGGAGTAGAAGGCAAGGACATTGAAGCATTGTACGGCGGAAGCATGGCTTCCGGAAGATTTATTGGACAAGAACACATTGGAGCACTAATAGCAGACCAGCTTGGACTCAACCCAATTGCCGCTACAAGAGTTGAAAATGCATGCGCGTCAGGCGGAACAGCTTTGAGAAGCGGTTACATGGCAATTAAATCAGGAGAATATGATGTGGTTGCAGTTGGAGGCGTTGAAAAAATGACCGATGTCGGCGTTGAACAGGCAGCAATTGCCTTAGGCGGAGCAGGCGACCAGGAAACAGAATTGTTCCACGGAGCAAGCTTTCCAGCACTGTATGCGCTAATGGCACGCGCTCACATGACAGAGTTTGGCACAACAGAGGAACAGATGGCAATGTGCTCGGTGCAAGCACACAAGAATGGAATGCTTAATCCTAAATCACAGTTTCATAGGGAGATTACAGTTGAAGATGTTATGAGAAGTAGTTACATTGCTTCACCTTTAAAGCTATTGGATTGTTCACCCATTACAGATGGTGCAGCAGCAGTAATTTTATGCGAGACAGAAAAGGCAAAAAAGATTTGCGAACAACCAATTGAAATAATTGCTTCAACACAGGCGTCTGATACACTTGCACTTGCAAGCAGAAAATCGCTTACAGAAATGGCTGCTACAAAAAAAGCCGCACTCGATGCCTACAAACAGGCAGGAATTGAAGCAAAAGACATTGATGTTGTAGAATTACATGATTGTTTTAGTATTGCAAACATTTTGGCAATTGAAGGTCTTGAATTCTTTAAAAAAGGCAAAGGCGGAAAAGCCGTTGAAGAAGGAAAAACCGCACTTAACTCAGAAATTCCAGTAAATCCTTCAGGCGGCCTGAAATGCGGACACCCTGTTGGAGCAACAGGAATAAAACAAGCTGTTGAAATAACAGAACAACTTATGGGAAAAGCTAACAAACGACAGGTTAAAGACGCAAAAATTGGCATGGCGCACAATGTTGGAGGTTCAGGAGCAACTGCAATTGTACACATACTGCGCAAGGCATAGGTGAAAAAAATGAAATTTTTACAAAAAGATTACCGGAAACCTGCTCTTTCAAAAGCATTTAAAACTGCAAAAAGCATATTTGTCAGAGTGGAAAACAAAGTGGCGAAAATTAGCTTGTTTGATTTGCCTGCCGATTCTGTGCGGGTGAAACTAAAGAAAGAATTTAGGGAAGAGATTTTTTCCAGACTACTAAAAGAAAAAGGCTCTTTTTCAAAGATTGCTGAATCTGCTGGTTTAAATAGGGGGCAAACTGCTAGACGGTATTTTGTTGAAAGAAGCGGAATGCCGTTGGTTTTCCTAATCAAAATCGCACAAAAACTTAAAATTTCAGAGAAAATGATTCAACAAAACGTAACAGAATTAAGGTCAATTAAATCAAAAGAGTTGATAAAAAATCCAAAATTGCCATTCAAAATAACACCAGACATTGCATTGGTCATCGGCGGTGTACTTGGAGACGGAGGCATTGAAAAGAAAAAGTGCCGAGTTTGGTATTTTAATAATGAAAAGCAACAGATTGAAAGCTTTATCAAAGCCACACGAAACACATTTGGAGAAGTTAGTTTTGCTTTTCACAGGAGCATAAGCGGAACACCGTGCGTAATTTTTCCAAAAATTATTGGAATTATTCTTAAAACAACCGGACTAAAGGACGGAAACAAAAACTATCAAAATACTGGAATTCCAAAGATTTTACTGAACTCCAAAGACAAAAAAATAAAAATTTCCCTGCTGCAGCGCCTGTTTGATGATGACGGAACTGTTTCAAACCACCATAGTAATAGGTGCGTTAGCTTTACTTCGCCAAAAATCACAAATTTAAATGAAAAAATAAAAGAGCCAAAAATTCTTCTAGAACTCAAAGAAATTCTAAATCAATTTGAAATAAAATCACGCATTTGCATAGCAGGCAAAAACATTAAAGAAAACGGCGAAATAACCAGAAACTGGGAAATAAGAGTTACTGGCAAAGAAAACCTCCAAAAATTCTATGGCAAAATAGGTTTTGGACTGGAAAGAAAACAGACGAAATTAAAGGCAGTATTGGATAGATATGTTGAAGGGCTAGAATTTTTTCCAAGGAACGAAGCAAAAAACCACTATATTACACTCATGAAAAAACTTTGTATTAAAAAAATCGAACTTAATGTCAAAAACGTATCAAAATTCTGCAAAAGAAACGACAGACACGTCCGAGAAGTGTTATTAACTTTAACCAAAGAAGGACTTGTTTCAAGGCATTTAATTGGAAATAAATTTGTTTACAAGGTGATTGAATGACTGACGGAGCACTGCCATTAATCTGGAGAAAGTTCGGTGAACGATACGACCTTGACGGCAACTTCTGCGAAACATGCAAAACAGCTTACTTTCCTGCAAGGACAGTTTGCCCAAAATGCAGAAGAAAAGGAAAGCTTGTTGCACAAAAAATGCCAAAAAACGGCAAAATTGTTTCATTTACCGAAGTATTCAGCGGACCAGCAGGATTCGAAAACGAAGTGCCATACTTCATTGCAATAATTGAACTGGAAAACAAGACAAAGCTTCTCTCACAAATTGTTGACTCGGAAAAAGAAAAAGTCAAAATTGGAGCAAAGGTAGAAAAAGTCTTCAGAAAGATTAGCGACATAGACCCAGAAGGACCAATAGCATACGGGTATAAATTCAAAATTGTTGAATGATATTATTGGTGTAGAATGAGAAAAAGAAATACAAGAAAGCCCTTAAACACTTCCGATAAAAAAGCTGTTTTTGAAGCTATTGTAAAAGGAAAGGGAAGAGGAAGCAGGGATGTTAATAACCTACTTAACTCTGCAGGAAAAAGACCCTATCCTTCTTTCATGCTTGGCTCAAAGGCAAAAGTTCCAAGAGAAAGTTACTATGGTTGGAAACTTGTGCCAGAGATAAGAAGTGCTCTAGGAAAGGCAATGCCCGGAAAACATATTCCTGGTTCTGTAATAAAAGAGGCATTGTACAAAAGGTCTGCAGCAGAATATGAAAAAGAATGGACTACTTCGCCAAAAGAAAGGTGGAAAAAAGCTCCAAAGGTCAGAATATATCCTCAAAAAGGAGTTCAAACGACAAAGCAAAGAATGGCTCAGTGGGCAAAAGACATTACGAAAAACATTAATTTTGCAAATAGTAAAAATGCAGAATTAATCTCGCCGGAACTTAAAAGAAAAATTGCAAAAAATGGACAAGCAACACTTGTTGATTTGGGAACAGGAGCAGGAAAAACAGTAATTCCGATAATTGAAAGATTAAATACAAATCAAAGAAAAAAAATTTCAATTACTTTAATTGATGTTAGTGTAAAGGACTTGAAAACAGCAAAACAGTTATTGACTGAAATAGGTGTTCCAAGTCAGAATGTTAAAGCGCTTAAAGTAAACTTTGGAGGCGTGGAAAAAAGCAGAGCAATCAAAAATTTAACCGGGAAGGCAGATATTGTTACTGCAGGAGCCTCACTTCACCATTTGTCAAAGTCAGAAACTATTTTCAGGCAAGTAAACAATATGCTAAAGCAAGATGGTTCATTCAAGTTCTGGGACTGGAGTCATCCTGCTTGGAGAGCAGGAACACTAAAAATTGCACCAAAAAACGCAAGAGTTTCAATCAACGGCAGAGCTTATAGTTACAAGGGAGAAATTATGAGGGCTGAAAGAGGAACAGCATTTGTCTCACAGGAAATTCCAAAAGGAAGAGGCTCTTTTAAGGCAAGGTCAGAAATAAGCCAGGTAAGAGAAATGCTTTCAACATGGGTTTCTTTGCTAAACTTTCCACAAGCTGAAAGAACAAGATTTAACAAATGGTTTGACAGACGGATTAAAAGTGGAAAGCCAATAAATTTTGAATCATATTTACAAAAACTTGAAAAAACTGCTCCAAGCAAACCGGCGCAAATAGAAATAATGGAAGGCCACAAACTCTACAAGTTATATGAAAGAGCTTTACGAGGTTCAGGACTTGCACCAAACGCAACACGTTTTTACAGCGAATCAAACCTTTTAGCACACTATGAGGTGAAAAAGAAATAAATTACTTTTACAATAAAACAAGGAAGGATTTTATGGGAGAAGGAAAAGGATTTGGAAAAACAATTCTTATAGGAGAGCATTTTGTGGTATATGGCTTGCCTGGAATTGCCTCTGGATTGGGAAATGCTACAACTGCAAATGTTGAAAAAGCTGAAAAATTTGAATTTGTTGACAACAGACCAGAAATTCCAGGATATAAAGAAAAGAAAAAACAGGAAATTCAAAACCAACTTGATTCATTACTAAAGCAATTTAAACTAGACAAAAAAGGAAATTCAATAAAAATTACTCTTACAGGAAATCTTCAATGCAGTTCAGGAGTTGGAGCAAGCGCTGCACTCGCTGTTTCAATTACAAGAGCCTTAAACCAAATGCTTGAAATGAATTTAAACGATGAAGAAATAAACAAAATCGCATATATCGCAGAAGAAGGCGGAACAGGAAAAGGAAGTGTTTCAGGAATAGACAACACCTGTTCAACATTTGGAGGATTTATTTGGTTTGAAAAAAACATGCAAGGCGGCCCAAACAAGATTGAAAGATTTTCAGTTCAAAAGCCTGTTGAAATAGTTCTTGCAAGTACAGGAATAACACAGGAAACAAAAAAAATCGTAGCAGACGTTCGAGAAAAAAAAGAAGCAAACGAACAAGAGTTTGAAAAAATCTTTAAAGAATACACTAAAACATGCCAAAAGGCATTTGAAAACATAAAAACAGGAGACTGGAAAACTGTAGGAGAACAAATGGACAAAAACCAGGAACTCTTAAAGCAAATTGGTGTTTCCTGCAATGAAATAGAAAACATTATAAAAACTGCAAAAGAAGCAGGCACCTGGGGGGCAAAGCTTACAGGCACAGGAAGAGGTGGCTATGTTTTGCTACTTACACCTGGTAATGAATTGCAAGAAAAGGTTGCAAAAAAAGTGGAAGAATTAGGATACAAGACATTGAAAACAGAAATTGGAGCCAAAAAATGAAACTAGTTGTTGCGATATGCGGAGCTTCAGGCGTTGGATATGGAATAGAGCTCTTGAAAGCGTTGAAAGAAGCCAAAATTGAAACACACCTTGTTTTGAGCGAGTGGGCAGAAAAGCTAATTGAAGAAGAAACTAATTACAAGCTTGCAGAAGTGAAAAAGCTTGCGGATAAATGCCACGGTTACAAAGACATGGCTGCAGCAATAAGCAGTTCTTCGTTTTCAATAGATGGAATGATTGTTTGCCCTGCAACAGTAAAAACTGTTTCAGAGATTGCAAATGCACACTCTGGCAACCTGATTTCAAGGGCAGCTGACAACATGCTAAAAACAAGAAAAAAGCTAGTGGTATGCATTAGAGAAACTCCGCTAAGCGGACCATGTTTGGAAAACCTTGCAAAAATAGCAAAATACGGCGGAATTGTAATGCCACTAAGCCCTGGATTTTATCACAAACCAAAAAGTATTAAGGATTTAGAGGCATTTATTATTGGGAAAATACAGGATATTTTTAGTATAAAAAATAACAAATTCAAGAGGTGGGAGTAATGAGTTTTAGAAGCTATTTGGAAGAAATAAAGGACTTAGCAGTAATAAAAAAACCTGTTTCAAAAAAACTTGAAGCAAGTGCAATCATAAACGAATTGTTTGACAAACCAGTTCTCTTTGAAAAAATTAAAGAATCTGATTTCAAGGTTGCAGCAAACATTTTTCCAACAAAAGATTCAATAGCAAACTATTTTGGATGCAAAGTAAATGAATTAATTCCCACCATTACAAAGGCAATTGAAGGCCCGACAAAAGCAGAAGTTATTGAAAATGCACCATGCCAGGAAGTTGAAATGCCAGAAGTTGATCTTGACAAAATTCCTATTCTTTTCCACTGCGAAAACGACGGCGGAAACTATATTTCAAGTGGGGTTGTGGTAGCAAAGCACCCAGAACAAGGACAGAACTTAGATTTTCATAGATGCATGCAAATTGCAAAAAACAAGCTAGTGGTAAGGATTGTAAAGAAAAGAAATTTTGACACATTTTTGCAGGAACAAAAAACAATGCCAATGGCAATCTGCATTGGAAACGGAGCAAACGTGCTTGTCGCAGCAGCAACCTCTGTCGAAATAGGGCAAAATGAATTGGAAATTGCAAACACTTTGGGGCCATTAAAGGTAACAAAAGCAAAAACATTTGACGCAATAATTCCGGCAGAATGCGAATTTGTCCTGGAAGGAACAATTTCTCTGGAAGAAATGCATGATGAAGGACCGTTTATTGATTTAACAGAAACACAGGATGTTGTAAGACAAGAACCTGTTTTTACTGTGACAAAAATAACTCACAGAAAGGACGCAATATGGCAGGCACTGCTTCCAGGAAAGCTTGAACACAAGATTTTGATGGGAATGCCAAGAGAGCCCACAATGTTCAAAAAGGTTAATGAAGCAGGTGTAAAATGTCTTGATGTAAATGTAAACCCAGGCGGATGCAGTTGGCTTCACGCACGTATTAAGATTGACAAGAAAAATGAGGAAGATGGGAAAAAAGCAATCCAAGGAGGATTCGAAGGACACAAAAGCTGCAAACACATCTTTGTTTACGATAAGGATATTGACATTTACAATGACGAGGATTCAGAATGGGGAATGGCAACAAGGTTTCAGGCAGAAAGGGATTTTGTAATGAAAGACAAGGAAAAAGGAAGCAGCCTTGACCCAAGCGCAGAAGCAGGAACAAAAATGACAACAAAATGCGGCTTTGACTGCACTGCACCCCTTGAAACAAAAGGAAAAAGCTTTGGAAAAGCGGTCTTTCCAAAAGCAGACTTGAAAAAGTATCTGGAGTAAAAAAAAATGGCTGCAAAAAAAGGAGTTGTTGCATTCGACTTTGACGGAGTAATAGGCGACAGCGCAGGAGAATGTTTTGTACAGTCAGTAAAGGCATTCTCAGAAATAGACAAAAGGGATATGTCAAGTAAAACTATTAAGCACAAATTTTTGGAAGGAAGACCATTAATTACAAAGGTTGAGCACTTATTTACAGTAATGCGATTAATTCAGGAAAATCCAAAAATAAAATTTAATAGAGTGACTCAAAGGCAGTTTGATACAGAATATCAAAAAGATACTGTAAAAGCAGCAGAATTCGGAAAAAGGTTTTATTTCCACAGAGAACAGATGAAAAAAATTTCCCCAAAAGAATGGGTTGCACTTACAAAAAGCTTTCCAAAAATTGCAAAATTTATTGCAAAAGTCCAAAAAACCAACCAAGTATTTATTGCAACAACAAAAGATAAGAAATCAACAGCTGAACTACTTGCAACTTATGGTATAAAAATCCCTGAATCACATATTATAGCAAAGGAATTCTCAAAAGACAAAAAGATACAAATAAAGGAAATTGCAAGAAAAGCAGGCGTGCAGCCAAACAAGATAGTATTAATAGAGGACGCAGTAAAGCAAATAAAGGATGTAAAACAGGTTGGAACAAAAAGCCTTCTTGTAAGATGGGGATATTCAACAAAAGGTCAAAGGAAACAAGCTAAAAAAGATGGAATTCCAATAATAAAGAAAGCAAACGTTTTTGGAAGAATGAAAATAAAGAAAGTGCAAAGGAGGGCAAGAAAATGAAACTAACTCAAGAAGAACAAGAAATGCTTGAAGGAAAGCAGGGAAATGCTGCAAGGAAAAGCATGGAAATTTTAACTGCTTTAGGAGACATTTTCGGTGCGAAAAGGCTTGTGCCAGTTACAAGTGTTCAGGTTTCTGGTGTAAGTTATGCAAATTTGGGAGATGCAGGTCTAGAGTACTTGGAAGAAATGGCAAAGGATGGTAAGGTAAAGGTCTTGACAACACTTAATCCAGCAGGGATGGATATGGAAAACTGGAAAGCTCTTGGAATCTCCCCGGAATTTGCTGAAAAGCAAAAAAAAGTTATTGATGCATTTGCAAAGATGGGAATTCAAACAACATGCACATGCACCCCGTACTTTATTGGAAACAGACCAAAAAAAGGCGAGCATATTTCTTGGGGCGAAAGCAGCGCAGTAACATTTGCAAACAGTGTTTTGGGCGCAAAAACAAGTAAAGAGGGTGGGCCAAGTGCACTGGCAGCAGCCCTAACAGGAAGAACTCCAGAATACGGTTTTCATTTAGATAAAAACAGACAAGCGCAGGTTCTTGTTGAAGTCAAAACAGATTTGCACGACGAAACAGACTTTGGTGCATTGGGATACTTGGTAGGAAAAAAAATTGGGAACAAAATACCGCTAATCATAGGAATAAAAAAGGCAACAGAAGACCAATTGAAAAGCCTCAGTGCATCTATTGTAACATACGGCGCTCCTGCACTATTTCATATAAAAGGTATAACCCCAAATGAAATAATCGAACCAAGCGAAAAAATTGAACTTAGTGCAGCAGACATCGAACAGGCAAAAAAAGAAATGTTTGATGAAGGCGAAACAGACTTTGTTCTATTAGGTTGCCCGCATTGTTCAATAGAAGAACTTGGAAAAATAGCTAATCTTTTGAAAGGAAAAAAAGTAACAAAAGAAACATGGATTTGCACCGCAAGACCAATCAAAAAACAAGCTGAAGAAAAAGGATATGTTAGAATTATAGAAGAATCTGGCGCAAAGTTTGCCTGTGACACCTGCCACGTGGTTGCACCATTGAAAGGAAGGTTTAAGTGTGTTGCAATAAATTCAGCAAAAGGTGTTTTTTACGGAAGAGGAAAAAACAACTTCAAAATGCAGCTCAAAACACAAGAGAAATGTATTGAAGATGCAACAGGTGGTGATTAAATGGAATTGAAAGGAAGAAAAATATTTCAAGGAAAAGTAGAAGGAGAAGTGCTTGCAACAACAGAGGGAATTTCGTTTTACGGAGGAGTTGAAGCAGACACCGGAATTGTAACTCAAAAAGGACACTCATTAGAAGGACAAAGCATTTCCGGAAAGATACTTGTTTTTCCACAAGGAACAGGCTCAACTGTCGGAAGCTATACTCTTTACCAACTGAAAAAAAACGGAAAAGCACCACTTGCAATTATAAACAAAGAATGCGAAACCATTGTAGCAGTTGGCTGCATCATTTCAGAAATACCATGCGTAGACCACATTGAAATAGAAAAGATTAAAACAGGCGACAAAGTAAAAATTGACGCAGAACAAGGAATGGTGGAAAAGTAAATAAGAAATCTGCTTTAGGGGGTTTTGTCTCGATTAAGTAGAGAAGCTACTACTTCAAATTCATTTTTATAGAAATTAGTATCACTAGAATAAGCTAGTTCTGTTTCTTTTCCAAAATCTTTAACTTTTGAAATCCAAGCCATATTAAGCAGATAATAACGGTTGTCCTTTTCAACAATTTGGTTTTCAGTAAGTTGCTTAATTGCTTTATGAACTGCTTGGTAACTGACATTTAAAGCATATTTTTTAGAAAGTAAATAATGCAATGCTTTAAGGCTCAGTGGCCACTCCATACTAAGAATTTCAACTATTGCAAATTTGACACTTTTCCTCCTATTTGTTGAACCAACTAATATAAGCACATTTACCACAAATAAACGGTTTATTTATATGATGTTTGTCTTCATCATATATTTATATCTTTACTTTAAACCAAGTTTAACGATTAAAAAAGGGGAACTGGAATGAGAGAAGAATTATTACAAGTCTTACAATCAGAGTTTAATCTTACAAAAAAAGATACGACAATAATTTCAGAACTTGTAAAAAATAAAATGACAGCAGAAAATCTTTGCAGTTTAACAAAAATCCCAAAAGGTAAAATTTATACATTTTTGAATAAATTACTGGAACTAAAACTTATCGAAAAATCATCTGACTTTCCAGCAACATATTCAGTTCCAAATTTAGAACAAAAAATGCTTGATTTTCTAAATGAAGAATTTGGACAGTTCACAAAAAAGCAGAAGCGACTCACTGATCTTTTAAGAGAGGAAAACACAGATTTGGGTGATTTTGAAATAATCTACGACAAAAGAGAATTTATATTTAAATTAATGGAGATGCTGTCTACTGGAAAGGAATTCAAATATATTCTTAGGTATCCTGCACTGCCCTACCTTACTTATTTGGCACCTACAAAAGAATTCCAAGAGATACACAATCTTATAGCAAAATCAAGAGATGCACTTACCGATTCTAAAGATAATGCACCAATTTTATTGAACAATCTCTATACTAAGAAATTTAAAGAAGGATCAAGATTTGAATTCGTTGTTTGCAAACAGGCTCTAGACGAATTTCTTAAACTAATTGAAAACAAAAAAGGGAAGCTGGCATATAAGAAAAAAATATCGGAGATAAAATCCAAAATAAAAAAGTATGATGCTTCAATGAAAGTTGTAGACGAACATTTCCCATTAGGAGTTTATTTATCAAAAAATAAAGTAATCATTGTCCTAAATTCAAGCGGGGCACTTACAGGTATAGTACATCAAAAAAAGGAAGTGGTAGACTTTTACAACAACTTATTTTACGAAATGCAAGAAAGAGCATATCCTGCTGAAGATTATTTCAATCAAATAAACCGGAGTAAGAAAAAATGAATAAACCATACCTGACAATTGTTTGTACTTATAAATGCAATATGAACTGCCCTTATTGTAAATATGCAGGAGGGGTTTATGGAGAAGGATACGGCAGTACCAAAAAAGACCTTTCAAGTGAAGAAATAATGAGAATTGCTAGAATAGCCTATAAAAAGGGAATAAACTGCTTTCGTTTAACAGGAGGCGAACCACTTCTAAGAGAAGATTTGCATAATTTAATTATTGATTTGCAAAAATTAGGAAGTGATGTAATAATAGCCTTAAATACAAATGGGATTAATCTAAAAAAACATGAAACTTTTTTTGGAAACTTAAATAATTTTGAGTTAAGAGTTAGTGTTGATTCCTATTTCAAAAGTGTTGGAAGTCCAAAAAATTGGACTGAATCCATAGGCACGTTGGTTAGAAATCTTTCAAAAAAAATACCGGTTAGAATTGACACAGTCGCTTTGAAATCAAATAGCGAGGATATTCATTCAATAATTATATACTGTAAAAAAAATCAGATAGATCTGAAAATATTGGATCTTTATCCCAACTCAAACTATGATTTAAAATATTGGTTTAAAGAATTTTATGACGTTGGTGAATTGTTTAATAAATTAAAAAACCAAGGAAGTGTACACAAGTTCAAATCAGATAACAGGAAGGGTCTTCCGATGAAATATATTAAACTTGGAAAAAGTAAGATAATTTTTAAGGATTCCTTCAAAGGAACACATTTTCATGAATTTTGCAAAACCTGCCCAATTTACCCCTGTCAAGAGGGTGTTTATAATATTTGCCTTTCAAATGATGGAAGATTAGGAATAAGTCATTGTCTTTTTCCACCCTTCAATATGCAAGTCGCCAATGAAAGTGAAAAATTCATTAAAAAGGCTTTTGATAGGTTAATACAAATATTCCAAGAAAGCAAACATGAAAAAAGACTTGCTGAACATCTTCAAAAAATGAATAGAGTGAACAAAAACATGACAGACTTATACATAATTAAGTTAGGTGGCTCTGCCATCACAGAAAAGGAAGGCAACAAATTTGAGGCAAAAAAAGCTGTTTTGAAAAGAATTGCCTCAGAAATAAAAAGAGCCTTGGATGAGAAAGAATTCAAGCTAATTATAGTGCACGGCGCAGGCCCGTTTGGCCACACAAATGTTGTCGAATATGACATTAACAACGGAGTTTATAGTGACAGGCAGAAAGAAGGGCTTGCAAAAACCATCAAAGACTGTAATTTGCTTGATTCGATTGTGGTTGAAGCTCTTAAAAAAGCAGGACTTGATGCAATCCCATTTGACCCAAACAAAATAGTTGAACAAGACAACAAAAAGATTGTTAAGTTTAAAACAGATGAAATTGAAAGAGCAACAGCTAAAGGAAAGATCCCAGTGCTATTTGGGCAAATGGTTCCTGATGAAAGTCTTAATGCAAGTGTTATTAGCGGAGATACAATAATTGGTTTTTTGGCAAAAAAGTTTGGGGCAAAAAAGGTTTTTCTTGGAACAGATGTTGCAGGAATTTATACTGCAGATCCAAAAAAAGATGAAAATGCAAAAAGAATTCCATTAATTGACAAAAATAATTTTGAAGAATCGATAACACAAACAGATGAAGCAGGAACAGTTGATGTAACAGGTGGAATGAAAGGAAAGTTAGAAAAGATACAGAAAATGTTACAAGGAACAACTGCTTTGATTTTTGACGCAAACCAGAAAGAAAATTTTTACAAAGCTTTGACAGAAAAAGAAGTTAAAGGAACAGAAATAAGGCTGTAAATCCTGCCTTTTTTAACCTTTTTTAAACTTAAATTGAATTGATTAAAGATGACGAAAGAAACAGAAAACAGGAAAGCAGAGCACCTCAAAATAGGTATTGCAGAAGACGTGCAATTCAAGGAAAAGACAACCGGCTTTGAAAAAGTTGGATTTAAAGGAGTAGAACTTGAATACAAAACCTTGCCTGAAATGGACAAAAAAGAAGTAAAGCTGGAAACAAGCTTTCTTGGAAAAGACTTTAAGGCACCATTAATGGTTGAAGCAATTACAGGCGGAGTTAAAGAGGCAAAAAAGATAAACAAAGACATTGCAAAAGCCTGTGAAGAACTTGGAATTGGAATGGGTTTAGGCAGCCAAAGGGCAATGATTGAAGACCCTTTACTGAAAGACACTTATTTTGTAAGAGATGTTGCTCCAACAATCTTTTTGGCAGGAAATATTGGGGTAACAGAGCTGGGAAAGTATTCAGTGAAAGAATTGGAAAAAGCCATTGAATCAATTAAAGCAGATGCTCTGGCAGTTCATGTTAATGCAGCACAGGCAGCAATGCAGCCTGAAAAAGAAACAGATTTTAAGGGAAGATTAAAAGAAATTAAAAAACTTGCAAAAGAATTTAAGAAACCTGTTTACGTAAAAGAGGTTGGTCACGGAATCGGTTTTGAGACCGCAAAAGCTCTTGCAAAAACAGGAATAAAAGCAATTGATGTTGGCGGAGCAGGCGGAACAAGCTGGACAGCAATTGACTCAAAAAGGGGAAATAAGAAGGTTGGAGAAACCTTTTGGGATATTGGAATTTCCACTGCTGACAGCATAGTGCAGTGCAGAAAGGCCTTTGAGGGAAAAATTATTGCATCAGGCGGAATAAGAACAGGGTTGGACTGCGCAAAGGCAATTGCACTGGGAGCAGACCTTTGCGGAATGGCACTGCCTGTTTTAAAGGCACAGCAGAAAGAAGGCAGTGAAGGGGTAACAAAGTTGCTTGAAAAAGTAATTGAAGAACTAAGAATTGCAATGTTTTTAGCAGGTGCAAAAAACCTGAAAGAAATGAGGGGAAAGGCTGTTGTAAAAAACTAGTGCAAAAGCTTTCTTGCCCTAAGCACAGGAAGAGACTGGTTGTCGAGGAGCTCTTTAATGCGCGCTTTTTCCTTACCCAAACCTTTCCAGTCAAGGATTATTGCCTCTGGTTTTGGAAAGGTTGCAGCAAGAGCTTTGTTAAGCATTTTTTCGTTAAAGAAAGGCAAGGCGTAACCAGGGCAGATGTGACCAAGAGCCCACTCAGTTCTGAGAACAAGCTTTGTAAACTCAGGGCAGTAGTGTCCACCACCCAAAGCAATTGCTGATTTGAATTTTCCTTCAACTGAAGTGGATTCAAGGACAACGTCTGCAACAGCTTTTGCTGCCTTCAAATCCTTCCATTGAAGTTCACCGCTTCCTAATTCAATAAAAGTAATTGGTTTTGTTGCCCAAGGACCATGGTGGGTGGCTTCAAGGCAAATTTCATAGTCTAAAGCAAATTCTTCCTTCTTTTTCTGCAATCCCAAAAGATAATTTTTTAGCAAAGAAGAATTAGAAGGAACCAATTCGGAATCCTTTCCGCCCAATTCTGCCTTGTTCCAATTGCCAACAGCGTGTGTTGAAAGAGTTGGCTTGCCAGAAGAAGAGGTGTGAGAGGAAGCAAAAATTAGGGCATCTGCGTCAATTGAATCAGCTTTGTCAATGAAGCAAATGTGTTCGTTGAAGAAATGCAGGGACAGGTTGTTGGGAAGCTCTTTTAGAAAGGAGGAAATGTTTATACTGGCAATATTTTGCTTTGAGGCGATTATTGCAAAGTTTGACATGAAACGATTAATGTACTGAAAGGAATTTAAACTAGTTATACCTATTTTAGTTAATGATTCAAACAATTGTTGCAGAAAATTCAGACATGGCAAGCAGGCATGCTGCAGACATTGTTTTTCGGCAATTGGAGAAAAAGCCCAATTCTGTTTTTATGCTGCCAACAGGAAGCACACCATTAAAGCTCTACTCTTTGCTTGCAGAAATAGTTGAATCAGGAAAGATTTCTTTCTCAAAGGCAATTACCTTTAATTTGGACGAATACCTTGGAATTTCAAAAACCCACAAGCAAAGCTATCACAGGTTTATGTGGGAAAACTTTTTTGGAAAAATAGACATAAACAGAAAAAATGTTTCAATTCCGGAACCAAATCCAAAGAACACTGAAAAATTCTGCAAGGCCTACGAGAAAAAAATAAAAAAAGCAGGTTTGGATATTGCAGTTCTGGGCATTGGGCAAAATGGGCACATTGGATTTAATGAACCAGGCACAAGCTTTGAATCAAAAACCCACGTAGCAGAACTGACAAAATCAACAATTAAGGCAAACAGCCGTTTCTTCAAATCAGAAAAACAGGTTCCAAAAAAGGCAATTACAGCAGGATTGAAAACCATTATGCAGGCAAAAAAGGTAATTGTTCTGGCATTTGGAAAAAATAAGGCAAAGGCAGTAAAAGAAGCATTGGAAGGAAAGGTTTCTGAAAAGGTTCCTGCTTCAATTCTGCAAAGGCACAAAAATACAGTATTTGTTTTGAACAAAGAGGCTGCTTCAATGCTTAAAAAAAAAGATAATGACCCGCCATTAATAAACGGAATTAAAATTTACTCGGATTTCAATCTTCCAAAAGGAAAAAAAATTGCATTCTTTTCACCACACCCTGACGATGCAAGCATTTCAGCAGGAGCAATTCTCTCAAGCCTTGCAGAAAAAAATAAAGTGTTTGAAATAATTATGACAACAGGACACAGGGCAATTAACGGAGGAAAAACAAAAAATCAAAGAATTTTTGCAAGAGAAAAGGAAACCAGAGCAGAGACAAGAATTCTTGGAACAAAGCCAATCTTTTTACAAAACACTTTCTACGACAACGGCAAAGACATTATGGAACGCGATATTAAAAAAATAAGAAAACTTATGAAAAAAATAAAGCCAGACATTGTTTTTGTACCACAAAGGTTTGACACACACCCAACACACATTCTTGCAAGAAAAACAGCGGTTGCCTCAATACCACACAACGTAGAACTCTGGGCCTATGAAACACCATGGGCAATGTTTGGATACAAAAAATTCAACGCCTGCTTTCAGTTCTCAGAAAAGACAATGAGAAAAAAACTCAACGCAGTAAAAATGCACAAAAGCCAGGTTGAAAGAACAAGATTTGACACCGCTGCAAAAAACATAGCCGAAATTAGAAGAATAACAATTGCAGAACAAATGTTTTCACAGCACGGAAAAAAGCCACTGGAAACAAAGCCGTTCCTTGAATTATACAACATCTCAAAAGGGTAAAAAAAAATGCTTAATTGAAGAATTACTTTTTTGTAAGTTGAAAATATAAAAAAAATTACTTATTGCTTTTTGTAATTTTGAATGCTTGAAAAAATTACTTAATTAGAAAATTACTTTTTGAACATTGGAACAGCAAAAATTTACCGAATTACTTTTTGTAATTTGATACAATTTTTTCCAAAACAAGACCAATTCCGTCAAGGCTTTCATTTACTGGTTTTTTAACCCAGTAATTAAAGCTTTCAACAAGGTTATCAGGCTCAGAGAAAGGGTTGTTGTTTAAGAAATACCTGTTCCGCTTCCTCTGCACAAATTCAGATGCAATAAGCCTGTTTAAATGATAGCGAAGCAATTTTTCGCTTATTTTCTTACCATACTTGTCAGAAATATAGGTTTGCAATTCAATTGTTGAAGGATTCTGCTTCTTGGAAAGCAAAAAATAAAACAAGGAATCCAAAACATTAAGCACAGTATCCCTGGACTCCTGCTCTGAAAGCAAACCAAAACTTATTGCAAACCACCTAAGCATTGAACGCTTTGTTAACTGAACAGAAGGCGGGAAATCCATCTTCTTTACAGTAAAAGATTTTCTAACAAGTTCTGATTCAGGATGATACACCACATGACCACTTATACATAATTACTATAAGAAACAAAATTTTTCCTAAAGAAAAAGATTGTTGCACAGGGCAGCAACCAGTTTTAGGAAAAACAATCTTTCCTTTGCTAGAAGAATATTGCAAAGTAGTATTTAAGGCTTTTGGTAAAAAAACAATGTTTTTTAACCATTTCAGAATGAAAATGTTTTATGCTTGATATAAGAACAAGTTTTACGCCTTTCAAAATGAAGATTAGCAGGCGTGAGCCTATTTCGCTTTGTATAGAAATTGAAAATGATGGAGCAGAAACAGAAATTGTTTCGTTTGAACTTAATCTTGGACAGCAATTCAGTTTCGAAAAAACAGGATTTAAGACTACAGCAGTAGTGAAAATTCCTGAGTTTAAACCAGGTGACATTAAAAAATCCTATTATGATATTTGGCCAAAGCAGGCTGCAAGGATTGGAGAACAGGCAATAAGCCTTGTTGTTCTTGAACACTACCAGGGCTTTAATTACGTGAAGAAAAAGCACAATAGAGTCTTAAAAGTAAGCGTTGAAGAGTAAGAAATTTCAAAACCTTATTCAATTTTCTTTTTTTCCAATTCAAGCAGGTGCATTTTTTCCCTGTAGTCAAAAAGCTTTTTTCTGAAAAAATCCTCTTTAATTGTCTGCTTAAAGAACTCTGCTTCAAGATTTTTCATTTTTTCCTTCAGGCCTGAAACTTCTGTGTCAATTTCTCCAACCCTTTTTTCAGTCTGCGATTGCCCTTTTGCCTTTTCAACCTGTTTTTGGCCTTTTGTTTTCTTAGAAGTTTTTGAAAAGATTTTCTTTACCTTAGAAATAATACCAACACTTGCCCCATGGGCCGCATACTTTGACTCAATTGGCATTCTTTTTACAGCAAAAGCCTGTTTTCTTCTTTCAACCTCAACTTCTTGTTTTGCTTTTACAAGGTCTTTTTCCTGCTGAATAATTTTTTTTGCAAGCTTTTTTCTCTGGCCTTTTTCTTTTGCAATTGAATGCTGTAATTTTGCAGCCCTTGTAGCGCCCTTTATTCGCTCAATCTTGTGCAAAAGCTTTGAAAGCCTGTGTGTTCGCTTTAAACCATAAACTGTAATTACAGCAGCTACAATAAGTGCAAGTACTGCAAGAATTGCGGAAAGAGAAAATGGCTGCTCTACTGAAAATGGAATTGTTGTTGTCCCACTGTTTCCAGCAGAATCATTAGCTGAAATTACAAGAGAAGCTTCTTCCAAATCCGAATCTGAGAAAAGATAATGACCTGAAAATACATTGTTTGAATAAGTTAAAGGAATTTGAACGCCGTTTATTTCAGCAGAAACATTTGCATCCTCAACAGAATCATTGTTGCCGTAAACAACTTTGAACTTTATCTCTGTTTTTTTACCAGGAATGGCTTTTGCAACAGAAGGCTCAAGCAAAACAGCAATTATTTTTCCGGTATTTACATCGCGCACAATTTCCTCATAACCAAACTTTTCAGAACCGGAATCGTCAACCTTTACAGCAAAAAATGAAAAAGTGTGCTCTCCAACAGGAAAATTAATAGGAATTGTATATTTTCCAACATAATTGCCACCCCCAATGCCCTCAAGCTCAACCTCGTTTCCCTCAGAATCTGTCAAAGTAAAAGAAGCCTCATTAACTGGATTACCTTCATTATCCTCTATAAAAACATTCAAGTCAACAACATTGCCCCTTTCAAAACCCTCATCAAAGCTTGATGGAAACTCAAAGGAAAGCAGAAAATCTTCCTGTGGATGGCTGCAACTTGCTGCACAAGTACCTGGATTGTCACAAACGTCAGCTGTTAAAGGATTGGAATCGTCACAATCAGAATTGGAAGAACAGGCAATTGTACAAGAGGTGTTTGAGCAAGCAGACTCACAGGTTCCTGGATCTGAACAAGTATCAGTTGTTAAAGAATCCGAATCATTACATTCAACATTGCTATTGCACTCAATTGTACAAAAGTCATCAACACAATGGGCACCACATGCGCCGGGATGAATACACATTCCAAAAGTGGCCGGGTTGCCATCATCACAATCTAAATCACTAAAACAAGAGGGTGTGCAAACTTCAGAGCTGCAGTTTGCATCACATGTTCCTGCACCATTGCAGGTATCAACAGTATTGGAAAGCCCGTCATCACAATCAGTACTTGAAAAGCACGCAGGAGTGCAGGCAGAATAAGAGCAATCAGCACTGCAAGTCGCCGGATTGCTGCAGGTATCAGAAGTAAAAGAATTTAAATCATCACAATCTGTGTCAACACTGCATTCAATATCACACAGCGGAAATTCGCAGGCAGAATCACAAGTTCCTGGAGAAGAGCATGTGTTAACAGTAAGTGGATTGCTGTCATCACAATCAGTATTTGAACTGCAGGCAATACTGCAACCAATAGGCGTGTAAACACAGTTTGCAGCACAGGTGGCAGGATTTGTACAAGTATCTACAGTCATTACATTAGCATCATCAGGACAATCACCATCAACACTACACTCAACAACACAAGGAACACTAGAACAGGCAGCAGCACAGGTATCACCATCAGAACAAATCTCAACAGTCAAAGAACAGGCAGCAGCACAGGTATCACCATCAGAACAAATCTCAACAGTCAAAGAATTACCATCATCAGGACAATCACCATCAACACTACACTCAACAACACAAGGAACACTAGAACAAGAAGAATCACAAGCACCAGGATTAGAACAAGTCTCAACAGTCAAAGAATTACCATCATCAGGACAATCACCATCAACACTGCAAACAACGCTTCCAGGACAATCTGCCGGACAGGTTATACAATCATCTGTTCCCTCACAAACACCATTTCCACAACATTCACCTGTCGCATTTCCCAAAATATCACAGTCTGGATCAATTTCAAAGCAAAAAGAACTTTCACAAAAATTGTTACAAACAGTTGAACAACAGTCTTGCGAACAGCTTTCATAGTCTTCAGATGGCGAACAATCACCATCACCACAATCAGCAAAGTAAAGCGTAAAAAACCCTGCTTGGTTTTCATCCTGAAAAACCTGCGGATAAAACAAAACAAATGCCGCCAAAGCAATAACAATAATTGTTGCAGCAATTCCAATTTTTGAATTCATTTGCTATATATAAGACTTAATTGGTATTTAAATTATTAAGATTAAAAAAAAAATTCTTTTTAAACTAAGAAAAAATAACAAAGAATTAAAAGGAAGGAAAGATAATAAATTAATTGAAAAGGTGGAAAAATGAAGAGAAGAACAGTCGACGTTGCAAAGCTTAAAAAAAGGAAACAACACAATAAAGAATGGGATACAATGCGGAAAAGAGCGGGAAAAAAGGGGTCAAAACAGCCAACTGTAACTCAAAGGGCAAAATTGAAGGCAGCCCTGAAAAAGGCAGGATTGACAAGGACAAGACCACAAAGAGTATCTGAAAGAAAAGCTTTCAAAGAGACATTTGGGTATGAACAACCAAGGCTCAGCATAGCGGTTGGAACAAGGAGACCGGATGGAACAATAAAACCAGGAAAGGCAAGCAGGTACACTGTGACAGGGAGGAAAATAATTCGGGAACCTGGAAAACCAGTTTACGTTGAAGCAGAATATAGGCATGAGACAATTCCCATGGAACAGAGAACTGGGCGGGGATCAACCCAAAGAGAGATATTGGTAAAAAAAGGATACTGGAAAACCCCTAAGGAAAAAGTAATTAGCGAAGAACTTATTGTAAGAAGGGTTTCTAAAGGAAAAACAGCGAAGAAAGGAAGTTCAAGAGGAGAAGGGGCTGTAAGGCTTGGTTCAGCTAGATCAATTAGAGGGATGCAAAGAGCAACAAGGCAAAAGAAAAAAGCAAGAGCAGGCGGAAGAACAATAAGGGAAGCAAAGAAGAAAAAGAAAACGAAGAAGAAAAAATAAAAAAAAAGAGCCCAAAGTCTACATAATTAATTTTGTGGGGGATTGTTTCTTTGCGCATACAGACGTGTTCTCATTTTTTAAAGTTTTTTTTGCGCGTTAAGTACATCCCACTTTGTAAGCCAGAAAAAGGCATCCTAATCAGCCTTGCTTTGGGCTTATGCCGTCAGTAGTGGCTTCATCTCCAACAGGCTTTAAAAAAAGTTTGTATTATGCAGTGGTTTAAAGACAGTGAATTGTCAAAAAACAAATAGATTATGTAGTTAAATGCTACATAACATATTGTTGTTTGTGCCTAAAAAATAAAGATTTTAACGCTCCCATAGCGTAAATTGAATATGGCCAATTTTTTGAGGGGAAAACGTGCAAAGGATGTAACAGGCCAGGGACAGTTTTTTGGAGACAGCAAAAAGACCGGCTAAAGGAATCGAGAATCTAAGAAGAAAAGATCCCCCCCTTGTGCAAATAAGGGCACAAAAGTTATTGCAAGAAGGCTTTGCAGCCAGTCTTACGCTGTGCTCTGCAACCAGCCAGAATTATTGGGAAGAGGACGAAGTATAACAGAACACAAAAGAACTATTGGCGCTTTATTGGGTTGCATAAAAAGAGGAGGTTGGCCTATGTTAGAACACAGGCAGCGATTCTCGCTGCAACAATGGTTTTAGAAGAAGCAGACATTAAATATCGACTCTTACTTCTACATAACAGATTGCTCTTTGCCCTACCTTTGAAAAGAAATTACGCCACCTCCACTTCCACCAATCAATTTTTCACAGGTGTTTTTTTGCGTTTTTTGAAAAGTTCTAGACGTGGAGATTCGGTATAATAACGATTATCCTTTATCTCGAGGGTTATTTGCCCTAAATGACCCATAGTGGGGGTACAAGGCGTTTCCTAGCGTTTTCGCGCTATATTCCAGTATTCTTTTGCACTGTATTTGCCTTATTTGGCTTTCCTGCGCTCCCTACGCTATCTAGGAAACGGTTATACGTGGCTTGTGAGTTGTAAGGAACGTCGCTTGGGAGCAGTAATTTTCCTTTTTTCAATCTTCAAAAAGAATTTAATGTTATGTAGAAGTTAGTTGTATTTTGTTTTTTGTTTTGATTTTTATTAATAATTCTTTTGACGGTGGCTAAAGAATACGCCTCTTCCACTTGCTCGAATTTCGTTTATTGCATCTTCCACCTTAATAAAAGCCATTGATCCATTAACTAGACCTTCTACGCCAACAACACCTCTTTTTTGGGAGTTTTTAAGTGTCCCTGCAATGTAATTGGCAGCCCATGGGATTTGCCAAGCCAAACTCTTAGCAGATGAATACCAATAGCGGCTAAAGGCCTTCTCGCCATTATCAGAGATTTTTATTGCATTTTTTTCCTTACAGAGCTTTATAACGCGGTTTCTTGCCTTTTGCTCAGGAGTTTTTTTCCACCGCTTTGAAATGTTTCCAATTGCCCTGGCTTTCCTCACAAACCAGGCGCTTACCTTGCTCATAAATAGATTTAGAGTAAGGAACTATTTAAGCCTTTAGAACAATACACGGTTAAAATCTCTAGCTTTAGGAAAAACATTCTTTCCTTGTGCGCTTTTGTCCCCCTGCTTTAAAAGAATTGGTTAATTATTCGCATAAGAATAATTTGAAGGGAGAGGGGAAAAGATAGGTTTGGAAAACTAAGTAAGTAATGGAATGTTGTCCTAAAATTTGTGTTAATTTATACTTTGCTTGCCCTTATCAGGATTTCGCCGTTTTGCTCTTCCACGTAGATTTTTTCCTTTTCATGCAAGTCCAGCTTTTTGGCTATTTTTGCCGGAATTATTGCTGCAATGCTGTTTCCAACTTTAACCAGTCTCCTTTGCTCTGCTTTTGCTCCCTGCATGGCCTCTATTTTCTCCATTATTTCCTGCGAATACCAGGTTTCACTGCATTTGCCGCATTTGAATGATTCAACCTTTATGCCTGGCTCTACCTCATCAAATACTTCGTGCAGTTTTCCATTTTCACATTTTGGACATTTCTCATTCTCAATCATTTTTCATCATCTCCTAATGTTTCCAATAGGCTGTTATCACAAAACATTTCTCTCCTCGGTCCTTCCAAACAACTATTAGCACCCCTTTCCTGTGCTTTTTGTGACTTTTGAACTTATTTGGTTTTTCATCAAGTGCTTTCTTCCCAGTATTAATGCATTCAATTGCAAGACTTGTGTCAATTCCCTTGTCTTTCCTGTAGTGCTTGCTGAAGAAAAATACACGTTTCAATAAAACACCATAATATATACTAATACTAACAAGTATATATATTTATGTTTGTTTCCTCTTTTGCCACATCGGTTCTTTTCCCCTTTTTTTCACTTTCCACCACGTATGCCCGAAACAATAAAAAAGAGGAAAAGGACATAAGAAAGAGTTATATAACTAACTATGTATCTCTTATATGTGAGTTATATGTCTGATGTTACTACTATTCAGGTTAAGAAACCGGCTCTTGCAGAGTTGAAGGAAGTCAAACAGTATCCAAGGCAGACCTACTCTGAGCTGATTCTTGAGCTTACAAGGGTTTACAAGGCCTGCAAGATGAAAAACCAGTATGACGAGTTTCTGCATAAGATTCAGCAGGAAAAAATGGCTGAGCTTTGGGACAATAAGGAAGATGAGGACTGGGAAAATGCTTGAACCAGGAAACGTTGTGCTTGCAAAGGCACAGTTCACTGACACCTTTGAAATAAAGAAGAGGCCGGCAGTAGTCCTTTTTGAGGAACTCGGAAACGTTGTTGTTGCAGGCATAACAAGCAATGTTAGAATGAAGGGTATTGCTCTTACAAAAAAAGACGGAGCAATAAAAGATAGCGTAATAAAGACAAATTATATTTTTACCCTCACAGAAAAAGCAATTGAGAAACAACTATTCAAACTAAACAAGAAAAAAAAACAAGAACTTTACAACGAACTTGAAAAAAGGCTGCATAGGCTAAAAAGCCAGTGACAAAACACTGGTCTTAAGCCCTCAAAAACCCTTTTACACCTTTTCACATCACATTCATTCAACCCAAACGGCTTTGGCGGTTAGGCCAAGGTAGATGTGTGGGAGTGGGCGATGGTGGTTTAGCGAAACACTAAAATACTACTTTGGCCCTTGTTTTGTTTGAATGTGTAAGAAATTTTGGAAGGAGGCTTTGCTGGCGGCAGTTCTTACTGCAATAATTTTTACTATAATGGATTTGCTTGGAAACTTTTTTGTTCCGGAAACAGGCGATGTAACGCTTTCAGCCGGATTGATGCTTTTTTCAATTGTAGTGCTTGTTTTGCCTGCGTTGGTTGGCTGCATTCCAAGCGGTTACCTTATTTCAAAGAAAACAAAGAACATAAAGTTCATTCTTTTTGTTCCGGCCCTGGGAGCAGCAATTGGCGGACTGATATTAATGGGTTTGAGCGCTGGTGCCCTTTTGCTAATGACTGATGCAGCATGGCAAATTCAAATGGACGAACTTGCAGAATTAGGAATTGAATTCTTTACAACAATGTCTTTGGCAGATTACAAGTCAATGGTAATCTTTTCAGTAATTATTGGCACAGTGTTTCTTGCAATACTCAATTTTGCCATAGGAATTGCAGGCAGCTTTATTGGAAGCAAGCTTGTGAAGAAAAAATAAACATGTCCCAAAATTCGTGCTTTTTATTTTAAATGTTTTTGTAAATGTTTCTTCTGTGCCCAACCCTTCTTACGTCAATGACTTGCTTTGACTGTTGCAGGATTACAAGCACCCTGTAGTCGCCTGCCAGAAGCTCGTGGTAGTCTGTGTCCTTAACCTGAGAAAAGTGTTTTTTTGGGTCTTTAAGGCTTTTTTCAAGCTTTGCTATAATTCTCTTTGAAACCTCTTTTTCCAGGCGAAGAAAGTCCTTTTCAGCCCTTCTTGTAAAAGCCAACTGCCACATGGTCAAAGCCCAATGTCCTTCTTAAGCTTGCTGAGGGAAACAAATTGCCCCTGCTTTGCGTCAAAGTGGGCTTCCAAAAGCCCTGCCCTGAACTCATCAGAGTACTTTCCTTCCTCATCTCCTTCCGGAACAAGAGCCAAGAGCTTTTCAATCACTTCATCAAAAGTTTCCCTCCTGTGTTCCTTGAGGGATTCCAGCCCTTTCTTTGTACTGGTTTCAAGCCTTATAGTAGTAGAAGCCAAAAACAATCACCAAGTATACATATGTATACAAGAGCGTATAAGTCTTTCCTATCCCAAAAACCCTTTTACACCCTTTCACTTCCAGTTCAATTCCCAGCGCAAAAAAAGGGGGGTTGGCATTGGGAGAATTTCGTGTCCTAAAATTTGTGTTAATTGTAGTGCCTTAGAGCCTTGGCCATTCGTCCAAATACTTTAGCAATTGTTCCCTTTTTTTCTTGGGTTTAACATTGGCCTTAATGTAGTGCTCTAGCCAGATTTGATTAATAGCTATTATTTCAAAGAAAACAGGGGTTGAATTAACGTTGTATATATTTACTTTGCGCATATTCAGTTTTATTCCGGTTTCTTTTTGTATTTTCAAAGCAAAGGCCCCTGCAACCAGACTAACAAAGATTTCATGACGTTTTAGAATCCGGTAAGGAGGTTCGGGGCATTTGATTTCTTTGATTTGTTTGTTTTAAGGTTCCAGTAAAAGTATTGATGTAATGCTTTGTAGTCAGCACTCCTGTTTCTGAGAATTTCTGAAACCAGCCCATATTGGGTTTTGGCTTTGCCCTCTTTGGAAAACCTTTTTACAGGTTGCCAACAAAAAGCCACTGAAAATTGTGCTTTATTTAAAGAATGGCTTGCCTCCGTCTGTTCTTCTTTGATTAAAGCCTTGCCTTGCCGGAAGGCTGTAAAAGCAGTGCTTTAACCTGTTTTTATATAGCTTACAAGTGTTCCGTACATTGGGTCGTAGAGGGAGAGAATGTTTCCGTTTATTGTAAAAACGTATCCAAAGTTGCCGTATGGGCCATGCAGTACAAGGGCGTTTCCTGAAATAGTATAGGTTCCGGAAACAAACAGGGCTCCTGACATGTATGACTGGTATGTTCCATTGGCATTGAATACGGCGATTTCGTTGACAGCAGCGTTGTACCATCTTCCAACCAGGCTGTTTGCAGGCAGTGATTGTTTTGCACTGGCTTTAGTGAAGGAAATTGACTCGCCCTGTGAATTGTTAATGGAAATGGAGTTCCCTGAAACAGTGTAAGTGTATTGTGTTGTTAGGCCATTGCTTTTCATTGAAATAAAGCCGTTTGAAGCTGAGAAAGTGCCGGTGACTGTTGAACTGCCAACAATCCAAATGTAGGAGCCGTCTGCGCCAAATTCGATACTGTCTTGTGCGTTTACCCACTTTCCAACCAGTGCAGAATCTATTTTTTGGTCTTCTTCCACAGGTTTAGTGCCTTCCTTCCACAAGACGTATTTTCTGCCTTCAAACACTTCTGTAAGGACCAGCTTGTCTCCGACAGGTTCTGCCCTGAACGCAATGAAGACAGGCTCTGTTTTGCCTGCATCAATCAAAAAGCTTATCAGCGGCAATCCGTTGTTGTTCCTAAACCAGTAAGCACAGGGGTTTTTTTTCAACCCAACTGTTGAAACGCAGGTGCCGTCGTCCATAATCTCAAAACCCATTCCGTCGCCTTTCCAGTCGGCTACAACATCCAGTAATGAAATGTTTGGGAGTGAAGCAGGCTGGTTTGCAACCTGTACAGTTGCAGTATCCATCATAACGTTTCCGGACAGGTCTTGGACAAACAAGCCAATTGCATACTGGCCAGGCGCCAAAAGAACGAGGTCCGTGCCAATTCCTTGTTCGGTTACAGCAATGCTGTCTGTTTTTGCAAGGTAAGACTGCCCTGACTGCAGGTCGAATACTGAAATGTATGGAGTGAAAACAGCTCCTGTCTGGGGTTCAAAATACTTTACTGCCATTTCGTTGCCTGACTCAATCAGAGCCTGTGCTCCTACCAACAGCCCTGTTCTGTAGTCAAATACCAGTTTTGCATCAAATTTTTGCCCTTGTTTGGTTTGGTACTCGCCTTGGGCAACAAAGTAATAATCGCTTTTTCCAAATGGGACAAGCGGGGCGATTACCTGCTGTTCTCCGTTTGTTATCACTTCCACCATTGGCACCCAAGTGAAATCAATGTTGTTTACACCGTCAAAAAACTCTGGTAGCCTTCGTTCACCGTCGTAGTCACGGTAGTTTTGCACAAGAGGATGCTGGTTCAGCATGAATATTTTACTGCCTTCAACCCTGTTGATTGTCCTATATAGTGCAACAATGTTGTTGCCAGTGGCTGTTCCATAGATGGTTAGCGGATTGTTTAAGCTGGTTGTTGCAGATGAAACCTTTTCAATTACAAGGCTGGGGGCAATCTGGTCTGTTTTCTCAAGTGCAATATAGCTTTTCACAAACTCGCCCCAGCCTGTTTCGGATGCAAGCCCTGCTTCAGCCTGGTAAGAATTGTTGTAGAGCAGTTCGTCTTCAGGGAAGTAGATTGCAAGCCCTGTTGCAAAAGGGTGCTCTTCCCCATGGTACTCGGCTATCACTGCTTCTTTAACCGCTTTTTCAAGTGAGGCGGCAGACTGTTCAATGTCCTGTGTTGCAAGATTTTGCTTTACAAGCCCTGTAAAATCCAACAGGTCATAAGAGCTAAGGGCTTTTACGTCAGCAAAGCCTACTGGTGTTCCAAACGCTTCCGCATAGTGGACGCTTTTTCCTATTGCAGACCAGTTTTGCCCTAAACTCTCTTTTAATGCATTCGTGAAGTCGGTTAAAGAATCTTTTACTGCCGGAATTTTTTCCAAGTCTATTGCAGTTAAGGTGGTGAAAGGGTCTGGGCTGCTGTTAGTGTAATAGTCTTTGTAATTTTCAACAATTGCTGTTGCAAGCTCTTTTTCGTTCATACCTGGGTTTTTCACCAGCTTGTTCAAATACCCTGGAAACCGTATCCCGAATCCCGGGATTGTTTCCTCTGATGCAACCAACACCTTTGCATAGGATGCAAAAGTGTATGCTACCTCTACCTGGCTCATCAGGCACTGGGTTAGCACAACCAAATCAAGCTTGTTGCTTCCCCCAAAACCAGCTTCAGCCAACGCCTGCCTTGTAGTCTGCAAAGTCATGTGAGTGCCACTTGTTTCGTCCACTGTGTGAAGTGGCCAGCTTCCCCCATGATCCCATAAAACAAGCATATACCTTTCAGCCGGATATTCCTGCATTGACCATTTGAGAAAGCCTGCAAGCGTTTCAGGACTTGCCATGTCTTTTTCACCAAGATCAATTAGTTCCTGTGAGGCAATTACTCCTTTCTGATCGTCATGCACAACAAGAAAGCGTTTTGTTCCAGACCAGTCGCCTGCCCCATCATCGTAACCTGGATTCCGGTCCCACTGAACCACCATTTTTACATTATCTGTTGAGCCAACACTCTCCAGTTCATCAACACTGCCAATTGAAAGCACTTCAAGGTCGTTGTCCGAGGCAAGGTAAACCATTACTGTCCAGTCTGCTTTGCCATTGTTAGGCAAGTCACCTGGTCCTGTTGGCTCAATGCAACCAGCTAACAAAAACAGCGCCAACAACAAAACTAGTAATATGGGAATGGCTTTTCTCATAATGTAGTTATAACTATTAATTAGTATATAAGAATTTCGTGGTGAAAGGTTTTTTATTTGAAAACTGCGTTAATTTGTTATGACTAGAAAGCCAAAGAAAATTTTGGTTCCAACACCTGTTAGTTTAATTGTCAGGGGCGAGGCAGGCGGCAAAGTAGTTAGTTTTAAGACAAGACCTGGTGGAACAAAGGCTTTTGTGGAAAAAGGCGTTAAAATGCCAAAAGGTCTTTCTCCAAGAGAACAGGTTTATTGGCTGAAAAGAATCGCCCATGGTTCAGAATACTTTATCAAGCCATTGAGCCCAAAAGCAAAAGAGATTAGAAGCCTTCTTGAAAAAAATGGCATAATTGTAGAAAAGGCTATTCAGGACCTTAAGAATGGAACATTTCTTTTCAAAAAAACAGGGAATAGCCTGGATTCTGTTAATGGAATAAAACTTTTTATTCAAAATCGGGAAAAAAACATTGAAAATGTTGGCAGGGTTATTAGAAAAATGCATTCTTTGGGAATAACCCACAATCATTTGCACCTAAGCAATATTGCCATTACAAACAATGGAACAGTGGTATTGCTTGATTTTAAAAAAGCCAGGATTTCAAAAAAAACTATTACAATAGGAGAAGGAATTTTTCAGGAACTTTTAAAAACAGCCAAAACCATTACCAAACTGGAAAACCACGTCAAAAAATTAAGCAAACCAGAGCAGCAAAAACGCGAAAGAGAAATACTCTTGCAGTTCTTAAAAAACTACCCAAAAGAAATAACTCTAACGCCGTAAAAAAAAACCACACACCAACAAAAAAAAACAAAAAAAAATTGAAATTGAATTGGGGCAATGCGGGATGGCACTGCCAATCTACATCGAACTCAGAAGAAGAGGATACTCTCACAGTACACTGATGACATAAAAATCAAATTCTTTGCTACAGGGAACGGTGAAACCCAGAATTCTTTTAAACAAGTGTAAACATAAAGAATACTATGAAACATTTGCGTTGGTGTTTTAGTATTGGAAGAAAAGAGCCTCAAAGAAGGATGTCTTGTAGGGTTTTTAAGGAAAAACAGATTGATAAAAAATATATTAAACAATTTTGGAAAGACTGGCAAAAACCTGAAAAGACAAAAAAAACATTAATCCCTGACAGCCATTGGACAAGAACTGTTTTAAGAGTTTCTCCAACCGTTCTTGGAACAGTAAGAAGGTTTAAAAATGCGAAAGAAGCCAGAAGGTATATTAAAAACTCTAAAGAAAATGAAACCCAGATTATAGAAGCAAACCCAAAACTATTTGTTTTGCAACCCATCCAATTCCTTAGCAAAAAAGGCAATCTTGTATTGGAAAGAGTTTATACAGGCCCAGACTGTATAAATTTCTATCTCAAAAAGGGGAGATATTTTTCGGCATTAAAAAGAAGGCTAAGGATAAAAGGAATAAACCTAGACCAAGAAAAAGATTTCTCAAATGTAAAAAAACACCTTGAACGTGCTCTGGATGAACTCCAAAAAATTATCTATTTCAAAAAAATTTATATTACCATAAATGATGTAAACTATCTATTACTTGACTTTGACCAAAAAACAAAGAAATTTATACTAGGAATAATTGACCACGAAAATCCACGATCAATACAAGAAAACTAACATCCAAAATAAAAACAGCTAGCAGAAAAAATACCTTCGTTCACAAATCAACACAATTATTTATTATGTAGAAGTTGTTGGGTTTTTCTTTTGAAATTTGTTTAGTTCTTCTTTTAGCCCTTGGTTGTTTCCGACAATTTTAATGTAGGGTTTGAGGTATTTTGGAATTATTTCGTAGTAGAAATCCTGCAGGAAGTAATCGTTTTTGTAACGTTTGTCTGCCAGAACAAGTACTTTTGGGTTTTTTAGGTCGCGGGTAATTCTTCCCATTAGTTGAACTGCAAGGTCTACTGCTTTTCTGTTTATTAGTTTTCCTGCGTGTTTTTTGCCGTATTTTTCCTCCAGGTATTTTTTTCTCTGGCCAAAGTAGAAGTCAGAGTAGTCTGGAAGCGGAAGGCCTATTACAATGCAGTTTCTTACCTTGCTTGCTTTGTTTGTGCTTCTTGCGTGTTTTGTCCTGATGTTTATTGCGTATGGTTTTCCTGCAGCAAGGTTTTCGTTGTCTTGTCCGCTTTCCATTGAGGGAATTGCTTCAATCATTTGGTCTGTTTCAAATTGGTTGCAGCAGCTTACCAGCAGTGAGGAATCTTGTTCCAGCAAGAGCTTTACTTTTTCAGTATATTTTGGAGCGTTTTCCAGCCTTTTTTTGAATGTTGAATCCAGTTCTGTGTCAATTATGAGAACAAGGTTTTCGTGGGGCATGTGGCTGAGTTTGAAGACTTTTGTTTGCTTTTTGTTCAAGCCAAATTCTTCCATAAACAGGTTTTCGTCCCCAATTGTTGCTGAAAAAAGTATTGTGCTGTAAAACTGTTCCAGTGTTTCAGCACTTGTAAGTCCGCTTGAAAGGGTTTCTGTGTTTATTTCAAATGGCTTGATTGAAATTTCTTCCTGTGATTCCGGAATAAATGTAAGGTGCTGCTCTGACCGCCTTATTTTGCCGAGTTTTTCCAAAAACAGATGTGGCCTGAATCTTGCTTTTTCAGAACCGTTGCTTGAGTCAATTGACTCTGTTATTCTTTCAATATTTTTTACAATGTCGTCAAATTCTATTACTCCTTCCAATCCTGCTTCCTGTGAACTTTTCTTAAATCCGCTAACATAGTGCCACATTAGTTTTTCCGGCAAAAGCGGTTTTTTTTGGGGAAGAAATCGCAAAATTTCAACGGTATAATTTGAGAATTCTTTCAAAAATTCAAAATCTGCCTTGCTCAGTGTCTTTTTTTCGTCTTCTAAATTTTCTTCACTTTTTATGATTTTTTTTGACTGGCTAAGCAAATCTTTTACTCCCTGAAAGGTTAGCTTTGCGTGAAGGTTGTTGTAAAGCCTGTCAATCAATAAGTCTGCTTCGTCAACCAATAATACAAAGTCTTTTGGGTCTATTAGCATTTTTAGCAAGGCAAAAATGTCAGTAAAACACCAGTAGTAATCCAATACTACTACGTCTGCTTTTTTGATAACGTGTTTCATTGTTTCGTAAAAGCATACTCCGTTTTCTTCCGAAATTTTTTCAAATTCCTTAAAAAAATTCGGTTCCTTGTCCATATTGTTCCCTGAAAAAATCTGTTCAGGATTGTTAAAAACAAGTTCTTCCGCTTGCTTAATTGCCTTTTCTGCTTTTTTGGAAAGGTCTTTTCCGTAGTACGTCGCCTTGTAGAAGGGGCATTGTTTGAATTTTTTTACCTTCCAGCAGGCTTCGTAACTAAACCGCTTCCCCTGAAACATAAAGCACATTGCTGACTTTGAACGCAAATCCGCCACCATTAACTTTTTCCCATTCACCTTATTAATCCGCAACGCTTCTGCTACACCTGCATTTCTTGCAGTATGAGTCGGAGACAGCAGCAATACCTTTTTTCCTGCTTCAAAAACTGGCGCAAACGTCGAAATAGTCTTTCCAAAACCGCAATAGGCTTCAATCAGCCCAATTCCCTCTTTTTCAATAATCTCAGAAACAAACTCCATCACAGGCAACTGCTGTGGTTTGAACTCAGGATAGGGAAAAAAGGACATGAACTTCTCCAACTTTTCAGATTCTTCAGGCTCTCCAATAATTTCAGACATGAAAAAATTAACCCCTGAAAAGTATTAAAAGTGATTAACTGCAAACAAAAAAAATAAAAAAAATAAAATTGGAATTGGCACATTGGCCGGTGATGTTAATAGAAGATAAGGCGTCCCTCGCAACTCAATAACTCTAAATATTTTTTCCAAGCAACTTTAAACTTTTCTAGAGAGGAATACTATATGCCAGTATACCCTAAAAAAGTCGAAGAAATAAAGAAACTTTTTGAGTCGTTAGAGCACCAGAACTATTGGGACTGGGAACGTGGCAGTTCTTCAAGCATAAATAGAGGAGTAGGACGAATATTGTCATTTGATTCCGAGAATAAAACCACAGAAAATTTCTCAAAAGCGAATCAGGAATTTTTTACAGTATTTTCATTTTCTAGAAGTAATCACCAATTGAATGAAGCAATAAATAAGTTTTGGGGAAGTTTAGAAATTCTCAATGCTTCTTGTTCGAGAGACCGGATTGGGAAAAAATTTCTTCTAAATTATGCAATTGGGACAAGTGGGCCAACACTTTATTATGCGGCAATAACTTCTCTAATTTCCATGTTCTCGTTATTTGGCTGCATTTCCTTAAGGGGAGACACCGAAAATGAAGATTATTTTCTTGTTCGCCAAAAAGAAGACTGGGAATTAAAAAAGAAAAAGAGTTTTATAAATGACGATCTTAAAGTAGGTAAAACAGGTCGTTGGCACCAAAACCTATTCTTTACTTTTGAGGGACTAACAAAAAACGGAGTAGAATTACCAAGTGTAGATTTGACTCAGTTAAACGAATTAAGACGAATTAGAGAAAAATGCCACTATAGATTTCTAAATGATTGCGCAATGGTGGGAGATTATCGCGAAATACTGCCTCAAATAGTTAACAAAATACCTTTTGTTGAAGACATTCTTCAAAAAAATATGGTCTTGCTAAAATCAGTAAGGTATATTTCTAAAAAAGGGCTAGAAGATCGATTTAAACGATTGAGTAACAACACCTATAGTTTATATCGCCGAATTAATTGTTTTCCTAAAAGTATAATCAATTCGGAGAAGCAAACTGTATTAGGTGTTTATTAATAAAATTTGGTATGTAGGGTATGGACTGGGTTTTTGGGAAAACGCAAATTTAAAGGGATTTTGTAGCAAAATTAGTCAAGGAGATAACAATTAAATGAATAAAATTAAAAGTATTAGACTTGCTATCTTTGGAGCAATTGGTTTGGGCTTAGGTGTTGAAGCACTTCTGATTATAACAGCACAAATATCTCTCGATTCTTATCTTGTTGCAGGCATAACAATTGGTTCTTTAGCAATAGTGCTTCTTTTAGAAGCCATGAGGAGATTTGAAGAAATAGGGAAGTGATTTGGATGGGTAGCCGTAGAATAACTGGAGGACGTTTCGATTTTGTTGACGACCCAGACGAAGAAGAAGACAAACTACTTACCAAAAAGTTTGGAAGACACGCCAAAATAGGCAGTAAGTTTAAGAAAGAAAAAAAGCCTAACAAACCTGAACCTGTTCCTTATGAAGGTTATGGTGATGAATTCAAACTACAAAGAGAAAAAGAACGCAAAGAATTCTTTGCAAAAATTGACAAGCCTTCGCTGTGGCAAAAGCTGAAAAGAATGTTTAAGTGAGATTACCTTAACACAGACCCAGAGAATTGGGCGCGGGTCGGGATTTGAGAAAAAGACAAATTTAAAGGAATTTCATAGGATAAAATAAGTGATTTGAGATGGCACATTCAGAACCTTGGCAAAAGCATTTCGCAAAGAAAGCCGATATTAACAAAAAGAAAAAGCCAGTAGTTGAAAAAGGTGGTATTATAGGGTTAGAGTATGCTGATTTGTTAGCTAAATCTGCTATTGAACTAAGTGATAAAGAACTATTACAAGTTTATTCACTTGCTAACAAAAGTGGATTAGATGCTGAAGTTTATCGTTTTGAAATACATCGAAGGATTTTAGAGAAACAGCTCAAGCAGTCATCTAAGCAGACTATTATTAGCATTTTTCAAGTGATTTTTGCTATTGGTTTAATAGTTGCAACTATAGGCTTAGTTTTGGCTACTAATGACTTAAGTAAAGTAACTGAAGAAACAGCTTATTTACATCCGCGATTAGAAGCAGTGTTTGAGCGAGATTTAACTAAAGATGGAAAACTTATTACCTCATCTGTAAACGACAAAGTTGAGGGTATAATTCGTGTTTATAACACTGGGCAACAGCCATTAATATTGCAAATTCCCGCAAGGAAACCAAATTTTGATGTTTACTTAAATTGTCTTGGTGGGAACATAAAAGGAGATTTTTCAGAACCTACTGGCAATCAATATATAAAGGGTGTTGAAGGGAAGCTACTGAAAAGTGGTGAATTTAAAGCGTTTCATTTTGAAATAGAAAAACAAAATCTCGATGTTACAAATGATTGTAATGTTTCAGGAAAAATATCAACTTCACAATCTGCAGTCTTTGCAGAATTTTTTGTTGATATAGAAGCAACGTGATTTGGGTTGTTGTCTAAGAAGAAAAGTCATAATCTGTTAGAAAACCAAGGTCAAGCTAATATTGGATTCTTTGTGATGGATAAATTATTTGAAAAAATCATCAATTCTCGTCCAGTTTCTGACTTTCCCGCACTATAGTGTAGGTTGTATTTTTTTTGTCGATAAGCTAGATATAATTCTTTAATTGGTTTTACATTGTCATAGGTTAGTATCCATTTTTGGTTTTTTAAAGCATGGATATCCTTAGCAATTTCTTTGTGGTCATTATAGGCATAATGATTTAGATAAAGATTTTTACCTTTGATATAGTAAGGCGGGTCAAAATAAAATAAAGTGTTCTTTGGAAGAGTTTTACAAAGCAATTTAACTAATTTTGAAGCATCATAATTATATAATTGGATTTGGTTTTTATACAAAGAAATTTTTTTAATACGCCTTATCAGTTCTTTTTTATTATATCGCGCATTAATTTTCCATTCACCCGCTTGTTTTAATCCGCCAATAACACCTGCGTTTAAAATTCCTGAGCGATTAGTTCGATTTAAAAAAAAAGTTGAAAATCCAAGTTCGAGCAGACCACATTTTTTCTTAAAAGTTTGTATTTTTTTCTGTTTCTTCCAAACACCAATAGTTACGGGTGTTTTTTGTATAAGTTTACAAAACTTCTCGGTTTCATTTAGAATTGAATACCAAAAAGCATAGATTGAACGATCAATGTCATTAATTATTATTTTAGAAACATATTCATCAAAAAGCAACGAAAGAGCAACAGCCGCGCCACCTGCATAGGGCTCAACATAAACCCCATCAAACAACAAATTATCCTTTATAATTTGTTTAAAATAAGGCGAAATTTTTCCCTTTCCACCCGGATATCTTAACGGAGAATAAACACCCATAAAATCACTTAATGTTTTCCCAAACTTTTTCTACAAAAATTTGGATGTTGCCCCAGGTGGTAATTAAATCTTTTGGGGTTGCTGAAAATTGGTTGCTGTGGACATAAGCATGCCAAGTGTCAATTCCTAACAAATGATCCTTATTGCTCACCGCTACTCTAATGCCTTTACTAATAGTGGCATCTATAAAACCCTTATCAGTCAGATAACCTAATACTTTAATGAGCTTTTTGTTAAGTGTCAATCTTTCTTTTGCTGCTGATACACCCTCTATCATTTTTTTATTTTCTAGGAAAGTGTCCAGGCTCAATTCAATAAAGACTCTAAATAATACCGAAACAGCGTTTTGGTAAGTCTCAATATTTAATTTTTGTAATTCATCATAAATAGAATTAATTTTGGGGTTACTAACAGACAGTTTACAAGAGCCTGGAATTAATTTTGTTCTATAGGGCGCTTTTTTTCTAGTTTTTTTTGATTTTGCAGAAGTTGACTTACCATCAATTTTTTTATCTTTATTAGGAGTACTTTCAGCAGGAAAACTATCAATATAATCTTTCCGAATTTTTTTAGTGTATATATCATTTACTGTAAATTTTGGATTTGCGCAATCTTCTACAACTTTTGCTAATCCTTTCATTAACTCTTTCTCATCAATTTTTGATTTGAGAATACCTTTACTATATTCTAAACCTAAAAAATCTCTCACAGAAGGATCTGAAACTAATCTATGCAAGTTTGTTAATTTTATATTTGGGATATCATTTTTTATTTTTTTAGAGATATAGGGAGAATCTTTTAGCAGTTTAATAGTCTGAAAAACAATCTTAGATTTTCCACCAATAGACTCTTCATAGCGAGTTTTTTGCCAAGCATCCCATTTAACAGTACTTACTCCTTGTGGGCCATAACCATGTTTAATGCCAATCCAATGTTCTGCATCTTTGGGGTCAGCATAATAGTTACATTCTACTTTGTCTATCAAATTGTCTTTAATCTTATTGTGAAGATTCTGAAACTTCTTTTTTAGTGTGCTTCTTACTGGAGTATCTATTATATCTGGATTTGCCATAAGTTTTAATGTGACAATTCTTCTATTCCCTTCAAGAACAATAAACTTCGTCGCATCTTTATCAATAGCGGTGACTTGTGCCCTTACATTTGGATTGAGACCATATTGCGCGATGTCCTTTGCCAGATTATAAAGTTTATCGCCTTGATTCTCAATCATTTTATCAATAGCTTCTTTCTGACTTGTTAATGGGTCAAAGCGCGAATTTTCCGTGTTTACATTAAGATCTGTTAAAAAGATTATCTTAGTTGTAACCATACATCCATCAACCTTTCCTTTCCTCATCAATCTTTTTCTGAACAAACCTGCTTAGGTTTATTGATTTATCTTGAATATACTTTTCCTGCGCTGATTTAATCGTGATTGTTTTTCTGATGTATTTTCCTTCACCCATACAATGCATATCCTATGCATAGGTTTAAAAGAACTTTTATAATACATATTATTCATATTATATGAAGTGACACAAAATGCCTTCCGACCTTTTCCCCTGGCTTCATCTTTTTTCTTGGTTAGCAGTCGGTTATGTAGCAGTTTTCTATATGTACGGCTGGAATGACTGGGCCTATAAGGTAGGGAAGTATGCGGTGGTGTTGATGGTTGGAATGATGATCGGGATGGGAGTGGTTTAAAAATGTTTAGCGGAAACCCCCTCTTCCAAAAAACATTTAATCTGAAGTTAATTATATTGATAGGTGTGTTTCTATGAAAAAAATTGATCATAGTTGGGATTTTGCTAAAGCAAATACAAAATATTACACTCATGGCATACACACTTATCCCGCAATGATGATTCCGCAAGTAGCAAAAAGACTAATTAAAGAAAATAGTACTAGTGCCAAAGTTGGTCTTGATCCATTTTGTGGTTCAGGAAGTGTTCTATTGGAATTTAAGTTAGCAGGAATTAAAAGTTATGGTGTCGATATAAATCCTTTAGCCACACTTATTAGTAAAGTCAAAACAACACCAGTAAAACCTTCAAGTCTTTTTGAGACGTGGATGAACTTAAAACCCAAAATTTATCACCTCAGTAATGAGAAAAAAATTCAACCACCGGTTTTTTTTAATATTGATTTTTGGTTCAAAGAAGAAGCAAAATTAGCATTAACAGCAATAAAGCAAGCAATTGATGAAATTAAGGATAAGAAAATACGAGATTTCTTTTTAGTTTGCTTTAGTGAAACTGTTAGAAAGGCAAGCAATACCAGAGGCGGTGAATTCAAACTTTACCGTATTAAAGAAGAAAAACTGAAAAATTATGCTCCTGATGCCAAACTAATTTTTCAAACAGTCTTTGAGAAAAATCGACAAGCAATGGAATGTTTATACAATGCCTTACAAAAAAACAAAAGCCCCTCTGTGAATATAATAGAAGCAGACCTTACCAAAAAAACAAAAATTTGGACATCTTCAACTGATTTACTAGTAACATCCCCACCTTACGGAGACAGTAGAACCACAGTAGCTTATGGGCAATTCAGTAGATTAAGTTCACAATGGCTTGGATGTGATGAGAAAAAAGCAAAGCGCATGGATAATGTAATGATGGGCGGAATAGCTCCAAAAGTACTCACACATTCTTTACCCTCAAAAATACTTGATACAACAATTTCAACAATATCAAAAGAAGATGAAAAAAGAGCAAGAGATGTATTAGGTTTTTTTTCAGATTTCTATAAAGCAGCTGAAGAAATAAATCGTATTATGAAAGACAATTCAAGAATGTGTTTTGTGGTGGGCAATAGAACTGTCAAAGGAGTAAAAATACCAATGGACAAAATTATTATAGAATTATTTAAAGAATTCAACTTCAACCATGACAAGACAAGTATTAGACACATCCCTTCAAAAAGAATGCCAAGGGTTAATAGCCCAACAAACAAACCAGGGGTTCTTTCTTCAACAATGAATGAGGAACATATTGTACTATTGAAACGGTGAAAATGTATGACTTATTATAGTAGCGAAAGAGAACGGAGAAAAATTTACAACACGATTAAAACAGATGCTGAGAAAACAATTGAAAGCGCAAAATCGGCGGGATTTCCAAATTGCAAAGGTTTGTATCCCGATTGTCCTGAAAAACCAGATAAAAATTGTAAACAATGCAGAACTTGCCCTGTTCTAGATTAATACTAAAAATAGCACAAAATAACCAGAATCTGTTTTTTTTACTTTTTAAATATCCAAACATACTCGTGATTTTCTGCTACTTCATTATACCTAAGATTCCATTCCTTTATTTTTATTCCTTTGTCCCATATGACACTACTTCTAAACTTGAACCCTGCATCCATGCATAGATTAATCAGGTCAAAAGGAAAAGTTTTGAGATAGCCGTGCTCAGCAATATTTGCTACATTCAGACAAAAATACCCTTTAGGTTTTAGCACTCTGTATACTTCTTGAAAAATTTGTTTTAATGAAGGTATTGGATTAGCCATGTTTCCAATATTATTTGAATTGGTAGAATAAATTCTGGCATTTAAATAAGGCGGACTTGTAATGCAGAGTTGAATACTATTAGGTGCTAATTCATTCATGCTTTCAGATGATTTACAAAAAAGTCTTGCTTGTTCTTTACATCGTTTTTGTGCAATTGCAATGTATTTGGATTCAATATCATAACCAATTGTTTTTCTATTCAAGCTCAAAGCAATAAAGTTGGTTGTGCCAATGCCACAGAAAGGGTCTAGAACAAAATCTTCTGGTTTGCTGTATAAATAAATCAACCGATAGGCTAATTCTTCAGGGAACGCAGCAGGATGCGCAGCAGATATGTCTAATTTAAACTTTTGAATAGATGGATTTTCAGTGGTTATTCTCCACACACTACTAAGCCAATCTACATTCCTATAGTTCTCACTCATTAAAAAAGTAGCCAAAACAAATCTTTTTTAATCAACAAAAAACTTTGGCCATTGTCGTAAAAATGGTTTATATTATTTTTTTCCTCTGTCCAAAGCACAAGTCCAACTTTTCAGGCTTTATTCTGAATCCTGTTCCGTGGTCGTGTGTCTTACCTTTGCTTTTTCCACTACTATACTGTCCTATTCTAACATCAACTTTTATTGTTCCTTTTTCAACCAGGTCCAAAAAATTATCAAAATCAAAACCCTTCAGCATATACGCTTCATTGAAAAAAAATTCCTCGTTTTTATCTGTTCCTCGACTATCTGCTTTGACATACATTAATGCAGGATATTTTTTCACAAAAGCACTTTTCAAAGTAAGTTTATCCCAGTATCCAAGAACACTGTTTCTTGTATCAATAAGAACCATTTTATCTTCATCTTCTCGCACCTCAATCTTAAAACCTGGCAGTCCTTTAAGTTTATTGAATTCAAGACAGTTAACGGTTGTATGAATCTCCTTTTTGTTGTTGCCCTTAGCTGAAACATAACCAAATTTACTCAGTAAATCCGCATTTGCCTTTTTTGGCAAAGGAGCTTTAGTAAAGAGTGTTAACATACTCTGGCTGCTTTTTCTTGCTGATTTTAGCTCAAAATGTTTATGGTCTGGACCAGCAATGTTGTTTTCATCAATATCAAGTAAGTCCTCAAGCGTTTTTCCGATTCCGGTTGGACCTGCGCGATGTGTTTTAATCCAACCACGAGATTTGATTTCATTCAACCTTTTAACAAAATCCTTATAGCTAAGCATGAATTAATTTCCATACAAAACATTTAATTAACCTACAAAGGTCCAATTAGAACAAAATCAACCCATTCATTCCATGCTGCTCTTGATATTAGTTCTCTTGATTGAATGTTGTTGTGTTTTCCTAGGAAGTATGTGATATGGCATACTAGGAACAGGGTGGAGAAGAATTGTTTGAGGAAGTTTAAAACCTATTTCCCCACCAACCTAACACCTTTACTTTCCTTTTCCTTCCCAAACTCTTTAACTTCCTTAATTATCCCTTTCCCTAATTCTTCTTTCACCACCGCACTTCCCAACGCCCTTGTGTCAAACGTCAAAAACTTTTTGAGCAATTTTTCCTTTTTTAGAATTCCTATCAATTCTTCTTTTTCTTCTTTTCCTAGTCCTGCAAACGAGTAGCTATATGTTTTGCTTATTTTGAGTGCTGCTTTTTTTCCAATAATCTTTTCCAATCCAAATTGTTCTGCATAGGCAAAAACGTTTTCTTTTAGTTCGTCAAGTTCTATTTCTGTTTCTTTCAGTTTTCCGCTGAGTTTAACAAATTTGTTTACCAGCTTTACTCCTTCGTCTTTTTTGAATTTTTTCACAGGAAGCTTTTCAACCTTTGCTCCGTGTTTTTTTGCAGGACAGAGTTCTTGGTAAGAGCACCAATCGCACAATCTTGACTCCTTTGTTGGAAACTCGCCTTTTTCCTCCGCTTTTTCAATTGTTTGAATTAATGCAATCGTTTCTTTTTTCAATCCTTCAAGCTGGTTTTCTGTTCTCTTGCTAAAAAGGTCTTTGTCAAAGGCAAGATAATGCCAGCAAAGGTTTACATCCTCACAGTCTTTGAAATCGTTGTAAACAGCAATACTATACAATGCAAGCTGTCTGTCCTGGTCAAAATAGTCCTGCATTGGCAAGGCTCCATTGGTCTTATAGTCGTGAATAACGTAATGGCCTGGAGACTCTTCTGTTAGCCTGTCAATATAGCCCTGCATTTTGTACTTTCCCCCTTTGTCAAGAGAAAAAACAACCCTTTTCTCACAGGCAATTGTTTTATCTGCATCAAAAGGCTTGTGCCTTGCATAATATTGTTCAACACATTTTTTGCCAAGGTCAAAATAGTGCTTTTGCTTCAATCCCTTTTTTACTATTATGATTGAATCAGTCCAATTCTTTTTCCAGTCTTTTTCGTAAAAGGAAAGCAAATCCTTCAAAGAATTAAACTTTGTTACCCTAAGGTCAGAATAAAGCTTTTCAAGGGTTTCATGAACACGCTTGCCCATAAAAGCCTCAACACCCTCCCTGTACTCAATTCTGGGCTTTTCAATATAAGAAAAGTAAAACTTTTTTGGACAGGACTCAAAAGAGCCAAGGCGGGAATGGGAATAGATTGTCATAATAAATTTTATCTCCAAAAGCTTTTTACAGTCTTTTCATTTAATATTGTTTTATATCAAAGCCAAGAAAGAGCTAATAATAATTAATACGAAAAAAATGCAAAATTGTAAACAGCCTGTTTGGAAAGATATATCCTATGAAGATTCTCGTATTTTCAGATGTTGTAGAATGGGATAAACAAAAAGATTTGCTAGATGAAATTAAACCAGATGTTGTTGCTTTAGCTGGCGATTTAACTTCAGATGGATTTGCATCTTTTTGGAAGAAAGCAGTTATAGAAATACCTGAATTTCAGAAAGAAAAAAAAACTCTAATGAAGAAAATGAACATTACCCAAGCGGCGAATGGCACATATAGCGGAAGTAGGAATAGTATAATGAGTGATTTCTTAGATTCTGTACAAGGTCTAATTAAAAAATATGAACATACCAACGCGTTCTTAGAGAATCGGAAAAGAATGCATGTTGACAAATTTTATGATTTTTTGAAATACGCGGGAAAAAAATCAAAAGTTCTAGTAGTTAAGGGAGATCACGACAGTGATTTTGAAGGAGATTATATTGTTAGAAAAATAAATGAAATTGCAAACTGCGAAGAAATTTCTGGAAAAATTACTAATATAGCTGGCACTACTTTTTTAGGACTTGGATTTAAAGAGAGTCATTATCTTCGAACAATTAATTCTTTTATAGACTTATTTCAAAGTAAAGTTGATGTTGTTATAACTCATTGTGAGCAGAAAAACTTACCTAGAGTAAGTTTGATAAAGCCAAAATTGATAATTCGTGGACACTTTGGCGAAGGACAATTCTTGGTTAATGATATTCCAGCAGTATTTACTAATCTAATGAATGGAACAATTATTGAATTGCAGAAAGAAAAACTTCCGAAAATTATTCAATATGTTAAATCAAGAGGTAAAAAGATTATTTTAGAGAAAAGTTTGTGTAAACCTTGGGGGTCACAGAGTTCTGAATTCAAATTGTATTCTTGGTTAAAACCTTACCCCAAAAAAATAAAAACCTAGCATTAAATTGACACAACCTTGCGAATACTTACACAGAACCGAGTACTTACACAAAAGCTATCACCGATCTAACCCCTTTCGTCTCCTTCTCTTCCATATTCCTCCACCAAACTCCTCCACAGCACATTGTCTACTTTTTGTTCTTTTAGTTCTTCAAAGAATGTTTCTGTGTTGTTTTTCCATTCCAAGAATTTTTGGAGTTTTTTTGAGATTGTGTTGAATGATGTTGGACCTGGCTGTCTTGTGTCCAGTTCTGGGTTGATTGCGCCGTCGTTGATTCTGTTACGGATTCCGACAAACCCTATTGCGACCTTGATGTTTGCAAGAGGAATGTTTTTGGAGAGAGAAAAGACTTTTTGGTAAACTGCAAGCTGCTGCCTGTGTTCTGAAGCCCTGTTTGTGTCAATGTCTGTTTTCCAATCCACTAAAAGAAAAGAATCTCCTTTTTTGAAGATACCGTCAATTACTCCCCTGAAGCGAATGTCGTCATCTGTTTCAATTATTTTGGAAAGAGGCAAATCTATTTTGAGCTCAGCATCAACAACATCAGGATAATTTTTTTGGATGTCCGCAATCACTGTTTGAACATTATCAACAAAGGGCTTTACTTCAGGTGAAACCTGAAACTCGGCTCCTTTAAGCATTTTTTCAGCAATGTTGTGCACTTTACTTCCAATGTTTAGAGCAGGAGAAGGCTTTTGAATGTTTAGAATTCGGTCATGAAAATAATTGTAAGGAGAATCTTTTAAGGCAGAAAAGGAAACCCTATCAAGACCTTCAAAATGTTTTTTTACAAAGTCTTTTAGCCATGGTTTGTGTTCTTCAAGCAATTCCTTTGCTTTGTCATATTCGTGGTTTAGGAAAAGGTTGTAGGCACGTTTTTCTACTTCGTCAAATTCTTGTGCGGCAGAGGGTGTTTTGGAGGGCTCTACTGTTTCAGCAAAAGTATTAAGGTAATTTGAGAGCTTGTCAGTTAAAACAAAGAGTTGTTTTTTTGCACGAGTTATGGCAACAAAGTCTGCTCTCAGACTTTCCTCTTCAAGTTCTTCCACCGCGTTGATTCCGTGTGATTTGAGGATTGCTTCAACTACGGTATCCTGAAAGCTGGAGGTATTTTTTGTCTTTTTTGGAACGTATACAACCGTATCAAATTGTTTTCCTTTTGATTTGTGAATTGAGGTTAACACAACTTTTTGTTCTGTATCTGATTCTTGTGCTAAAAGATCGGATGATTCAAGGTATGCTGAAAATGCTTCAAGTGTTTTTTCTTCAAGCAGTCGCAGTGCTTCAGAGCAGGCGTCTTGTAAACTTAGTGCGGCAAAAAGGTATTCTTTGCCGTAAGTTATTGATAGTGGAATGATTTTTTCTTTAAATAGAAGATGTATTTCTTCTGTTCCTGAAACGCTTTCGCGGAGTTTTTTGAATTCCGGTGCTTTTTCAAGAATGTCTTCAATTGAAAGCTTTCTCTTGCCTGCTAGTTCAAAAGCAGTGTGTAAGGGAATTGGAAAGAAGGGAGTAAACATTGAGTTTTTGACATACTCTACTTGTGAAGTAAATATTCCTCTCATAAAAGAGATAATGTTTTGTTTTGCTTCAATTGAGGCAGAAAAGTGTGTTGAGGAATGCTCTATTCCCTGATTTGTGAATTCTTTTGAAAGGGCCATTATTTGAGAGTTTGTTCTTGCAATTACTGCTATTTTTGTTTCTGTTTTCATTAGTTCTTTTACCAAAGCAGCTGTTTCCGCCTGAAGATTTTCTTTTACTTCAACTATTTTGGGCTTTGAACCCTTTTTGTTTTCAAAACTGTGAAGGTTTGAAAGTACTTCCTTGTATTTGTCGTTGGATGTTTTTGAAGAAAAGAATTCTTTTGCAAAATCAAGAATTTGATCAGTACTTCTCCTATTAGCTGAAAGAACAAACTTTTCTGAGTTCTTAAATTTTTCAAAGTTTAATATTGAACCTCCTTGGAATCCAAAAATTGCTTGTTTTTGGTCCCCTACAACCATAAATTTTTCAGTGGAATTCAAAACAAGGTCTGCTTCAATTGTATTCACGTCCTGTAGTTCATCTACAAGAGTGTATTTGAATTTTTCAATTTTGTGAAGGTTCAAAAACTCTATTAAAAGATCAGCATAGTCTAAACCACGGTCTTTTTTCTTTTTTTCATAATCTTGAAAGATTTTAACAAATTCTTCCAGAAAAGCTTCAAGATCTTCTTTGTTGAATTTTTTGCCGTCCTCCAAAAATACTTTTGAAGCAGCAACATCAATTTTTTCTGGAAGAATTCCAAAGTTTTTAAGGTACCGTAATAAATTGTCCATTTTTGGGACGATGGTACTCAGCAAGTATTCATCTCCATAATTGAGAACCTTGTTTCCCTTCAAATAACGATAAATAGAGTAACGCAAAAGGTTTGCCGAAATAATTCCTTGTTCTCCAATAGCATCCAAAGCATAGGAATGAAAGGTAAAAACGTTCAATTTTGCTAAATCAATTTCAATGCCTTCCTTTTTTAGCATTTCAATAATACCTCCCTCCATCTCAGACTTTGCTTTGTTGGTAAAAGTCAGACAAAGGATTTCCTCAGACTTCAGACCCTTTTGAATCAAATCAACATACTTGCAGGCCAGCAAAAAGGTCTTTCCAGTACCAGGATTGGCTGTAACAAGAACATTGCCCTCACAATCGATAATCTGTTGTTTTTCATTATCTAAATCCATTATGATTTTCACCCTGAAAATCTCTTTATTCCTTTCCTTTTTCAGGAATCTTCCCAAGAAAACCTTTTTACTTATTCTTCAATCAGATTCTCCCTCCTGTCCTCCAATCCCACACCATTCATTCCCTGCTGCTCTTGATGTTAGTTTTCTTGAGTGGACATTTACTTTAAATGCCTTTTTTTAACGCGTTTTTTCGTGTTGTTTTTGCTTTTTGAGATTAGCATAAGTCCAGGGATTTACTGTACTGGGAGGAGTAGGAATTTTTGCGTATGGAATAAAATCAAGCACTTTGCTGTTCTCAGGATTTACAATTGTGACCCCTTTGCGAAAGTTGTAAACTGCAACATTTTTTCCTTTGTGTTTTCCAAGTTCTACAGTGTAAGGCGCCCCATTAGGTTTGTGAATAAAAAGCCTTCCCTCTGGATTGATAGTTATGAAAGTCGGCTTAACAATACTACAAGGCCGTACTTCGCAGGTAAAGCGACTTAAATTTGGCTTTTTCACAGTAGGTCTTTGAACCATGCAAAGTAATTAAGGGTTTCAAAGAATTTAATCTTGTCGCCAAAAAAACAGTTTTTTAGGTTATTGAAAAAGAACCATGCGAAAAGGACTTTTAAGGCGCTTTCTTCTTTTACTCAGCATATGTTGTCATATTACCGCCAAGAAAATCATAAAATAATTTACACGGTATTCACAGACCTGATAAGTGCGAGGGAAGGAACTGAAAAAAAGCAATTTCTTTCAGGTTTGCCCTAAAACAACAGCATTTTGAAGTAAAAAGTAAGAGGTCAAGAAAACGAAGACAACGGCAGGAGTCAATTATTGAAAAGGCAGCCGAACAAAACGGTTTTGAAGTAAAAAAAAAAACGCAGACTCATTTGTTTGTCTACAAGAAATAATCACTTTTTCTTCTTAAGCACTTCCAATTGCCTTTGTTTTCTTTTGAGGGCAGTTTCCTGCCTTGCTTGTTGTGCGCCTTTGTCCAAGACCAGTTTCTGCAATTTTCTTTTGGAATATTTTATCCTTTCGTTGATTGCAGGGTCTTTCACTAGTACTGGATCTATTTGACCTTCTTTAAACAAGTCGCTTGTTTTTGAGAGCAGGTCTCTTATTATTTCATTTTGAACAATTTTTGACTTTAATTCCTTTATCTGGCTTCTGAGTTTCTTTTCCTTCCTTTTTTTTAGCAGTTCATACCGAGCCAAAACAGTAGCTTTTCTTACAGATCTTCTTTTTTTAGAAAGCATTGCAGACAATTAGTGTAAAAAGAGTTATTTAAACAAATAAGTTTTCACCGGAAACCTGCTCACAAAATTGTTTTTAAACCCCTTGACTCTTTTGGTTAATAGTGGTTGCAGAATGATTTTGGAGCATTGTGAAAAAAACGAGTTTGGTTTTGACGGGACAATTATTGACATTGAAACAATTGGAGGCTTTTCCAAAGGTTTCAGCGATTCAAGGCAGTACTCCAGTATTGAACCGGTAATTTTTGGATACATTAACAGACAAGAGCTAAGAATTCTTACAGCCCAAAACACCAGAGACTTAACAAAATTAAAGAAAAGGCTTTCCACAGTATTAAGCAATTTAACAAAGCCATTTCATGCATTCAACTGCGATTTCGAAATGGGAGTTTTGTTTCACAACCTAAAGGAAAGGTTTTTGTTTGAAAGAGAGTTAAACAAAGAAAAATTCGAGGCAAAAAAAACAGCAGTCAAACAGCTCAGCATTCCGCAGTACGGCGACCCCTTCAACGACAACGGCCTGCTTTGCATGCAGGCATGGGAAAACGGAAAACTAAACAAGGCAATAGCCCACAACAGAAGCTGTCTTCTAAAAGAAAGAGACATTCTGCTAAAAAGGGGCTTTAGAAAGCCTGCCGAATTCAAATTCGCACACTGCTAAAAAAACAGAAAACGATTCCAAGGGAAAACAAACAAACTAATAAATACTGCTAAGCTGTTGATGTTTCTGATATGCCCACTATACATAGGCGACCAAGGCCAGGCGAAAGAGTGCAGCTTCCACACAGCCGCGCGATGGGATATGTTGGAGAGGGGCCACACCACACCATTATTTTAGGAACTGCCCGCGGAGCCAAGGGACATGGAGTAGTCGGTGCAAGTCACAAATGGGATGGCAAAAAGTGGGTGTCAATACAACAGAAATGAAAAACTTGGGGAAAAAAACTATTAGAATTAGATTGAGCCCCAGTAAGTTAAAGCAAGCATTATTGCAAATGAAAACAAGGCTGCAACTGGCCCGGCAAGAAACAAAACAAGCACCGCAATTAAAGTACTGACTATTAGTGCAAGAAAGCTAGGGCCTTTTTTAGTGGTTTCCTGCTCCCCTTCCTTGATTTTTTCAGCTTTTGATTTTTTTAACACCCAAAACTCGAAAGTGTCCTCAGCAGGCTTTCCTGAATTCTCCAGGTCACAAAGTTCTTTTGTTAAATAAGCAATATACGCCCAAAATGAAAACACTATAATGAAAATAAAAAATCTTCCAACCAGTGCATCAAAAAAAATTCCAAAGCTTCGAACAAATGTAAAAGTTAAAAACACAATAATAAAAGCGCTTAAAAGACCTGAAGCAAACCGCTTATAATGCCCCAAGTAAGCAAAGCCAATGCCGACAAAAAATAAAGAAACAACAGCAACAACAAACGAATTCTTCTTTTCAGGTTCTTCCACCTTAACCATAAAAACAATTTACAGCTTTAATCCTTTAAAACCCTTTTTTTCAAAAGGCAGTGCCTGCGGCTGTTGTAAAATTAAAAAAAAAAGAATTAGAAACAAATTTGAAGAATTTTTTGAAATTGATTTTTTTAAAAATCAGTATCGGTCTCTTCCGCCTCTATTGAAAGAAGGCTTTTTGTGCTTTTGATAGCAGTCTCGGCAGTATACAGGTCTGTCTCCATCAGGCTTGAAAGGAACTTCTGTTTCTTTTCCGCAATCTGAACAATTTACCTTATGCATTTCTCTGCCAAATTTATCGTCACTCATTTGAATTTTTTCACCTTTTTTTTGATTAAAACACCCGCTATTTTGCAGCAGGTGAATACAATAATGGGGTACCCTAAAGCTTTAAAAAGGGAAAGAAATGGCAGGAACAATAAAATAGATGGTTGAACTTAGAATAAATAATGGAAAAAGCAATTGGCTCCAAAGAGCTTGAAAAAGCACTTGAACAAATTGGCTCAGAGAGTGGTTTGGAAGCGGCAAAAGGAATTGGAATTGCATTAGGAATTGAACAGGAAAGCATTTCGTTCTACTCTGCACAGGCAGAAAAGGCAATTGGAACTGAGAGGGAAGCGTTTTTCAGGTTTCTTGCAAACCAGGAAAAAGCCCACCTTGAAGCAATAAATTCTTTGAAAGAGTCTTTGGAAAAGGAAGAAAAATGGATTAAACCAGAGCTTTCAGGAAAGGAAAGACCAAAAATTTTTGCAAAAAAAGACTGGGACAAAGAAGACCTGGAGGAGTTAACAGCAGTCCTTTTTGCATTGTGGAAAGAAAAACAGGCACAGGAATTTTATACAGGAATTGCAGAAAAAGTAAAGGATGCGCGTGCAAAACAATTTTTCAAGGCCTTGGCAGAATTTGAAAAAGGTCATGCTGAAATGCTTTCAGAATACGCAGAAGAAAGCTATTACTCACACGAACTCATAATGGGCTGATATTTTTTTAAAAAAAAATACTTTTTTGCCTTGGTGGTTTTTATTTTTTCTTTTTCTCAAAAGCTTTTATTTTTTTACCACCTGCTCGCTTTTTCCATTACACTTTCAGAAAACTTTTCGTTTGGGAAGGCAGCCCATTCAAGAATTGGAAGGCATTCAGACAGCCTGTGAAAGGAAATTGTTTCAACATTTGAACCTTTGCCTTGCCAGAAATATTCAAAAGAAGCATTCTATTCAAAATATTAACAACCGCTTCCCTTTCTTTTTGGCCATTCAAAGATGTTTTCCTTGTCTTTCTTCTTCTGGTGTTACTTGCAAGGCATTGGTTGAAAACCTCGTTGCTGCAATGTAGTCAGTAGTGTGCCTTGATGAAATAATTTTTTGAACAGCGCTGTTTTCTGCCAGAGTGTTTGGCAGCTTTAAAACAAAATACCTAAGCCGAAATCTTCTTAAATGCTCAGGCCTTCTCTTAAGGTTTGGGTTTTTCAAAAACGCTTGGTGTTTAATCAGCCTTCTTTGTGAAGCAAACTTTACAGGCATTATTTTGCCGGAAGATAGTTTTTCAATCAATTTCTTTAGATAGTCTGCTTTTCCCGGGAACTTGCCTCTTCCAGCAAGCGATTTTTTCAGGATTTTTGCAATGATTAAAATATTTAGGCAGTTAAATGAATTTAATCTTTTGCTTATTCTTCAAATTCAAACAAGTCATCAACACTTGTTTTCAAGACCTTTGCAACATCGTTGGCAAGCCTCAGAGAAGGGTTGTACTTTCCTTTTTCAAGAAACACAATTGTTTCCCTTCGAACGCCAACTTTTTTGGCAAGATCTTCCTGAGTCAAATTATACCTTGCCCTCAACTCCTTAATTTTTGACTTCATGCAATTTTCCAGCCCTAATCTTTGACTTCAAGCAATTTCCCAAACCTAATCTTTGACTTCAAGCAATTTCCCAAACCTAATCTTTGACTTCATACAATTTTCCCAAACCTAATCTTTGGTCCTATGCACTTTCCCAACCTTTTGGTAATAAAACAGGGAAAGCAGGCAAACCAGCAGAGTTCCGCCAAACAATAGCACAAACGCTATTTGAAGAAACTCCAAGCCATTTGTCAGATACAAGTAAGCAAGGGAAGCAGAGCCAAAAAACATTGCAAAAAGGAAAGCATTCCTTGAAGCCCTGCCAATGTTTACTTCCAGCATCTCGTCACTAATCTTATACACTGAAAAGAACGAAATAAATCCAAGAAAACCCAAAAAGCCAACCTTGTCCTCGGCAAAAAATAAAAGGCTAAGCAGGGAAAGAAAACCAAGATACCAAAATGTGCACTTCATAAATTCACCTCTATTTTATTCAAACAAAAATATAATGTTAGAATGACTTAACACCATGTTAGATATATATCACACCTTATATTTAAACCTTTCGAAAACACAACCTGGTTTTTGGAAATGGTTTTAAAGCCAATTATAGTTTATTTTGTGATGACAAAAGCAATTGAAACAAGGGAATTGAGCAAAAATTACAAGGAATTAAAGGCTGTTGACAAAGTAAGCCTTGTTGTTGAAAAGGGAACTATTTTTGGATTGCTTGGGCCAAACGGAGCAGGAAAAACAACACTGATTTCAATGCTTGTTACAATGCGAAAGCCCTCTGGTGGAAGCGCAAAAGTAAACGGTTTTGATGTTGAAAAAGAGGCAGGAAATGTCAGAAAAAGCATTGGAATTGTTTTTCAGGACCAAAGTCTTGATGACGAATTAACTGCAAAAGAAAATCTTGAAATGCATGCAGCAATGTACAGTGTGCCAAAAGCAGAAAGGGGAAAAAGAATTAAGGCAATGATAAAGCTTGTTGGATTGAAAGAACAGCTTGGCAAAGAAGTAAAAACTTTTTCAGGCGGAATGAAGCGAAGGCTTGAAATTGCAAGAGGTTTGGTGCATCATCCAAAAATTCTTTTCCTTGACGAGCCAACAATTGGATTAGACCCGCAAACCAGAGCAAGCATTTGGGATTATATCAAAAAACTGAATAAAGAAAAGGGAATTACAATTATTCTGACAACACATTACATGGATGAAGCTGACAGCGTCTGCGGCAAGATTGCAATAGTAGACCAGGGAAAAATAATTGCGTCTGGAAGCCCAAGGCAGTTGAAGAACGAGCTTGGTGGAGACGTTGTTTCAATTGAATGCAGGAATTCTGAAAAGTGCAGAAAACAGCTTGAAAAGTTTGAATGGGTGAAGGAAGCAGTAAAGCACAACGGAACAGTAAATATTAGGGTTGAAAAAGGCGAGGAAAAGATTCCAAAAATTCTTGCAATTGTAAACAAGCAGGGAATAAAAGTAGAGTCTGTAAGTTTGAGAAAACCATCGCTTGATGACGTGTTTATTCACTACACCGGAAGAACTATCAGAGAACAGGAAGCAAGCCCTGGAGCAGCAATGAGACTTAGAATAAAAGCCTGGGGTCATAAAAGATGAACCAAAAAAGCGCCAAGGTGGCAGTGTAATGAATCGTGAAATTGAAGCAATTTACGCCCTTTGGAAGCGGGAGCTTATAAGATTTTTTAGGGCAAAAAGCCGTGTTATTGGAAGCCTTGGCATGCCGTTCTTTTTTCTGGCAATTCTTGGAACAGGATTAAGCAATGCTTTTATTCTTCCAATGGAAGGAAATTATCTGGAATTTATTACTCCCGGAATAATCGGAATGGTTTTAATGTTTGGCTCAATGTTTTCAGGGATTGTTGTTTTGATGGACAGGCAGTTTGGGTTTTTGAAAGAGACACTTGTTGCGCCTGTAAGCCGGGCTTCAATTGTAATAGGAAAGGCGCTTGGAGGAGCAACAACTGCAATGTTTCAGGGAATTATTATAATGCTAATTGCCTTTTTCTTAGGGGTAAATTTCCAAATTGGAAGCGTTCTCTTACTGCTTTTGTTCATGTTTATGGTTTCAGTAATGTTTGTTTCTTTGGGAATTACAATTGCGTCAAAAATGGAGGACATGCATGGTTTTCAAATCATAACGAACTTTTTGATAATGCCGTTGTTTTTCCTAAGTGGAGCATTGTTTCCGCTTTCAACTGCTCCGGAAATTCTAAGAGTTGCATCAATGTTTGACCCATTAACATACGGAGTAAATGGATTGCGTCATATTTTGATTGGATATTCAGACATTCCTTTTACAACATGCTTTGCAGTAATCTCGGCTTTTACAGTTGTATTCATTGCAATTGCAATCTGGTCCTTTAACAGAATAGAGGAATGAAAAGATTATGGAAAAGAATGGTTTAATGTCCAAATGCTTTGTCAAGTTTTGAAATTATCCAGTCAAATGGAAAAGTTAAAAGGTACATAAAATAACTCCACCTAGGAACTGCAAAAATTGCAAAAATAATTGCTGAAATAGCTGCAAGCGGCAGGGACAATGAATCAAGCTTTATGCGCCTTGCCTTCAAAGAATCCGCAACAAAACCCTTTCTTATTGCATAGGCAACTGACAGGTAAAACAAAAGACCTATTAAAAGCATGTTAACATGGAAAAAAACCGCGGCAATAGAAAGCAGACCATAGGCGCCTGTAAGCGAAGCTGAAAACGGAACAAGAGCTATTAACATAAGCCAAAAAAATGTTAATCCAGAAAAAAATTGAGTCTGCACTCTTAATCAAAGAGAAAAACTTATGGTTGTGAAACCAAAAGGCTGCAAGCAAAACAAACGCAAAAGCAAAAACTATAAACTGGTGAAACATTCCTGTAAGGCCCTGCAAAAGCAGTGAATCAGATGCACTAACAAGCACTGGAACAGCAATTGAAAGAGCAAGCAAGGTCATTGCCACACCAAATATTGCGTCAACCAATGCTTCAAAACGCTTTGTTGCAATAAACGACACGCCATGCTTTTCTGTTAGCATACAGAAGAAGGAATGCAAAAGAAGTATTTAACTCTTTCCAGGTAAACGGCTTGTTGCAATCAACGCAAGCTTTTTTTTCCTGGAAAAAGATTTTATTTCAAACTCTCGCTTCAATGCAAGGCTTTTTGTTTTAACTTTTTCAAAAAAAACAGCCCTAACAGGAAGCCTTACACTGGTGTACTTGCTTGCCTTTCCCTCATTATGCTTTTTGAGTCTTTTTTTCAAATCAATTGTCCAGCCACAGTAAAGACTTTTGTCACAGCATTCAAGCAAGTAAACATAAAAAGCCATTGACAAGAAACAAGAGTTAAAGATATATATAATAGTTTGAACTTTAAAAGATAAAAATGAAAATTGCCTATGTCTCAGTTGCTTTAATCCTGACAATTGTGTTACTAAGCGGATGCATTCAACCAAAACCACCAACACCGCCGCCAACACTGCCATCAGGGCCAATAGTCAACGGAGAAAATGAACGCGACTGTATTACATCAGCAGGATACACCTGGTGTGAATCAAAACAAAAATGCCTAAGACCATGGGAAGAAGAATGCCCCAGTGGAATAGACAAATATGGATGCAATATAGAAGAATATGAAGAATGGTGCGAACCAAAACAAAAATGCATAAAACCATGGGAAGAAGAATGCCCTATTGAAATAGACGAATACGGATGCAGTACAGAAAATGGTGAAACATGGTGCGAATCAGAACAAAGATGCATAAAAACACTGGAAGAAGAATGCAACGGAATTGACGTATTAGACAGCGACGGATGCAATATAGACGCAGCAGAAATATGGTGCGAACCAAAACAAAAATGCATAAAACCATATGAAGAAAACTGCCTAATTGAATAAAATAAATTCCTTTGCCAAAAAAATAATATAAAATAATACTGACAAATTTTTCAAATTGCTCCAAGAAAGGTATATATATTACATTAGATATAAACTAAACAAAATGAAAATAACTTATTTTTCAATAGTTTTAGTTGTGGCAACATTGTTACTAAGCGGATGCATTCAACCAGAACCGCCGCCAACACCTGCGCCAATAGGCGGAGACAGAGACGAACACGGATGCATACCATCAGCAGGATACACCTGGTGCGAACCAAAACAAAAATGCCTAAGACCATGGGAAGAAGAATGCGAAGACATCAAAGAAAAAACCACTGAAGAACTTGCAGAAGGTTTTTGCACAACGGAAAACGTTGCGGAAATATTTGCATGCGACGAATATATACGGATTGTAAGCACGCTTATTGGGAGAGGTTCAACATACCATACTGTTGAAAACGGAGTATTGGGAGAAGCAACACAATGTCCGATTGTAGCCCCTGAATACATTTCAGAAAAATGCCAGTCTTTTGCAGAAGGAACAGGATGCAACAAAGTAGAATGCCATCCGTCAGAGGGAACAATTGAATACAAAGCCCAGGAATTCTGCGGACAGCCAAATATACCGGCTGTTTATGTATGCGGAGAATATGCAAAAACAGTAAGTTCAATTGAAGGAGCAGGGTCAAGTTTTTACAAACTTGAAGAAGACGGAAGCTGGGGAAACGAAGTCAGATGTCCAATAGTTGCACCAGACTCAGTAAGTGAAGAATGCACGCTTTTAACAACCGGCTTAAACTGTATTTGGACACAAATATGCTGATACTGGTTTTTGTTTCCAAAAACTATTTTTTAAAAGAGGCATTAAAAACTAATTTTTTCAAAGAAAAGGAATTCGTGTAACTGCTAACAGTCTCTGAGAATTGGCGTGTAATGCGTTTAATAGCTGATTTAATCGTGTCCTATTTTTTTATCCTATCCTGCTTTGTTTTTTCGTTTTTGTGTTCTTTTGTAAGTTAAACCACAAATTCAGCATTTTAGTTTTTGCAAGAAATTGAAAAACCGTTAGCAGTTACGAATTCGTTAAAAGCCCCGAAGCCCGTCACACATTGGAAAGGCAGGGCATCCCCAAAATCTTCCAAACTTGCCTTCTCTGACAACCATTTCAAGCTTACAATTCGGGCACTTTGGGGGCTTTATTTTTGTCTTGAGATGCCTTGCACATACAGGAAAGCCCTGCTTGTTATACTTTGATGCGGGGTTTTTGCATTTTGCACACTTCATTCAAATCAACTCTATAGAGAAAAAAAGAACGAAAAGAATTTAAGCAAACGCCTGCGGCAAAGGAATAATATTGGAAGCAGGTGGTTTGGATTTCAATTAAGGCACATGGAGAAAAACGTGGTTTGAAAAAGAAACTGGCGGAGTTAGCATTGTATAAAAAAACAAACCTTCTTTTTTCAAAAACAAGCACTGCACTTCCAATAAAAAAAAACTCCTGCCAGCACTTGCAATAAAACTTTTGCCAGTAGTAATAAAAAAAACAGCCCTTGTTTTCTTCGACAATTAGCGCACTAAAGCAAGATTAAAAAAGCAGCTTAGGGCAAAATATGAATTATGAAAGCCTTGTTTTTGCTTTTGCTGGCAATTGTGTTAATTGGATGTATAAGACCAGAAGGCGAATTGTTTGAACAGAAAACAAAGAGATTTAAATTTGAAGCAGTGGAAAAAGGAGTTGTTGAACGGGTAATAGATGGAGACACATTTGTACTTAAAGGAGGAGAAAAAGTTAGATTGATTGGAATTGACACTCCAGAAAAAGGCGAGTTTTGCTTTGAAGAAGCAAAAAGCAGGTTGCAAGAGCTTGTTTTGAACAAAGATGTTTTGTTGTACAAGGACCAATCAAACAGAGACAAATATGGAAGACTTGTGCGCTTTGCCTATGTTGATGGATTTTTTGTAAATTTGGTTCTTGCAGAAGATGGTTTTGCAAGGGCGTTTGAATTTGCACCAGATAATTCCCTCGCAAGCCTTTTCCGAGAAGCCGAAAAAAAAGCAGTGGAAGAAGGCGGGTGCCTTTGGAAGAAAGAGGGAATTGAACCGGATTTTAACAATGTATGAAGTTGAGACATTGCAATTATTACGCTGGCCACAGCAATTGTTGCCCCGCCAAAGATAAAGGCTTCAAACAAAAAATTTTCAAAAACTTTTTGAAAAGCGTTTTTCCAGATAAAACTGTATAAAATAAATGAAAATGTCGCGGAAATTCCGATCAGTAGTGTTTTATTCAATTTCAATTCAACTCCTTTTTTACTATGCCTGTGGTTTTTGCTGGCTTAACACCAATTTTACAAATAAAAAAAAAGCGTTTGGGAAAGGGAGCCTAACACAATAAGGTTAGTTAATTAGGCCACATAATTGCATTCAATAACGCCACAAAAGCCTACAGTGCAAACGCAAACAGGCATTGAAAACACCTGAAAAATTATTCAAAACAATTGCACTAAGCATTTTAGAAAAGAATATACAAAAAGTATTTAAGGTTGAGTGGGAAAAAAGCAAAAATTTAGTTTTCGGAATCAACTTCCTTTTTTTCTTTTTTCTTAATCCATGGAGGTTGTTCTCTTGTATTACCCTGGCTTGAATCCACTGGTTCTTTTTCAGAACCAATGCCAACTACTTTGGGTTTTTCATCAAATGAAGACCAAGGTTGTTTCTCTTCAGACTCTTTGGGACCTAAATTTTCTTTAGTAGGTGGTTTCTCTTCAAAAGAAGGTTTCTCTTCAAAAGAAGGTTTCTCTTCAAAAGAAGGTTTCTCTTCAAAAGAAGGTTTCTCTTCAATAAGTGGTTTTTTTTCAACAGAGGGTTTTTTTTCAGAGGGTGTGTTTTTATCATTCATTACACCCCAATCCACTGGAGGCTCTTCAAATCCTTCTTTAGCAGACAAATCAGTTTTCTCTTTTTTTCCACCAAACAGTTGTTTTTTCAAAGGCCGCACAGGTTTCTCTTCCAAAGGCCTGTCTTTTTTTACAGAGTCTTCTAATTTTTCTTCTTTTGGAGCAGGCTCTTCAATTGATTCAAAAGGTTTGGGAATTTCTTCCTTTATTTCTTCCTTGGATTTTTCTATTTTTTTAGGCTCTTCCTTCCAGGGAAATGCTTTCTCAGATTTTGCTTCTTTCATTTCCTCTGACTTGAAAGAAGGGTCTTCTTTTGCCGCTGGCGGAATAACAAATGCCTTTGGTTTAACAAAAGGCTTTGGCTTTGGTTTAACAACAAGTTTTGGCTTTGGTTTTTGCAAAGGTTTTGGTTTGGTAGCCTTTGGTTTAAGAACTGGCTTTGGCTTAACAACAGCCTTTGGCTTAACAACAGCCTTTGGCTTAACAACAGCCTTTGGCTTAACAACAGCCTTTGGCTTAACAACAGCCTTTGGCTTTTTTTGAATTATTTTTTTGAAGGCTTCGATTTTGTAAAGTTCTTTTGTTTCCTGGCGTATGTTTGATTCAAGAGAATTTAGTTCTGATTTGACTCTTGCGGTTTTTTCCTTAACGTGTTTAAGCATTTCACGCTTTTTCTTATAAACTTTTCTTTTTGCTTTAAGGGTGTTGACTTTTGCCAAAAGTTTTTTTTCAGTTGCTTTTGAATCAGCTTTTGCTTTTGCAATTTTTGCCTTTTCAGATGCAACCTGTGTTGAAAGCAGGTTATTAAGACTGTTTTCCAGAGAAATTGCTTTTCTTGTAAGAGTCAGGGATTTTTTTTCAGCTTTAAGTATTTCCTTTTCAAGCAAGTTTGCTTTCTTCTTAATCTCTTCAATTTTTTCTTTAGCCATATTCAAGCACCTGCCTTTGATTCAAGCAGCTTAAGCTGTTTTTGCAAAGCGGATTGTTTTTTCTTTGCAAGGTCAATCCTTGCCTTTTTTTCCTCATAAACCTTGTTAATTGCACTTAGGGAAGAAATTTCCTTTCTTAAAGCAGTCTGCTTTTTGGCAGAACTTGCTTTAAGGGCTAACAGAATGTTTTTTTCAGAAGCAAAATTTTTCTTAAGCAAGGAATTCAAAAAATTTTCAAGCTTGTTTTTTTCACCAAGTTTTTTTACAATCATTAAATCGTTTTTATCAAGCGCTTGCCTAACAAGTCTTAGTTCTGAATATAATGAAGCAGTTTTTGCATCAAAGCTTGCTTTGGTTGCAACTGGGTTGTGTTTTACCTTCTTGTGTTTAACAGCCTTTGATTTACCTTTTGGTTGCTTTCTTTTAACATCTTTTGTTTTTTTACCCCTTAAAACCTTTATTGGTTTTGCTTTAACTGCCTTCTTTGGACTTGCTTTTTTCTTTGCTGTTTTTTTCTCTGAAGCCATAAAAATTCAATAGTATAAGGAACTTTGGTGTATAAAAATATTTCCTTAGCAAATTAACCGGGATTATTTGAACCAGCAATTGAAATAAGCTCTTCAAGGGTTTTAGTTTTTTGAAACAAAAGCACTTTTTCCTTATTTTCTTCAAAAAACTTCACTGCATGGATTTTCATTCTGCCAAAATATGAGTCAATGCCAAACTTGTGGGATAATTTAAGATAATTCAAAAATGCCTGCTCCCTGGCAACTGGCTTTTTTCCCAAAATTTCGGCAAAAATTCCAGGGTTTCCGATTGCAGCAGTTCCAACCATAACAGCATCACAGCCTGTTTTTTCAAGCATTTTTTCAAAACCAGCCTTGTTTTTTACGCCACCGTTTCCAATAACAGGGATCCCAACAGCTTTCTTAACGCGCTTAATTGCAACAAAATCAACCAAGCCCTTGTTTTTCTGCTTTACAGGCCTTGCATGAATTACAATTGCGCTTGCTCCAGCGCGCTCAATTTCCTTTGCAAGCTTAATTGTGTGCAAAATATTCTGGTCTGAACGAATTTTGGCAGTAACAGGCTTTTCAAAACACTTCCAAGAAGAAATGATTTCAGCAATTCTCTTAGGGCGCTTGAGCAAAGCAGAGCCTGCTCCCTGATTAATCACATTATCAGAGGGACAGCCAAGGTTTAAGTCCAAAAAGTCAAACTCGTGCTCCCTGCAAAGGATTTCAGCAGCCTTTTTCATGCTTTCAACCCTTGCTCCAAAAACCTGCATTGCAAGAGGCGTGTCCTCAGTGCACGAAAGGGAAAGAGCCTGGGCTGCCTTATTGTTCCTAATCAAGGCCTCTGAATTAATCATCTCAGAATAGCAAAGTCCTGCTCCCTGCTCCCTGCAAAGCAGCCTAAAAGCCAAATCTGTAACCCTGTACATTGGAGCAAGAACAAGTTTGTTCTTCAATTCAACATTGGCAATTTTAAAACCCATAACAAAAGAATTTAATGAAAAGGGGTTTTTAATTGCGCGCTACACTCAACTAATGTCAGAAATATTATTTTTCAAATCTAAAATAGAAATCTGTTACTGGTTTCCAACCCCAGGGCTTTAGTTCAGTGTACGTTTTTGTAAACCCAACCCCTTTAACCAGGTCGTTCAGCTCGCTCTCTGACAAACCAATTAGAATTTTGCCATGAAGGACAGTGGAAGTAGAACCAAAACTTATTTCCATCTATAAACTAAGCAAGACCTGTTATGTAGAAGACGGGTTTTAGCCTGTTTTTCTTTGACTTTTTCACTGGAAAGAGTTTTTTCAAGCATTGTTTTTTCTTCCAGAAAAAAACGAAAATCTGACCTGTGAAAAAATTGGGAAAAAAGGGAAATTTCCTTGAAAAAATTTGACGCATGAAGACAGCATGGTGTGCAAAAAATTTTTTGCAGGAAACCAAGACAGAAAAGCCGCTCTGTCCTCAGAAAGTAGGCAAAATGAAAACCAAAGCAAAATAGGAAAAAACAGTTTCCTTACTAAACTTCTTTTCAAACCAAACTCTGCAAAGCAAACCATTTTTCGGTTTATGTGCTTTGTAAGGGCTTGTAGTTAGGGGTTTTGGGGGCTAAAAAGGCCAAAACACAAACAGGAATTTTTTCGGAAAATTTTTTTGTTGGAAAAACAGGAAAAGGGTTATGTATAAGATAGGTTTCTTTTGGTGTAATGGGGTTTGAAGCGAATTCAGTTTTTGAATGATTTTGTTTTTTTTTGGGCAGGATTGGATTTTTTTGAGGGGTTGGTTTTTTTGGAGATGGGTTGAATTTTTTTCAGGGTGATTTGAATTTTTTTGGATTAGGATTAAATTTTTTGGGAACAAGATTAAATTTTTTTTGGGAAGGGATAAAGATAGGCTTGGAAAAATATTGTTTTGGGGGAGTTATTTTCAGCGGAAATTTGGTTGTGGAAGGTATTTAAATTCTATTATGCCAATATATAATTAATTAAAACAGGAAAATATCCTTTTCGCACTTGTTGGGGACTTGGGTTGTTTTCGTGTTTTTAAAACAAAATCAAAACAGGGGTGTTTTATTTGAAAGTAAGTGAATTAAAAGCAAGATCAGCTGTTGACGAAATAGAACTTGAAATTGTCAGCAAAGGCGAAGTCAGAGAATTTGCAAACGATAGAGGTTCTGGAAAGGTTTGTTCTGCAGCAGCAAAAGACGCAGCAGGCGACGAAGTAACTGTTTCATTGTGGAATGATGAAATTGCCAAGGTTGAGGATGGAACAAAGATAAAGATTGAAAAAGGCTGGTGTTCTGAATTCCAGGGAAATAAACAGGTTAGCGCTGGAAAATTTGGCACATTAACTGTTTTAGAGTAATTTTGCTTTAATTCAGTCTTGTATTAGAACTGTGCCTTTCTTCTATTTTTTTTTAGAATTCAAAATCTGTATCCAGCAGTTTTTTGAATTCTTTTTCAACTGTTTTTTTGTTTACATATGGCTTGTGGTGCCTGAAGCCGCCGCCAAAGCCGTGTGGTATGTGCATTAGTTCGTGAATTATTGTTTTTATCTGATCTTGCTGGCTTTGGCGGTTAAACTGTTCTGAAATTAGTTCTATTACGTAAAATGGTTTTTGCTGCATGCCAAGCTGCATTACTTTCCCAAGAGTGTGAATTCTGGCAATAACCCTGCGTGTTTTTGTGCCGTTGCTTTCAACACAGGCAATTCTTTCAAGGCAGATGTGGTCAAATTCGATAGCTTTTGCTATTTTTCTTGATTTGGCAGTCCAAGAGGTGGAGAAAGTGTAGCGCATTGTAAAACTAGGAGAAAAGAAAGAAAGTTAAATGCTTTCAAAAGCAGGCCTTAGAGAAGGAATGAAAAAAGGTTGTTGAAGAGCTCTGGAAAGAAGATAACAAGCAATGCTAAAAGAACTAATAGAAGTACGCCTTCGTCAAGCCTGTACCACATTACAAACATTGCAACAATCGGAATAAGAAAAATTACAGGGGTTAATCCCATTACAAAGACAAGGTAACCGACAACCATTCCAATAGTAAAAATAAGCATTAAGATAGTACCAAGTTTTGCAAGCAGGATTGGAACCGCTTTTACAACTTTATCAAAAAAACCTGCTACGCGACGAGGCATAATAAAATTGGTGCTTCCAAAGTATTTAAATCTGCTTTTTTGGAAGCAATGAATTTAAAGAAAATTAAATTGAATCAAGCGGTCTAAAGTATGCATCCTTGCAAGCTATAGTGCAAAAACGCCTGGTGTACAAGTCTGTTGGATTTTCAATTATGTTACCACAGTACAGACAACGCCATCTTTTTTTTTCTGCAAAATTTTCAACACGTCTTTCAGTAGTAGTAGTTAATGACAAAATACCCACCTCACCAATATAAGGGAGATGATAAATTTAAGTATATTTGTTTTGGAAAATAAACCCAAAAAAATGAAATATTTGGGAACAAGGTTCCCAAAAAAATAGAATTATTCCTTTTTTCCTTCTTTAGGCTCTTCCTCAGCAGGCTTTTCCTCAGCAGGTTCCTCAGCCGCAGGCTCTTCCTCAGCAGGCTCTTCCTCAGCAGGTTCCTCAGCCGCAGGCTCTTCCTCAGCAGGTTCCTCAGCCGCAGGCTCTTCCTCAGCAGGTTCCTCAGCCGCAGGCTCTTCCTCAGCAGGCTCTTCCTCAGCAGGCTCTTCCTCAGCAGGCTCAGTTGTTTCCTCGCCTTCTTCCTTGGCGGGAACAGCTTCTGCTTCACCAACAAGTGTGCCAAAAGCAACCTTGCCCCTAACAGCATCAATTTTGACTTTTACTGTCTGGCCTGGTTTTGCTCCAGGGATTATTACAACAAAGCCCTTGATTTTGCCGATTCCGTCTCCTTTTGCGCCTGTTGCTTCAATCTCTATGTCGTATGTTTCTCCTTCATTTACAGGTTTTTCTCCTTCAAATCTTCTCCGGTTATATTGACTGTATGCCATGTTATTTACCTCCAGTTAAGGAACTTAAGATATTTATAAATAAAATGCCAGAAAAAAGACTGTAATTTTATTTCTACCCTTAATTCCATTTTAGTACCCCTTGCGGGTAAAAATATAGCCCAGCAAATGCTTTTTAAAGTTAAGCAAAAGCTGGTTTTTGAAAAAGGTTTTGAAAAAAAAAGAATTTTTGAAGAAAACAAAAAAAAACAAAAATTATGTAGATTCCTTTACTGTTTCAGTTTTTGTTTTTTGGTTTTTGATTTCTTCTTTCTTTTTTCTGTTTGCACCAAAGTTGGCATATTTTCTGTATTTCTGCATAGTCCATGCAGGAGGCTGCTTTTTTCTGAGTTTGAATTCCTCAGCAAGCAACTGTTGTCTCATTTCTTCGTCTATTCCCATATCCACATCTAACACCTTCTTTTACATTACAAAAAAAACACATATAAATAGGACTTTGTGTTATACTAATATACAGTTAAACTGTTTAAAAAGAGATTGTTTTTACTAAATAACCATGCAGAAAGTAAGATTTATGTTTTTGAAGGGATCGTTCTATTTTGTACTAGGCGTTGCCTTCGCAACGCTTTTTGTTTGGAGCATGGTGCAAGGAATCTTAACCCACATAGTAACAGGCGGAAACGAAGCCGCTTTTATGTATTATTTTGCAGCATGGCTTGCAGGAATTGGCGGGTTGGTTTTGGGAATCCAGGCAAGACAGCTTATTCATTACGCCCAAATTTCAGAATAACTTTCTTGTGTTTTTTGGGCAAATAAACAAAGCAAGCGCTATCAAAAACAAGGAAAAAAAGGCGTGTAAAATTATTTCTTTTTTTTAGAGGGTTTTTCATTTGAAGGTTTTTTAAATCCTTCAATTTCTTCCCATTCCCCTATGTCCTCTTTGTCAAGGCCCAATTGTGCAAGGTGTTTTTCGTGTTCTTTTACATCAAGGTTTTTGTACCATTCAGTCCATTCTTTGTCCCCTGGTTTGTCAATCTTTCCTTCAGGCAGTGGTTTAAGTTTTGCTTTTTTAGACACGGTAATCAAATGAACAGATGAATGAAAAGATATTAAAAAGTTGCTTTTAGCAGGGCAAAAAAATAAAAACAAGAAAGTCTAAATAGTAACATGGATTATACTGCAAACACTTCTGAAGTAAAAGATGAAAAGGGCAGCGTGGAAGAAATTGGAAATGATAATTGGGTTCAAAAACTAAGACAAGAGTTGATAGTGAGTGGTTACAGTTCAAGAACTGTAAAAATGTATTTGTGTTATTTTAATGAATTCGACCGATTTTTAAAAAAACCAATTGAACAATGTGAACGCGATGATATTGTTGCGTTCCTTGCAGAAAAAAAAGAAAAAGGAAATGTAAGTAATGCAACGCTTGCATTAGTTCACGCGGCTTTGCATTTCTTTTTCCACAAAATAATGCGTAAGAAAATAGTTGAAGATATAAAGATTGCAAAAAAGGCTACAAAACTTCCAACAGTGCTTGGAAGAGACGAAGTAAAAAAATTGATAAAGGCAACTCCTCCAAAAAGAGACAGGTTGATTGTAGAATTCCTTTACAGTTCAGGATGCAGGGTAAGTGAGTGTGTCAAACTCAAAACAGAGAATCTGGATTTTAAAGAAAAAATGGCCTCAATAAGAGGAGGAAAGGGAAATAAGGACAGAATGATAATACTCTCAAAAGAATGGTTAAAACACATAAAAAAATATCTCAAAAGAAAAAAAATCAAAAGTGTTTTTGTTTTTAGTAAAAAAAATGGAACACCTCTTTCATCAGACACAGTACAAAGAGTTGTAAAAAAAGCAGCTGAAAAAGCAGGTATTCAAAAAAAGGTTACCCCACATACTTTGAGGCATAGTTACGCAACCCACCTTCTGGAAACAGGTGAAAACATTAGAAAAATACAGGAACTTTTAGGGCACAGCGACTTAAGCACTACCCAAATATATACAAGAGTAAGCACGGCAGAATTAAAGAAAGTAAAAAGTCCACTGGACAGGCTGTAATATTTTAAAACCATGAACGAAGGGGTTGAAAAGGCAGCCCCCAGACTTCCACTAATTTCGAAGTTAGAAAAGAAACACAACACATTAGGACCAAACAGTATTGTTAGTAAGTTAGGCCAGTGTTGTTGAAAGTCTGGAAAAATCAGCAGATAATTTTCTGCCTTTAAGGGTTAAAAAAATGAGTTTTTTTATGCCGCCTCAACCTTAAATGAAATAATGGCCAGCTCCTCAAATTAGGAAAGCAGATTGATTATATGCGGAAATGTACAATCAACTTCTTTTACAAGAGCAGACGCATGCCAGGCATTATCTCCCCGGGCAAGACAATTATTGCATTAACAGGTTTTACCCTTAAAAAAGCCTGTTTTGTATAAAATTTACTGCCATAACAATCAAGTGAAAAAAATAAATTAGCAAAAAAAATTTAAAAGAAACCTAAAATGAAAACTATCTTTTTTTATGTATAAATAGAGAAATATTAATTAGACATGATAGAAAGTAAAGAATGGAGAAAAATAACGATTATGTATAAGGTGTATGTGAAATATAGTTGGTGTTTTAGAAGGAAGAAAAGATTATGTATAAGTAATTCTTTTACTTGTTTTTTAGAAGGAAAGCCGACCAAAACGCTTATATAGTTTAACGAGATTATTATTATAGTAAAATTAAAGGAGGGTTGAAAATGACAATGCGATTATCAAAATTATTTGGAATGGATATCTACACTAATGACGCTGAGTACAAAGGAAAGGTTTTTGATGTTATAATAAACCTAGAAAAAGGACGTTTGGAAACCATTACAACAGAGGCGCTGAAAGCCAGATCAAAACAGGAAGCCAAAAAAATCATTAGTGAAAAGAGTATTCCCTACAAAAATGTGAAGGCTGCAAAAGATATTATATTGGTTGGCGGAAAAGTTGTTGCAGGCCCCGAACCCAGAGAAAAGGCAAGAACTTCATATTATAGATCTAAAAGGCACTAAGTGTTTTCCCTGTTTTAACAGGATTTTTTTCTTTATCTTTCTTTTCTAAAAACACCAAACCTTTTTAAATCAAATTTAAACGTTAGTAAAAGTTTAAATATTCTTATGTATTAATATTATACATAAGACAATTAGTATTGTAGTAGTAGTTAATAGTGGAGGGACGGGGTGTCTATGGGAGTCAAAGGTTATTTTATTCAATACAAATTCATAATCCCTGAAAACATGAAGCATTCAAGTTATACTTATCAAAAACTGTTCAGAGCACTATATGGCTATACCCAATCAGTTTTCAAATCAAACGGTAAAATATATCATTATCGCCGGCCAGGTGTTTTATCATCAACTCCTTATCTTCGCCCTGGCAAAAATTGTGTTATTATTCCTTCGGGAAATTTTCAAAATCTTCTTGAATTCTTTAAAACCGGTAGAAACCCTGCCCACACCTGGAAAGGAAAAGGCGACTGGAAAGCAGTTTATTATATGAACGAAAAAACAGTTGATGAAAAGAACGCCGCAACAGCAATTGAATCTCTTTTGGAAAGACATTATGTTCCTTCTGAATCAGGTAAAATGGAGTCGCTTTCTTCAATGCTTAATATGACTGCTTCAAAAACCAGCGAATTTGATAAAGCATATGTTTCGATGCTTTTATCTGAAGCTACGCCTGTTGCTACAAGCGACTGGTTCAAAAGCGTTTATTCTCAGTCTGAAAAACTAAAGGCATTTTATTCAAACTATAAGAAATTAAAAAACCAGGCTTAATATTCTTAAAACTTCTTTTTCTTCCCTGGTGTTAATTCTGCCTATTTTTCTTCTTCTTCCCTTGGCTTTTTTGCCAGTGCTGCCTTTATACTAGCAACCTGTTTTTCTTCTTCTTTTTTACTTATTTTTACTGCTAAATCGTGTTTTCTCCACTGCATCCTGCCGCCAATACTATTGCTTTCCATAAGGCCTATATCTGTTAATGTTTTAAGATAGGGATAAAGGCTTCGTTCGTTTTTGTATTCTACTCTAAAAAGTTCCTTTATTCTTCTTCTAATCTCAGTCATATCCACCCATTCATCAAAACCAATCACATTTGAAAGATGGTATGCTTGAGTATTTGCCTTAAATTTTAAATAATCCCAGACCCCGTGTATTTCTTCAAAACGCCTTTCTTCCCTTGTTTTTTCTACTTTATAGACCTTTTTAGGGCTTTCCGCACTCCAATCATCTGCCTTGTGGAAAAGCCCGATTATGCTTCTTACAATTTTTTTAAATACCATGTTATTATTATAATAACCGTAATTACTTTAAATGATTACGGTAATGAACTCTCATTATGGTAATTAACTGTAATTACCTATTTTGTTAGTTTTTGTTGTTTATGCTCCTGAGTGAGTATGTTTATCCTGCTCTTTTTTTAAATAAGTAGGAACATGCTTACCCTGGTTGTTTTTAAACATTTATTTTACTGTGTGAGTGGCTTATTTTGCATGTTTTTTTATATCTCATTTAATCTGTTTTATTGCTTTAGATTGAGTGCCTTGTTAACATAGCCTGTCTTCTTTTCTGGCCTTTTTGCTTGCTTTTATCCCTTTGTGAGACCTGCCTTTTCACTACTTTTATTTTTATTTTTTTCATTTGTTCCATCCCTTTATTGTGATATGCCTTTTTTCGCTTAAAAATAAGTTTTCATAGATTTAGTTGCTTTTTGTCCCCTTGTGAGGTACTTAAAAACCGCCCTAATTTGGTGTTTTTAAAGAATAAGTTTAGCCTGATTTTGTGAGCTAATAGCGGGGAGAGGATTTGAACCTCCGACCTTCGGGTTATGAGCCCGACGGGCACTCCTGGCTGCCCCACCCCGCTTTAATAAAAACTTATATAAAAAGGTTTAAAAAGAAGCCTTCTAACCCCTTTTCAACCAAAACCGTCTTTTTTTACCCTATTTCTCATTTAGCTTAATTTCTGGCCTTTTAAGCTTATGAAAAGGCTTGTGGGGCCAGGATTTTATTATTTTTTCTTTCTTTCTTTGTTTTAAAATCTGTCCAAGATTTTGTGTTTTTTAGGTTATTTTTTCCAGTTGCCCTACTTCTTTTTTCATTGTATCTATCTGTTTGTTGATACTTTCAAGTTTTTTACTGTAATCAAACGAATTCATAGTTTCTCCACATTCAGGGCATTTAAATTGGTATTCTGCTGCTATTTCAAAAGGAGTAACATTGCATGTGTTTTTACAACTGAAAAAACAGTAATTTTTTCCAAAATTCTGTTTTTCCTCAAGTTTTTTAATATTTTCTTTTTGTTCTTCAAGAATTAGTTCGACAATTCGTTTCTTTTTAATTTCCCAGGTATAATTATACCATCCGTTTCTCTTATTTTTTGTTTTTTTATAACACGCAATTCCTTTGTAATGCAATCTATTCAAAACAGTTCTTATTTCAGTAACTTTTACTTTCATTTTTTTTGCGATTTCTTCGTCTGTCACTCGTTTGCCTTTTTTTTCACAAAAGGCTGCAACTCCTATGGCTGCTTCTCCACCTGTTCCTTCTAGGAATTCCTGTACTAAAGGTAATTTGATAAACTTTTTTTTTGTCGGCAAGGGTATCAACTAAATACTTATTTTTCAAAGGTGATTTAAACTAACTCCTTTTTTTTACCTTTTTTCCCATTTTTTGTGGAATGATTTTAATTTTTGATTTTAAAAATCTCTTATTAATTTCTTTTCCTTGTTGTATCCTGTCAAGAGCAACTGCAAGTGCTGCAATCTCGCTGTGCGGTTGGCTTGTTACTGAAATGTTTGCATCGCTTTCTTCATAAACTTCTTTCTCAACCTTTTGACTGCCTATTACTATTAGAATTTTTTTATTCTTTCCTATTTTTTCTTCTTCTTTTTGTAATTGTAACCCATACATTGTCAAGTGCACTACAAAAAAACCCTTTTTCCTGAATGCTGTTAATGTTTTTCTCCAGCTTTTAGTAAATTCAATTTTAAACGGCCCGCCCCATCTTTTTACAATATCTTCCACACTTTCCTTTATGCTTGAATCTTCATCTCCTGCAATAATTACTTTTTTTGCTCCAAAGGCTCTTGCCACTAGGCAGCAGTGGGAGGTAACTCTGTAATCTCTTACAAACCTGTGTCCATATCTTAGTACCACAATTTCCTTTCCAACCATATAGATTTATATTAGTTGCAAACGATTTTTATTAGTACTTAAGTTATAGGTGAAAAAATGCTTGATATAAATCTTATAAGGCAAAATCCTGGTCTGGTTGAAGAAAATCTTGCGAAAAGGCACAATTCTGAAAAGGTTGCCTGGCTTAAGGGCTTGATTAAAAAAGACAAGCAATGGCGTTTCCTTAAACAGGAAGTTGATGTCTTAAGGCAGAAAATGAACACGCTTTCAGATGTAAGATCCAAACCCAGCCCTGCTGCAATTAAAACTGCGAAGGACACTGCTGGCAAAATTAAGGAAAAAGAATCCGAAATGGTCAAACTTAAGGAAAAGGTTGATTACTATCTTATGAGGCTTCCAAATCTTTTGGATAACTCTGTTCCTTTTGGAAAGGATGATTCAGAAAATGTTGTTGTAAAAAAAACAGGTTCTGCAAAAAAACCAGCTTTTCCAATAAAACATCATGGGCAGCTTGCAGTAGAGCTTGATATAGCAGATTTTGAACGGGCTGTAAAGATTAGTGGCAATGGCTTTTTTTACCTTAAAGGTGCTCTTGCAATGCTTGATCTTGCTTTGCAGCGTTACGCTCTTGATATTCTTTTGAAAAAAGGTTTTGTTCCAATTCAACCGCCTTTTCTTATGCGAAGAAAACCCTATGAAGGAGTTGTTTCTCTTGACGATTTTGAAAGTGTAATGTACAGGGCTGAGGACGAAGACCTTTATCTTATTGCAACATCAGAGCATCCAATGGCTGCAATGTATCAAGACGAAATTCTTAACGAAAAGGATTTGCCAATAAAATACGCCGGGTTAAGTGCTTGTTTCAGAAAAGAAATTGGAAAGCATGGTCTTGACGAAAGGGGATTTTTCCGAGTGCACCAATTTAACAAAATAGAGCAATTTGTTTTTTGCACACCAGCCCAAAGCCAAAAACTTTTTGAAGAAATTGCAAACAATTCTGAAACATTGCTTAAGGGCCTTAAAATTCCTTTTGAAAAGGTAAATGTCTGCACTGGCGACATTGGAAGCATAGCTGCCAAAAAATATGATTTCAATGGCTGGTCTCCGCGGGAGGAAAAATATATTGAGTTGATGAGCTGCAGCAACTGTACTGATTATCAGGCAAGGCGGCTTGGAATAAGGTATAGAAAAAAGAACGGCAAAAAAGTGGTTGTTTTTACTCTAAACAATACTATGGTTGCCACCACGAGAATGCTTCGCATAATAATTGAAACATATCAAACAAAAAAAGGAACAATAAAGATTCCAACAGTGTTACAAAAGTACATGAATGGTTTGAAGGAAATTAAAGGAAAAGTTAAAAAATAAGTGATATTACATGGGCAGGTACGGTGGAAAGCACTCAAAGGTTGGTGGTGGAAGAATTCGAAGGTCGGTTCTAGGAAAAGGCATTCATGCAATGGGCCCTATTGACAATGCCAGAAATGTTCGAAATACTTTTTTTGCTGAAAGGCCAGATCTTCTTCCAGTCTTTACCCTATTCAAATCAAGGTCTAAAGTTCCAAGCGGAGAAATAGCTCGTTTGTCAAAAGATGCTATCAATACCCTGATTCAAAAAGGCATTATTAAGGAAATTAGAAACAAGAATACTTATGCCCTAACTCAAACAGGAATTTTTATACGCGATTTGTTAAGGGAGCAATGAAATTGACTTTATTCAAATTTAACCATTAATTTTTATTATTTTTTTGGTCAAATGAACATTTTTAATGCTTTTCCAACACTTTTTCTTATACCAGGGCCCGTAGCTCAGTCTGGCAGAGCACTTGGCTTTTAACCAAGGTGTCCAGGGTTCAAATCCCTGCGGGCTCGTTAGTTACCACATTTGGTGGCTAAAAATATTCAAAAATTTACCCATAGAAAAATGTTTTTATGGGCCCGTAGCTCAGTCTGGTAGAGCACCTGGCTCTTAACTTCCAGATGGGAGGCAGCGACCAGAATGCATTCTCTTAGCGGAGATGCTTGGTTTAGGCGTCGAGGGTTCGAATCCCTTCGGGCTCGCTAAATTTTTTAGTGGGTTTTTTTTTGGTTCAGAGAATTAGTTGGGATGAATATTTTCTTGAAATAGCAAAGACTGCTTCAAAAAGGGCTTCCTGCTTCAGGGGCAAAAAAGTAGGGGCTGTTTTGGTTAAAGACAAGCAGATTCTTGCAACTGGCTATAATGGCGCTCCCAAGGGCGTAAAAAACTGCCTTGAACTTGGAAATTGCATTAGGAAGGATAATGGCATTGCAAGTGGTGAAAGATTGGAATATTGCAGGGCAACACACGCAGAGCAAAACGCAATTGCACAGGCTGCCTTTCAGGGAGTTTCAACCAGGGGTGCAATACTTTACTCTACAACATTTCCCTGCATTCTTTGTGCAAAACTTCTCATAAATGCAGGAATTAAAGAAATTGTTTTTTTGAACGATGAAAAAGACGAATTAAGCAAGGGTGTTTTGGAGGAAGCAGGGATAAAAATAAGGAAATTATAAACCATTTTTTTAACGGAAACAACCCACTAAGAAAGTTCACCGGAAATCTGGCGTGTTTCGAAATGACTATATTAATAAAATTAAATTAATTTATATGCAAAAGTTAAGTGATTCCTCAGTTGCGCAAGCAATTAAGTTAAGAAGTAAAGGATGTTCCTATAAGAAAATTCCCAAAAAATTATCTATTTCAACAGGCTCTGCTTACAACTATACCAAAAAATTGAGTTTATTGCCTGAAGCTAAAAATCGGCTTCTTTTCTGTGAAAACAAAAACAGGCGTAAGTTTGCACGCGAGTATGCAAAAGAAAAGCAAATAACTCCTCCTAAATTGGACAAGAATTTAGCACTTATTTTAGGCCACTTGTTTTTTGACGGTTGCGTTTCTTATTCAAATGGCAAATATATGTTATCTTATTGCAATTCTTCAATTGAACTAATTAAGGAGTTTGTTTCAAAAGTGCATATCCTGTTTTCTTTAAAACCTGTTAAAATATCAAAGTTTAAAGGTGTTAATCTTGATTGGTATCAATCAACCTTTTATTCTAAAAAAGCTTTTTATTTTGTTAAAAAATTTTCTGGTTGTTTTAGTACTAGTAAGAACATTGGCGTTCCTGTTGAGATAATGGCAGCAGAAGATTCAATAAAAGAATCTTTTTTGTTGGCTTTTTGGGCGGATGAAGGGCGCATTAGTGCTAGAGGGTATCTTACTGGCAGTTCCAAGAGTAAAAAAATGCTTGGTGACTTGGTTATACTACACAAAAGCCTTGGTATAGACTGTAAAAGGTATTTAAATAAAACTGGCAAAGCACATTCCTTATCAATAAAGCGAACCTTAGATAATTATTCCAGATTTTTTCAAAAGGTTGGCTTTGGAAAAGCAATCGTAAAAACAGGTTACAATCTTGGAAGGTATAAACAAGAAGTTCTTCTAGACCGTTTACATAAAATGACAAGTTTTTAAAACATTCTCAAAGCTATTTCTAATATATGAGGCCGTAGCTCAGTCTGAACGCATTGTGGATTAAACTACGTGCGTGGCTTAGGAGAGCATTCGGCTGAAGACCGAAGTGTCGCGGGTTCAAATCCCGCCGGCCTCATTTTTTTCTTTTGGTGGTTTGATTGACAGAACTGAAACCCGGTAAGGACTTTGTCGGAGTTGGCGTAGGTGTAATGGTCCGAAATGAAAAAGGCGAATTCTTGCTGGGCCAGCGTCAAAAACATTCAAATAATGAGCCAGGCAAATGGTGTTTTCCTGGAGGAACCCTTGAATTTGGAGAAAAGTTGTTTGACTGTGCAAAAAGGGAAGCAAAAGAGGAAGCAGGAATTGATGTTAAACCCCTGAGGGTTGTGAAGGTAATTGACCACATTATTCCAAACGAAAAACAACACTGGTTCAATCCCATAGTTGAAGCAAAACTTCTCGGCGGGAAGCCAATTGTAACAGAGCCAGACAAAATGGCTCAATGGCAATGGTTTTCTTTGGAAAATCTGCCTGAAAACCTTACAATAAACATGACGGTTCTTTTTCAGGAAATAAAAGACACCAAATTAAAGATTTGAATTCTTTTTTCATTTCCTTCTTTTTTCATATCCTTTTATCCGTTTTTCATATCCATTCATTTAAATTATTTTCCAAGCTAATTTTTATTCATGCCAAAGATTTTTTTACCAATTTTTCTTGCATTTCTTCTTTTAATTCCTGTAACTGTTGCATTGGATGCTCCTGTTGTTACAAGCGTTACTCATTCTGAGGGTGTGTGGGCGGCAATGCCAATGGAATTCAGATGGAGTGCTATCAATGGTGCCAATAAATACTGTTGGATTCTGGTCTCTGTTCCTGACAAAGAGATTCCTGTAGAAGACAACTATTGCACCAGCAGCACAAGTGTCTATCCTCCACGAAAAATGAACAGCGGAGAATATTATTTTGTCATAAAATCAGTTAATCCTGCAGAAGAAAGTGATTCAACATCCTATCCTATAAAACTTGATGTTGACAATCCCTCAAAACCAATTCTTTCTGCCGAATCAGTTTCTGATGGCAGTATTGATTTAAGTTGGGAGCCTGCGGAAGACGATTCCAGTGGTGTAAAAGAGTATGAACTTTACAGAAAACTTATGGGTGGTTTTGACATTAGAACAACGCCTATTTACCTTATCCTTCCTTTAGGCACCACTTCAATAAATGATTTTAATGAAATGGATCAAAGTACAACATATCATTATAAGATAAGGGCAATTGACAATGCTGGCAACTCAGGGATTGTCAGCAATGAAGCCTTTGCTCAAACAGCGGCAAAATGTGATTTGGATATTTCTTTTTCAACAGAATTGTCAGATGCAGGCAACAGCCTTGCGTTAAGCATAACAAGTTCTGATTCAATCTATCGCGGTGGTCTTAAAGCAATTTTGCCGGACGGTTCAACAAAAACATTTTTTGAAAGTGCATCTGCTTTTACAGAGTGGAACGATTCAATTGACCTTTCAAGCATTGAAGAAGGCTACATTGACTTTACCCTTGCAGCTGAAGAGTTTTTTGGAGACAACTGCGGATTTGAAAAGAGATTTATTTATGACATAACCAACCCGTCAATTCATTTCGTTTTCCCAAAATATAATGACAGGGTAAGTGAAACAGTGCCTTTCCAGGTTGAGGCTGAAGACCAAGGCAGTTTCAAAAGCGGGCTTGAGCCAGTTACTTTTTTTATTCAGGAAGGAAGTTCCTGGACTGAACTTGGAACAGTTGATTCTGGTGAAAATAATATTTATGCCTTTAATTGGGATTCTTTTTCTGCCGAAAATGGGTCTAACAAAATCAAAGCAGTTGCAATAGACCTTGCAGGAAATCAGGTTGAGGCAACACAGTCAATCACCGTTCTTAATGCATTTGAAAGTGTGGTTGATACAAATGCTGCAATTGAACAGGCAATAATTGCAATGAACGCCGCGTTTGAAACAAAAGCAGGCCTTGAAGCAAAAGCAATTTTTTCAGAAACGGCAAACAGTCTTATTGAAGAGGCAAATGCAAAATTCGACGAAGCCATTCTTCTTTCTGAATTACCTGGCCTTGAAAGCCAAACAAACGCCAAAGTTCTTCTTTCAGAAGCAATTCTTTTGCTTAAGGATTCACAGAGAACAGTTACTACTTCTGTTTACAATACTGCTGATTTTATTTTCAACAAAGAACAGGCTGGAATCCTTTTGAACGCAGCCGGCATTTCTGGTGCCATTGAACAACAGGCGCTGCAGTTTATTGAAAAAACAGATCCAAAAAGGCAGCTGCAAATTTTAAGAGTTATTGATGACAACACTGAATACTTTCGGGCATTAATCACAATTTCGTATTCTCTTGACATCAACATTTTGTCTGATAATAATTCGGAAGATATAGTAATGCAGGTTGTGGAAGTTGTTCCAAAAGAATTTGCCGAATATGCAGCAGAGCTTGATTCAAATATTTCTTTCGAGGTTTTGTATGATGACCCAAAACTTTCTTTTGAGCTTACAAAGGAAGAGTATAGAAAAAAGCAGTTTTCCTATGCCCTGAAAGACAATCTTTCACAATCTCAGGCTGATGCCTTGATTGAAGAAAACGTAATAAACAAGTTTGTTGCGCCACCTGTTTTTTTGCCTGTTGGAACGGTTGTGTCATTAGGATTTCCTGTTTCTTCAGACGTGCTTCTTTTTTCAGGAATTGCAATAGGCGTCATCATTGTTGTCCTTGTAGTTCTTGTATTACTGAAAAAAAGAAAGTCAAAGCGAAAAGAATCCGGATTTGGAGGAAAAACAAAGCAAGGACGTGAAAAGCCAGATTCAGGACTAGGTAGGAAAAACCAAAAAAATGAAAAGCCTGAATTCAAGTCAAAGAAAAAAAGCAAGTCAAAAATAAACTTTCCGTCCCTTCGCAAAAAAGAGGAATCTCCTTTAAGTGTCTTTGGCAAGAAATAATCCCTTTTTTAAAACCTTTTTTGGAAAAGTCTTCTTATGGACGAACATGTTTTCTGGGCTGAAAGAATTGCTGACAAGATCTTAAAGCAAAAAAGAAAAGAGTATGTTTGTGAGGGAATGTGGACTCCAAGCGGTTATTTTCACATAGGCAATGCAAGGCCAGAAATTTTTACTCCCTACTCTGTTTTCAGAATTTTGAAAGAAAAAGGAGTTAAAGCAAAACAAAATCTGATTATTGATGACTTTGACCCAATTGACAAAATTCCTGCAGGAATTCCTATAAAAAAAGATGACGAAGACAAATTTATTGGTTTTCCCTGCAAGTTTGCCCCCCCGCCTTTTAAGGGCTTTAAAAACTGGGCGGATTATTTTCTCTCCCAAGTATCTGGTGTTATTGACCAATTTGGTTTAGAACTGAATATTATCTCTTCTTATGATTTATACAAAAAAGGAAAATTCAACGACTTGATTGAATTTTCTTTAAATCACAGCAAAGAAATTACTATTGTTTGGAACAAGGTCGCAGGCGCGGACAAACCAGAAAGTTTTTTGCCAATTGTTGTTACCTGTGAACAATGCGGAAAAAGTCTTTTTACAACTGCTATTGCATGGGATAGAAAAAAAGTAAAGTACAAATGCAAATGTGGATTCAATGGGGAAATTTCTCCTTTAAACGGAAACGCAAAATTGCATTGGCGTGTTCACTGGGCTGCAAATTGGATTGTAAATAATGTTGCCTTTGAATCTGGTGGAAAAGATCACTTTAGCAAGGGCGGCAGCGTTGATGTAGGCGGAGCTTTAATGGCGGAGGTTTTCAAAAAAGAGGCTCCTTATCAAGTGCCCACAGAGTTTGTTCAATTAAAGGGAGCAAAAATGTCAGGTTCTGTCGGAAATGTTTTTGGCTTAAAAGAATGGCTTGAAGTAGCTTCACCCGAACTTTTCAGATTTTTATTTTTTTCCTACAAACCAAACAGCGCAATTGACTTTAGTTTAGCTGACAACAGTTTTATTCTTCTCAATGATCGCTTTGAACGAGCAGAAAGAATTTATTACGGTGAAGAAAAAGCAGAAAATGAACGGGTTGAAAAAAAACTAAAAGAAGCATACGCCCTGTCAGTTATCGCAAAACCTTCCAAAACCAAACCTGTACACATTCCTTACTCTTTTGCAGTACAAATTGTCCAATTTTTGAATCCCAAAAAACAGTTTGCGGAAACTGTTAAATTACTTAAACAAACAAGGCATATTGCTTCGGAAAATCTTTCAAGAGAAGAAAAAAAACTATTACTTAAACAGCTTGAAAGAGCGCGTGTTTGGCTTGAAAAATACGCTCCGCCAGAGTTCAAGCTTTCTTTTCTTGAAATACTTTCTGAAAAGGAAACAAGTGCAATGGATTCCTCTGCAAGAAAGCTTTTGCCAGCTGTTGCAAAAAAGCTTTCAGGAATTGATTCCGCTGATAAAATGCAGCAGGCAATTTTTGAGGAAGCAAAGGCAAACGATGTAAAACCAAAGCAGTTATTTAAGACAATCTATCTTTCCTTAACTGGAAAAGAATCAGGACCAAGGGCGGGTTTGTTAATTCTTGCTTTGGGAAAAGAACGTTGCTTAAAGCGCCTTAAAGACGCAGCCAATTAAACTTCGCCGTATTCTTCTTCTATTTTGTGAACTGAAATGCCTTTTTCTGATATTTCAAGCGGGTGCAGGTCTTCTGAATGTTTTGTTGCTCTCATTTTTCTAATGTGCATTGTTCTGTTGCTTTGTGTTCCGATTCCCATGTAGTGCAATACTATTACTCCATCAACAACATATTCTTCAACTCCATATTTGCCGAATTTGTTCATTCCTTCCTGCATTTCTGAAACAAGTATGGATGTTACTCCGCTTCTCATAAGCATGTAACTAAGTTTTAGAATTGCTTTTCTTACCTCTGTTGGGTTTTCAAAATTGAATCCAAGTGCTGGAATGCTGTCAATTACAACCCGTTTTGCTTCAATTCTTTTAATCACACGCATTATTTCAAGCAACAGTTTGTCAACATCATATCCTGTTACTGGCAGGCTGTATTCTTCTTCTGATGGCATGCCCAATTTTGCAATACTTCCGTCAACAATGTTAAGCATGTTTTTTTCTTCAAGTGGCTTAAGGTCCCAGCCAAAACGCAGTACATCTTCTCTTATAAGATTTGGCCTTTCATCAAGTGTAACATAAACTCCTGGTTCGTTGAATTCAAGTGCTCCTTTGTAAATATACTGCATGCACATAATAGTTTTTCCTGTTCCGCATGCTCCGCTTATTAGAATGCTTCTTCCAGCAGGAAAACCGCCTTCAATAAGTTTGTCAAGTCCTGTTATTCCTGTTTTTATTCTTTCCATTTTAAATTCACTCCTTATCAATTCAGCTAAATTATAAATGACTCAGAGCTTAATATACTTTTTGCTTTTTCAGTTCACTTGTTCTAAATTTGAGGTGTTTGTTTTATTCACGTCCGACTTCAAACACTGTTGGAATGTCTTCAATTTTTTTTATTATACTATTAAGCTGTTCAATATTTTTTATTTTGATGCTGAATTTACACTGCAGGATATCATTCTTGCTTGCTTTTGCGTCTGTTGAAGCAATGGTGACATTTCCTTTTTCAAGAATTTTAAGAATTGTTGGAAGCGTACCAGGGCTGTCTCTGCTTCTTACTTTTATTTCAACAATGTAGTCTTTTTTTGCAAGACCCCACCCTATTTTGATTCTTTTTTCTTTTGCTATTCTTGCAGCATTTCCGCATCCTTTTCTGTGAACTGAAATTTTTCTCTTCGTTGTTCTCACCCCTATAATTTCGTCACCAGGAACAGGATTGCAGCATTTTGCAATCTTTGTGTTTGCATCGCTTGTAAGCTTTTCGCTACCAATTCCAATAACCCTTTTTTTACGTGGCTTTATTCCAAGTTTGTTTCTTATCACTGCCTGTGCTTTGTGTGTTTTTACAATGCTAAGCCAGAGTCTTTTAATCATTGACCGTTTTCCGGTAGTTATTTCAACAATGTCTCCGTTTTCAAGTTTGTGTGCCAAGTGTACTACTTTTCCATTAACTTTTGCCCTAACGCATTTTATTCCAAGGTCTGAGTGAATTGCAAAAGCAAAGTCTATTGGCGAAGCCCCTTCAGGTAACACAATAACTTCGTGTTTTGGTGTAAATACAAAAATTCTGTTTTGTCCAAAACCCATTTTTAGGCTATGTGTAAGGTGTCCGGCAGTTCTTGCAGTCCTATGCCAGTCAACAAGTTGTTTTATCAAACTAAGTCTTTTGTCAAAAAATTTGTCCTTTGCATATTTTTTATAATTCCAGTGGGAAGCCAAGCCTGTTTCACATTCATAATGCATTTCCCAGGTTCTTATTTGAACCTCTAGTGGCTCTCCATTCCATTCGACTGCTGTGTGAATGCTTCTGTACCTGTTTTTTTTTGGGTTTGCAATATAGTCTGTAAATTGGTTTGGAATTGTTTTGTATTCCGAATGAACTATTCCTAAAAGTTCGTAGCATTCTCTTACGCAATTACAAATAATTCTGATTCCCCTGCGGTCGTATATTTTTTCAAAAGTTTTTTCCTGCTCCTTCATTTTTCGGCATATTGAGTAAATGCTTTTTGCCCTGCCTTCTATTGAAACAGTTGGCTTTTCTCTAATGTATGATAAAAACTCTGCAATTGCCAGTTCAACTTCTTTATTTCTTTCAGCTCTTGTTTTTCCCAAAAACGAGCTAATTTTGTCATAGTCCTTTGGTGCAAGTATTTTCAGGCTGCTGTCTTCAAGCATTGATTGCAACTCATAAAGCCCAATTTTTTGGCATATTGGGGAATAAATATGAAGAGTCCCGTTGGCTTTTCCTTCAAGTTCTTTTTTTCCATATTTTTTGTTTTGCATGGCATCAAGCCTTGCTACAAACTTTACGAAAATTGACCTGAGGTCTTTTGCAGTTGAAAGAATAATTGTTGAAAGAATTTTGTTGTCAGTTTTTCCAAAGTTTTTTTTCTCAATCTGTCTGATTTTTCCATAATCTATTGCAATTGCTTCAACTTCTTTTCCAAGAGCCTTCAAAATCTCTTCACTGGAAAGTTCTGCTATTGAATACAAATTGCACACAAGGCCTGAAGCAACAGTTGTGTTGTCAAAACCCAGTTCGAACAGTTTTTCAGCAACTCTTTCAGAGTGCTCAAACTGTCTTTTTCCTTCAGCGCCCTTTCCTTTAACTCCTTTTTCTGCGAGCAAGTAGGCTTTTCTGACAAGTGTTTCTCCTTTTTTTTCGAGGCCTTTTTTGCTTTCAACTATTTTTAGAATAGTTGTCTTTTTCCCATAATTCTTCCTCATAATCCCCTCTCCATTTAATAATGTTGCTGCGAAAAAGTTTAAATAACTCCTCATCTTTATTTTCTTGGTAATGTTTAATGAATCTTGATTTGCCTGTTTTGTTTATAAATTTTAAAACATATGCTGAATCAACAGGAAAAAACGCGGTTGTTTTGGCTAAAACAGCTGAGAAAATAGCTGCTGAAGAAAATGCTTCGATTGCACTTGTTGTTCAGGCTGTTGATATACTGGCTGTTTCTAAAGCCGTAAAATTGCCTGTGTTTGCACAACACATAGATCCTGTTTCTTTTGGAAGCAACACTGGTCACATTCTTCCAGAGGCTGTAAAAGAAGCAGGTGCTGTTGGAACTGTTTTGAACCACGCTGAAAACAAGCGTGATAACGCTTTCATTGAAAAGGCAATTGAAAGGGCAAAAGAACTTGGTTTGATTGTAATGGTTTGTGCTGAAGACATTGAAAGGGCAAAGCAAATTGCATCCTTTATCCAAAAGCCAGCCCTTATTGCTGTAGAGCCGCCTGAGCTTATTGGCGGGAACGTAAGTGTAAGCACTGCAAACCCAGAGCTTATAACAGATTCTGTAAAGGCTGTTAAGGAAATAATGCCGGAAATAGAGGTTATTACTGGTGCTGGAATAAAGACTGGTTCTGATGTTAAAAAGGCATTGGAGTTTGGCACCAAAGGAGTCTTTGTTGCTTCAGGTATAACCAGGGCATCCAATCAGGCTGCTGCAATAAAAGAACTTGCGGAGGGATTCAAATAATGGATTTTGAGGGTAGAAAAATCGAGGCAAGTAATTTGCCAGAGCTTGATTCTTTTGACAAAAGCAAGGTGGAATCGGCGTTAATTCTTTCATTTGACAAGCTGCAAAAGGTCACAAACAACGAAATGCTTTTGCATGCCCATTTTAAACAGCATGAATCAGAGGGTTCCAAAACAAAGCATTCGGTTCATTTAAAGCTAAGTATTCCTGGTGTGACATCTGTTGCATCTGGCTCTGGCTGGATTCTTGTACCAGTGCTGCAAAAAGCCCTAAATGTTCTTGAAAGGAAAACAGTTGAATCAGTTAAAAGGCACTAGGGCTTTTTTTTCTTAACAGCTTTCTTTTTTGCTTTTGTTGCCTTTTTCTTAACAGTCTTTTTCCTTGCTTTTGCTTTTGCAATTTTTGCCTTGCTTTTTTTTGTTTTTGTTGCCTTTTTCTTAACAGTCTTTTTCCTTGCTTTTGCAATTTTTGCCTTGCTTTTTTTTGCTTTTGTTGCCTTTTTCTTTGCTTTTTTTGCTGGTTTGGCTGCTTTTGGCTTTGAAATATATGGTGCAAAAAGTTCTGCGTCTTCGCCTGTGTCTTCCCTTAGTTCTTGCCTCATTTCGGCAATTATTTCAGTAACACTTCTTTTTCCTTCTGTCATTACCCAAATAATCGTTTTTCTTCTATTTAAGGGTTTCGGGGGGAAAAATAACTGTGTTGTCCTGAATTAATGTTCCCTCTATAATCTGGGTTGTCCTTTGTCATTTTAAGCTTTCTCCATGAAGGCTTGTAGAGGGGTTCTTAGTGAGTCGTTTTCGAGGCTCAT